>NZ_MAFC01000012.1 GCF_002013465.1 Mycobacterium sp. D16R12 | reverse complement strand
GGGGGGTGGGCGAGTTAGAACCCGAGCTTGCCGAGCTGCTTGGGGTCGCGCTGCCAGTTCTTGGCTACCTTGACCCGCAGATCCAGGAAAACCTTGGTGCCGAGCAGCTTTTCGATCTGCTTGCGCGCGTTGGTCCCGACTTCGCGTAGCCGCGATCCGCCCTTGCCGATGACGATGCCCTTCTGGCTGTCCCGCTCGACGTAGAGAATCGCGTGCACATCGATCAGCTCCGAGCCCTCGGGCCGACCCTCGCGTTCGTTCACCTCGTCGATCACCACCGCCAACGAGTGCGGCAGCTCATCACGCACACCTTCGAGTGCGGCCTCACGGATCAGCTCCGCCATGAGCACCTCTTCGGGCTCATCGGTCAGCTCACCATCGGGGTAGAACGCGGGCCCAGGCTGCAGCTTGGACGCCAAAACCTCTGTCAACACCTCAACTTGGGCTCCGGAGACGGCAGACACCGGAACAATGTCTACATCCGGCCCGACGAGCTCGGACACCGACAGCAGCTGCTCGGCCACCCGCTCCTTGCTCACCTTGTCGATCTTGGTGACGATCGCGATCAGCGTGGTGCGCGGCGCGATGAGCTTGATCTGCTCGTGGATCCACTTGTCGCCCGGCCCGATACCCTCATCGGCCGGAATGCACAAGCCGATCACGTCGACCTCGGAATACGTATCGCGCACAAGGTCGTTGAGCCGTTGCCCGAGTAGCGTGCGCGGCCGATGCAGCCCCGGAGTGTCTACGAGGACGATCTGGTAGTTCTCGCGGTGCACGATCCCGCGAATCGTGTGCCGGGTGGTCTGCGGCCGGTTCGAGGTGATGGCGACCTTCTGCCCGACCAGCGCATTGGTCAGCGTCGACTTACCGGTGTTCGGCCGCCCGACGAAACAGACGAAGCCAGAACGGAACTCCTGATCGGATTCGCTCACAACTGCCCCGCAGGCACACCGGTGCGATCGGTCACGATGACCGTCGCCGACGGCGACAGCTCTCGCACCGCCGCGATACCCGGATCCTCGTGAGAGCCACCGACCAGCACTGCCGCCTCGATGGCCGACGCTCCACTGGAGACCGCCGCCGCCACGGCCGCCTGCAACGCGGTCAGCGACAGCGTCGAAAGCGACACCGGCGCACCGGCATAGGTGCGACCGTCGCCATCGCGCACGGCCCCTCCCGACTTCGCCTCGGCACGCCCCATCGCTCCACGGGCCAGCACGACGAGCTTGTTATCTTCGGCGTCCAATTCACTCATCTCTTTCCTCCGCTTTCTCGTCATCTGACACCGCGGCGCCGTCGGGGTCCGGTTGCACCAGAATCGTGCCGATGCGCACCCGGCCCCGGGTGTCCGGGCCACCCTCAGCCTGTAACAAAAGTCCGTGCGAGGCGGCCTTGGACCCTGGCAGCGGAACGCGTCCCAGCTCCAATGCGAGGAGTCCGCCGACGGTCTCGACGTCCAGGTCCTCGTCGAACTCAATGCCGTACAGCTCCCCCAGGTCTTCGATCGGCAACCTGGCAGAGACACGAAATATCTTGTGTTTCAAGTCCTCCACCGGAGCGACCTCGTCGTGATCGTACTCGTCGGCGATCTCCCCGACGATCTCCTCCAGCACGTCCTCGATGGTCACCAACCCGGCGATAGCCCCGTACTCGTCGACGAGCAACGCCATGTGCTTGCGGTGCTGCTGCATCTCGCGCAGCAGCGCATCCAGCGGCTTGGAGTCCGGAACGAACACCGCCGGCCTCATCACCTGCGCCACGGTGACATCGCGGCCACCGTTCACCGAGTAGTACGTCTGCTGCACAAGGTCCTTGAGAAAGACCACCCCGACGACGTCGTCGACGTTCTCTCCGACCACCGGGATGCGCGAGTGCCCGCTGCGCACCGCCAGCGAGGTGGCCTGACCGGCCGTCTTGTCGGATTCGATCCACACCATCTCGGTGCGCGGCACCATCACCTCGCGGGCGGGTGTATCGCCCAGCTCGAACACGGACTGGATCATTCGACGCTCGTTATCGGCCACCACGCCGCGCTGCTGCGCCATGTCGACCACCTCGCGCAGCTCGATCTCGGAGGCAAACGGGCCGTTGCGGAAACCGCGACCGGGCGTCACCGCGTTACCGAGCAGGATGAGCAGCCGCGAAATGGGACCCAGCAGCACCGAAATCACCTGGAGCGGAACGGCGGCACCCAGCGCTATCGAGTACGCATGTTGGCGTCCCAACGTACGCGGACCCACCCCGATCGCCACGAAGCTCGTCACCACCATGACGATCGCCGAGATCATCAGTGCGGCACCCAGGCTCATCCGCGCGGTCAGATATCCGGCCAGGCACACCGTCGAGAGGATCTCGCAGGTGGTGCGCAGCAGGACAACCAGGTTCACATAGCGCGGTCGGTCTCGGATCACCACGGAAAGCCTTACCGCGCCCGGCCTTTCCTCACGAACCAACTCGTCGACACGCGCCGAGGACACGGTGTTGATGGCCGCGTCGATGGCCGCGAACGTACCGCCCAGGCCGACGAGGACGATCGCCGCCAGCAGCAGCCCTATGCCAGACATCACTCGTCGAAGTTGCGCGACTTGTCGAGCAGACGGCTATCCCGATACAGCTGGGCCTGCTGCTCGTACCAGTCCTTGAGCAGCTGGTTCTGCAGCGCGAACATCTCGCGCTCTTCCTCGGGTTCGGCGTGGTCGTAGCCGAGCAGATGCAGCACCCCGTGCACGGTCAGCAGCGCCAGCTCGTGAGCCAGCGAATGGCCCGCCGCCTCAGCCTGTTCGGCCGCGAACTGCGGGCACAGCACGATGTCGCCGAGCATCGAGGGCCCGGGTTCTGGCGCGTCCGGACGCCCACCGGGCTCCAGCTCGTCCATCGGGAAGGACATCACATCGGTGGGACCGGGCAGATCCATCCACCGCATGTGCAGGTCTGCCATGGCCGCGAGATCGACAAGCATCATCGAAAGTTCGGCCGCCGGATGGACATCCATTGCCGCGATGGCGAATCGTGCGACGCTGACCAACTCGCCCTCGGCGACGTCGATACCCGACTCGTTGACGACCTCAATACTCATCGGTGCCGGCTCCGGTTCCCCGATGCGCGCCGCTGCGCGCGGTTGTCCGTCAGATCTGACTCCTCAAAACGTGCGTAGGCATCCACGATCTCCGCCACCAACCGGTGGCGGACGACATCGGCACTGGTCAACTCCGAGAAGTGAATTCCGTCGATATTGTCAAGAATGTCGACCGCGGCACGCAGCCCGGAACGAGCGCCACCTGGCAGGTCGACCTGTGTCACGTCACCGGTGACCACAATCTTGGAACCGAACCCGAGCCGGGTCAGGAACATCTTCATCTGTTCGGCGGTGGTGTTCTGGGCCTCGTCGAGGATGATGAACGCGTCGTTGAGTGTCCGGCCCCGCATATATGCCAGTGGCGCAACCTCGATGACCCCGGCCGACATCAGCTTGGGGATCAGTTCGGGGTCCATCATGTCGTGCAGCGCGTCGTACAACGGCCGCAGGTAGGGGTCGATCTTCTCGCTCAGGGTGCCGGGCAGGAAGCCCAGCCGCTCCCCCGCCTCGACGGCCGGACGGGTGAGGATGATCCGGGTGACCTGCTTGCTCTGTAACGCGTTGACCGCCTTGGCCATCGCCAGATACGTCTTGCCGGTACCGGCCGGGCCGATACCGAAAACGACAGTGTTGGCGTCGATCGCGTCCACATAGCGCTTCTGGTTCAGCGTCTTCGGGCGGATGGTCTTGCCACGCCGCGACAGGATGTCCAGGCTCAGTACCTCGGCAGGTGACTCATCGTCGTCACCGGTGAGCATCGCCCCGGTGTGCCGCACCGTCGAGGGCGTCAGCTGCTGGCCCCGACGGGCGATCACGATCAGCTCGGAGACCACACGCTCAGCCAACGCCACATCACCGGGCTCGCCGGTGAAGGTGATGGTGTTTCCGCGGGCGTGGACATCGGCGGTCAACATGTCCTCGAGCTCGCGCAGGTTTTCATCAGCAGAACCCAGCAGGCCCATGATGAGATCGTTCGGAATCTCGACACTGCTGCGTACTTCCGAAGGCAATACCGACGGGACAGCGGCGTCTTCTTCTCGGCTCGTCACGTGGTTAAGGTCGCCTGCTTTCTTGGGTTGTGAAGTTGCCATGAGTTTACCGCTGGCAACCGTGCGCCTCCACGCGATTAGTGTCGTCGTCTCTTCACGCGAGCGCTCACCGGTGCGCCAGCGGACCGCCGGCCCATCGGTCGGTGAGCACCCCGAGGGCACCCAACGCGACGGCAGCGGCACTGGATGTGCGCAACACCGTCGGCCCCAAACGCACCGCGACCGCACCCGCGTCCGTCAAAACCCCCAGCTCGTCGTCCGCGACGCCGCCCTCGGGCCCCACGATGAGCACCACCGACGACGTCGCGGACAGCAGCTCGCCCCGGGCGTTGAGCCCGGAGTCCGCCGACTCATGCAGCACCAGCACGACGGCGCCGTCGGCCGCCCGCTGACGGACCAGCTCGGCCAGCTGCGCGGTGGAATGCAGCGTCGACACTGCCGGGACGAAGGCCCGGCGGGACTGCCGTGACGCCGCCCGAGCGACCGCCTCCCAGCGCCGCTGCCCCTTCGCCGCCTTGTCCGGGTCGTTCTGTGCGTCCCAGCGCGACACACATCGCTGCGCCTGCCACGGAACGATCTCGTCGGCGCCCGCCTCCACGGCCAGGTCGACGGCGAGCTCTGAGCGATCGGATTTTGGAAGTGCTTGCACCACAGTCACTGTGGGGGCCGCAGCAGCGACGCTCCAGCGCGCGGTCACCTCGATCGACAGGCTGGTGCGGTCCACGGAGGCGACGACGCCGTCGCCAACCTCGCCCGCGCCGTCGCACACCATGACGGGCTCACCGACACGCAGGCGCAGCACCCGCGTGGCGTGATGTCCCTCGTCACCCAGCAGACTCACCTGCTCCCCGACGGCGGGGACCCGGTCAACGTAGAAGATCGTGGCAGCCGCCATCTGGATCTACCGGCCCGTGAACGCCTCGCGCAGCCGCGAGAACACCCCGCCCGACGCCGATTCCGCCCAGACCACCTCGGCGGTTTCCTTGTTCCGGACGTTCTTGAAGTCCTTCAGCAGCTCGCGTTCCTTGGCGTCCATCCGAGTCGGCACCACCACGTCCAGATGGGCGTGCAGGTTTCCGCGGACACCGGTGCGCAGATGCGGCATGCCCTTCCCGCGCATCGTCACCACCGAACCCGGCTGCGATCCCGGCTCGACCTTGACGACTGTCGGTCCGTCGATGATCGCGTCGACCGACACACTGGTGCCCAGCGCCGCCTCCACCATCGGGACCCGAACCGTGAAGTGCAGGTCATCCCCGTCACGAATGAACACGTCGTGGGGCTTCTCATGCACCTCGACGTACAGGTCACCGGCCGGACCACCACCGGGACCGACCTCTCCCTGGGCCGCCAGGCGCACCCGCATGCCGTCACCGACACCGGCCGGGATCTTGACCGTGATGTCACGACGCGCGCGCACCCGGCCGTCGCCGCCGCACTTGTGGCAGGGATCGGTGATGACCTCTCCGGCCCCCTGACACGTCGGACACGGGCGCGACGTGAGTACCTGGCCAAGCAGGGAGCGCTGCACGGTCTGCACCTCGCCACGGCCACCACAGGTCTCGCAGGCGCTCGGCGCCGAGTTTCCGTGGGTGCCTTTGCCGGTGCATCCGTCGCACAGAATCGCGGTGTCGACGGTCACCTGCTTGCTGACGCCGGTCGCACATTCCAGCAGTTCGAGCCGCATCCGCAGCAGAGAGTCCGAACCAGGCTGCACCCGGCCGCGCGGACCACGCGAGCCGCCGGCCGATCCGCCGAAGAACGCCTCGAAGACGTCGCCCAGACCACCGAAGCCCGAACCGAAGCCACCACCGAACCCGTTGCCACCCCCGCCGTTCTCCAGCGGGTCGCCGCCCAGGTCAACGATGCGCCGCTTCTCCGGATCGGTCAGCACCTCATAGGCGATGCTGACCTCCTTGAACCGCGTCTGGGCCTGTTCATCGGGGTTGATGTCGGGGTGCAGCTCGCGGGCGAGCTTGCGGTACGCCCGCTTGAGCTCGCTGTCGCTGGCACCCTTGCTGACCCCGAGGATGCCGTAGTAATCACGCGCCACTGTGTTGATCTCGCTCCGTTGGTATCTGTCTAATTCACATAACTGCTAGCGATTGGCTAGCACTTCGCCGATATACATGGCAACCGCCGCGACGTTCGCAATGGTTCCCGGGTAGTCCATCCGTGTGGGCCCCAGCACACCCATACCACCGAATACCGCTCCGCCCGCACCATACGGGGTGGAGACGACGGAGGTGCCGATCATCTGCTCAGCAGCGGTTTCGTGACCGATGTGCACGGTGACCCGGCCGGCCTCCTGCTGTGCGGCGAGCAAGCGCAAAACCACCACCTGCTCCTCCAGCGCCTCCAGCACGGTGCGCAGCTGACCACCGAAGTCGCCGGCGTTGCGGGTCAGGTTGGCAGTGCCCCCGAGCAGCAGGCGCTCCTCATGGTGCTCGACGAGCGTCTCCACCAGGACCGTCGCCGCGCGAGTGAGTGGATAGCGCAGATCGTCGTCGGACTGTTCGGCCAGCTCGGCGACGGCCACCGAGGCCGCCGACAGCTTCTTACCGTCCAGGGCCGCGCCCAGCAGGACACGGAGTCTGCTCAGCTGGTCATCACTGATGACGTCACCCAGCTCGACGATCCGCTGATCGACCCGCCCGGAGTCGGTGATGACCACCAGCAGCAGCCGTGCCGGGGTCAGCAGCACCACCTCGAGGTGACGCACGCTGGACGAGGACAACGTCGGATACTGCACGACCGCGACCTGACGGGTCATCTGCGCCAGCAGCCGCACCGCGCGGCGCAGCACGTCATCGAGGTCGACGCCGCCTTCCAGGAAATTCAGGATGGCCTTGCGCTCGGCGCCCGAAAGCGGTTTGACGTCCTCGAGCCGGTTGACGAATTCGCGGTAGCCCTTTTCCGTCGGAATACGCCCTGAGCTGGTGTGCGGCTGGGCGATGTAGCCCTCGGCCTCCAGTACCGCCATATCGTTGCGGACGGTGGCGCTGGAAACCCCGAGGCCGTGCCTGTCGACCAGGGCCTTGGAGCCGATCGGCTCCTTGGTGGTGACGTAGTCGGCGACGATGGCGCGCAGTACTTCGAAGCGCCGGTCATCGGCTGTGGCCATGGTCACCTCCCTCATGCGTGATGTGCCTCTATTTTACGGGGCCACGCTGCGCCGACCCGCCACCGCGGCAGTCCACGCTAACCTCAACTGTTATGCAGGGATCATTACGGAGTGATTTGCAGTGATCTTCAAGGGTGTTCGCGAGGGGAAGCCATACCCAGAACATGGGCTATCGACGCGGGACTGGTCGCGCATCCCACCCCGGCAGATCCGTCTGGACGAACTCGTCACCACCACCACGGTGCTCGCGTTGGACCGCCTGCTCAGTGAGGACTCCACGTTTTACGGGGACCTGTTCCCGCACGCCGTGAAATGGCAGGGCGTCATCTATCTGGAAGATGGGCTGCATCGAGCCGTGCGGGCCGCGTTGCGTAACCGGGTCGTGTTGCACGCCAGGGTTTTCGATATGGATCAGCTGCGCGTGATTTAAGCGGCGTCAATCCAGGATGGTGCGCACCACGCCGTCGGCCAGCAGACGCCCTTGATCGGTGAGCACCAGCCGATCATCCACCAGCTGGCCCAGCCCTCCGGCCACCACCGCGGGCACCCGGCCGCGTTCCTCGACGGTCAAGTCCGCCAAGGCGATTCCCGTGTTCAGCCGCACCGCCAGCAGCACGTCCTCGGTGTGCCGTTCGACGGGGCTGAGGATCTCGTGCCCGCCGACAGGCAACTGTCCCTGCCCCAACTGCTTGGCATAGGCGTTGGGGTGCTTGACGTTCCACCATCGCACGCCGTTGACATGTCCGTGAGCACCCGGCCCGGCGCCCCACCAGTCGCCACCGGCCCAGTAGCCAAGGTTGTGACGGCACTGCCCGTCGGGGCGTGCCCAGTTGGACACCTCGTACCAGTGCAGCCCCACCTCAGACAGCGCCGCGTCCAGCAGCTGATACCGGTCGGCCAGGGCGTCCTCGTCGGGATTCGGCAGTTCGCCGCGCCGCACACGCCGCGCCAGGGCGGTGCCCTCCTCGACGACCAGCGCATACGCCGACACGTGGTCCACCCCGGCCTCGAGTACGGCATCGATGGACCGGCGCAGATCGTCATCGGTCTCACCCGGGGTGCCATAGATGAGGTCCAGGTTCACATGCTCGAGACCGGCCGCACGCGCCTCCCGCGCCGCCGCCACCGCCCGTCCGGGCGCATGCACCCGATCCAGGGTGGCCAGTACGTGCGGGGCGGCGGACTGCATGCCCAGCGAGACGCGGGTGTACCCGGCGGCACGAATCGTCTCGAAGAACGCCGGAGAGGTGGACTCCGGATTGGCCTCGGTGGTTACCTCTGCGCCCGGCGCCACCGTGAAGTGCGCCCCGATCGCGTCGAGCACCTCGGCGAGCCCAGCACCGCCCAGCAGGGAGGGTGTCCCGCCGCCGACGAACACGGTCTGGACCGGCGGTTTTCCGTCCAGGGTCCGCGCGGCCAGGTCCAGCTCGGCACGCAACGCCTCGAGCCAGCCCGCGGGTGAAGTACCGTCACCGAGCTCGTCGGCGGTGTAGGTGTTGAAATCGCAGTATCCGCAGCGTGTGGCACAGAACGGAACGTGTACGTAGATCCCGAACGGACGCCCCACCGCCGGCACCAGGGGCGGCAGGGTGGCGATGGTTTCGGGTCTCACCCGTCAAGTGTGTGCCAGGGCCGACGGCAGAAAAAATCTGTGCGGTCAATAGCGGGAATCCCCCAAGCCGAATGGAGGTTTTGCTCACAATGAGCGGAATTACGACCCGGTCGTACGGGGTGCCCGTTTCGCATGGCACAATTGGCCGGGTGAGCACACATCAGGTCCCACTTGTCGCGCGGCGACACATCGACCTGAAGCGTGTCTGTAGCGCGTGTTGTCTCCCTTACTGACGTAGTCCTACCCGTCTGCCACCCAAACGGTCGTGAGGATCTGCGCCTCCGGTCAGCCCCCGGTGTGTCGCCCACGACTGTGCCTGCCTTTCTGAGGAGCACCATGACAACCAGCGAGACCCGGCCCGCTCGCCCGAAGCAACAGCGCAGCGAGGGCCAATGGGCGCTCGGTTACCACGAACCTCTCAACGCCAACGAGCAGGCGAAGAAGGACGACCACCCGCTGAACGTGCGCGAGCGCATCGAAACCATTTACGCGCACAAGGGCTTCGAGAGCATCGACAAGAGCGACCTCCGCGGCCG
Organism: Mycobacterium sp. D16R12; assembly: GCF_002013465.1. Classification (GTDB taxonomy): domain Bacteria; phylum Actinomycetota; class Actinomycetes; order Mycobacteriales; family Mycobacteriaceae; genus Mycobacterium. The sequence goes on along the minus strand of NZ_MAFC01000012.1, from coordinate 83,950 downwards.
CTTCCGTTGGTGGGGGCTGTACACCCAGCGCAAGCCGGGTTACGACGGCAGCTGGACCGGTGACGAGAACACCGACATGCTCGAAGACGACCACTTCATGCTTCGCGTGCGTTCAGACGGCGGCGCGTTGTCGGTCGGCGCGCTGCGCACCCTGGGTGATCTGTCCACCACGTACGCGCGGGACACGGCCGATCTCTCCGACCGCGAGAATGTGCAGTATCACTGGATCCGGGTCGAGGACATGCCGGAGATCTGGCGCCGTCTGGACGAGGTCGGGCTGCACACGACGCAGGCCTGTGGCGACTGCCCCCGCGTGATCCTCGGCTCGCCGCTCGCCGGTGAGTCCCTGGACGAGGTGCTCGATCCGACACCGGCCATCGACGAGATCGTGCGCCGCTACATCGGAAAGAAGGAGTACGCCAACCTTCCCCGCAAGTTCAAGACGGCCATCTCCGGCCTGCAAGACGTGGTGCACGAGATCAACGACATCGCCTTCATCGGTGTGGTGCACCCGGAGCACGGTCCGGGGCTGGACGTATGGGTGGGCGGCGGCCTGTCGACCAACCCGATGCTGGCGCAGCGTCTCGGAGTGTGGGTGCCGCTCGACGAAGTGCCGGACGTCTGGGAGGGCGTTGTCAGCATCTTCCGCGATTACGGCTACCGCCGTCTGCGCGCCAAGGCACGGTTGAAGTTCCTGGTGAAGGATTGGGGCGTCGAGAAGTTCCGCGAAGTTCTCGAGACCGAATACCTGAAGCGGCCACTGCTCGACGGGCCCGCTCCGGTGCAGATTCCGCGGCCCATCGACCACGTCGGTGTGCAACGACTCAAGAACGGGCTCAACGCCGTTGGCGTCTCCCCCATAGCCGGCCGGGTGTCCGGCACCATCTTGTCGGCGGTCGCCGATCTTGCCGAGAAGGCGGGCTCGGACCGTGTCAGGTTCACGCCGTATCAGAAGCTGATCATCCTCGACGTCCCCGATGAAAAACTCGGTGAGTTGACGGAGGGGCTCGATGCACTCGGGCTGCCCTCGCGTCCGTCGCACTGGCGCAAGAATCTGATGGCCTGCACCGGCATCGAGTTCTGCAAGCTGTCGTTCACCGAAACCCGTAAGCGCGCACAGGATCTGGTGCCAGAGCTGGACAAGCGGTTGGACGATCTCAACGCACAACTGGACACTCCGGTCACCATCAACATCAACGGATGCCCCAACTCGTGTGCGCGTTCGCAGGTCGCGGACATCGGATTCAAGGGTCAGATGGTCGACGACGGCGAAGGCAACAGCGTCGAGGGCTTCCAGGTGCACCTGGGCGGAAGCCTGGGCCTGGACAGCGGATTCGGCCGCAAGCTGCGTCAGCACAAGGTGACCAGCTCCGAGCTCGGCGATTACATCGACCGGGTGGTGCGCAACTTCGTCAAGCAGCGCGCCGACGGAGAGCGCTTCGCGCAGTGGGCCGTTCGGGCCGAGGAGGCGGATCTGCGATGAGCGTTCTGGAGGGCCAGAGGAACGCTGACCAGTTGCGTGAATTGGCTGAGCGCGGCGCCGCCGAACTGCAGGACGCCTCTGCCGAGGAGCTGCTGCGGTGGACCGATGAGAACTTCGCCAACGACCCCAAGGGGTACGTCGTCGCCTCCAACATGCAGGACGCGGTGCTCATAGACCTTGCCGTGCAGGTGCGTCCGGGTGTCGACGTGTTGTTCCTGGACACCGGCTACCACTTCGCCGAGACGATCGGCACGCGCGATGCCGTGGAATCGGTGTACGACATCCACATCGTCAACGTGGCCCCCGAGCAGACGGTCGCCCAGCAGAACGAGTTGGTGGGCAAGGACCTGTTCTCGAGCAATCCCGGCGAATGCTGCCGGCTTCGTAAGGTCGTGCCGCTGCGCACGTCGCTCGCCGGATACTCCGCGTGGGTGACCGGGTTGCGACGGGTCGACGCACCTACCCGGGCCAACGCGCCGTTGATCAGCTTCGACGAGGCGTTCGGGCTGGTGAAGATCAATGCGATTGCGGCGTGGACCGACGAGGACATGCAGAAGTACATCGACGATCACGGAACCCTGGTGAATCCGCTTGTGGACGAGGGATATCCGTCGATCGGCTGCGCCCCGTGCACGGCCAAACCGGTCCTGGGCGCCGACGCGCGGAGCGGACGCTGGCAGGGCATGGCCAAGACAGAATGCGGGTTGCACGCCTCATGACGACACAAATTGGACCGGAAATCAGAACGGACGCCGTGTTGAATCAGACCGAAACGCTCACCGACCTGGAATCGGAGTCGATTCACATCATCCGCGAGGTGGCCGGCGAGTTCGAGCGCCCGGTGCTGCTGTTCTCCGGCGGCAAGGATTCGACGGTGCTCTTGCACACCGCGCTCAAGGCCTTTTGGCCCGCGCCGCTTCCTTTCGCGCTGCTGCATGTCGACACCGGCCACAATCTCCCCGAGGTGCTGGCCTTCCGCGACGAGATCGTCGAACGCCACAACTTGCGCCTGGTCGTCGCGAATGTAGAGGACTACCTGGCCGACGGCCGCCTCACCGAGCGGCCCGACGGTATTCGCAACCCGTTGCAGACCATCCCGCTGCTCGAGGCCATCACCGACAACAAGTTCGACGCGGTGCTCGGTGGCGGACGCCGCGATGAGGAGCGCTCACGCGCCAAGGAGCGCATCTTCAGTCTGCGCAATGCCTTCGGCCAGTGGGATCCCAAGAAGCAGCGTCCCGAACTCTGGAGCCTCTACAACGGCAGGCATGCCCCGGGTGAGCACGTACGAGTGTTCCCGATCAGCAACTGGACCGAGTTGGACGTGTGGCGTTACATCGCCCGCGAAGATGTGCAGCTGGCCAACCTCTACTACGCGCACGAGCGCGACGTGTTCAACCGTGACGGCATGCTGCTGACACCGGGGCCATGGGGCGGGCCGCGCGACGGCGAAGAACTACAAACACTTTCGGTGCGATACCGCACCGTGGGCGACGGCTCCACCACGGGCGCCGTGCTCTCGGATGCCGCCGATGTCCACGCGGTGCTCGCCGAGGTGGCCGCATCGCGGATCACCGAACGCGGCGCGACCCGCGGCGACGATCGAGTATCCGAGGCAGCGATGGAAGACCGCAAGCGAGAGGGTTATTTCTGATGAGGGCTTGCACGAAGAAACAAGGGCAGAGCTGATCATGAGCGATCTTCTACGTATCGCCACTGCCGGCAGCGTCGACGACGGTAAGTCCACCCTGGTGGGCCGGTTGCTGTACGACACCAAGTCGGTGCTCATCGACCAATTCGATGCCGTGACAAAGGCTTCCGAATCACGCGGGCTCGATGCTCCCGACCTGTCGCTGCTTGTCGACGGACTGCGCGCCGAGCGTGAGCAGGGCATCACCATTGACGTGGCGTATCGGTACTTCGCCACCCCGAAGCGCTCGTTCATCCTCGCCGACACCCCCGGGCATGTGCAGTACACCCGAAATACCGTGTCGGGGGCCTCGACCGCACAGCTGGTGATCCTTCTGGTGGACGCACGCAAGGGCGTCATCGAGCAGACCCGTCGCCACGCGGCCGTGTTGGCACTGTTGGGCGTACCACGGCTGGTGTTGGCGGTCAACAAGATCGACCTGGTGGCCGATAGCGCGCGCATCTTCGAGGCGATCAGCGCCGAGTTCAACGAGCTGACCAGCTCGCTGGGCTGGAAGCCGGAGAGCGTGGTGGAGATCCCCGTATCGGCACTGCACGGCGACAACATCGCCACCCGCAGCGAGCGGACAGGTTTCTACAGCGGTCCGACCCTCATCGAGCATCTAGAATCGATTCCGGCACACGAGGAGTCGAGCAATGTAGGCCTTCGCTTCCCGGTTCAGTATGTGATCCGGCCGCGCACCGCCGAATACCCCGACTACCGCGGTTACGCCGGGCAGGTTGCCGCCGGCGTCGTGCGGGTGGGCGACGAGGTGGTCATCTCCCCCGCCGGGCAGCGCACCACGGTGGCAGGCATCGACACCGCCGATGGGCCACTTGAGGTGGCCGAGGCAGGCCGCAGCGTGACGCTGATCCTGGCCGACGACGTGGATGCATCGCGCGGCGATCTGATCGCATCAACCGATGTGCCAGATCCTGTTTCGGAGATTGAGGGCACGGTGTGCTGGCTGGCCGACAAGCCGTTGAAGGCCGGGGCGCGGCTGCTGCTCAAGCACGGCACTCGCACCGTTCCGGCGATCATCAGCGAACTGGTGGAGCGCTTCGATGAGCAGAACCTGTCGGCCGATCCCGCGCCGGAATCGTTGGAACTCAATGATATCGGGCAAATTTCCGTTCGCTTGGCCGAGGCGATCAGTGTCGATGAATACGTCGACGACCGGACGGCGGGCAGCTTCCTGCTGATCGATCCCTCGAGCGGTAACACGTTGGCGGCGGGGCTGGTCGGCGATGCCCTGCGCGCCGTTGAACTGAATCGTGCGTAGTCCAACGCTTCTCGCCGTCGCACACGGGAGCCGTGACCCGCGGTTCGCGGAGAACGCGCGCCGATTGGTTACGCGGGTGCGGATGCTCCGGCCGGAGCTGCACGTCCGGCTGGCGTTCCTTGAGTTGTCCGAGCCGAATCTCGTTGACGTGCTGGGTGATCTGAGTGGCGATGCGGTCGTGGTGCCGCTGCTGCTGTCGGATGCCTACCACGCACGGATCGATCTGCCGACCGTGCTGTCCTCGGCGCCCTCGGGATTGCGGGTGACGCAAGCCCCCGTGCTCGGTGCCGATAGCGGCCTGCTGCGGCTGGCCCGGCGTCGCGTCGCTGAGCTCGGCATCGACAATCCCGGGGTGATTCTTACCGCGGTCGGGTCCTCGGACTCCGCGGCCAATGCCCGCACCCGGGCGCTGGCAGCGCAGTGGGCCATCTCGACCACGGTTTTCGCCACCGGAGAATCGACCACCATTGCCGACGCGGCAGATGCGCTACGGTCACGCGGTGCCACGGAAATCGTTGTCGCACCGTGGTTCCTGTCCCCCGGACTGCTGCTGGATCAGGTGCGCGCCGAATCCGCACATGCGGGTATCCAGGTGGCAGCACCATTGGGCGCGAACCGGCTGGTCGCCGAGGTAGTGGTCGAGCGCTACGAAGCCACAGTCTCGGCACCGGCCCGGGTCCCGCACTAGTAAGCCCCCTGCACGTGGGGCACCCCTTCTCGGGTCAACATATTGTTACATGCGCATGTCTGCGATAGTGTTGGCCGCGTGACCAGCACCGAGCACAAGACCCACGACCATCCCGACCACGTCCACGGCCCCGACTGCGGCCACGAGGCAGTCACCCACGAGGACCACGTGGATTACATCCACGACGGGCACCGCCACGCCCCGCACGGCGATCACTACGACGAGCACTAGAGCCCGACAGACAAATGGTCCCCGGACAACCGGGGGCCATTTTCTTGTCAGCTCCGTTTCAGAAGCATTCTTCGTCGTGCCCGGCTACGAGCGACAAAAGCGCCTTCTCCCGAAGAAGCATGCGATGCTCGGTCCCGCGCGGAAGCCCCTCCCCGAGGCCGTAACACCCCCGGCCAACATGACTGAGCCGACCTCGGCGGACCTCCCAGCGCAAGGCATCGGACACGGCCTTTGATGCGCGCCCATCGGTGCCGAAGCCTTTGTGGTCCAACATGTTCACAAGTTCCGACACCGTCGTCGTACCGAACCGATGCACGTACAACGTGAGCAGATATCGCAGCTCAATCCCACGTACCCGAACCTTCGCCGTCATGATCGCACGATGACACACACCACCGACACAACAACCTTTGTCGCTCATAGCCGGGCACGTGCAGGTGCGCTCCAAAAGCGCAGGAAAACGCCTTAGGAAGCGACCTCCGCCAGGTCACCCAGGTCGGGAACCCGCGTGACACGCACGTACACATGGTCGCCCTCATGCAGTCCGAGCGCCTCGGCGTCACCACGGGTGATCTGCGCGGTGAACTGCTCCCCGGTAGCGGCGCTGGTCAACTCCACCCGCACCTCGAAACCGAGATACACGACCCGCCCAACCGTCGCCTTGGTCACCCCGGTGGTCTCGCCGGTGCCCTCTGCGGCAGCACGGGAGAGATCAGCATTGCGTCCCACTCGAATATCGTGCGGGCGCACCAGGATTCCGTTCAGCTTGGCCACCGGTCCCAGGAACGACATCACGAAGCTGTTCGCCGGGCGGTCGTACAGGTCGTCGGGAGAACCCACCTGCTCGATGCGCCCCTTGTTGAGCACCGCGATCCGGTCGGCGACGTCGAGCGCCTCGGCCTGGTCGTGGGTGACCAGCACCGTGGTGACGTGTACCTCCTCGTGCAGCCGGCGTAGCCAGGCCCGCAGGTCCTCACGCACCTTGGCATCGAGCGCACCGAAGGGCTCGTCGAGCAGCAGCACTTCCGGGTCGACGGCGAGCGCCCGCGCCAGCGCCATGCGCTGACGCTGGCCGCCGGAAAGCTGATTGGGATAGCGTGCGTGAAAACCGCTCAGCCCCACCACTTCCAGCAGATTGTCGACCTTCTCCTTGATCTCGGCCTTCGGCTTCTTGCGAATCTTGAGTCCGAATCCGACGTTTTCACGCACGGTCAGGTGCTTGAAGGCGGCGTAATGCTGGAAGACGAAACCGATTCCGCGCCGCTGGGGCGGCACACCGGTGACGTCACGCCCGTTGATGGTGATCGTGCCGGTATCGGGCTGATCCAGCCCGGCGATGGCCCGCAACAACGTCGATTTGCCCGAACCGCTGGGCCCCAGTAGCGCGGTCAACGAGCCTGAGGGCACCTCGAAGTCGATATTGTCCAGCGCGGCGAAGTCGCCGTAATGCTTGTTCGCGCCGCGAACGGTAATAGCGTCAGTCATTCTGTGGCTCCTTGCTATTCGCTATTGGCTTTTGCTCGTCGCGCATCGATGACCACCTGGACAACCAGGACGATCACCGCAACAGCCATCAGCAACGCTGAGACGGCATAGGCGCCGTATTCGGCGCCGCGCTGATGGCGATCGGACACGAGCAGGGTCAGGGTCTGCGATGTCCCGGGCAGATTCGACGAGACCATGATCACCGCGCCATACTCACCCAGCGTGCGCGCGACGGTCAGCACGATGCCGTAGGTCAGCCCCCAGCGGATGGACGGCAATGTGATACGCCAGAACGTCTGCCAAGCAGTGGCTCCCAGCGTCGCGGCCGCCTCTTCCTGCTCCGTGCCGAGTTCATGTAGCACCGGCTCGACCTCACGGATGACGAACGGAATTGTGACGAAGATGCTGGCGAGCACGATGCCCGGGAACCCGAAGATGATCTTGAGCCCGAAATCGTTTTCGACGAATCCAAATACGCCCGCCGACCCCCACAACAGGATGAGCGCGACACCCACCACCACGGGTGAGACCGCGAACGGAAGGTCGATGATCGCCTGCAGCACTGCCTTGCCGCGGAACTTGTTCCGCGCCAGTACCAACGCCGTGGGGATACCGAAGATGACGTTGAGCGGCACCACGATCGCGACGATCAGCAGCGACAGTTGCAAGGCCGATACCGCGGCCGGCGTGGCGATCGATTCGAAGAAGGCCCCGATCCCCGGCTCGAACGCGCGCCAGAGGATCAGACCCACGGGGACGATCACCAGGATGCCGACATACAACAGCGCCGCGTACCGGGCCAGATACTTGACGAGCGGTGACGGCGTCACTGCGCCAGCTCCTCTCGCTTAGCCGCGCGCGACCCGATGGTGCGCAGGATGAACAAGACCACGAACGAGATGAGCAGCAGCACAATCGAGATCGCTGCCGCACCGGTTCGGTCGTCATTCTCGATCAGCGTCCTGATCCACTGCGAGGAGACTTCCGTCTCGCCCGGCACCGCACCACCGATCAGCACCACCGAACCGTATTCACCAATCGCACGGGAAAAGGCCAGTCCCGCACCCGATAACAGTGACGGGAGCAGCGCCGGAAGGATCACCGCCCGGAAGATTGTCCAGTTGTCGGCTCCCAACGAGGCGGCGGCCTCCTCGACAGACTGGTCGAGTTCCAGCAGCACCGGCTGCACGGATCGCACCACGAACGGCAGGGTGACGAACAGCAGGGCGATCCCGATACCCCAACTGGTGTGCTGGATGTGGATGCCCACCGGACTGCTCGGGCCGTACAGCGCGAGCATCACCAGACTCGCCACGATCGTCGGCAACGCGAACGGCAGGTCGATGACGGCATCGACCAACCGTTTTCCGGGGAAGTCGTCACGGGTCAGCACCCAGGCCACCAGCAGCCCGAAAAACAGGTTGATCACGGCCACCGCGAACGAGACCCCCAGGGTGACCCGGAACGAGCTCACTGCGGCGTTGGAGGTGACGGCGTTCCAGAATGCGGTCCATCCGCCACCGGCCGACTGCCAGATGATCGCGGCCAGTGGCAGCAGCACGATGATGCTGAGCCAGATCGATGCCGCACCGACCCGCAGCGAGGTGCTGCCGTACCGGCGCCTCAAGAGTCCCCCCGGCTGCCCGGCACCGACCTCACGGTCGGGCCGGGCAGTCGATTTCGGCTCGGAAGCCGGTTCCGTCGACTGTTCCGTGGACGCTGTCATCCGGTGGCCTTCTTGTAGATCTTGGTGATGCTGCCGTTTTCCTTATCGAACAGTGCCGGGTCAACAGTCTTCCAACCACCCAGTTCGGCGATCGTCCACAGCTTCTCCGGCGTCGGGAAGTCCTTGGCGAAGTCTGCCGCAACAGCCGGGTCGACGGGACGGAAACCGGCCTCGGCCCAGAGCTTCTGCGCCTCCGGCGTGTACAGGAAGTTCTTCAGCGCGTTCACCTTGTCCAGGTGTGCACTGCCCTTGACGACGGCAACCGGGTTCTCGATCTTGAACGTCTGCGGCGGATTGACGTGCTCGACGTCCTTGCCCTGACGTTCGACATTGATCGCCTCGTTCTCGTAGCTGATCAACACGTCACCGCTGCCCTGCAGGAACACATCGGTGGCCTCGCGTCCGGAACCGGGGCGCTGCTTGATGTGCTCGGTGACAAGCTTGCTGACGAAGTCGATGCCCGCCTGGTCATCGCGGCCGCCGTTGCTCTTGGCCGCGTATGGCGCCAACAGGTTCCACTTGGCCGAGCCCGAGCTCAATGGGCTGGGCGTGATGACCGTGACCCCGGGCTGGAGCAGGTCGTCCCAGTCCTTGATGTTCTTCGGGTTGCCCTTACGCACGACGAGCGAGACCACCGAACCGAACGGCACGCCCTTCGTGGCATCGGCATTCCAATCTTCGGAAACCTTGCCCGCCTTGACCAAACGGCTCACATCGGGCTCCACCGAGAAGTTGACGATGTCGGCCGGCTTGCCGTCGACGACGGCGCGGGACTGATCGCCGGAAGCGCCATAAGAGGTAGTGACCGCGACGCCCTTACCCTCTGCGGTGTTCGCGAATGCCGGGATGATCTTCTTCCAGCCGGGCTCCGGCACCGCGTAAGCAACAAGAGTCAAGGTGGTGTCGGCATCTGAATGTGAGTCGCCACCGGCGACGTCACTGGATCCCCCACCGCAGGCGGCGAGAACTGTTGCCGCTGTGGCAAGAACTCCGATGTGGCGCCACCGGCGGGCACCGACCGTCTTCGCGATGTTGATCCTGGAGCCGAGCATGCGATGCCTTTCGTGGGATGACGATTACCTGGAATGGATATCTCATGGAATCCCGTGACGACAGAAAGGTAGCGAAACAGCCAGTGGGCTTCGAACTAGCCGCTACCGACACCAAACCGCGGACGGGATGGGTCTAGCGACAACAGTGAACGTCTGCAACCGCGCATGTGCCGACCGCAATGAGCGCCAAGATGTGGCGCACGCGGTTAACCGGGGCTGCGGAATGCATGAGCGGAAGCGTAGCAGAGCTCTTTGATGCCGTCTTTACGGCCGAACCGGCAGGTAGAAGCACTATTACGTCAACAGCCAGTAACTACCGGCTCAACAGCCAGGCGACTATCACCAGAACGGCCAGCGCCACCAGCGCCAACGTGACGCGCGACTGCGGCAAACCGCTCATGAAAGGTCCACCGGGGTGGCTGCGGGCACCCGATTTTCCATCGAATGGCGGCGCGTCACCTGGTAGCACCGACCGAGCCGATTCACCATGCTGAGCAGCAGAAACAAGACCTTGTCACCGGCCACGGCCATCGCGTACGCCAGCACCAAAACAACCGGCATCACGATGATCGTTTGAAGGATGAACCCACGCCCGCTGAGCCACAGCTCCACGCCATCCCACCAACTCAGGAGGCCGATCACGCTGTCGCTGTTCACGCGGGCCAGTTTAGGCGGACCATGCCGCGGCCCTTCCGGCGCAGGGCAGACTGGATACCGATGAGTCACTTGCGCGCGACGTGCCTGTTCCTGGTGCTCGCAGTCTCCGCACTATTGAGCGGGGCCCCCGTCGCAGCGGCGGATTCAGCCGCCGCGGGCGCTGATGTGCAGGTCGCGCTGAGCCTGGGCGAGCGTGAGCTCACCGTGGTGGCCCGCCGGGTGACCAGCATCCCCGGCCCGCTGCGCGTCGATGTGATCGCCCACCACGGCACCGCGTCCGGCCCGCTCCGGGTGCAAATCGTGCCTACCGGCGCCAGCACCGACGACCATCAACCGGCTCCGGGCGTTCCCATCTCGACGGCGATAGTGGTCCTCGGTGAGAAACCCGGTCCGTACGGTGCAACTCTCGATGTCGACCGCACCGGGCCGACCGACCTGACAATCAGCGACGGTGTGCACACCGCCAGGATCCCGCTGGTTCTCATCGGTCAGGCGATGTCACCACCCGAACGAGTCGCCTATCTGGGTCTGGCCGCCACTGGCCTATTCCTGGTCGTCTCACTCGTGGTGGCGACTCGGGTTCGTCGTGGTGTGTGGATCGCGGTGCCGGTCACCGCCACGTTCACAGCTCTCGCGGTCGCCATCACCGGCGCGGTGCTGTCCACCTCGGCGCCGCCGCCACCCGAGCCCGGCCTGCAACGAGACCCGACCGTCGACAACACCGCCAACCCGTACCGGCTGGACCGTCCCGCGGTCACCGACTACTCGCGGCCGTCGGCCACATTCATCACCGAACAGTCCGAGTTGGATTCGGGACGCGCGACCGACCTCTACTTCTCACTCATCGACACGGCGACCGGGCTGCCCGCCGACGACCTGGTCATCCATGACAGCGCGTTGATCCACCTCCTGGTGGTGGCCCCGGACGGGCAGCTGTCGCATCTGCATCCGATCAGGGTTGCGCCTGGCCGCTACTCGGTACCTCTCGCACCTGCGGCAGCGGGCCGGTACGCCGTATCTGCCGAGTTCGTGCGACGTGGCGGCGGCGTGCAGACGGTGCGCTTGCCCGGCGGACTCACATCGCATGGCGGCAAGCCCGCCGCGCCGGCACCATTCGGCGGACCCGGCATGCGCATGATTGACGGGCTACACGTGCACGTGAGCGCCACCGGCCTGCGGGCCGGCCTGCCGACGACCCTCTCGGCCACCGTCGGGGCCGACCCAGTCCTGCAACCGTGGCTGGGCATGCTCGGCCATCTGGTGATCGCCGGACCGATTCCCCGCGACACCTCCGCGGGCGAACTCGGCGCTGCGGTACAGGATTCAGCGGTCTGGGCCCACGCTCATTCCATGGGTGGCCATGGCGGTGCCGACATGGCCGGGATGGGAGGCATGGAACACAGCGCCGGCCATTCGCACACACAAGACGACGTGATGCCACCCATGGTCGGTGTGCCGCCCCTCAATGGCGACAGTCCACCCGATGAGACGGTGGCCGCCTTCGGGCCGGAGGTGCCGTTCACCTTCACGTTCCCCAAGCCGGGCCGCTACCTCACCTGGATTCAGGCACAGCGTGACTATCGGGTGCTCACAATCCCGGTACAACTGGACATCTCATGACACGTCAAGTGTGGGCGGGGCTCGCGGTAATCGTTGCCGCGGTATTGGGATTGGCATGGATTGCCTGGCCCAGCGCGCCCGAGGCCGTCACCCTCTACTCCGGCACCGAGCACTACGTCATCACGGTGACCGTAGACAATCCGCGCGTCGGGATCACCGCGCTGGAGCTCGCCGTCGCCAGTAGGGAAGACGGCAGTCTCCCTGAATCCGAATCGGTGTCAGTCGAATTGGTGATGCCCCTGATGGGCCACGCCATGCCACCGCTGCGCGAGGTGGTGTCGTGCCGCACGAAGTTCGACCAGGTGATGCTGTCCATGGCCGGGCCCTGGGACATCGTCGTGACCGTCACGCCGCCTTCGGGTGACCCCGATGAACGCACGACAATGCCACTATGGGTGAGTGGAGGTTGAGATGAGTCCCGAGACAAGCACCGCGGCCGCCAGTGCCCAGCAGGTACCGCGAGTTACCCGCGCCACCATCGAGAAGTACGCGCCGTTGGGGGCGTACGGAGTGCTGCTGGGCAGCGTCGTGGGTGCGGTGGGAACCACCTGGGACGTGGAATGGCATGCCGATGTGGGCCCCGATACGTTCTTCACGCTCCCGCATCTGTTCCTGTACTCGGGTAGTGCGATCGGTGGAATCACCAGCCTCGTCATGGTTTTGATGATCACAGCCGCCCAGCGCGCGGGCGAAGAGGTACCGAGCTGGGTGGGTGGCGTGCCGATCCGCGTGTTCGGCGGCAGATTCACCGCTCCCCTGGGCTTCCTGCTCTCCGGCTTCGGCGCCGCATCGTTTCTCATGTACGGACTGTTGGATCTGTGGTGGCACACGGTCTACGGGTTCGACGCGGTCCTGGCCTCTCCCCCGCATTTCGCACTGTTCGTATCCGGGACCGTCACCGACCTCGGTAGCGTCGTGACCTTCGCCGCGGCACGCCGATTCCGCTGGGGTGCGGTGGGTTTGATGGCGCAGGCGTCGCTGGTGGCGGCGATGACGGCCATTCCTTTCACCGCGCTATTCCTCTTCAAATTCGATTTCAACCCGATATCTCTGGGCTCGGCATTCATCGTTCCGTTCGTGCTGCTGCTCATCGCGGGCGTCTTGCGGTCCACACTCGCGCCGCTCGGTGTCGCGGCGATCATGGGCGCTATTCAAGCCATCTTCTGGTGGTTCTCACCGTGGGCCGCACACGAATACGCCGCAGCCGTGGGATTGCCGCTACGCGATGATCTATGGGGCGGCCCACCCACGATCCCCGGGATGATGCCGATTTTTCTCGCGATCTTCGCCGCGCTGGCCGCGGGGCTGCTGCATCTGGCAGGTGACCGCAAATGGCAGCGGTGGCCGACGACTGCCATCGGCGCGATTTTAGGTTCGGCGGCGGGCATCGGGTATCTGCTGCAAGGCGCGATGCTGTATCGCCAGGGCGCCGAAGCCGTGAGCAGCTATATCACCGTCGGCCTGGCGGGGTTGGCGCTCGGCGCCTTCGCCGGATTCCTGGCGCAACGCATCGCGCTGATGTTGCGGGTATCCGGAAACGATGTCGACACCGCGGAGGCCGTCGCGTGAGACACACCCGAATCTTATTGTCGCTCTTAGCCGTCATCGGCCTATCTCTCGGGCTATGTGCCCCCGCCCAGGCCTATGCGCCGGTGAACGTGGTGCACACCGAACAGGTGACGGTAGGCCCGTATCCGTTGACTATCGGGTTCTCGACGTGGCCACTGCGCGCCATGCAATCACTGGATTTCACCTTCATTCCCGCCGATGGGATCACCGGGAAGGCGGGCACCCTGACCGTCGTGTCACCCGACGGTCGGCAGGGACACGCCGAACCGCTGGCCCGCCACCCTCGTAAGCGCGAGGTCTGGGGCTTGGACATCAGGGCGCTGCAGGAAGAGGGGCATTACCAGTTCATCTTCGATATCACCGGCCCGCAGGGGCCCGGGAGGGGCACACTCAACCTGGAGGTGCTGTCCCAGCCGGGGCCGCCGCTGGCGTTGAGTTGGATGCTCTCGTTGATACCCGTGTTCGCATTGACTGGGGTCTTGATCGTGGCGTGGAGGAGGACTCGTGACCAAACCTGATCTGTCGCAAAGCACCACGTGCGCCGTTGCCGGCGGAGGACCCGCCGGCATGATGTTGGCATTACTGCTCGCGCGTGCCGGGGTCAACGTCACCGTGCTGGAGAAGCACCCCGATTTTCTGCGGGATTTTCGCGGGGACACCGTGCATGCCAGCACGCTGAACCTGCTCGACGAATTGGGGCTCGGCGCGAAGTTCGCCGCCATGCCGCACAACCTGGTGCAGCAGGTAACCGTGGACCTGGGTGAGCAGACGTATCGGCTGGGCGATCTCAATCGGCTTCCCGGACCGCACAAGCACATTGCCATGGCACCCCAATGGGACTTCCTGGAAATGCTGGCCAGCGCCGCAGAGCTGGAACCCACCTTCCGGCTGCTGCGCAGCACGGAAGTCACCGGGCTGCTCCGAGCCGGCGACCGCATCACCGGCGTCGAATACCGCACCGCCGCTGGAGAGACCGGCCAGCTCAAGGCGGATCTCACCGTCGCCTGCGATGGCCGTGGCTCGATACTTCGTGCCGCAGCCGGAATGCGGCCACGGCAGTTCGGTGTTCCGATCGACGTCTGGTGGTTCCGGCTGCCCAAGCATCCCGATGACCCACAGGGGCCGCGGGCACGGGTTGGCACCAACCGATTCATGGTGATGCTCGATCGCGGTGACTACTTCCAATGCGGGTATCTCATCGGCAAGGGCACCGACTCACAGATGCGCAGCGGCGATGTGCAGGTGCTCCGGGACAGGATCGCCGAAATGGTGCCCTGGCTGGCCGACCGCACCGATGCCATCACCAGCTGGGATGATGTGAAACTGCTTGATGTGCAGCTCAATAGGCTCCGCAAGTGGTACCGCGAGGGGCTGCTGTTCATCGGCGATGCCGCGCACGCGATGTCTCCGGTCGGCGGGGTCGGTATCAACCTCGCCATCGCTGATGCCGTGGCCACCGCGCGCATCCTCGCCGAGCCGTTGCGTCAGGGAACCCTCACCACCGCCGACCTCCGCAAGGTGCAGGTGCGCCGGTGGGGACCAACCGCCCTGATCCAGCGGGTGCAGCGTGCCGTACACCGCAGGGTGTTCTCGGCAGTGGACTCGACCACCACCATCACCCCGAGCACCAAGATCGCATCAGTCCTGTCAGTTGCCACCAAGTACCCATGGCTGCAAGCGATTCCGGCCTATGGTGTGGCGATCGGGCCACTGCCGGAGCATGCGCCCGATTTCGCCCGCCGCTTCCCTACTGGCTGAGCACCTGCTGCATCCCGGGCGCCACCCGGTCACGAATCTTCCCCCACGGCACGGTAACTGGTAAGAAATCTCCCGCAACGTGCGGAACGGAGATGTAGAAGGTCAGCCCGTCAGGCACGGGCAGCCAGTGCAGAAACTGCTCGGACTTCATGTCCCCGGCGGCCTTGATGCGATCAGGCGGTCCCAGCTCCCGAGCCAACGTGCGCAATTGCTCCCGAGCCGCACTCTGATCCGCGAAGACGTCACCGAACATGATCGGCTGAGCCGTATCGGTGTTGATGGTGATGGTCGCCACCGTGTTACTGGGATACGGTCCACCGCTGTTCGCGAGGAAGACAGCTGCTCCCGACAACACATGCGGGCCAATGAAAGAGACCCGACTCGATTCCCGTGGCTGCAGCTGTCCATCGCCTACTGTCGCGGGCCTCGTGTTCTTCGGATCATCCAGGATCCGTACCACGTCGTTGAGCGCGGCGTGCATGCCCGCATTGAATCTGTCCCGAGCGCCGGCCTTGTCGCCGGTGACTTGAGGCAGTTTGACGTTGTAGTCGACCTTTCCCTGCTTTCCGGCCTCCTGCTCCAGCGTCGGGTTGAAGCCAAAGGCCGGCTTCGCGGTCGGGGGCGCCTGCGCCGGGGTAAGGGACACAGCCGGTTTGGATGGTGTTGTGCTGGTGGACAGCGGTGCTTCAGTGGTCTGCGCGGGTTGTTCGGGTGGTTTGAGGCAACCAGCGACAAGACCACACGTCAACACCAGCGTCACCATAAGACATGACTTCACAAGCACAGCCCCCCACCTATTGAGTCAATATCGGCAGAATCCCAGGCGCCACCTGATCGCGAATCCTTTCCCACGGCACCGTAATCGGAACAAAATCACCGGCGGCATGCGAGACCGGCACATAGAACCGCAACCCCGTCGGCGCCGGTACCCACTGCTCGAGTCGTCCGTTGACGGTCTCCTGGCGCACCCGTCCGGTCGGATCGAGATCGGGTAACACCTGCCTCAGCCGTTCGAGGGCCGCGTACTGGTTGGGGAACAGGTCGTCATAGGTGATGGGTTGGGCGGTATCGCTATTGATCACCGTTGTCGACACCGACTGGTTCGGGTGCGCGCTACCGGCGTACCAGAGATACACCTGGATACCCGCGACCACGTGCGGTCCGATCATGGCGACGCTGGTGGCGTCCAGACCAGGCCCGACATCACCGTCACCGATCGACGCCTGCTGGCTGTTGCCAGGACCGGGCAACGCGTCGATCAATTCCCGCAGCGCGGCGCGCGTGCCTTCGTTGAATCGATCACGAACGGCGGGTACTCCACCGGAGAGCTGCGGCACCTGCACGTCGTAGGTGACCATCCCTTCGGCACCCTTGACCGTCTCCGATACGGGTGTATATCCAAATGCCGGGGCGGGATTCACCGCGGAGCGCGACGACGTTGTCCCCGACGAGGACTCTGTCGCGGTAGACGTCTGCTCAGCGTGATCGGTGGTGCGGCCGCAACCAGATGCGACCACACACATCACCACCGCGACCGCGGCGGTGCCGCCCCGAGCCCTCACGTGGGTGCGTTCGCGGGCTGGAAGGTGCCGCTCACGTCCGCCTCCTCCTCGGCCCGAATGACGTGCACGACAGCGTTGATCAATGCCAGATGGGTGAATGCCTGCGGGAAGTTGCCCAGATGCCGACCGGTGCGCGGGTCGATCTCCTCGGCGTAGAGCTGCAGCGGGCTGGCGAAGGACAGCAATCGCTCGCACAGGTGCCGCGCCCGGCGCACCTCGCCGATCTCCACCAATGCCGAGACCAACCAGAACGAGCAGATGGTGAAGGTACCTTCCTCACCGGAGAGCCCATCGTCGGTCTCCTCCACCCGATAGCGCAGTACCAGACCGTCGTGGGTCAGCTCATCGGCGATCGCCAACACCGTCGCACGAATCCGCGGGTCGTCGGGCGGCAGGAATCGGTTGAGCACCGCCAGTAGCAGTGAGGCATCCAAAGCCGTTGAACCGTAACGCTGTACCAGCACCCCGCGTTCATCGACGCCATGTTCGAGAATATCGTCTTTGATCTCCTCGGCGATATCGCGCCACTGCTGAGCATAGCTCTTCTCACCGTGCAGCTCAGCGAGTTTCGCGCCACGATCCATCGCGACCCAGCACATGATCTTGGACGAGGTGAAGTGCTGCGGCTCGCCCCGGACCTCCCAGATGCCACGGTCGGGTTCGCGCCAATGCCGTGCGGCCTCCTCTGCCTGGTTCTTGAGAATCGGCCACAGTGTGGCCGGAATCTGTTCGCGCGACTTCGCGTGCACGTACACCGAATCGAGCATGGTGCCCCAGATATCGTGCTGAACCTGATCGAACGCACCGTTACCTATCCGCACCGGCCGGGCCCCGTCGTACCCGGACAGGTGCGGCAGCTCCCCCTCCGTCAGCGTGCGTTCGCCACCCACGCCGTACATCACCTGCAGCGGATGTCTCTCCCCGTTGTTCGCACCGGACGCATCGGCGATAAAGGCGAAGAAGTCGTCGGCCTCGCGGTCGAGCCCCAGCGTGTACAGACCCCACAGCGCAAAGGTCGAGTCACGCACCCAGGAATAGCGATAGTCCCAGTTACGCACTCCCCCAGGGGTTTCCGGTAGCGATGTGGTCGATGCCGCGAGCAGCGCTCCGGTTGGTGAGTACGCCAGACCCTTGAGGACCAGCGCACTGCTCTGCAGGTACGACCGCCACGGATGATCGGGGAATTCGCCGATGTTGATCCATTGCCGCCAGGCTTCGGCGGTCTTCCACATCTTGTCGGCGGCTTCCGCATAGGACTGCGGGACAGGGTGTTTGGACCAGCTGAGCGCGACGAAAACGCTGTCCCCCTCGGTGAGTCGGGTGCGGGCCCGCGCCTCGCGACCCTCCAATCCCAGCCGAAGGTTCGTGGTGAGCTTGAGGGTGGGGTTGGCGTCGGGATTCTTGGCCGCCCGGGCTATCGCCTCGCCATATCCATCACCGGTGTACTCCCAGGTGAGCCCCTCGCGGTGATAGTCGAACGCGGGCTCGCAGTTCATGATCACTTCGACGGTGCCGCTGACGCAGCGCACCGTGCGCAGCAGGATGTGTTCGGCGTCCCAGTCGGTCGGCGTGCGCTTGTGCGTCTTCGACCGCGAATTGACGTCATGCCACGGCCCCAGCACCAGCGCATCGCGGACGGTGAGCCACCCCGTCTTGGTCTGCCAGGTGGTTTCCACCATCAGGCTGCCCGGCAGGTAACGGCGCGCGGCCGGAACGTTGTGTCCGTATGGCCCGATCCTGAAATGGCCGGCTCCACGATCGAGAATGGCACCGAAGATGCTCGGCGAATCCGGTCGTGGGACACACATCCACTCCACCGACCCGTTGGCGGCGATCAAGCACGTGTTCTCCCAGTCCGAGAGGAATGCGTAATCGGCGATCGGCGGGAAGGGACCGCGACGCTGGACCGGGGACTGAGCGGAAATCAGTCCTTCTAGCGACAGCTCGGGATCAAGAGACGACACCATCGGACCATCGTATGTGCGACCCGGGAACGCGCCGGTTATTTAGCGTCGGCGGCGCAAGTAGATACCGAGACCGCCGAACAGCAGCAGATTGAATACCAAAAGGGCCGCAAGGACACCGGTGGAGCCTCCACTTCGCGGCCCCGCCAGGTAGATGACCAGGTCGAGGCCGATCAACACGCATGCGGCGATGACCATGGTCCAGATAAGAGAAGCCGGTTTCATGCCGTCACCTCACCGGCCGCCGAGCCCAGCTCGGCAGCCAACACGGACATCAATTCCGCCACCGGCAATGCCCGCGCACGGTGATGTTCTGTACCCGCCCACAACGACATGACGTCCGGGTCCCCGCTCGCCCGAAGTTCCTTGGTCGCCGAGTTCAGCGCCGGGAAACTCACCGGGGCAACCGCTTCCATATCCCGCTGGAATGCGTTGGAGATGCTCCGCGCCGGGCGGCCCGAGAACACCCGCGTGACCACCGTCTCGGCCGGTTGCAGCAGAGCGTCCTTGTAGACCTGCTTGGCTCCCGACTCCTCGGTCACCACCAGCGCGGTGCCCAGCTGTGCGGCCGTGGCTCCGGCGGCGAGCACCCGGGCAATATCGGCGCCGTCCATGATTCCGCCCGCGGCAACCAGCGGTAACGCGGTGACCGCGCGCACATTCGCGATCAGGTCCGCCAGCGGCTCCTCGGGGGCCCCGGCATCGAAACTGCTGCGGTGACCGCCGGCCTCCGGGCCCTGCACCACCAGCGCGTCGGCGCCTATCCCCTCGGCGATCGTGGCCTCCGTGGCACTGGTGACCGTGATCCACACCTCGGATCCGGCGGCGCGCAGCCGGTGCGCATCCTGCGCGGACGGCACACCAAAGGTGAACGACACCACCGGGACAGGCTTGGCGACCAGATACTCGATCTTGTCGGCATACGCATCGTCATGCCAGATCGGGTCACCGGGAGCGACCTCGAATTTGTCGGCCCAGACCTTCAGCTTGTCCAGATACTCCCGCAGGTCGGCACCCTGGTCGGGCGTGGGGACGAAAACGTTGAAGCCGAAGGGCTCCTCGCCCATCGCCGCGCGGTCCTGATCCAACTGCGCGACGGTGCGGTACCCCGCGGGCAGCAGGCCGAACCCGCCTGCCGCACTCACGCCGCGCGCCAGGGCTGGCACGGTGATACCGCCTGCCATCGGGGCACCGACAATGGGAAGACGAAGCCCGGCAAGCACGGTACTCATGTGACTCAGCGTATCGACGCGATGAGTTTCCCGGCCGGGGCGGGTCGGTATGGATATGACTAGCTCACCCGCCTACCCCACCGCCGTCACCCGTGAGGAATGGCTGACGGCCCGCAAGCAACTGCTGGTCCGCGAGCGCGAGGCCACGCATCTACGCGATGCCGTCAACGCCGAACGTCGACGGCTGCCCATGGTGAAGATCGAGAAGGAATACGTATTCGAGGGCCCCGACGGACAGGTGCGACTCCTCGACATGTTCGAGGGACGACACACCCTCTACATCCACCACTTCATGTGGCTCGACGACATCGAACGCGGCTGCCCCAGCTGCACCGGGGCCGCCGATATGACCTTCACCGACCGGGACCGCGCCCTGCTGACCGACAAGGGCGTCACCTTCGCCTGCGTATCGCGGGCCCCGTACGCAAGCATCGTGCGTTACCGCGACGAGCACGGCTGGACGTTCCCGTGGTACTCCACCGACGACGGCGACTTCAGCTACGACTTTCATGTGACGCTCGACCCGTCACGTGTTCCGGTCGAGTACAACTACAC
Organism: Mycobacterium sp. D16R12; assembly: GCF_002013465.1. Lineage (GTDB taxonomy): Bacteria > Actinomycetota > Actinomycetes > Mycobacteriales > Mycobacteriaceae > Mycobacterium. The sequence continues at coordinate 63,396 of NZ_MAFC01000012.1, read as the reverse complement.
GTCACGTGAAGAGTTGCGCGCCGACGGATTCAGCGACGAGGACCTGCGCGGGGACTGGCCGGGCGCCAGCGTCTTTCTGCGCCGCGAAGATGAGGTTTTTCATACCTACTCGGCCTTCGCACGCGGGCTGGACCATTCCGCGGTCGGGTATCCGTTCCTGGACCTGACGCCGTATGGACGTCAGGAACCCTGGGAGGACTCGCCCGCCGGCTGGCCGCAGGGCGGGGCGATCGTCGGAATGCCGAGTCAGTGCTGCCAAGAAGACTGACCCTGAGCCCCGCTACTTCTTGGGCTTGTCCGCCGCGGACTCGGTGGACAACGCCGCCACGAAGGCTTCCTGCGGCACCTCGACCCGTCCGATGGTCTTCATGCGCTTCTTGCCCTCCTTCTGCTTCTCCAGCAGCTTGCGCTTACGGGTGATGTCGCCGCCGTAGCACTTGGAGAGCACGTCCTTGCGGATGGCCCGAATATTCTCGCGCGCAATGATTCTGGAGCCTACGGCGGCCTGCACCGGCACCTCGAACTGCTGGCGCGGGATGAGCTCCTTGAGTTTGACGGTCATCTTGTTGCCATACGCCGACGCGCCGTCTTTGTGCACGATGGCACTGAACGCATCGACCGCCTCACCCTGGAGCAGGATGTCGACCTTCACCAGTTCGGCCTCCTGCTCGCCGGCCTCTTCATAGTCCAGGCTGGCATAGCCGCGGGTGCGCGACTTCAGCGAGTCGAAGAAGTCAAAGATGATCTCGCCCAACGGCATTGTGTACCGCAGCTCGACACGCTCCGGCGAAAGGTAGTCCATACCGCCGAGCTCGCCGCGCCGCGACTGGCACAGCTCCATGATCGAACCGATGAACTCGCTCGGCGCGATGACAGTGGTTTTCACCACCGGCTCGAACACCGACCGGATCTTGCCCTCCGGCCAGATGGACGGGTTGGTCACCATCATTTCGGTGCCGTCTTCCTTGACCACCCGGTACACCACGTTCGGTGCAGTCGAGATGAGGTCGAGGTTGAATTCGCGTTCCAGCCGCTCACGGGTGATCTCCATGTGCAGCAATCCCAGGAAGCCACAACGGAATCCGAAGCCCAGCGCCACCGACGTCTCCGGCTCGTAGGTGAGTGCGGCGTCATTGAGCTGCAGCTTGTCCAGCGCCTCGCGAAGATTCGGGTAATCGGACCCGTCCACCGGGTACAACCCGGAGTACACCATCGGCCGGGGTTCGCGATAGCCGGTGAGCGGTTGGGTCGCACCCTTGCGCGCGGAGGTGACGGTGTCACCGACCTTCGACTGGCGCACATCCTTCACGCCGGTGATCAGGTAGCCCACCTCACCGACCCCAAGGCCCACAGAGGGTTTGGGGTCCGGCGAGACGATGCCCACCTCCAATAGTTCATGGGTGGCGCCTGTCGACATCATCGCGATCTTCTCGCGCGGCGTGATCTTGCCGTCGACCACGCGGACGTAGGTGACGACGCCGCGGTAGATGTCGTACACCGAGTCGAAGATCATCGCGCGCGCCGGGGCATCCGGATCACCTTGCGGCGCAGGAATCAGCCGCACCACCTCGTTGAGCAGCGCCTCGACGCCCTCGCCGGTCTTGCCCGATACCCGAAGCACATCGGAGGGTTCGCAGCCGATGATGTGCGCGATCTCTTGCGCGTAGCGGTCGGGGTCGGCGGCCGGCAAATCGATCTTGTTGAGAACCGGGATGATCGTCAGATCTTTGTCGAGCGCCAAGTACAAGTTGGCCAGCGTCTGCGCCTCGATGCCCTGCGCGGCGTCGACCAGCAGCACCGCGCCCTCACAGGCCTCCAGCGCGCGCGAGACCTCGTAAGTGAAGTCGACGTGCCCGGGGGTGTCGATGAGATGCAGCACGTACTCGGCGGAATCGGCTGCCGTGCTGATTTTCCAGGGCAGCCGCACGTTCTGCGCCTTGATGGTGATGCCGCGCTCGCGTTCGATATCCATCCGATCCAGGTACTGGGCGCGCATGGACCGCGCATCGACCACACCGGTCAGCTGCAGCATCCGGTCGGCCAGCGTCGACTTCCCGTGGTCGATGTGGGCGATGATGCAGAAGTTACGGATACGCGCCGGGTCCGTGAACGTCGTGTCGGCAAAACTTGGCACCGCACCATGCTCCCATGCCGACAGACGTGCTCCTGACACACACGTCGCGCAGGGCTACCGGTCAGTATGCTCGCTGCATGGCGTCACAGTGGCAGACGCTCGGGCGGAGGCTCGGGAAGATCGCGGAAACCATCGTGTTCCGCGAAGGCCCGAAGGTGCTGCGGCAACTACAGGGGTCGGAATTCGTCCAGCGGGGACTTCAGCGCGGGTTAGAGGCGATCGGTGTCGTAGAGACCGAGCAGCAGACCGCCATTCCGGGCCGCCCCGTGACCAATCGCAGTGTGCCTACGGCCCATCGCGCCCGACGCATCGAGTACACACCCGACCTCGACGGTCGCGCCGATCCCGGTGAGATCGTGTGGACCTGGGTGGTCTACGAGGATGACCCCTCACAGGGGAAGGACCGTCCGGTGCTCGTCGTGGGACGAGACGGGACGGTCCTGCTGGGCCTGATGCTGTCGAGCCAGGAGCGCCACGAGAGCGATCTGGATTGGGTGGCGCTCGGCAGTGGTAGCTGGGATTACGACGGACGCCCCAGCTGGGTGCGCCTCGACCGGGTGCTCGATGTTCCCGAAGAGGGAATTCGGCGCGAGGGCGCCATTCTGGACGTGGAGCGATTCACCGTCGTCGCGACGCATCTGCGCGCGCGATTCTCCTGGAGCTGATCGAATCGATCAGCGCAGCCTCAGTGTTCGACCGAGTTGCGCAGTTCCACGGAGTTGCGCACCGGCGACGGCGTGAACATGGCCTGATCGATGAACTGGGCGGTGTACTCGGCCAGTTCCTCACGCTCCAGACGCAGACGTCCGTCGAGCCATGCCAATACGGTGCCGGCAACACCCGCGGCCAGGGCTTCGGCCTGAACCGCGGTGTAGTTCGGGTCGGCATCCGGGTCGAACTCGGCGCGAGCGGCACCGAGCATCAACGCCATGTAGTGCGTCAACCGCATACGACGACGCGTGAGGCGCTGGCTTCCCATGGCCTCGGTGGCAATCACACGGGCGCGCCGGGGGTCGGCAGTCAGTGCCGTCACTGCACCCACGACACCGGCATGCACCTGTGAGCGTGAGTCCTTGTCGGCAGCGGCCATCGCCGAGCCTGCCGTGGCGATGCTGTCTTCGATGATCCAGTCGAAAACCGCGACGAGCAGCTCGTCGAGACCGTCGAAGCACTCGTAGAAGTAGCGCGTGTTCAGTCCGGCGGTTTTACAGATCTCCCGAACCGTTGTCGCTGCCCAGCCTGAGCTGGCCATCACTTCGAGCCCCGCCTCAAGGAGGCGTCGCCGCCGCTCCGCGCGGCGCTCGTCTGCCGTTCGTCCGCCGTATAGCCCGGTAGCTTGTTTGGTCACCATGGTCTACGCATTATTACTCTTCTTGCCAGACACCTGTGCAATAACCGGCTTTTCTGCGGTGTTTAGGCGAGTCGTGTGACTTCGACCACGACATCCAAATCGGTCGAGCCGCCCCCGGAGTAGATGCCCTTGAGAGGGCTCACGTCCGAGTAGTCCCGGCCGACACCAATGGTGATGTACTGCTCGTTGATCTCACTGTCGTTGGTGGGGTCGTAATCCCACCAGGAGCCGGCCCATCCCTGGATCCACGCGTGACTCTGTCCATCCACCGTCTCGCCCACCTCGGCATCGCCTTTGGGGTGCAGATAGCCCGACACATACCGCGCCGGGATCCCCATGCTGCGCAGGAGAACCAGCGTCAGATGCGCGTAGTCCTGGCACACACCTTTTCTTTCGCGCAGCGCATCCAGCGCCGACGAATGCACACCGGTGGTTCCGGGCACGTAGTCGAGCTCCGCGTGCACCCATTTCGATGCCGCCACAATGGCCTCGGCGGGAGTGGCATCCCTGGCGATCCTCTTGCCCACCGACTGCACCTTCTTGCTGTGCGGCACGTATGCACTGGGCGAGAGGTACTCGTCGAATCGGTCGATGACGGCCGTGGCGTGGATGTCATCCCAAGCCACGGATTCCTCAGGCCTTTCTGCGACATCGGTCTCCACCACCGACAGACCCGTCACCTCCAGCTCGGTGTGCGGTGCGTGCAGGTCGAATGTCGTGACGGCGGTACCCCAGTAGTCGACATATCGATACGAGCGGGTGGCCGGAACCGTCTCCACCCGATTGAGGATGACGTTCTGGCGGCCGTCACTACGCGGCGTCAACCGCGCCTCGTTGTAGGAGGCGGTCACCGGCGTCTTGTAGGCGTAACCGGTCGCGTGGACGACTCGCAGGCGCCACATCTACTTCTCCTCTTCGCGCAAGTGGCTCATCGTCAGATCTCGCCTTCTTCAATGGGATCCACATCGTGGCGACCACCGGCATCGCTCCACGCCACCCACGGCGCAGCGTGGAAGTACTGCAGCGCCACCGCCTCACCCAATTCCCGGCAGGTCTGTTGCAGCCCGGCCAGGCGCGTCGGCAGGTCCTCCAGCAGCACTCCCGGGCGCATGAACTCCAACTCACTGCGGGCTCGCCCCAGTAGTCGCTGCGCCTCGGCACGCGCGCCAACCCGGCTATGCGGCTGGTGATCCAGTTCCTCCAGACTCAGCTCGGCCTGACGCAGTGAGTGGAACACCGAACGCGGGAACAGCCGGTCCAGCAGCATGAACTCGACCACCCGGCTGGCATCCAACACCCCGCGGTAGGTACGCAGATACGTGTCGTGAGCGCCCGCGCTGCGCAACAGGGTCACCCAGGCGGGCGAGGACGCACGGTCGCCAACGCGCGAAAGCAGCAGCCGCACCGTCATGTCGACCCGCTCGATGGACCGGCCCAACACCAGGAATCGGTACCCGTCGTCACGGCTGAGCGTGGAGTCGGCGAGTCCCGCGAATTGCGCGGCGCGCCCCTCCACATAGGTGAAGAACTCGTGGGGGCCGAGTCTGCGGGCGGCGCGCTCCCGGTCCGCGAGCGCGTTGTAGGTGGTGTTGAGGCACTCCCACATCTCGGTGGAAGTCACTTCGCGTGCGCCGCGGGCATTCTCACGCGCTTCAGAAATGGAGTCGACGATCGACCCGCCCTGCACGCCACGGCTGAACGCGACAAGTTCGGTGAGTGACCACACATCGAGCACGATGTCCGGCGCGTCGATGCCCAGTACGCGCAGCAGCACGCGGGAGGCGTGGTCGGGGTCGACGCTGGCGTCCTCGAGCAGCTGGTGCACCGTGACGTCGAGGATGCGCGCGGTGTCATCTGCACGCTCGACATACCGACCGATCCAGTAGAGCGACTCCGCGTTTCGCGCCAGCATTAGGACATCACCTGCTGTTGTTGCTGTTGTTGTTGCACCTGCAGACCCGCGGTAGCCGCCTCAGGTCCCTGTTCAACCTCCGCCGCCTGCGGCAGTTCGGGGACAACTTCGGCGCCCGAGAGTTCGCGCTCGGCGACAGAGGCCCGCGAGGCCAGCACCCAGGTGTCCTTGGACCCGCCACCCTGGCTGGAGTTCACCACCAGCGAGCCCTCCGGCAGCGCCACCCGGGTGAGACCACCGGGCAGCACCCACACGTCATCGCCGTCGTTGACCGCGAACGGGCGCAGATCCACATGCCGAGGCACCAGTTGATCGCCGATTTTCGTGGGCACCGTGGACAACTGGACCACGGGCTGGGCCACCCACCCACGCGGATCCATTCTGATCTTCTTGGCGATCGCGGCGCGTTCCTTCTCGGAGGCGTCGGGCCCGAACACGATGCCGTACCCGCCGGACCCCTCCACCGGCTTGATGACGAGCGCGTCGATGCGGTCAAGCACTTCCTCGCGCTCGTCGTCGAGCCAACATCGGTAGGTATCCACGTTCGCGACGATCGGTTTCTCACCGAGGTAGTACTCGATGATCGTCGGCACGTAGGTGTAGACGAGTTTGTCGTCGCCCACGCCATTGCCAACCGCGCTGGAGATGACAACGTTCCCGGCGCGGGCGGCGTTCAGCAGCCCCGCGACCCCGAGCACCGAATCGGGGCGGAACTGCATGGGGTCCAGGTAGGTGTCGTCGATGCGGCGGTAGATGACATCGACCTGACGCTCCCCCTCGGTGGTGCGCATGTAGACCTGGTTGTCGCGGCAGAACAGGTCGCGTCCCTCGACGAGTTCCACACCCATCTGGCGGGCCAGCAGTGAGTGCTCGAAGTAGGCGGAGTTCGCGACACCGGGTGTGAGAACCACCACGGTGGGATCGGCCTCATTGGTGGCCGCCGATTTACGCAGGGCCCGCAACAGATGCGAGGCGTAGTCGTCCACCGCGCGCACCCGGTGCGAGGTGAACAGGTCCGGGAAGACGCGCGCCATGGTGCGGCGGTTCTCCATCACGTACGACACCCCGGACGGGGACCGCAGATTGTCCTCGAGCACCCGGAAGGTGCCCTGCGCATCGCGCACCAGGTCGATACCCGCGACATGGATGCGCACCCCGTTGGGCGGGTTGATCCCGGCCGCCTCGCGGTGGAAGTGCTCACAGGAGGTGATCAAGGCGCGAGGGATTACCCCGTCACGCAGAATCTCCTGATCGCCGTAGATATCGGCCAGGTACATCTCGAGCGCCTTGACCCGCTGAGCGATACCTCGCTCCAGCCGCGACCATTCGGCCGCCGCGATCACGCGCGGCACCAGATCCAGCGGAAACGGCCGTTCCTGACCCGACAGCGAGAAGGTGATTCCCTGATCGACGAACGCTCTGCCCAGCGCATCCGCACGGGCCGCCAGGTCGGCGGCATCGGTCGGCGCGAGCTCGGCGTAGATCCCCTTGTAGGGGCCACGCACGTTGCCATCCGCGTCGAACATTTCATCGAATGCTTTGGAGTAGGCGCCCTTTTCGGACACCAGTGCGCGGTATCCGCCAAAGATCTGGTCATCACGCCGGGTTAGCCGTGGCGTTGCCGCCGTGCGTGTGGGTCGCCCCGAGTTCGGCATAACTGTTCGCAGGCTCACCATGCCTATGCTGCACCAACTCGCCGGATTCGGCAGTGCGTGCGCGCGTATCGCCGATACTTGCTGGCTACCTGGACGCAATCTCGCGTTGTTGGCCCACCCGTCGGTTTCAGGTTTCGGCCGCACCCCTGGTAGTGTCTTCCCTTGCGGCGCTGCTCAGCTGCCCTGGATCCAATGATCTGGAGGCCTGCCGCCCTACCAGACGATTTACCGAAGGATTTAGACGCGTGGCCAATATCAAGTCGCAGGAAAAGCGCATCCGGACCAACGAGCGTGCCCGGTTGCGCAACCAGGCGACCAAGTCGTCGCTGCGTACGGCAGTCCGCGGTTTCCGCGATGCCCTCGCCGAAGGTGACAAGGGTAAGGCGGGCGAGCTGCTCGTCGCCGCCAGCCGCAAGCTGGATAAGGCCGTCACCAAGGGTGTCATCCACAAGAACCAGGCCGCCAACAAGAAGTCGGCGCTGGCCCTGGCTCTGAACAAGCTCTGATCTAGTTTTCCGATCAACGCCGAGCGCGCACGCGCGCTCGGCGTTTTTCGCGTCTTGAGGTAGCTCCGGCGGGTCAGGTGTTCACCAATTCGGCCACCTTGCGCACCGCAGATTCCAGGGCGTAGTCGGCATCGGCCGCCGCCCCCTTCACATCGGCGTTGAGCGCGGCCACTACCCGGATCGCCTCGGCCACCGCATCACGCGACCACCGGCGCGCCTGTTTCTGCGCCTTTTCGATGCGCCACGGAGGCATCCCAAGCTCGGACGCCGCCGAGTAGGCGTTCTGTTTTATGGGCCCCACCCGTGCGATCGTGTGCACCGCCTCAGCGAGCGCATCGGCCAACAACACGTGCGGGACGCCCCGCTGCATGGCCCAGCGCAGCGCCTCCGTCGAGCCGGCGACGTCGCCCACCACCGCCTTGTCGGCGATATCGAATCCGGACACCTCCGCACGTCCGGAGTGATAGCGGCGCACCGCGGCCTCGTCGACGTTGCCGTCGGTATCCGATACCAACTGTGAACACGCTGCCGCCAGTTCCCGAATGTCGGAGCCGACGGCGTCAATCACGATGGCGACCACATCGGCGTCCACCTTCTGCCCCAGGCGGCGGAATTCCTTGTGCACGAAGTCGGCGCGCTCGGCGGCCTTGGCGATCCGTGCGCAGTTGTGCACTGCGGCTCCGAGATTCTGCAATGTGGTGGCCAGCGCCTTCGCGCGGCCACCACCCGAATGTTGGACAAGCAGAAAGGTTCCCGGCGGCAGGTCGGAGGCCGCCTGCTCGATGAGGGCGACGGAGTCCTTGCCCGCCTCGGCGGCGGCCTCGACAACGATGACTCTCTCGTCGGAGAACAGCGAGGGGCTCAGCAGCTCGGCCAGCTCCGCCACATCGACCTGCCCCGCCCGCAACCGGTTGACGGGGATATCCCCACCCGTCTTGCCGCGAACCGCATGCAGCACCGACGTCACCGCACGCTCGACCAGTAGTTCTTCGTCTCCCAGGATCAAGTGCAGCGCATCGGTCACCCGACGATCGTGCCATGCCGCGGGGACAGGGAGTTTCCGCCGCCGACCGGGTAAGCGATTAACACGTACCCCAGTTTGAGCCGGGGAACTCTGCAACCATTACCGACCAGTAGCACTGTTGCTCGCCCACTCAGCGGACAGGATGGCCGACCAATGACAACGGAGTCTCTGCACATCATCGCTGCAGCCAACGAAGGCGGTGGCGCCGCGCTCGACCAGGTGATCGGCATGTCGGTGGCGGCCACGATCGTCTCGGGTGGCCTGCTGTGGATCGGATACCTGCACCGGCAGCGACGCATCACCTGGCTACAGAACCTCGCAGATCGGGTGGGTAACAAGTTCAATCGCCCGCCCTGGGTGGCCCTTCAGATCTGCCTCTTCGTCTCGACGATCGTCGCCGCATTGTTCGGTTTCATCTGGGATGTGAGTCTGCACATCGGCAAGGGGCGCGACGCGGGCCCGCTGGCCAACCCCGCGCATTACTTCATCCTGTTCGGGTTGTTCCTGCTGTTCATCGCGGGAACGCTGGCGATCGTTCTGCCCTACGACAGGCCCGGTTCGGCGGCAGTGCGCATCACTCGCACCTGGTACGCGCCGGTCGGTGGTCTGCTGATGGCGATGTGCGGCCTGTACGCGTTGATCGGGTTCCCACTGGACGACATCTGGCACCGCATCTTCGGCCAGGACGTCACGCTCTGGGGCCCCACTCACCTGATGCTGATCGGCGGTGCCGGGCTGTCGCTGGTCTCGGTACTGATCCTCGAATACGAGGGCCGGCGGGCCATCGGCTTCAACGCAGACGATGACACCAGCTTCGTGAAGTTTTTGCGCTACATGTCCTTTGGCGGGTTGTTCATCGGCCTGTCGGTGTTTCAGATCGAGTACGACTTCGGCGTCGAGCAGTTCCGGTTGGTGCAGCAGCCGATGATGATCGCCGCGGCCGGCGCCTTCGCCGCGGTGGCCGCGCGCATGGTCATGGGCCGCGGCGCCGCCATCATCGCTGCCCTGCTCGCCATCACACTGCGCGGGGCCGTCTCGGTGCTCGTCGGCCCAATTCTCGGAGGGCCGACGAGTTGGTTCGCGCTGTATCTCGGGCCGGCTCTGGTCGTCGAACTCATCGCGCTGACCCCATTGATCAAACGCCCCATACTCTTCGGCGCTATCGCAGGCCTGGGTGTGGGTACCGCCGGGCTGTGGCTGGAGTCGCTCTGGATCGGCGCGGTTTACCGCTACCCGTGGCCGGTGAGCATGTGGCCGGAGGCCCTCGCGATGGCGGTGCCTGTCGCGATCGCCATGGGCATCTGCGGCGCGCTGCTGGGCATGGTGCTCACCGGGCGGCAGCTGCCCAGACCTGCCCTGAGCATCACGGCCGTCATCGTCACCGTGCTGATCATCGGTGGCGCGGTGGCCAATGGCCTGCGCACCGAGGTTCCTGAACATGCCACGGCGACAATCACATTGAGCGAGCTATCCAACGACGGCGGTCAACGCATGGTGTCAGCGGACGTGGTGATCAATCCGCGCGACCTCATCAGTGACGACCCCGAGTGGGTGACGATCCTGTCCTGGCAGGGCGGCTTGGCCAATAACCGCGGGCTATCGATCGACCGGCTACAGAAGGTCGGTGCGGGCCACTACCGTTCGACGCAGCCCATCCCGGTGTCCGGGTCCTGGAAGACTCTGCTGCGCGTGCAGGACGGCACCACGATGACCGGCGTGCCGATCTTCTTGCCCGCCGACCCCGGCATCGGAGCACCGGAGACGCCCGCGCTTTCCTCCAGCACTCGACCGTTCACCCAGGAGCTGACGATCCTGCAGCGCGAGCGCAACCAGAACCATCCGTCCTGGCTGTTCAACGTGGCGTCACTGGTGGTGCTGTTCTGCACCCTGGTACTCATCGCGGCATTGAGTTGGGGCGCCGGGCGCATCAACGGCACCGAAACACGCAGCGCCAGTGACGCATTACCGACCCCGGATCCCAAGGAGCCGGTGTCGCACGGCCCATGACCGTCGAATACCTGGCCGATCACTCACTGCTGTTGGCATTGCCCGCATTCGCGCCCGCGGTCCTGGTGGCGGGCGTGGTCATCTGGGTGGCAGTGCGAGACCGGCGTCAAGACGACGAGGACGATCCCGTCGGCGAAGAAGAACACCGCGACTAGGAGGAATCAAGGATGACGATGAGAGCCCTGACCGCGATCACCACCGCAGTGCTGATCTGCGCCGGATGCGCTACCCCGACGAAGGCCCCGGCCACCGACTCCAGCGCGCCGCCGGCGCCGCTGACCGTCAACGTCACCATGAGGAGTGGGGTCGTCACACCGAGCAACGCCACGCTGCAGACGCGGGTCGGCGAACCCATCGTGATCCGCGTGGACAGCGATGTCGCCGACGAGTTGCACGTTCACTCGACCCCCGACCACAGCTTCGAGATCGAACCGAAGAGCGGCCAGAGGTTCCAGTTCAGCGTCAGTGTGCCCGGGAAGGTCGATGTCGAGCTCCATAAGCTCAAGAAGACGATCGCCACGATCTCCGTAGAGCCGTGACCGCCGGTCGGTCGACGGCCATACTCGCCCACGGCCTGGGCGGTTCGTCCGATCTTCCGATCCCCTACACCTACGCGCTGATCGGCGCGGCGTGGGCGTTGACGTTCACCTTCGCCGTGGTTGCGCTCGCCTGGAAGAAGCCCAGGTTCGACGCGGACCGCCCCGGACGACCACTGCCGGTGTGGATCACGGCCGTCGCCGACGGTCCGGCCGCACGCTGGGCAGGTACCGCACTGGTACTCCTGGCGACCGCATGGATCACCGTGGCAGCGGTATTCGGCCCGCAAGACGGCAGGAATCCACTGCCGGGTGTCTTCTACGTACTGCTGTGGGTCGGGGTGGTGGCGTTGTCGCTGCTGTTCGGGCCGGTGTGGCGGCGACTGTCGCCCGTGCGCGCCGTGTACCGATTACTGGCCTTCTCGCGACGGCCTGCGCCCGCCGAATACCCACGGCGGTGGGGATATTGGCCCGCGGCAGCCGGGCTCTACCTGTTCGTCTGGCTGGAGCTGGCCAGCGCGGACCCCGGATCGCTTCGCGCGGTGAAGATCTGGCTATTGGCGTATCTGGTGATTACACTCGCGGGCGCGCTGGCATGTGGCACTCGCTGGTGCGCACGAGCCGATCCGTTCGAGGTGTACAGCATGGTCGCCTCGCGGCTATCACCAGTGTGGCGCAACGCTGACGGCCGTATCGCGCTCGGCAATCCGTTCGACCATCTGCCGTCACTGCCGATTCGGCCGGGCGTCGTGGCGGTGCTCGCGGTCCTGCTGGGTTCGACCGCGTTCGACAGTTTCTCGGCCATGCCCGGTTGGCGCGCGTTCGTCGACGAACTTGCCGGGGGCTCCACAGTCACGGCCGTCGCGGTCCGAACCGTCGGGCTGACGGCCTTCGTGGCCACGGTCGCCACCACCTTCTGCCTGGCCGCGCGTGCGACCGGCGGCGTCACCCGCGCGACGCGGCGCACTCTGCCGGGCCTGCTCGCGCACTCGCTGATCCCGATCGTCATCGGTTATGTGTTCGCCCACTATCTGACCTATCTCGTGGAGCGCGGTCAGCAGACACTGCTGCGGCTCGCCGACCCTCTCGGGCGGGGATGGTTCTCCACTGTCGACGTCTCGTATGTCTTGTCGATGCACCCCTCGGTGCTTGCGACGCTCAAGGTGGCTTTCGTGCTGGCCGGGCACATCGCGGGCGTGATGGCCGCACACGACCGGGCCCTGCAGGTTTTGCCCCGGAGACACCAGGTGACAGGGCAGCTGGCGATGATGCTGGTGATGGTCGGATACACCTTCACCGGGCTGTATCTGCTCTTCGGCGGCTGAGGGCCCCACCGCCTCTAATCTAAGGTTTTTCTAAGAAATTAAGAGAGTAGTAAGAGTAGGGTTCATCGAGACGAAAGGATCGGTGATGACACCTGAAAAGCGGGAACACAGAGATCACGCGGTAGTCCTCGGGGCTGGGATGGCCGGACTACTGGCAGCCAGGGTGCTGTCGGAGTCTTACGAATCGGTCACCGTGGTCGAGCGCGACGAATTGAGCGTGAGCGCCACCCCGCGCACCGGCGTACGGCAGGGTCAGCACATCCACATGTTCATGAGCTCGGGCACCGAGGCCCTGGAACAACTGTTCCCCGGCATTCTCAGAGAGCTCCGGGCAGACGGAGCCACCGTCTGCGACGAGGGTGACCTTTCGCGCGTCAAGATGCTGATCGGGCCACATGAGATGTTCAACCGGTCAGAGAAATTCCGCGACCCGGGGACTTTCAAGCTCTATCTCACGACCCGACCCTTCCTGGAATCACATGTACGACAACATGTTCGACTGATCGACAATGTCAAATTCCTCGACGGACACGATGTCATCGAGCCCATGACCGAGGAGCACCGCGTCACGGGCGTTCGCGTGGCGCGACGATCCACAGGGCTGGTCACGACGCTCATCGCAGACCTGGTGGTTGACGCCACCGGACGGACCCCGCGGACTCAAACGTTCTTGGATCGGCTCGGATGCGAAAGGCCCGCCGAAGTCCGCATGGCATCGCCGGTGACATACGCCAGTCAGCTCGTGCACGTTTCCGACGACGTCGCGATGGACAAGCTGACCTTCTTCAATCCGGCGCCAGAGCACCCGCACGGCGGAGCGATAGCCTGCTGCGAGAACGGCACCGTGATGGTGACCCTGGGCAAGTTCAACATGGAGGAACCGCCCACCACCTTCGACGAGATGATGTCATTGGCAGAACAATTCGCACCCGCCGAGTTGGTGGACACCATTCGTTCCGGGGTGCCGATTGATGACGTACACACCTACCGATATCACGAAGCCGTGTGGCGACGCTATGACCATGTTCAGCAGTTCCCCGAGGGGCTGCTGGTGATTGGAGACGCGATCTGCAGCCTGGATCCCATCAAAGGCCAGGGGATGACCATGGCCCTCACAGAGGCGCTGATACTGAGAGACTGCCTCATCACCGGCGACGCCGAGCTCGCCCGCCGGTACTTCGACGCAGTCGGCCGACGCATCAACGCGGTGTGGCAACAGAACAAGTTGGCGGCGCCTCTATTCACCGGAGCACCGTCGAATGCTTCTGTCACGCAACGTATCGCCTGGCGGCTGTTGGCGTGGTGGGCGCTCGCGATGATGGCCGCAGCGCGTGAGGACATCCGCATCACCGAAACGATCCTGCGCGTCAGCCATCTGCACGACTCCCCGTCCCAGATGCGACGGCCCGCCTTCCTGCTGCGGGTGCTGCGCCACAGTTGGCGACGCCACGATGCACCCGTGCAATCACCTCGCCGCCAGCTCACCGTTTCCGGGACGTAGCCCGTGGTGCCCGGCTACGAGCGACAGCCGGCACTACGGCCGGGTTGTGAGGCTGTCGCGGCGTACCGTCTTGTCTACCAACGTATTGGCGCACTTCTTCGCGATCGCGACCAGATCGCCGAATTGCCTGTGCCTGCCTGCCCCGCCTGGACTGTGCGCGAGACACTCGCTCATCTCACCGGACTCGCGCAAGACATCGTGTCGTTCAACATGGAAGGCATAGGTACCGAGGCGTGGACCCGCGCGCAGGTTGATCGCCTGGCAGATACGGCTGTCGATGAGTTACTCGACCTTTGGGGTGAGGCGATCGACACGGTGATCGAGCGGGTGGGCCAGGACGGCCTCGAAGCGCCGGCTGCCCAGCTCGTCTTCGATTCCCTCACGCATGAACACGACATTCGAGGCGCACTCGGCGAACCTGGCCCACGGACCAACGATCCGGCCTTCGCGGTCGCCGTGGAGTTCTTGATGACGAGATTTGACGGTATGGCTCGGCAGAACGGGTTGCTGGCGCTCATGTTGAACACCCCCACAACCGGTTCCGTCCAGCTCGGTGAGCCGGCCACGGCGACAGATCTACTCGCCCTCTCGATTCCGGACTTCGAGACGCTTCGCGCCTTTGGCGGACGACGTAGCGTGCGACAACTGTCGGCCCTCCCCTGGCATGGAGATCCGGCGGATCTGCTGCCCACCCTCGGTAACGAATCCATCCGGCCGCCGCGGAACGATCTGATCGAATGACGGCCGCTTAGCTCACCAGTCTCGCCGAGATAACCAACGCAAGTACGCACAGCGCCGCGAACCAGACCACTGCGCGGAACCACCACCGGCGCCACAGCCATACCGAAAGCCCCAGCACGACAGCCACGGTCAGGAATCCGAGCGCACCCGAGGGCACCGAAATGGCTGTCGATCCACCGGCGGCCGCGTAGTCGGCGACGTGCAGCAGCCACCACAGTTCCGGGCCACAGAACCGCACCAGCAGGCCTGCGGTCAGCGGTGAGATCGCGGCAAGCCCCGCGGCCGCGGTACCGAGAATGGTGATGGGCGCGATGACGACGCCCGCAACCATGTTCGCGGCGACGGATGCCACGCTGACGCTTCCGGAGATCGCGGCGATCAGCGGTGCGGTGACCACCTGTGCCGCCACCGCGACACATAGCGCATCGGCCAGTGGCTTTGGCCAGCCCCGAGCGGTCAGGCGTACCGACCAGCGCGGCGCCAACACCACCAGGGCCGCCGTGGCGACCACTGACAACGCAAACCCGACGTCGACGGCAAGACCCGGTGATATCGCCAGCAGCACCAAAATCGTTGCCGCCAAAGCTGGTACAGCCTGTTTACGCCGCGCGGTCACCACACCAAGTAGTCCGATCGCACCCATCACCGCCGCTCTCAGCACGCTCGGTGAGGGCCTGACGAGGACGACAAAGCCGACCAGAACGAGCCCCGCCAACATCACCGAGGCCCGCAGGCCGATCAGTCGCCCCAGGAGCAACACGGCCCCGCACACGATGGACACGTTGGCCCCCGATACCGCCATCAAGTGAGTGAGTCCCGACGTTCGAAACATCGCGACGGTGCCCTCATCAAGGGAACTGGTGTCCCCCAGCACCAGCGCGGGCAGCAGCGCGGCTTGGTCGGCAGGCAGCGCACCTCGCCCGACCTCGACAAGTCGATCACGAATACCATTGGCTACACCATGAATTGGCGAATGCCCGATGACCGTGGGTTCTCCCACGGCAGCAAGCGTGACGACGGTCAGATCATGCCGCGCGGAACGGGTGACCACCGCCCGCAGCTGGACTGTGTCGCCGACCGCGACGGCGCCCAGTAACGACGATGATCCGAAGACGACAACGGAACCGACGCTTGGCTGTGCAGGATCACCCATCGCGACAAGGTCGGCGCGCACCATCGCACGCCCGCCGGTGATCGATCGCGGGTCATCCGTTACCCGCAGCTGCACCGCAACAACGTGTCCCACGCGGGAGCGCAGGGGATGACTCTGCACCCCGTCACGTCGCATCGCCGCGGCAACCGAAAATCCAACACCGGCGATGAGGACCACGAGCGCAGCGGTAACGAAGGCCTTGTTCAGCCGGCGACGAGACAGCTGCACGACCAGCGCTCCGAGTGTCAACACCGCAGCCAGGAAATATCCTATTGGCCAAAGGATTCCCATGGCAGTAGCGGCCCAGGCAGCGAGTGCGGGCGGTACCAGCCGCAGATCCAGAAGCGGCTCATCGGCTCGGTCCGCATTCACGAAATCGGCGTGAGTCACAACACGACAAGAGCGCGCAGCTTGTCCAACCGCGCGGGACCGAACCCGTCGACCTCCGAGAGCTGATCGATGCTGGTGAACTTGCCGTGTTCAGAACGCCACCGCACAATCGACGCCGCCATCACAGGCCCCACGCCGGGTAGCGCGTCCAGCTCGGATTCGGTTGCCGTGTTGAGGCTTATCCGCCCCGGCGGTACCGATCCCCTGGCGCCGCCACTCGCGGAAGCTGACTGCCCGGCGGCGATAATCGAACTCGCCATCCCTACGGGCTGCCCAGGCGCCGGAGCCAGGCCGACCACTATCTGATCGCCATCGACAACCGGCCGAGCCATGTTGAGCGTCACGACGTCGGCGCCATCGACCGCACCCCCGGCCGCCGTCACCGCGTCGGCCACCCGCGCACCACTGGACAACGTGACCAGGCCCGGTCGCTTCACCAGGCCGGCCACACTGATGACCAACGAACTCGGCGCGGACGCGGAACTCGATGAAACCGGTTGCACCGGAGGAAGATTTGCGCTCACCGGGGGTGGCGGCTGACGCATCAACGTGAAGACGGTAACCAGTACCGCCAGTAAGCCAATGGCACCCAGGGCAACCATCCCGGCACGACCGGGGTCGGTGCGGACAGACTCCAGCCACCCGCGCGTACCGCCCGGCGTCAGTGAATCCGGGAGCCAACGCAACGCGGGATCCGGTTCCGCACCGGCCGCCCCCGCGAGATCGACGTCGTCGTCATCATCGTCAGCCTCGCGCCCGGGCGGTGCAAGGCGTCGGTGCAGCAGCTCGGGTTCCATATCCCGACGCTAGAAGGCGCCTGAGCACCCGGCCAGAGGTGAATCGGTATCTGTGGATCAATACAAAGCTGTGGAGAACTCCGAACGCCCGTATCTCACTCCACGGGTTCGGCGCATACCCCGACAGCACCAGGCCCCACGTGCACTGCCAGCACCGGCCCCATCTCCGAGATCACCGGATCATGCGCGGTGTTCAGCCGCGAACACACCAATTCATTGACCTTCTGGGCGGTTTCGGTGTTGTCGACGTGGTGGATTGTCACCGAGACGCGACGCTCCCCCACGAAGTCGACGATGTTGTCGACCATCGCCCCGATCGCCTTGGTGGCCGTGCGGACGCGCTGCGCAAGAACCAGCTTCCCGTCATCGTCGATCTGCAGCACCGGTTTGAGGGCCAGCGCGGTGCCGAGCCAGGATGAGGTGGCGCTGATACGTCCGCTGCGCCGCAGATGGTCCAACTTATGCACCACCATGACACATCTACTGCGCCCCACCGCGTCCCGCGCGGCCTGGTATGCCGCACTCAGATCGGCTCCGGCGGCTGCGGCCCGGGCCGCGGCCAGCGCGACGAAACCGCTGCCCATCGCGGCCGACCGTGAATCAACGACATGCAGCCGATCGCCGTACTCGCGGGCCGCCTGCTCGGCGGCTTCGAACGTGCTCGACAATCTGCCGGACAGATGGACCGCGACCACGCCGTCGCCGCCGCTGTCGATCAGGGCCTGCCGATATACCTCGGTCAGCTCGGCCGGCGACGCACCGGCGGTGGTGGCACGGCCCTTCTCGTACACCGAGGCGGGAATGGGATCCACCCCGTCACGCAGGTCCAGATCGCCGGTCAACACATGCAACGGCACCAGCCGGATACCCAGCATCTCGGCGTCTTGCGGCTGCAGTCGCGCCCCGGTATCTGTTACCACCACAACCGGCATGGCTCACCGAACCCCGAGCTCGGGCAGCACGGTCCGCAGCGCGTTGATCATCAATTCGGCAACGCGCTCGTGTGCGACAAAGTTCCAGTGGATTCCGTCCGGGTTCCCCCGGCCCGAGAAGATCTCCTCGCCGACGGCTTCCTTCAGGTCCACCACCGGCATCTTGTGTTCGGACGCCCAGCTCTGGATGGCCGATGCGGTGGCTTCCCTGCCCGAGTGCACGCGGCCATATGACTCGGCGATGTGCACCGACGGCAATGAGGCGATCATGGGCAGCCCGGGGCGGTTGAAATCCAGTGCACCACGCGTCTTTTCCAGGTATTCCACGGTGAGCTTGGGGGGCAGTGCCACCCGCGCAATGGGCGAGAGCCGGGGCTGCAACCAGCCGTAACCGTCACGGATCCAGCTGCGCAATCTGGGCGGACGAATCAGCCTGATCGACTCCCGCAAGGCAGTCGGCAGCGGCGAAGGCAGCGAATCCATCCCACTTGTCGCGAAGATGACGGCCCCGGTGTGCGGTACCGCTGCCCATGCCCGCGGGTCCTGGATGGCCGCCCACCACACGTCCCGGCAGGTCCAGCCGATTCGGGCGATCAGTTCGACTTCCCAACCAAGATGCTGCCCAACGATATTGGGCCAGATCCTGGGATCGTCGGCGGGTAGACCCCCGGTTGGTCCGTAGTAGGACAACGAGTCCGCAAAGATCAGCAGCTTCTTACGCTCTGAGCCGCCCTCAGAGGACGTCATTGGTCACCTGCGCCGAGGCGTTCCACACGTCCAGGCGCCACCGGATGTCGTCGAACCCGGCGCCGTCGGCCGAATGTCCGCCCAGCTGGACCCAGCTCGCATTGCCCATCCCGCCGAGTACCGGCCAGTTGCTGACATCCAGCCGCAGCAGTGCGGCGGTGAGCGCGGCGATCAGACCACCGTGGGCAACAAGGACCACCGGGTGATCGCGCTCATCGGTTCCCCATTCCGTCACCGAGTCAACAAGTTCGGCGACGAGGGGCAGGCTGCGATTGGCGACGTCGATGCGGCTCTCTCCGCCGTGTGGTGCCAGCGTCGCGTCATCGCGCCACGCCGCCCGAGCCCCGGGGGCAATGGCGTCGACCTCGTGATGGGTCAACCCCTGCCAATCGCCAAGATGAGTCTCCCGCAGCCGCTCATCGACCGACACTCCGACATGGCAGCGATCCGCCAGCGCCGTCGCGGTGTCATACGCCCGCTGCAGATCCGAGGAAACAATCACCAGTGGCAGCCGCTTGGCCAGCACCTCTGCGGCCGCAATCGCCTGCGCCCGGCCCAGATCCGACAGTCCGGTGTCCAGCTGTCCTTGCATTCGGCTGTCGGCGTTGAAGGTCGTCTGCCCATGTCGCAGCAGCACCAACCGACGGATCATGCGTCGTCCTCCGTGTCGGCCGGGGTATCGGCCGGCAACGCGTCCAGATCCACCGGGATGGTCGGGCAGTCACGCCAAAGCCGCTCCAGCGCATAGTAATTACGTTCATCTTCATGCTGGACGTGCACAACCACATCCACATAGTCCAGGAGCGTCCAGCGTCCCTCGCGGCCACCTTCACGGCGCACCGGCTTGTGACCGCGCCGGCGCAGCTGCTCTTCCACCTCGTCGACGATCGCGTTCACCTGACGCTCATTGGCGGCCGAGGCGATCACGAAGCAGTCGGTGATGACCAGCTGTTCGGAGACGTCGATGACGACGACATCGGTGGCGAGCTTGGCTGCGGCGGCCTGGGCGGCCAGCGTCGCAAGCTCGACGGCATCTGCGGTAGCGGTCATGCGGAGTCCCCTCGGTTCTGACTGTAAAGCTGATGTTTGGCGACGTACTGCACGACCCCGTCCGGTACCAGGTACCAAATCGGCCGCGCCTGGCCCGCCCGAATCCGGCAGTCGGTGGATGAGATGGCGAGCGCGGGCACTTCGACGAGCGAGAGGCCGTCGGGAGGCAGCCCGGCATGGGCGATGTGGTCCGAACTCAGTTCGTAACCGGGTCGGCTGACCCCTATGAACTTGGCCAAGGTGAACAGCTGCTCCCAGTTCTCCCACGACAGGATCGATGCCAGCGCGTCGGCGCCGGTGATGAAGTAGAGGTCCGCGTCGGGATGCGCGTCTCGTAGGTCGATGAGCGTATCGACGGTGTAGGTCGCGCCGCCACGGTCGATATCGGCCCGGCTGACGGTGAACCGCGGATTCGATGCGGTCGCGATGACGGTCATCAGGTACCGATGCTCAGCGGGGCTGACCTTGCGCCCCTGCTTCTGCCACGGCTGTCCCGTCGGCACGAAGATGACCTCGTCGAGCTCAAATCGGCCGGCGACCTCGCTGGCGGCAACCAAGTGACCGTTATGAATGGGGTCGAACGTCCCGCCCATCACGCCAAGCCGGCGGCGCTGCGGCGAGCCGCTTGCGCGAAGAGTGTCGGGGACAGATTGCACGAATTGCCAGCTTACTGGAGTGCTGACCCGCGCTAGACGGGCAGCAGGTTGTCGATCACCGTGGCCAGCTGCTTGGCCGATCGGCATTCGTGCATGGTGATGGCGTCCTGGTACCGCGTGGCGGCCGAATCTCCGGTTCCCCAGTGGTTCTTGGGCTCGGGATTGAGCCAGTGAGCGTGCCGGCTCGAGGACACCATCGAGGAGAGCACCTCGACGGCAGGATTGCGGTAGTTGGTGCGTCCGTCACCCAGGATCAGCAGCGCACTGCGCGGGGAAAGGACCGTCGGGAACTTCTCGATAAACGTCTTGAAGGCGTGCCCGTAGTCGCTGTGTCCGTCGCCGGTGAACACCTCTGCCTCCCGGGTGATCCGCACGATGGCCTCGGCCAGGTCGGTGTCGGGCGTGAACAGGTGGGTCACCTCGTCGGTGGTGTCGATGAACGCGAAGACACGGACCCGCGAGAACTGCTGACGCAGTGCATGCACCAGCAGCAGCGTGAAATGCGAGAACCCGGCCACCGATCCCGACACATCGCAGAGCACCACCAGCTCGGGGCGAGCCGGACGGGGCTTCTTCTGCACGACGTCGATGGGCACACCGCCGGTGGACATGGACTTGCGCAGGGTGCGGCGCAGATCGATCTGACCGGTGTGGGCACGGCGGCGCCGGGCTGCCAGACGGCTGGCCAACATCCGCGCCAACGGGTGCACCACCCGTTGCATGTTCCGCAGCTGCTCCCCCGAAGCGCGCAGGAACTCCACGTTCTCGGCCAATTGCGGCACCCCGTACGCGGTCACTCGTTCCCGCCCCAGCTGTTCGGCGGTGCGGCGTTTGGTCTCCGCCTCCACGAGCTGGCGCACCTTGGAGATGCGCTGTTTGGCAACAGCTTTCGCGACCGCCTGGTCCGTTGGTGACGTATCGTCGCCACTGCCGAGCAGGCCCATCAGCAGTTTGGCCTCGATCTGGTCCAGCGACAGCGATTTCATGGCCTGATAGGCCGAGTAGGAGGTTCCCCGGGTGGAGTTGTACTTCCCGTATGCCTCCACAATCTGAGCGATCAACGAGTTCAGCGGCAGATCGCCGGCGTCGGAGGCCAGCAGGTCGATCAACTGCTCACGTACCTGCTCGATATCGTCAATATCGATGCCATCATCGTCGACCTCGACGAAACGGGCGCCCAGCGCGGGCGGGAACCACAGGTCGAACAGCACGTCGAAGGTTGGCCGATGATCGGCGCGGCGCAAGACCGCGCAGGCCAGACCTTCACGGAGTTCGGTCCGGCTCTGCAGTCCCAGCACCGTCATCACGCGGCCCGCGTCCACGGTTTCCGAAGGACCCACCGAGATGCCTTGTTCGCGTAGTGCTTCCACAAAACCCACCAGATGACCCGGCAGACCGTGCGGCGCCAGGGGCAGCGACGGCTTGGGAGGCTTACGCGCGGGCATTAGTGCCGTCTCTTCTTCGCGCGAGCGCTCATCAGTTCAGCCTCAGCTCTCCGGCGGCACGCTGCTGGTCGGAGTGATGTTTGAGAATCACGCCGAGCGTAGACGCGATGACGGCGTCGTCGAGAGTGTCCAGACCGAGCGCCAAAATGGTGCGCCCCCAGTCGATGGTCTCGGCCACCGAGGGAACCTTCTTGAGCTGCATGTTGCGCAGCACTCCGATGATGCGCACCAGCTCCTCTGCGAGTGCGGCAGGCAGCTCCGGCACCCGTTTGAGCAGGATGCGTCGTTCCAGCTCGGCATCGGGGAAGTCGATGTGCAGGAACAGGCAGCGCCGCTTGAGCGCCTCGGACAGCTCACGGGTGGCGTTGGAGGTAAGGAGAACGAAGGGCTTCCGGCTGGCCTGGATGGTGCCCAACTCGGGGACAGTGACCGCGAAGTCACTGAGCACCTCCAGCAGCAGGCCCTCGATCTCGATATCGGCCTTATCGGTCTCGTCGATGAGCAGAACCGTGGGTTCCTCGCGGCGGATCGCGGTGAGCAGCGGCCGTGACAGCAGGAATTCCTCGGCGAAGACGTCGGTCTTGGTCTCGTCCCAGTTGCCCGATCCCGCCTGGATACGCAAGATCTGTTTGGCGTGGTTCCACTCGTAGAGTGCGCGTGCCTCGTCAACGCCTTCGTAGCACTGCAGACGCACCAGACCCGAGCCCGTGGTTTGCGCTACCGCCCTGGCCAATTCGGTCTTGCCGACGCCCGCGGGCCCTTCCACCAGGAGCGGCTTGCCCAGTCGGTCGGCAAGAAATACCGCCGTGGCGGTGGCGGTGTCGGCGAGGTATCCAGTCTCGGCCAGCCGGGCGATGACGTCGTCGATGCTCGTGAACATCGGCGCGGTCTCGGTTCGGTCCACTCGTTCTCCAGGTGTTAGGCGGGACGGATCTGACCGTCTCCGAAGACGATCCACTTGGTTGTGGTCAGTTCGGGCAGCCCCATGGGGCCGCGGGCGTGCAGCTTCTGAGTCGAGATGCCGATCTCCGCGCCGAAGCCGAACTGCTCGCCGTCGGTGAACGCGGTGGACGCGTTGACCATCACGGCAGCGCTGTCGACACGATCGGTGAATTCCTGGGCCGCACCGAGATTCGCGGTGACGATGGCATCGGTGTGTCCACTGGAGTACTGCTCGATGTGGCGAACCGCGGCGTCGAGGTCGTCGACGACGGCGGCCGCGATATCCAGTGACAGGTACTCGGTGCCGAAGTCCGCCTCGGTCAGCGGAACGACGCCCGGCACTGCCAAGTCACCGTGCACGGTGACCCCGGCGGCCTGCAGTGCGCCGACCAGTCGCGGCACCGCGACCTCCGCGATGTCACGGTCGATGAGGAGCGTCTCCGCGGCATTGCACACGCTCGGGCGGCGGGTCTTGGAGTTCAACAGGATCCGCTCGGCCAGCTCGAGGTCGGCATCGGCATGCACATACACATGGCAATTGCCGACCCCGGTTTCGATGGTGGGCACCTGCGCGTCGCGGACCACGGCGTCGATGAGGCCGGCTCCGCCGCGCGGAATCACGACGTCGACGAGGCCGCGCGCCTGGATGAGATGGGTCACCGTCACCCGGTCCTGGCTGTCGAGCAGCTGCACGGCATCGGCGGGCAGCCCGCTGGCGACCAGCGATTCACGCAGCACCCGCACGAGTTCGGCGTTGGAGGTTGCGGCCGAAGAGCTGCCGCGCAGCAACACCGCGTTACCCGACTTGAGAGTCAACCCGAAGGCATCGACCGTGACGTTCGGTCGCCCCTCGTACACCATGCCGACCACCCCGAGCGGCACCCTGATCTGACGCAGGCGCAGTCCGTTGGGCCGGGTGGAGCCACGCAGTACCTCCCCGATGGGGTCCGGCAGACCAGCGACCTGGCGTAGTCCGTCGGCGATACCGGCGATCCGGCGCTCATCCAGAGCGAGCCGATCGAGCATGGCCACCCCGATACCTGCGTCTCGAGCTCGCTGCAGGTCATCGGCGTTGGCCGTGATGACCGAATCGGTGGCGGCGACAATCGCATCGGCCGCCGCAAGAAGTGCGATGTTCTTCGTGTCTGCGGTCAGCCGGGCCAGATCGCGGGCCGCGACCCGCGCCCGCCGGGCGGCATCATGAACGTCCGCGCGCAGATCCGCGGCGACACCGGAGACGTCCGCCGTGGGTGCGGCCAACTCGTTGGTTGAAACGCTCATCGTGTCAGGGTATCCGGGTGCCCGAAATGTAGCTGCGCCAGGACTAGCCTAGGCGGGTGACCGAGTTAGCCACAGTATGTGTCCTCGGCAGCGTCAACATGGATCTGACGTTGCGGGTGGAGGAGCTGCCCGCCCCGGGTGCGACGGTGCTGGCGACATCGGCCCTGCCCGCTCCCGGCGGCAAGGGCGCCAATCAGGCCGTCGCCGCGGCGCGTGCCGGCGCCTCGGTGCAGTTCATCGGAGCGGTGGGTTCCGACGGTGCCGCGCCCATGCTGCGATCTCACCTGGAAGACAACAACATTGGCATCGACGGGCTCGTCGAGGTG
Organism: Mycobacterium sp. D16R12; assembly: GCF_002013465.1. Classification (GTDB taxonomy): domain Bacteria; phylum Actinomycetota; class Actinomycetes; order Mycobacteriales; family Mycobacteriaceae; genus Mycobacterium. The sequence goes on along the minus strand of NZ_MAFC01000012.1, from coordinate 38,985 downwards.
GACGGCCCCAGCGGAATGGCCACCATCACCGTCGAGGATTCCGGTGAGAACTCCATCGTGGTGGCCCCCGGCGCCAACAGTGCCTTCATCTTGGACGAGAAGGTGCACAAGGACATCATCTGCTCGCACGATGTGTTGCTGTGCCAGTTGGAGATCCCGGTTTCGATCGCGCTGAGGGCGGCGCGGTGGGCCGCCGCCGCCGGAAAGCAATTCGTGCTCAACGCCTCCCCGGTACCCGAGCGCTCACCCGACCTGGCGGAGCTGGCCTTTCGCGCGAGCGTGGTCGTCGTCAACCAGACCGAGGCCAGATCCTGGCTGTACCCGTCGCGACACCTGGTGACCACGCTGGGCGACGAAGGATCGCGTTACCGCAGCCCCCAGGGCGAGATCACGGTTCCGTCGTATCCGGTGCGGCCGATCGACACCACCGGTGCCGGTGACGTGTTCGCCGGCGTGCTCGCCGCGTGGTGGCCGCACGGAGCCGAGACGGCCCTGCGACGAGCGAACGTGGCCGGTGCGCTCGCCACACTGCGCACAGGCGCCGGGAATTGTGCTCCGTCGGCGGCCAGGATCGAGCTGTCGCTCAAAGGGGCCTGAATCAGCGGACCGTCAGGACCGGGTTGCAGTACCGCCAGGCATCACGCTCGTAGGTCAGGTACCAATCGGACGTGGTGGTCTTGGGCGAGTCGTTACCCCACACCGACGAGGTGGTTACAGTCGCCGTCGCGTTCTTGGCCTCGATGACATTGACCTTGTCGATGTTGGTGACCGTCAGATGCGCGTTCTCGCGCACTACCTGCACCGACGCCTGCCGGAAGGCGGCGGCGTCCTTGCGTTTGGCGGCATCGAGAAGCTGATCAAGGGTTTCTTGAGCGAGCTTGGGGAACTTGGCGTACAGATCCGAGGGCTTGGTGAAATCGTCCCACGTCGGGATCCGCGACTCGCTGTTCGCCATTTCGCGGTCGCGATACTTATCGCAGGTCAGGTCGCCGATCTTGTTGGTATCGACGTCGTTATATGCCTTTTCCCAGGCCCGCACATGTTCGGTCACCGCGTCACGGTTGGGCGCCGCACCCGCAGCGGGTGCCCCGAGTGCGGCCAGTGCGGCAACCGCTGCGATGACGACAAGTGTTCGCTTCACGGTTCCCTCCCCTGGTTGGCAGTACTTCACCACGTTATCGCCGCAGCACACCGAGTCCGTTACGTTCCGGTCAGGCCCCGGCGCCCGGCGGTGCACAGTCCAGCCACTTTCCGTCTTCCTTGACGTATTTGACGGTCTGCTTCTCCTGCGAGGGCGTCTTGTTCCCCGACGTGGTGGTGATCGTGATATCCGCGGTGGCCTGGTCACCCTTGATTTCGATGTTCTGGACATCGGTGACCTTGACGGTGATGAGCGATTTCAGCAGGTTTCGCATCGCCGTCTGGTACGCCTGCTCATCCTGCGCGACAAGACTGTCCACCACAGCATTGATGACATCTTGCGGCACCGTGGGGAACTTCTGAGCCAGCAACCCCCGCAGCGCATCGCCGGCGCCTGGCACCGTGGCGATCTCGGGCGGCGCGATTTCGCTCATCGGAGGGATGGGTGGTCCGCTCTGGGCGGTCGCATCCCGATACTTGGCGCACTTGGTCTCGGCCAGCTTCGCGAAATCAAAGCTCGAGGTGTATGTGTTCTGCTTCTCGATCAGGGCCTTGATCTGATTCTCGTCGCGCGTCGTCGCGAGCGCCTCCGCGTTGGGCTGACCATCCCCCGCCACGGTTTGCGTGCAACCCACCCCACCGAACAGCAGCGCCCCCAGCAGCACCGCCCCGGCCCATCTCCGGCAAACCATGACAACCCTCGCTCATATCGACCACTCGTCTCCGAGCTAATTTCTATCAGCCCAGATCAGCTCGTGCACCCTGACCGAGCAAACTTACCAGCCAACGGGGTGCGGAAATCGCGCTCGTGATGCCACGAGCAGCGGCGAGATCCGTTAGCCCTCGGCGCCGGTCAGGGCCTCCAGCAGAGGCGCATCGTTGCCGATCGCAGTTTCGGTTTGCGTGGCTTCGGGTGTGCAGTCCTTCCAGGCCCCGTCCTCACGCACGAACTTCCTCGGCTCGTTCCCACGTCCACCGGTGTTACGGAACGCGATGGTGGCGCTGGCCGCATCGCCGTTCACCGTCACCTTGGTGACCTTGAAGGTCAGGTGCGCGAAAGTCTCCACCCAGAAACGGTGCCACGCCGACGACAATGCCTGCTGGTCTTGGTTGTCTACCGCGGTCACGAAGTCCTCAACGGCGGCGTTTGAAGCCAGGGGAAACACCTCGCGAACCTTCGCGCGCAGCTTCTTCAGGTTCGCGCCCTCCAAACGACTGACCTCGGGCGGGGAGAATGATTGCCCCCAATCGGATTCGATCTTGTCCCGAACGTCGCCGCAGAAGAACGACGCGTAATGCACCGCGTCCACGGCCTGCAGCGCCGACAGCCGTCCGGCGGTGACATCCCGGATCTCGGCCTCATCGGCCCCGGTGGCGCTTGCGACAGCAGTCTGCGCAAACAGCCCGATCGCCACGAAAAACGCTGCCAACCAAGCGAAGACATTCTTTGACACGATCATTCTCCTTCGATCCAGTTGTTTCTCGTCGCTATCCCGCGGCACGCACGTCGCCGATCTCACCGAGAAGCCCTTGGGGCGCTTCACCCTTCAGAGAAGGTGCTGCGGAATCGGATGCGGCCGGCGGAACAGTGCAGTCCGTCCAGTCGCCGTTCTCGCGAACAAACTGCCAAGGGACGGTGCCCGAGGCCTTGCCCAGGGTGGCCTGAACCGTCACCTCGGCCCGGTCCCCGGTGACCTGCACCTGTCGCACCCGATATGAGTAGCGGGAGAACTCTTCCCGCAGAATCCCGCGCCACGCCTGGTGATACGCGTCGCGATCACCTTCGGTGGTGGCATCGACGAATGCCTGGATCGCGGTATCCGACACTGTGGGGAAGTTCTTGCGCAGCACCGAAGTCAGTCGCTTCGGATTGGCTCCCTCAAGGTCCTCGAAGGGCGGCGGCGTGATGTTCCGCTGCACCCACGCCTCATACGCATCGCGATGCTCGGCACAGAAGTTCCGGGCGTACGCAGTGGGATCGAGCGCCCGCAGTGCGGTCAGCTCGGCGGCGACAACCTGCCGGATCTGGCTTTCGTCGGTCGATGTCGCTGCGGCAACGGCCGACGATGTCAGCGCTCCAAGCACGAGTGCCACCGCGCTCACGAATCCGGTGAACCGCCTTGCCATCGATAGCCTCCCCAAGCTGTGAACCAGCTGACAATTTCTATCAGGCGCCGTTGCGATGCGCCACTCTTTCACGCAAGGTACGAAACGCTCAGGTGACGAGGTCGTCGGCATGCACTGCAGGGCGCCGTAGATCCTCGGGAAGCTCACTGGTGGAACGGCCCAGCATGGTGGCCAATTCAGCGGCGTCATAGGCCACCACGCCGCGACCGACCATGGTGCCCTCGGCATCGCGAAGTTCGACGACATCGCCACCGTGGAAGCGCCCGGACACCTCGGTGATTCCGGCGGGCAGCAAGGAACGGCGCGATGCCACCACTGCGCGCACGGCCCCCGCGTCAAGACTCAGCGCCCCGGTCGCCTCGGCCGCATAACGCACCCAGAACTTGCGGGCCGACATACGTTGTGGTCGCGCGGCGAAGACAGTTCCGCAGGAGCCGTCCCCCAGGGCCGCCTCGGCCTCGGTCGCCGAGGCCAGCAGCACCGGGACACCCGCGTCCGCGGCCAACAGAGCCGAAGAGAGTTTCGATGCCATTCCCCCAGTGCCGCGGGAACCACCCGGTCCGGCGATCACTCCGTCCAGATCCTCCGGTCCGCTTACCTCGGAAATGAAGCGCGCGTTTCCCTTTCGGGGGTCAGAGTCGTACAGCCCGTCGATGTCGGAGAGCAGTACCAGCGCATCGGCACCCACGAGATGAGCGACGAGCGCCGACAGGCGGTCGTTGTCTCCGAAGCGAATCTCGTTGGTGGCCACGGTGTCGTTCTCGTTCACGACGGCCACCGCGTGCAATGCCCGCAGCTTGTCGAGTGTGCGCTGGGCGTTGGTGTGATGCACGCGCATGGAGATGTCGTGGGCGGTCAACAGCACCTGGCCCACGGTGCGCTGATAGCGCGCGAAGGTTGCGCTCCAGGCACTGATGAGTGCAACCTGGCCGGCACTGGCCGCCGCCTGCTTGGTCGCCAAATCCGTGGGGCGCTTGGTCAATCCGAGCGGAACCATGCCAGCTGCGATCGCTCCCGACGACACGATCACCACATCGGAACCGGCCTTCATCCGGCCCTCGATGGCCTCGACGAGGTACTCCATCCGGTCGGCGCTGAATGTTCCGGTCGCATCGGTGAGGGCGGCGGTGCCGACCTTCACCACAAGGGTGCGTGCCGCCTGAATTGCCTGGCGCGCCTGCACACCCGTGGTCACTCCGGCTCCACCTGCCCGCGGCGCACCCGCCTGGCCTGGCGACGCTCGGAGGCGCCCACTCGATCGATCTTGTCGATACGCGCGTCGGTGCCGCGTCCGCTGAGGGTCACATCGACACCCGCCGGAGTCTGCGGCTCCCAATCGAAGGTCATATTGCCGATGGTGACCGCACAGCCGGGCTGTGCCCCCAGCTTGATCAGCTTATCTTCGACACCCAGGCGAGCCAGCCGGTCGCCGAGATAGCCGACGGCCTCGTCGTTTTCGAAGTTGGTCTGGCGAATCCAGCGTTCGGGGCGCACTCCGCGCACCACGAATCCGCCGGGGTTTTCCGGGTCGGGAGACACGGTGAAGCCACTCTCATCGACTGGGACGGGCCGAATCACCGCGCGGGTCTTCACCTGCTTGGGCTGTGCGGCGCGGGCCGCTTCGATCATCTCCCACAGCGCGAAGGTCAACGGCCGTAGCCCATCCCGGGTCAGCGTGGATACGTTGAAGACTGGCCAGCCGCGCTTGGAGACTTCTTCGGTGACGAAGTCGGCAAGCTCCGCCGCCTCGGGTACGTCAACCTTGTTGAGCACCACCGCGCGAGGCCGGTCGGCGAGATCACCCAACACAGAATCAGCTTGCAACGTCGGCTGATACCGCGACAACTCATTTTCCAGGGCATCGATATCGGACACCGGGTCGCGGCCCGGCTCCAGCGTCGCGCAGTCGACAACGTGAACCAGCACCGCGCAGCGCTCGATATGCCGCAGGAACTCCAGACCCAGCCCACGCCCATCGGCCGCACCGGGGATCAGGCCGGGGACATCGGCCATCACAAAGGAGTGCTCGCCGGTGGTCACCACCCCGAGGTTGGGCACCAATGTCGTGAACGGATAGTCGGCGATCTTCGGCTTTGCGGCCGAAAGCACCGAGACCAGAGACGACTTACCCGCCGACGGGAAACCGACCAGTCCAACATCGGCGACGGTTTTCAGCTCGAGGGTGAGGTCGGCTTCCACTCCGGTCTCACCGAGCAAGGCAAATCCGGGGGCCTTGCGGGCACGGGACGCCAACGCGGCGTTGCCGAGTCCACCCCGGCCACCGGCGGCTGCGTCGAAACGCGTGCCGGCGCCAACCAAGTCGGCAAGGATCCGGCCGTCATCGTCGAGCACGACGGTGCCGTCGGGCACCCTGAGAATCAGGTCGTCGCCATTGGCGCCGTTGCGATGGTCACCCATGCCCTGCGTTCCATGGGGTGCCTGCACGTGGGGATGGAAGTGGAAGTCCAGCAGGGTATGCACCTGCGGGTCCACTTCGAGAATCACGCTGCCGCCACGACCGCCGTTGCCGCCGTCAGGGCCGCCGAGCGGTTTGAACTTCTCGCGATGCACCGAAGCGCAGCCATGACCGCCGGTACCTGCCTTGGCATGGATGACAACACGGTCAACAAAACGAGGCATGAAGCCTCCTTCACACTGTTCTGTGCTCGGTCACCCGAGCACAGAACACCAATTAAGCGTCGACCGGGAGGATGTTGACGACCCGGCGACCACGGCGAGCGCCGAACTCGACGGTGCCCGCGGAGGTCGCGAACAGGGTGTCGTCGCCGCCACGCCCGACGTTCACGCCGGGGTGGAAGTGGGTGCCGCGCTGACGGACCAGGATCTCGCCGGCCTTGACCAGCTGGCCACCGAACCGCTTGACGCCGAGACGCTGCGCGTTGGAGTCACGACCGTTGCGCGAGCTAGACGCGCCCTTCTTGTGTGCCATGAGTCAAATCCTCTACTTGATCCCGGTGACCTTGAGCACGGTCAACGGCTGACGGTGACCCTGCCGCTTGTGGTAGCCGGTCTTGTTCTTGAACTTGTGGATGCGAATCTTCGGGCCCTTGGTGTGCTCGAGGATCTCCCCGGTCACAGCCACCTTGGCCAGCTTGTCTGCGTCAGTGGTGACGGTGGCACCGTCCACGACCAGAGCGACGGGCAGCTGCACCGAGGAGCCGGGCTCCGATTCGATCTTCTCGACCTTCAACACGTCACCGACGGCAACCTTGTACTGCTTGCCACCGGTCTTGACGATTGCGTACGTCGCCATCGTTGCGCTACCTCTGCTCTGCTCTTCGGACGCGCGCAACCAGGTCGGCTGGCGCATCTGGATCGTGGGTGGGCCCGCTCAGTTCTTCCACTAGGCCGTATGCCGCGGGCCGGAAGCCTCGTGACAACTGCTCAAGGCTACGTGACCAGCGGGCTAAGGGTCAAACCGGCACCCTCTATTCGGCAATGCCGGAGCGCCGATCCGACTCTTGCCGGGTGTGATCGGAACTACACTCGCCTCACCAAGCCTGGACCGCCGCAGATAACGGTACAGATCGGCGGGCGATCGACTCTTCTCGAAGTGCGGAGGTAACAGCGGTGCGACCGATTCGGCGCTTTCTCTGGGCAAGCGTGGCGACCCTGCTACCGGTGCTCGGCGTCATCGCCGCCCCGCCGGCGGCGGCCGACTGCGTCAACGCCAACGGAACCACCCTCTGCGCCCAAGGTGACGTCCGAGGAGGCGGGAGCACAACGTCCTCGACGCCGTATGTCCCGTACCCCTGCGAGAACGACTGGTCCTGCGACAACTGGGGAATGGACCTCATCCTCGGATCTAGTAACGATCCACCGCGACCGCCCACCGTCAACCCGTCGCCGCCACCCGATTTCGGACGCCCGGGCCGTCCAGGTGGCGGCGGTGGCGGCATCGGCCCGCGCTGATCAATACCGTTCCAGCAGTGATCAATTCGACTACGAAGGAGTGATGATGACAGCTTGGCCCACTCGCGGGATGGCCGCTGGACTGCTCGGTGTCGCCGCCGCGCTCGCACTGAACGGCGCCGTCACCGCAGCCGCCGATCCACCGCCCAACTGCACAGCCGCGGATCTAGCGGGTGTCGCGACAGGTGTCTCCGCTGCCACATCGACGTACCTGTTCACGCATCCGGAGGTGAACGACTTCTTCACGAGTCTCAAGGGCCAGCCGAAAGATCAGGTGCGCGACAAGGCCCGGCAATATCTCGACGAGAATCCCCAGGTGAAGGCCGACCTGCAGGAGATCCGTCGACCTCTTGGGGATTTCCGGGAACGCTGCAACTAGCAGCGGCCTAATGGTCGACGGGAGGCCCCGCGGCGCGCGCGGCTGACCGCCTACGCCGAGGTCGTGTCGGCGCCTTGGCAGCCGGTTGAGGGTCCGCCACCGGTGCTGCGGGCTCGTCTGACTCTTCGGAGGCAACCTCGGGCACGTCGTCGGCCTCGATTTCCGGCGCGACATCGCTGTCGGCTGGCTCGGGTTCACCCTCCGGAGTGTCTGGAGTCTGCGCGCCCTGGACGGCCTCAACAACCTCGTCGATCACGTCGTTGTCCAGCACATCCTCGGCCAGGTCGCCGTCTTCCCCATCTTCATGGTGGCCATTCGCGGCCGCCATCGCCCTGAACATCGGGTGTTCACCCTGCGGGTGATGCGGTGCGGTGCGGGCAACCACCACCTCGGGCTCATCGGCCTTGCCCTTGCGGGAACGCTTGGCACGACGGCCGGTTTCTGCCTTCTTGGGTCCCCCGGCTGCCGCACCGGCGTTATCGACGGGGTCGACATGCAGCACGATTCCCCGGCCTGCGCAATGGGCGCAGGTCGACGAGAACGCCTCGATGAGGCCCGTACCGAGCTTCTTGCGGGTCAGCTGCACCAGCCCCAGTGAGGTCACCTCAGATACCTGGTGGCGCGTGCGATCGCGTCCCAACGCCTCCGTGAGGCGCCGCAGCACCAGGTCCCGGTTGGATTCGAGCACCATGTCGATGAAGTCGATGACGACGATTCCGCCGACGTCGCGCAGACGCAACTGCCGGACCGTTTCCTCGGCGGCTTCCAGGTTGTTGCGGGTGACCGTCTCCTCCAGGTTGCCGCCGGCACCGGTGAACTTTCCGGTGTTGACGTCCACAACCGTCATGGCCTCGGTGCGATCGATAACGAGGGTGCCGCCGGAGGGCAGCCACACCTTGCGATCGAGCGCCTTGGCCAACTGCTCATCGATGCGATGCACCGCGAAGACGTCGGGACCGTCAGCGGGCTCATACCGATTGATGCGCGAAAGAAGATCGGGGGCAACGCTTTTCACGTAATCGTCGATGGTGTCCCAGGCGACGTCACCCTCGATGATGAGCTTGGAGAAGTCTTCGTTGAACAGGTCGCGAACCACCTTGACCAGCACATCGGGCTCCTCGTAGAGCGCCATGGCGGCACCAGATGCCTTGGAGGTGAGGTCGGTGGAACGCTGCTCGATGTCCTGCCACTGCTCCTGCAGCCGCTCTACATCGGCGCGAATGTCCTCTTCTCGCACGCCTTCTGACGCGGTGCGAATGATGACACCAGCATCCGAGGGGACGATGTCCCGCAGAATCTCCTTGAGACGCTGCCGCTCGGTGTCGGGAAGCTTGCGGCTGATTCCGGTCGACGACGCACCCGGCACGTACACCAGATAACGGCCCGCCAGCGAGATCTGGGTGGTCAGTCGGGCACCCTTGTGGCCCACCGGGTCCTTGCTGACCTGGACCAGGACGTAGTCGCCCGACTTGAGTGCCTGCTCGATCTTGCGGTTGGAACCGCCGAGACCGGCGGCCTCCCAGTTGACCTCACCGGCGTACAGCACACCGTTGCGACCACGACCGATGTCGACGAACGCTGCCTCCATCGACGGCAGCACATTCTGCACGACGCCCAGATAGATGTTGCCCACCAGCGATGCGGACGCAGCCGACGTCACGAAATGCTCAACCAGCACACCGTCCTCCAGGACGGCGATCTGCGTGTATCGGGCGCCCTCGTGCGGCGATTCTGTGCGGGTCTTGTCCCGAACCACCATCACCCGGTCGACGGCCTCACGCCGGGCCAAGAACTCTGCCTCGGTCAGGATCGGCGGGCGGCGCCGTCCGGCATCGCGTCCGTCACGGCGGCGCTGACGCTTGGCCTCCAGGCGGGTAGATCCGGAAATACCCTGAATCTCGTCGCTGCGCTCGGCGCGCTCGGCACGCGGTTTGCGCTCGTGCACCACGGTGTTCGGCGGATCGTCCTCCGAGGCACTGTCGCCATCGTCACCGCTTCCGGCCTTGCGCCGACGACGGCGGCGCCGACGACGGCTGGCACCCTCGGGCGTATCGCCGTCCTCAGCGTTCGACTCGTCACCCTCGGCTGCGGCGGAGTCAGCATCTGCGTCCTCGGCGGCATCCTCACCATCGGTGGCCTCGCCACCCTCGGTGTCGGAGTCTTCTGCCCCATCGGCGCCCGCCTGCTCGCCGCGACCGCGTCCGCGTCCACGACGTCCCCGTCGCCTGCGACGCGCCGCAGGACGGTCACCGTCGTCTTCAGAGTCCGAATCATCACCGTCACCGTCAACGGAGTCCTCATCGGGGTCCTCGGCGCTTTCCGGCACGACGGGCGCGGGGCGCTCCTTCGGCTCGGGAGCCTGTGGTGCCACGAAGAGCGGTCCGTAGTCGTATGCGGTGGGTCCCGCGGTCTCCGGGGCCGGTACCGCGGCGGCCTCGATGATGGTCGGCTCGGCGACAAGGATCGGCCCCGTCGGCGGGGCGTCGAGGTCCTCGGCCGGGATCTCGGCAACGACGTTCCCGGGCTCCTCGGGGACTGCCTTCGCGGCATCCTCGGCAACTACCGGGGCCGGGTCCTCGCTGGCTGCCGGCGCGGCGGGTTCCGCCTCACCGGCAAGCACCTCGCGCACCTTCGCGGCGTCCTGCTTGTCGACATTCGAGTGGGGGCTGCGCGCGCGCCCATCCAGCTTGGACAGCGCGTCAAGGACGCGGCGGGTAGAGGTCCCGAGCACACGCGCGAGGCTGTGCACCCTCAGCTTCTCGGGTAGTTCTCCCTGCTCAGCAGGAACTTGCGGGGTGTCCGGCGCTGATGCGGCGTTGTCCCCTTCAGGAGTGCTGGTGTGTAGGTCTTCTGGTAGCTCATAGTCGGCCACTTATTCTCCTCAAGCCCCCGGGCGCGTCCTTCGGACGCGGCCACGCGAGGGCTTTCTCTCTATGTACCCGGGTATGTCCGGGTTTGTGGTGGTCTTGCTCCGAGCGATCCGTAGCTGCGATGCCGCAGTTCCGAACCCACTCAGTGCCTGGCTGGAATGATGGCTTGACGTGCTGCAACGTTGTCCGGTAGGGCAATCGCGCTCGCCGTGTCGTCATTCGGGTTTCCGGCCGGCCCCTATTGGGGTCGAAGTGCCGTGGCCCACACTCAGTATCCCATACGAATCAGATGGCGGGCACCAAGGACGTGAACCCGCGCGATCCGCGGGGCCACAAAACCAAGCGAGTGTGCGATTTACGTCGAGATTTCGTGGGAAACCGACGCAAACCGCACACTCGCGATTTCAGATCAGGTGGATTGGGTCAGAGCGCCGGGAACCAGAGCGCGATCTCGCGCGCCGCCGACTCGGGTGAGTCGGATCCGTGCACCAGGTTCTCCTGGGTTTCCAGGGCGAAATCACCGCGAATGCTGCCGGTCGCGGCCTTCTCTACGGGATCGGTGCCGCCGGCGAGCTGGCGGAAGGCTGCGATGGCACGCGGCCCCTCCAGCACGGCCGCCACCACGGGCCCCGAGGTGATGAATTCCAACAGTGAGCCGAAGAACGGCTTCTCCTTGTGCTCGGCATAGTGCGCACTTGCCAGCGACTCGTCGACATTCTTGAGCTCAAGGGCGGCCAGCGTCAGGCCCTTGCGCTCAATACGGTTCAGCACCTCACCGACAAGTCCCCGCCGCACACCATCGGGCTTGATCAAAACCAACGTCCGCTCAGTCACGGGCGACAGCCTACTGGTCGGTAGTACGCCCTTGCTGACCCGGCAGCTCACCGCGGCCCTGGCGGTCACGGACTTGGTTGCGCATGTACCAGATCAGCAACCAGACACCGAGAAACAACAGCCCGACGAAGCCGATCGCGGCGTTCACGAAGAATCCCGCCACCAGGACCACCTGGAGTGCCAGGTTGGCCTGGAGCGCCCACGGCCGGCCCTGCATGCCGGTGAGCAGGACCATCGCCACGGCCACCCCGATGAGGTACGTCAGCGATAACGGCGAGAGTCCGCCGCCCACCATCTTCACCACCGGGATGGCCAGCAGCACCACGATCGTCTCGAGGATGAGCGTGCCCGCCATCACCCCGCGAAAACTCCGCCAAGGATCCGGCGGAGCCGCACCGCCTGCGGCATTCAGGTCCGCGCCGGGTTTGATTTCGTCCTCCGGACTGCTCACTGCGGGTCCTTTCCGAACAGTGTCCGTGCGGCACCCGCCGTGACGACCGACCCGGTGATCACGATGCCGGTACCCGAAAAGCCTTCAGCTCCCCCATCTTCGGCGGCCTCCTCCACCATTGCCGTGGCGGTTTCGATGGCGTCGAGCAGAGTGGGCGCGACGACGACACGGTCTTCACCGAAGAGCTCGATGGCGATGGCCGCCAGTGCGTCCGTCTCCAATGCGCGAGGCGAACCGTTGTGCGTCACCACGATCTCGTCGAATGCCGGCTCGAGCGCGGCGAGAATTCCGGCGACATCCTTGTCGGCCATCACACTGATAACACCGACCAGACGCCGGAAGTCGAACTCTGATTGCAGGGTCTCCGCCAACGCGGCGGCGCCATGGGGGTTGTGGGCCGCGTCCAGGAAGACGGCGGGGGCACTACGCACGCGCTCAAGCCGTCCGGGGACGATCACCGAGGCGAATCCCGTTCGTATCGCGTCGATATCGAGTTGACGTTCGGCGCCAGCTCCGAAGAACGCCTCCACCGCGGCCAGCGCGACCGCAGCGTTATGGGCCTGATGCTCACCGTGCAGCGGCAGAAATATCTCCGGGTACACCCCGCCCAGACCCTGCAGCTCGAGCACCTGGCCGCCGACCGCTACCTGACGGGACAGCACCGAGAACTCCGAACCTTCCCGCGCCACGGCCGCATCCGCTTCCACGGTTTGGCTCAGCAGCACCTCCATCGCCTCGGGGGCCTGCTGGGCGATGACGGCGACCGTATCGGCGCCTGCCTCACCGGTCATCTCATCAAGCTTGTGCCGCTTGATGATTCCGGCCTTTTCGTTGGCAATGGATGCGAGGTCCGCACCCAGGAACTCGACGTGATCGATGCCGATCGGGGTGATCACGGCGACCGGGGCGTCGACGATGTTGGTGGCATCCCAGCGCCCGCCCAGCCCGACCTCCACCACGGCGATATCGACGGGTGCGTCCGCGAACGCCACGAAGGCCATGGCGACCAGCACCTCGAACTTGCTCATCGCGGGCCCGCCCTGCTCCTGCGACCGCTTGTCCACCAATTCCACGAACGGTTCGATCTCGGAGTAGATCTCCACATACTTCGCCGGCGAGATCGGTTGACCGTCAATGGCGATGCGCTCGACCGCAGACTGCAGGTGTGGGCTGGTGGTGCGGCCGGTGCGCCGGTGCATTGCCGTCAGCAGCGCGTCGATCATCCGTGTCACCGAGGTCTTGCCGTTGGTACCGGCGACATGGATGCACGGATACGCACGCTGGGGCGAACCCAGTAATTCCATCAGCGCGACGATGCGGTCGGTCGACGGTTCGATCTTCGTTTCGGGCCAACGCTGATCGAGCAGATACTCGATCTGCAACAGGGCCGCGATCTCGTCGGGCGAGGGTTCTGGAACCAATGACTCGCTCACGCCAGCGCCGCCAAACGGGCGGTGATCCGCTCGACCTCCTCGGTGGCCACCTGCTGGCGGCCACGAATCTTGTCGACGACAGCGTCAGGCGCCTTCGCCAAGAACGCGTCGTTACCCAGCTTGCTTGTGGTGCCGTCGAGTTCCTTGCGCGCGGCGGCAAGATCCTTCTCCAGCCGCCGGCGCTCTGCATCAAGGTCGACGGTGCCGGAGGTGTCGACCTCGACGGTCACGGTGCCACCGGACAACCGCACCTCCACCGAGGCCGTCGGGCTGAAGCCGTCCTCTGCGGGGGTCAGCCAGGCCAGCGATGTCACAGCGGCCAGCTGTCCATCCAGGCCGGCCTCGGAGATTCCGGCCAGGCGGGCCGCGACCTTCTGTCGATCCCCCAGACCCTGATCGCTACGGAACCGCCTCACCTCGGTCACCAGCTTCTGCATATCGGCAATGCGCTGGACGGCAACGTCATAGGAACCGTCCAAGGCGGCAGCGGAGCCTGTCGGCCAGGCCGCGATCACCACCGATTCCTGACCGGTGACCGTCTTCCACAGCACCTCGGTGACAAACGGGATCACCGGATGCAACAGCCGCAGCAGGGTGTCCAGCACCGTCGCCAGCACAATGCGGGTGCCCTCGGCGCGGTCGGTCATCTGCACCTTCGACAATTCCAGGTACCAGTCACAGAACTCGTCCCACGCGAAGTGATACAGCGCCTCACAGGCAACGCTGAATTCGTAACGATCCAGCGCGGCATCCACCTCGGCCCGCACCTGCTCGAGGCGGCCCAAGATCCACAGGTCGGCATCGGTGAGGTCGTCGGCGGCAGGCAGCTCGCCCAGTGCCGCGCCGTTCATCAGGGCGAACCGCGTGGCGTTGAACAGCTTGGTGGTGAAGTTACGCGAGGCGCGCGCGGCGTCCTCGCCAACGGACAAGTCACCGCCGGGGCTGGCGCCTCGGGCCAGGGTGAAGCGCAGTGCGTCGGCGCCGAAGCCTTCGACCCAATCCAGTGGATCGATGCCGTTGCCCTTGGACTTGCTCATCTTCTGGCCGAATTGATCGCGGATCAGGCCGTGCAGGAAGACGTTGTCGAAGGGCACCTTGCCGCCATGTAGCGCGGGGTCGTCGGCCACGAAGGTGCCGAACATCATCATGCGCGCCACCCAGAAGAAGATGATGTCGTATCCGGTGACGAGAACGCTTGTGGGATAGAACTTTTCCAATTCCGGGGTGGCGTCGGGCCAACCCATCGTGGAAAACGGCCACAGCGCCGAGGAAAACCAGGTGTCGAGCACATCGGGGTCCTGCTCGTACCCCTCGGGGGCCGTCTCGTCGGGTCCCAGACACACGATCTCACCGTTCGGACCGTGCCAGATGGGGATGCGGTGGCCCCACCAGAGCTGACGAGAGATGCACCAGTCGTGCATGTCGTCAACCCAGGCGAACCAGCGCGGCTCCAGGCTGGCCGGGTGAATCACGGTGTCGCCGTTACGGACCGCATCGCCCGCCGCCTTGGCGAGCGGCTCGACCTTGACCCACCATTGCAGGGAAAGACGTGGCTCGATGGGCTCGCCCGAGCGCTCGGAGTGCCCGACGCTGTGCAAGTAGGGACGCTTCTCGGCGACGATGCGCCCCTGCTCGGCGAGCGCCTCACGCACCTTCACCCGGGCCTCGAACCGGTCCATTCCATCGAATTGCGTACCGCTGTCGCAGATCCGGCCATGGATGTCCATGATGGTGGGCATCGGCAAGTTGTGTCGCAGACCGATCTCGAAGTCATTCGGGTCGTGGGCGGGAGTGACCTTGACCGCGCCGGTACCGAATTCGGGGTCGACGTGCGTGTCGGCGACGATCGGAATGCTGCGATCTTGGAACGGATGCGGCAGCGTCTGACCGACTAGCGCGCGATACCGATCATCATCGGGATGCACCGCGATGGCGGTGTCACCCAGCATCGTTTCCAGACGGGTCGTCGCGACCACCAGGTACGGCTGGTTGTCGTCGAGGGATCCGTACCGGAACGAGACCAGCTCGCCCTCGACTTCCTCGTACTTGACCTCTAGGTCCGAGATCGCCGTCTTCAGCTCGGGTGACCAGTTGACCAGGCGTTCCGCACGGTAGATCAGCCCGGCGTCGAACAGCTTCTTGAAAATGGTGCGCACCGCGCGGGACAAACCCTCGTCCATGGTGAAACGGTCGCGGCTCCAGTCGACACCGTCGCCTAGGCGACGCATCTGCGCGCCGATGGTGCCGCCGGACTCGCGTTTCCAGTCCCACACCTTATCGACGAACAGCTCGCGACCGAAGTCCTCTTTGGTCTTGCCGTCGACGGCGAGCTGCTTTTCCACCACGCTCTGGGTGGCGATACCGGCATGGTCCATACCTGGCAACCACAACACCTCGTAGCCCTGCATGCGTTTGCGGCGGGTGAGCGCGTCCATGAGGGTGTGATCGAGCGCGTGGCCCATGTGCAAGCTGCCGGTGACGTTCGGGGGCGGCAGCACGATCGAGTAGCCAGGCTTGTCGCTGGTGGGATCGGCGGTGAAATATCCGGCGTCCACCCAACCCTGATAGAGATCCGCCTCTACCGCTCCCGGGTCCCATGAGGTGGGCAGGGAGCTGGCGGCGTTCGCATCAGGGCTTTGGGTCACCCATCAGATTCTAGGGTTGCCGGTCCACGGCTTTTCACGCGCCGAGCGTGACGCCGCCGCGCGATTGGGGGCCACACGTCGCACCGAGGTCATATCTGTCAGACGAGACGGGCCCCCACACGACGAAACCACCCGGTCCATGGAGGCGCCGGGTGGTTTCGTCTTCTGCCGTGTGGCTACTTCTTACCGCCCAGCAGCCCGCCCAGGATGCTGCCCAGGGCGTCGCTGCCGCCCTTGCTGCCGAGCACGCTGCCCAGGATGCTGCCGAGCGGGTTGTTTCCACCCGAGGCCGCCCCGCCGCCGACGGCGCTGCCGAGGATGTTGCCCAGGATGTCACCGATACCGCCGCCGCTGGCCGCGGGCGCTTCTGCGGGCGCGGCCTGCGCGCCGCCGCCGGTCAGCTTCTTGGCGACGAAGGCCAGGACGATCGGAGCAAGGATCGGCAGCAGCTGCTTGATCAGGTCGCTGCTACCCGCGCCCGCCCCGGCCAGCTTCGCGGCGACATCGTCGGCGTTGTTGTCGCCGAACAGCGAAGCGACGACCGCGCTGCCCGCGTTCTGATCGACATCCTCAACGTTCACTCCGCCGTCGAGCAGGGTGCTCGGGGCGCTGTTGACATTGGCCTGCAGATCAGCGGCCTTATCCGGGTCTCCGGCATTGGCCTGGAATCCGCCGACCAGCAGCGGCACCACGGACTTGATCGCCTTGTCGGCAGTCTCGCTGTCGACCCCGAGCTTCGCTGCGATCTGGTCGGTGGGAATCTCGTTGAGCAGCTCGTCGAGTGTGGCCATGGGTCTCCTCCTGGATAACTGGGGTTTGGTAAACCTTAGCCAAGCAGATCAGCCCCGAGTGAACGAATGCCGAACATCACAACCTCAGACCCTTTACCCCTGTGGGGTCCACCCATAACGTCAAGCTATGAGCGGCCACATCGTCGTGGTTGGTGCCGGTATCGCCGGCCTGGCCACCGCAGTCGCGTTACAACAGTCCGGACGCGATGCCATCGTTCTCGACGACCGGGACGGGACCTCCACCGGATATGCGATCACCTTGTGGCCCAATGCATTAGCGGCATGCGATGCCCTCGGCGTCGGTGACGATGTGCGTGATGTGAGCGCACGCGTGGAGACAGGCATGGTGCGCTGGCGCGACGGGCGAATACTGCGGGAACCGCCGAACGGACAGCTCACCAAGGCCGTGGGCGAACCCGTCGCGGTCACCGAACGCAATCAACTCCTGGCGATTCTGGCAGCCCGGCTAGCACCGGGAACCGTGCGCTACGGCGCCCGAGTGAGCAACGTTCGAGATGGGCTGCACGGGACCTCCGTCGAGCTGTCCGACGGAGTGTCGCTCACTGCCGCCGCGGTCATCGGAGCCGACGGGATCGGATCGCTGGCCGCCCAATATCTCAACGGGCCGCTCTCGTTCCGGTACTCCGGATACACCGCATGGCGCGGTATTGCCAACGTTGCGATTCCGGATGAGCTGGCCGGAGTCACCATGGGACCGGGGATCGAATTCGGCCACCTGCCCATACCCGGCGGCCGCACCTACTGGTTCGCCGGCGAGCGATCCCACGAAGCACAACGCGCATCTGACGGCGAAATCGATTATTTGGCAAGGAAGTTCAGTGAGTGGGCGGAACCCATACCCGACCTGTTGAGCCAGAGCGACGAATCATCGGTACTCCGCGGCGATATCTACGACCGCGGACGTCTGCGCCGGATCACCGGCGGTCGGGTGGTGCTGGTGGGTGACGCCGCGCATCCGATGCGGCCACACCTGGGCCAGGGTGGATGCCAGTCGCTCGAGGATGCCGCGGTCCTTGGCGCTGCGATATCCGAACGCTCTTCTCTGCCAAGCGCTTTCCGAGAGTATGCGCGCCGGCGAAGGTCGCGTACCCGGGTGGTGGTGAATCGAAGCCGCCAGATCGGGCACGCGACGTTTGCCCGGCCCGCGGCGTTGGGCGGGCTGCTGGTGCGGGCTTCCGGACGGATCCCCGCCTCCTTGGTCTGGCGGCAGCTCCACGGCATTGCCGGATATGACGCGGGTGACATAGCGGCTCACCCCTAGGATTTCCTTGTGTCCCATTCCGAGCCCGCGCCCAGCGTTAGTCTCAAGGACCTCTGTATCGACGCGCTGCTGCCCGTGCCCGTCGCCAAGTTCTGGGCCTCGGCCATCGGCGGCGAGATCGACATCGACGAGGGCGGCGAGGCCCTGATCCGGCGTGGCAAGGACGTCGACATCTGGATTAATCGCGTCCCGGAAGCCAAATCTGTCAAGAACCGCGTGCACTTCGATGTCTACGCGCGCACCGCGCAGGACCTCGTCGCGCTGGGCGCGACGGTACTCACGGTCGAATCGGGTTGGGTCGTGATGGCGGACGTCGAGGGTAACGAGTTTTGCGCGTTCCTCGATCCCCACCTCGAAAGCGACACGCCCGCGCGCCTCTTCGCGGTATGCACCGATAGCGACAGGCCGGTCGAAACGGCCCGGTGGTGGCACGATCTTGTCGGCGGCACACTGACCCCCGGCTCCGACGGCACACTGCGGTGGCTGCGCGGCGGTGCGGGATGGGGTGAGCTGATCTGGAAGTTCGTTCGGGTTGCCGATCAGCGCGTGGTGAAGAACCGCTGGCACTGGGATGTGCACGCCGACGCCGCCGAATTGGTGCACAACGGTGCCCGCGCGCTGCGCGGCCCCGATACCGACATCCGCTGGACCGTGCTGACCGACCCGGATGGAAACGAGTTCTGCGCGTTCGGCTAAACGCGCTTGGCGGGAGTCGCCAAGGCCGCTGCGATCGCTGTCGTCAGGGGTACCGAGAGCACCAGTGCGATACCGCCCACCGCGGATCGGGCGATCTCGATCGCCACACCTTCGCTTGTCAGCACATCACCCAGGGAGCGGTTGGCGACGCTGAACAACAGCATGAGCGGTAGCGAGTTCCCCGCGTATGCCAGCACCAGCGTGTAGACCGTACTGGCGATGTGATCGCGCCCTACCCGCATGGCGCCCAGGAACACGTCCTTACGCGTGGAACCATCCCCCAGCTCGGCCAGTTCGAACACCGTTGAGGCCTGGGTGACGGTCACATCGTTGAGGACACCGAGTGATCCGATGATGAACCCGGCCAGCAGCAGCCCGGATATCGACACTCCCCCCATGTACGCGGCGACTTCATTGTTCTGCTCGTCGGACAGGCCGGTCAGGTGCGTCACCTCGATGACGGCCCAGGACAGCCCGGCCGCGAAGAGCATCGCCGTGAGCGTGCCCAGCAGCGCCGCACTGGTGCGCATGCTGACGCCGTGGGCAAGGTAGATGACGACAAACAGGATCGTGGCCGACGCGATCAGTGCCAGCGGTAGCGCAGGGCCGCCGTCACGCAGCGCCGGAAGCAGGAAGACGGCCAACACCAGGAAGGCCACCAGAATGCCTACCAATGCCCGTAATCCACGCCAGCGTGCCACCAGGCAGATGACTATCGCGAACGCCGCGGCGACAGCGACCAAAGGCCAGGTGCGTTCGTAGTCGTAGAAGCTATAGGAGGTGGCGCCCTGCGCATCGACCTGCCTGGTGATCCGGATGTGTTCTCCGGCAGCAAGAGTCGGTTGCCCGCCTCCGGAGGTGAACTCCAGCTGAGTCTTGGCACCCGAGTTCGGGCCTGAGGTGATGGCGATGAGGTCAAGCGCGCAGGCCGATTCGGGTGTCTGCCCCGCTGCGGGATCGGCGGTGAGCACCTGCCCCGTGGACGGGCTGCCGCATTCGCCGAGGCGCGTCGAGAGCACCGTGCCCGACTCCGTGGTCACCGCGCCGCCGTGGGCGTTTTGATACGGCAGCGGAATGTCCACGGTGCGGTGCTCGGGCCACAACGTCACCAGCCCGATCAGGACCGCGACTCCCATCGCGGCGAGCAGACCCACCACGATCCGGGCGGCGTTGGATCCAAGAGGTGCCGGACCCGTCGGCATCGCGTGGGAATGACTATGAGAATGCGACACGCCTGTCAGGGTAGAGGTGGCAACGCGTCCAGGTCCGCCTCTGTGTTCACGTTCACGACCCATGTCGGGTCGGATATCGAAATTTGTTGCGCACCAACGCGCTCAAAGAGCGCGCCAAGTCGGCGTTCACCCGCGGAGGTCAACTCATCAATGGTGTCGCATAGGCCTACGTCATAGACCGCGGCCAGGTAGTGATCCCGCCCGCCGGCGGTGGCCACGACGATGCGACCGCTGCCGGTCGCGAGCTCATCGATGAGAGCCGCACAAACCAGGGGCATGTCGACGGCGCAGACGAACGCTCTGCCCGCTCCCCCTTCCTCGGCGGCCCGCAGCCCCTGCCCCAGTGCCACCAGTGGGCCCTGGCCGGGCTCACGGTCCTCAACGATGACCGCTTGCAGGTCCGCGATGTCCTGATCGGGCGCGCGCACCACGATCACCGGTGCGCAGCACGAGCTCACCGTCCGCACGATGCGTTGTGCCAGTGTCTGCCCACCCCAGCGGATGGCCGCCTTATCGCGCCCCATGCGTCGCGACGCGCCGCCGGTAAGCACCACCGCCGCGAGTTGGTTCATGCAAGAAAGGTACGCACAGATACCACACAAGCCACCAAGGGGAACGTCATCGCCCCTGGTGGCTTGTGTGAGGTAGAGCCGTGGTTCTCGGGTCTAGCCGCGCCGTCCGCAGACGGGCCATGCGCCGATGCCCTGACGGGACAGCACGTTCTCGGCGATCCGGATCTGCTCCTCGCGCGAGGCAAGGTGCGGGGAGCCGGAGCCGCCGTTGGCACGCCAGGTGCCCATGTTGAACTGCAGACCGCCGTAGTAGCCGTTTCCGGTGTTGATTCCCCAGTTGCCACCGGACTCGCAGCTAGCGATGGCATCCCAGTTGACCGGATCCGCACTCGCTGTTCCAGCCAGTGCCATCGGAGCCGCGACAAGCGCGGGGGCCATGGCCCACAAGACGGCGCGGGTGGTGAGCGTTTTGCGGATGTAATTCATGTCGTTCCTCTCGCCGGGCAAGCACCGAACACCACCCGCTCGCGGATACCGCAGCGGGTTCAGGCACACCTCCAGGCGAGGTGGACATCTTCGTCGGATCGCGCCGTCTCGGTCGGGCGCGACAAGGGAGGCGGCTGATGCCTCACCGGCTCGTGCTGGCCGGCGGCCAGACCGCCTCGCAGCGTTCCTGGCCCCATTTGCACACAGGGTTCACGGTTCGGAGTTTTGCTCCGATTTGTTGACGTGTCGGACCGTACGGAACCATTCAGCGAAAGTCATCTCGCGACACGCACATCCCAAACCAATAACGAAACGATTACAGAGCCAATCCTCAGCGACTAACCCCAGGTCGCTTAGGAAATTCTCAGGTTCTCTAAGGGTCGGCTTTACCTGCGATAAGTGAGTCAGATCACGACGAATTTGTGAGCCGCACCACGATTGCGGCAAATCACTCAAGTAACATTAGGAACTTCAACAACATGCGGCGTGGCGAATTGACATGTTCACTCTATTCACTCTGATATCAATTGCAACACTATTTGCCATTTACCAATCGCGACACACCATTACCGAGGAAATATGCGGCCATCCCCCGCCGCCATCGCCGATTGGAGCGAAATATGCTGGCATACAGATCTATTCGCCGCCCAGGTACGAAAAACACAGTGCACGAGCGCCATACGCGATGCAATTGCCGCAGTGATGACAATTCTCAGCCCGCCACGCAGAACTACTTGTGGCAGAAGCCTTTTCGGAGCTACCAGGTCAGCAGCGCAGCGCGACTACCGCAATCTTGCGCTGAGTCACCGGGACGGTAGTCGGATAGTTCTGCGCGTCGCGCCCGGCGCCCACATCCGTCACAGGGGACTGCTTTTCCACCGAGGTGACCGTGCACTTGCTCATGTCGCCGCCACCGCTTCTGGTGATGATCACCCGGTACCCATTGGCCTTGAGCTCGTTGATGACATCGTTGGCGTTGCCGCCCGACGGAGCGGCTGCCGCTGTGTCGGCACCCCCCAACGAGACACCGATCATCGCCACTACTGCTGCTATCGCAATCAGCGACTGCCTCACGGCCTTCTCACCTCGCATCTAGGGCATGAAGGTTGCGTTCCACACCGGCTGCCCGGAACATCAACGTCTCTGCATCCTACGAGAGCAACCGCACATTGCGCGCGAGGAGACGCCGACGCATCCGAACGCCCGGACGACAAAGAGGCCAAAACGCGTGCTGCCGACGCTATCTCCTCGGCGGCACACTCGCGCCTAGCTGACGGTCCAGGTGTCGCGACCGGTCAGCAGCGCCTGCAGCGCCGCGGTGTCACTCGGCTTGGCGGCAGCGGCGGCGGTCAGCTGCTCACGGGCCAGATCGTCATAGGTCGCGCGCTGCACGCTGCGGAACACGCCCATCACGGTGTGCTCGAGGTCCTGTTCGGACAACCGCGACAGCGCGAAGGCGTAGGCGGGATCATCCGTATGCGCGTCGTGCACCACGATGTCCTCGGCCTTCACGTCCGCGGTCTTGGCCACTTCGAGACTGAAACCCGAACGGATGACGCAGAGTTCGCCCTCGGCGCCGAAGGTGATCGGCTGGCCGTGACTCACATTGATGACGCGCTGTTCGGAGCCTTCCTTGCGTAGCAGGTCGAAGGACCCGTCGTTGAAGATCGGGCAGTCCTGCAAGATCTCCACCAACGCCGATCCGCGGTGGGCGGCTGCGGCGCGCAGCACCTCCGAGAGGCCCTTCTTGTCCGAGTCCAAGGCCCGTCCAACGAACGTGGCCTCTGCACCCAGCGCCAGGGACACCGGGTTGAAGGGGTAGTCCAGCGACCCCATCGGCGTCGACTTGGTCACCTTTCCGGTCTCCGAGGTCGGCGAGTACTGCCCCTTGGTAAGGCCGTAGATCCGGTTGTTGAACAACAGGATTGTCAGGTTCACGTTGCGGCGCAGGGTGTGGATCAGGTGATTGCCGCCGATGGACAGTGCGTCACCGTCACCGGTCACCACCCACACCGAAAGGTCCTCGCGAGCCAGCGCCAGGCCGGTCGCGATGGCCGGTGCACGGCCATGGATCGAGTGCATGCCATAGGTGTCCAGGTAGTACGGGAACCGGCTGGAGCAGCCGATACCGCTGATGAACACGATGTTCTCACGCTTGAGGCCGAGCTCCGGCAGGAAGCCGCGAATGGTGTTGAGGATGACATAGTCACCGCAACCGGGGCACCAGCGCACCTCCTGATCGGAGGTGAAGTCCTTCGACTTCTGCTCCACATCGGTGGTCGGTACCAGAGCATTGGCGGTCAGGCCAAGCTCCAAACCGTTGAGGCTGCCAGTTCCATTGAGTACGTCGGTCATGCTCGATCCCCTACGGCCACCGCGGATTCACGCGCGAGAACAGCCTTCTGACTTTCCTTTTCGGCGAGCGACCCATCGAAGGCCGCATCGATGATTTCTTCGACCTCATCGGCGAGGAAGGCCATGCCCTGCACCTTCGTCACCGACTGGACATCCACCAGGAACTTGCCGCGCAGCAGCAGCGACAGTTGTCCGAGGTTCATCTCCGGCGCAACGACCTTCGGGTACTTGCGCAGCACCTCACCCAGGTTCGTCGGGAACGGGTTGAGATGGCGCAGGTGGGCGTGGGCCACCTTGAGTCCCTTACGACGGGCCCGACGGCATGCCTCGCCGATGGGGCCGTAGGAGCTGCCCCATCCGATCATCAGCAGCTGCGCGTCACCGGTCGGATCATCGACCTCCAAGTCCGGCACCGTGATTCCGTCGACCTTGAGCTGGCGCAACCGCACCATGAGGTCGTGGTTGGCCGGGTCATAGGAGATGTTGCCCGAACCGTTGGCCTTCTCCAGACCACCGATGCGGTGCTCCAAACCGGGGGTACCCGGAACGGCGAACTGACGAGCCAGCGTCTCCGGATCGCGGTTGTACGGCGCGAAGTCCTGGTCGGGCGTGGCGAATGTGTGCTCGATCGCCGGGTAGCTCGCGATGTCCGGAATGGCCCACGGCTCAGACCCGTTCGCGATCGCTCCATCGGACAGGATCATCACCGGGGTCCGGTAAGTGAGCGCGATGCGCACCGCCTCGACGGCGATATCGAAGCAGTCCGAGGGCGAACGCGGGGCCAGCACCGCGATGGGTGACTCGCCGTTACGGCCGTACAGGGCCTGCAGCAGGTCCGCCTGCTCGGTCTTGGTAGGCAGACCTGTTGACGGTCCGCCGCGCTGCACGTCGATCACCAGCAGCGGCAGTTCCGTCATCACCGCCAGACCCACCGCCTCGCTCTTGAGCGCGACACCGGGGCCGGAGGTGCTGGTGACGCCGAGCGCGCCACCGAACGAAGCACCCAGGGCCGCACCGATTCCGGCGATCTCGTCCTCGGCCTGGAAGGTCAGCACACCGAAGTGCTTGAGCTTGCTCAGCTCATGCAGGATGTCGGATGCCGGGGTGATCGGGTAGGTGCCGAGCACCACCTGAGTCTTTGCAAGCTGCCCCGCGGCGACAACGCCATAGGCCAACGCCGTGTTACCCGAGACCTGCCGGTACTCGCCGGCGGGCAGCGATGCCTTGGCCACCTCGTAGGTGGTTCCGAAGGCCTCGGTGGTTTCGCCGTAGTTCCAGCCCGCACGGAACGCCAGGATGTTGGCCTCGGCCACATCGGGTTTCTTCGCGAACTTCTCGCGCAGGAACTGCTCGGTGCCCTCAAGTGGGCGGTGGTACATCCAGGACAGCAGCCCCAGCGCGAACATGTTCTTGGTGCGCGCGCCGTCCTTCTTGGAGACTCCGGAGGACTCGACGGCGCCAAGCGCCAACGTGGTCATCGGAACCTGATAAACCACGTAGTCCGACATGTCGTCATGTTCCAGCGGATCAGACTGGTAGTCGACCTTGGCCAGATTGCGCTTGGTGAACTCGTCGGAGTTGGCGATCACCATGCCGCCGCGCGGCAGGTCGCCGATGTTGGCCTTGAGTGCAGCCGGGTTCATCGCCACCAGCACATCGGGCCGGTCGCCCGCGGTGAGGATGTCGTAGTCGGCAATCTGGATCTGGAAGGACGAAACACCGGGGAGCGTGCCCTGAGGGGCCCGGATCTCGGCGGGATAGTTCGGCTGGGTTGCGAGGTCATTGCCGAAGACGGCAGCCTCTGAAGTGAATCGGTCTCCGGTGAGCTGCATACCGTCGCCAGAGTCTCCAGCAAACCGGATGACGACCTTTTCCAGCTTCTCCGATACGGCTCCGTCGCCCACCGGTGACCTACCTTTCACGACGAACTCTGGCGGTGGCGGTACGTACGCCACCATTCAGCAGAGTTTTCTGTCACTCTCAGTACCGATTATTACACTTTCGCACCGCTGACCTTGACGAGGGCATACCCGCAGGCACGAAACTTGACACGTGTCGAGTCGCCGCCTGCGGCCTGGCCTGTGTCGTTACCTCACTACCCGCCAGTAGACGTGAGGCAAATCACAGAGATCGGCCAAGCATCTGCTTGGTTGCCTCTCCGCGCCGCCACCCCGGGTCCGGCATTCGGGGGTTGTGTCACCCGGATGCCCGTGACAGGGCCACAATGAGTTCCATGACCGGGCACCGGATACCGACGGTTGTTCAAGGCGCAGAACACGAACCGGGAGATGGCGGCGAACCCCACGTCGACGTCACCGGAGCCAAGGATGTTGCCGCGGGCATGACCGCTGTCGGTGTCTCCCTGCAACGCGGTTTCGAACAAATGGGGCCATTGCGCACCGCCGCAACGCTGGCCAAGCTGAATCAACGCCACGGTTTTGACTGCCCCGGTTGCGCGTGGCCCGAAACCCCTGGTCACCGCAAACTCGCCGAGTTCTGCGAGAACGGGGCCAAAGCGGTTGCGGAAGAGGCGACTAAGCGCACGGTCACCCCGGCATTTTTTGCCCAGCACTCCGTCGAAGAGCTAGCGGAACTCCCCGAGTATTGGCTCAGCCAGCAAGGCCGCCTGACCCACCCGATGGTGCTGCACCCGGGCGAATCGCATTACCGTCCGATTGATTGGGACGACGCCTACGAGCTCATCGCCAACGAGATCAGGGCCACCACCGACCCCGATCGCCTGGTTTTCTACACCTCGGGGCGCACCAGTAACGAGGCAGCCTTCTGCTACCAGCTGCTGGTCCGCAGCCTGGGCACCAACAACCTGCCCGACTGTTCCAACATGTGCCACGAGTCGTCGGGTACCGCGCTGACGGACTCGATCGGAATCGGTAAGGGCTCGGTGTCGGTACCCGACATCGAGCACGCCGACGTCATTCTCATCGCCGGCCAGAATCCCGGCACCAACCATCCCCGCATGCTGTCGGTGTTGGAGAAGGCGAAAGCCAACGGCGCCAAGATCATTGCCGTCAATCCGCTCCCCGAGGCCGGGCTGCTCCGCTTCAAGGACCCGCAGAAGGTCAACGGCGTGATCGGCCACGGCGTCGCGATCGCCGACGAGTTCGTGCAGATCCGCCTCGGTGGCGACATGGCGCTCTTCGCAGGGCTGGGCCGGCTGCTGTTGGAGGCAGAAGACGCCAACCCCGGGACCGTCGTCGACCGGCAGTTCATCGAAGAGCACTGCGCGGGCTATGAGGATTGGGCCGCGCGGACACGGACGGTCGACTGGGAGACCGTCACGCAGGCAACGGGTATCGACATGTCGCAGCTGAAGACGGTTGCCGCGCTCTTAGCCGAATCGAAGCGCACCATCTTCTGCTGGGCCATGGGTCTCACCCAGCACCGGCATGCGGTTGCCACCATCGGCGAGGCGACGAATCTGCTGCTGATGCGCGGCATGATCGGCAAGCCGGGTGCGGGAGTGTGCCCCGTGCGCGGCCACTCGAACGTCCAGGGTGACCGCACCATGGGTATCTGGGAACAGATGCCCGAAACCTTCCTGGCCGCATTGGATTCCGAATTCGGCATCACCGCGCCCCGCAAGCACGGGTTCGACACGGTCGACGCGATCCGGGCCATGCGGGACGGCAAGGTGTCGGTCTTCATCGGCATGGGTGGCAATTTTGCCTCTGCCACCCCCGACACCGCCGTCACCGAGGCCGCACTCCGCAATTGCGCACTGACCGTGCAGATCTCCACCAAGCTCAACCACAGTCACCTCGTGAACGGACGCACCGCACTTATCCTGCCCACCCTCGGACGCACCGACAGGGACATCCAAGAATCTGGTAAACAGCTTGTTTCCGTGGAAGATTCAATGTCCATGGTGCATCTGTCACGCGGCAGCCTGCATCCACCGAGCACCGCGCTGCGCAGTGAGGTCGCCATCGTCTGCCAACTGGCACGCGCCATCCTCGGCCCCGGACACCCGGTGCCATGGGGGCGCTTTGTCGACGACTACGACACCATCCGCGATGCCATCTCACGCGTGGTGCCCGGATGCGCCGATTACAACACCAAGGTCCGCCGGCCGGATGGGTTCGCACTGCCGCACCCGCCACGCGACGAGCGCCAGTTCCCCACCCACACAGGTAAAGCCAACTTCTCGGTGGCGCCGTTGGAATGGGTATCGGTGCCCGAGGGCCGGCTGGTGCTGCAGACGCTGCGCAGCCATGACCAGTACAACACCACCATCTACGGCCTGGACGACCGTTACCGGGGCGTCAAGGGCGGGCGCCGGGTGGTTTTCGTCAACCCGGAAGACCTTGCGGCATTTGGGTTGACCGAGGGGGCGCGGGTCGATCTGGTGTCTGAGTACCAGAGAGCCGACGGGGAGCTCGAGGAGCGCCGAGCCGAGGATTTTCTCCTGGTGCCGTACTCCACCCCGCGGGGCAACGCCGCCGCCTATTATCCGGAGACCAATCCGCTTGTGCCCCTTGATCATGTTGCAGAACGCTCCAACACTCCGGTGTCGAAGGCAGTCGTGATTCGATTGGTGGCCCGTGGGTAGGGTCACCGACAACCGCAAGATCCGGCGTATCGAGGGTGTCGGACGCGGCGACCGTAGCGAGACGCTCGTCGTCGAGGAGCCCCTGGAAATTCGGGTGAATGGGCGCGCGGTGGCCGTCACCATGCGCACTCCCGGATCGGATGTCGAACTCACGCAGGGGTTCCTGCTCACCGAGGGTGTCATCTCCAGCCGCGACGACCTGCTCACTGTGCGCTACTGCCAGGGCAACGGACCCGACGGACTGAACACCTACAACGTTTTGGATGTCACCCTGGCACCCGGGGTTCCCCCGCCGGACCCGGCGGTGACGAGAAACTTCTACACCACCTCCTCCTGCGGTGTCTGCGGTAAGGGCTCACTGGAGGCGGTGCGCACCATCAGCCGCTTCTCCCCCGGAGACGACCCGTCCACCATCGACTCGCACACACTGGTGGGGCTGCCCGACAAACTTCGTTCGGCACAAAAGGTTTTCGCGACGACTGGCGGGCTTCATGCCGCGGCACTGTTCACTGTGGACGGGACCATGCTGGTGGTGCGCGAGGACATCGGCCGGCATAACGCGGTGGACAAGGTCATCGGGTGGGCCCTCGAAAACGGCCGTGTACCGCTCACCGCAACCGTGCTGCTGGTCAGTGGACGGGCATCCTTTGAGCTCGCCCAGAAGGCAACCATGGCGGGAATTCCCATCCTGGCCGCGGTATCGGCGCCGTCCTCGTTGGCCGTGGACCTGGCGGCACAGTCGGGCATGACGCTCGTCGCCTTCCTGCGCGAGGACAGCATGAACGTCTACACCCGAGTGGATCGGGTGCTCTAACCCTCCGGCACCTCGACGGCGATCTCCCTGCCCAGCGAGTATCCCGGCGCCAACGGCAGGTCATCGCCGCTCCAGAACGATCCCGGATCGAAGTAGTTCGACCGCTTCTCGGTGATGAGCAGCCCCATCTCCTCAAGGGTGATCGCCACCGTCTCGGCGCAGAACGCCGTCTCCAGCCCAGCCTGCCGTCGCTTCGTGACGTCTCGCTCGGCCACCTCGCGAACCTTCTTGTGCACGAAGGGAAGTCCTCGGGTGAGGTCACTCACCGTGGGAAGCCTTCCTCGCATCCAACGACCGGTCAGTCGTGCCGTGGCCGGAAACGGCGTCCCGTCCATCCTGGCCACGACGCGCAGCGCGGCGTTTTCCTGCTCACGGGTCACCCGCGGGCTCAGCTGCCGCAGCCAGCACCGCTGTCCATAGACGTGCGCCCATCGTTCGATCGCCGCGCGCGCGTCGTGCAGCTGCACCCCCCTGTGGTTGTCGCCGGTCCACACGTCGGTGAGTTTGTTACCGAGTTCGGCGTGCCACATGAGCGGCGGCAGATCGTCGATCGCCACCGTCATGCCGACGTGGTTGACCGGGCTGTTCGACAACGTCTGAATCAGCCGATCAGGGCCCGAATGTCCGCGGAACACCCAGATGTCACCGGTGCGCGTCGCATCGAGCGCCTCGTCGATCGATACGGCTCGATCGTCTTCGCGCAAGCGGCTCATCCCCGCACCGTAGCCTGGAGCGATGGCCAACATGTGGAAGTGGGTCGGGCTCGCCGGAGCCGTCGGGGTAGCGGCAGGCGGCGTGCTGGTCGCTCGCGATCAACGCAAACGCGAGGCCTACACGGTGGACGAGATCCGCGACCGCCTGCATCAGCGACTCGGCGAAGCCGAGCGTCGCGACTAGCGAGCGCCCAACTACTGGGAGCGCCAGTTCTGCAGGCCGATGAAGGCCATTTTCAGCGCACTGCTGGCGCTCTCGACCACGTCGTTGGTCTCGGCGTCGGGCTGCACCAGCTCAGCCACCGCATTGGCCGCGATCGACAAAATCAGGTTGGCCGCCGTCGTGAGGTCGGCGGAATCCCACAGGCGCATCTGATCGCGGCGTGCCAGATCGATCGCCAGCTCCCCCGCGAGCAGCCGCATCTCGATATTCACCGCCCGTCGCACCTCGGTGGGTGCGGTGTACCGCTCGGTGACAACAAACCGAAGCTGATCAGGGTTTTCCTGCACCTGCTCGACGAGGATCCGCATCGACTCCGCCAGTGAGGCCGGTTCACGTCGCCGTATTTCGCGCGCGATACCCCGCGCGATGCGCATCCCTTCCTCCGCCAACGCGACGCCCAGATCATCGAGCGACGAGAAGTGGCGATAGAAGGCCGTCGGCGAGATCCCCGCACCACGGGCCACATCGCGCAGGCTGAGCCCGGAGAAGGCCTGGGTTCGTGAGAGTTCGAGAGCCGCCTCGATCAGCGAGGTGCGGGTGCGCAGTTTCTGCTCACCCCGAACTGATTCACGCCGCGTGGAGACACCCGAATGCGGTCCCCGCTCACGACGACTGGTCATAGCGGTCACTGTATCGCTGTGATGACCGACACGGTCATTACGGCTTGACTGAGTGGGGGCATGTTGGTTCACAATTTCAGTGTACATTCGTTAACCTAACGGAGGGAGTTCGAATGACATTTCTAACTAAAGCCACCCGACGCATCCTCACCCCCGAGTCCTCCCTGGGCCGGCTGCTGGCAGCCGCACTCACCCCGCACGCGGTCGACCGGTATCTCGAACTCGTCGACCCGATGATCACCTGGGAGGAAGCTCGCGCCCGCGTCATTCGCGTGCAGCGCCGCACCACCCGATCGGTGACCTTGACCTTGCGCACAACCCACCAGTTCAAGGGCTTTCGCGCAGGTCAGTTCGTCCAGCTGGGGGTCGTGATCGATGGCGTGCGCCACGTCCGCTGCTTCTCACCGTCCTGCGCAGATGACGCCCGCGACATCATCGAGCTGACCATCGCCCGCAGGCCCGAAGGGCTGGTGTCCAACCACCTGTACAAGCACGCCGCGGTCGGTGACGTGTACAGCATCACCCCGGCCGCCGGCACGTTCGTCCTCCCCTCACCTCGTCCGATTCGGACAGTGCTGATAGCGGCCGGCAGTGGGATTACACCCGTTCTCTCAATGGCGAGAACACTTATCGGCAACGGGTACCCGGGCCAGCTCGCAGTGCTCTACTACGCGCCGACAGCCGCGGACAACGCGTACGCACGCGAGCTCACCGCCCTCGGCGAGGTGCCATCGGTAACCGTGCACACCGAGTACACCCGCGACGGCGGCCGGCACTTCGGTGCCGCCCAGCTCGATGCGATCGCGCCCTGGAGTGCGGACGCTCAGACGTTCCTGTGTGGACCGCCCTCGCTACACGAGGCCGTGAGCGCGCTGTACGCCGAGCGCGGGCTCTCCGACCGTCTGCACACCGAGGAGTTCACTCTCACCACGTCGGGCACCACCGGTGAGTCCGGGGGCGTGCTGCGATTTGCCTCCTCCGACATCACCGCCGAGAACGACGGCCGACCCATCCTCGAACAGGCCGAGGCCGCCGGGCTACAACCCGAATTCGGCTGCCGGATGGGAATCTGCTTCGCCTGCACGGCGGTGAAGACATCCGGATGCACCCGAAATCTGCGCACCGGCGATGAGAACGACGACCCCGACCAGCACATCCAGCTCTGCATCACCGCCCCCGTCGGTGACGTCTCGATCGACCTCTAACAGACCTCAAGGAGAAGTCAGATGCCAAGCAACGAAATCACCATCAGCGCATCCGATATCGAGGCGCTGGGCAAGGACCTCGATGATTTGCGCGAGCGCATTGTCGCCGATCTGGGCGACCGTGACCGCGAGTACATCTACTCCATCATCAAGACACAACGCGGCTGCGAGGCCGCCGGACGCGCCCTGATGTACCTGGGGTTCATCCCACCGGTGTGGCTCGCCGCGGTGGGCGCGCTGTCCGTCTCCAAGATCCTCGACAACATGGAGATCGGCCACAACGTCATGCACGGCCAGTACGACTGGATGCGCGAAAAGGGCCTCAATTCGCGCGAGTTCGAATGGGACACGGTGTGCCCCGCCGACCAGTGGCGGCACTCACACAACTACCTGCACCACACCTACACCAACATCGTCGACATGGACCGCGACGTGGGCTACGGCATCCTGCGCATGGCACCCGAACAGAAGTGGAACCCTTACTACCTGGGCAACCTGGCGTGGGCGACCGCCCTGATGCTGTTCTTCGAGTGGGGCGTCATGGTGCACGAGCTTGAGGCCGAGAACATCGTGAGGGGCAAGCGCAAGTGGTACGACCTCAAGCCGTTGATCAAGGGCATGTGGCGCAAGGCCAGTAAGCAGGTTCTCAAGGACTACGTGATCTTCCCGGCACTCACCGGCCCACTGTTTCCGATCACCTTCCTGGGCAACATGTCAGCGAATTTCGTACGCAACGTGTGGACCTTCTCGATCATCTTCTGCGGACACTTCCCGTCCGGCACTCAGACCTTCTCCAAGGAGGAGACCGCCAACGAGACGCGTGGCGAATGGTACGTCCGGCAGCTGCTTGGCTCGGCGAATATCGAGGGCAGCCGGCTCTTTCACATCATGAGCGGCAACCTGTCGCACCAGATCGAACATCACCTGTTCCCGGACCTGCCCGCCAACCGCTACCCGGAGATGGCCGGCGAGGTGCGCGAGCTGTGCCAGAAGTACGGCCTGCCCTACAACACGGGAGGCCTCTTCGCCCAGCTCTCATCCACGTGGAAGAAGATCGCCCGGTTGTCCCTGCCCAACGGCTGGCTCCGCGGCGAGCAGGAGCTTGTGGTGCACATCGACAGGGAGAAGAACGCCAGTCAACCGGCCGAGGTCGTGGTGGTTGACGTGCGCGGCGAGCTGGTAGACGCGTAGGTTAGGTGTCGTGGTGAGCAAGTTCGAACGCAATAAGGACCTGGCCCAAGAAGTCGTGTCGTCGACCGCCGAGCATGTGGGTGAGATCGCCAAGATCATCACCAACGCGGTGGTGGACGTCACCCGGCAGCTCGGCGAGATCGCCACGGATGCCTTCGAGATGCGCGAGGCGGCCCAGCGCGCCGAGCAGGACAGCGCTCGGTCCGAGGTGGATGTCGACGAGGATCCGGTTACACGCTGATTGGTCGTCGACCCGGCGCCACGTTCTGCTTGACGGGGAACGTGGTGTTCAGTCGGAGGCTTCGCGCCAGTCGGCCGCGGTGATGGTGAAGTAGACGTAGTCCTCCAGCGCGCCGTTGATCTCCCGCGGCTGGCGGTGATGCTCATGAGCACCGATCTTGGCGAGCGCCTTCTGCGAGCGCAGGTTGTCCGCGGCCACATGGAACCACACCAGGTCCGCGTTGATGAACGCGTAATCCAGCATGAGCGTCTTGAGCTCGGCGTTCACCGTGCCGCCCCAGTATTCGCGTGTGATGAACGTGTATCCGATCGCGACCTCGCGCTTGTCCGGGTCCCACTCGTAAAAACGAGAAGAGCCGATCATCTCCCCGGTGGAGTGATCGATGATGACAAGCGATCTCGCGGCGAGAGCCTCCACAAACCACTTCTCGAAGACCGGCCGCTGGTGACGGTCCGAACTCGGGTGTTGCGCCCAGATGAGCGGATCACTGGCGGCGCGGTACAGCGGCTCAAGGTCGTCGTCTTGCAACGGACGCAGGGTGAGCGTTGGTCCCTCTAGCGTCGGCTGGCTCATGAACTCGGTGGACATCACCTCCAGCTTACGAGGGTTTACGAAATATGTTGCGCCAGGGTCGATTTACCCGGGCCTTCGAGATCCGCGAGCGCGCAGGGGCGTGCGGCCATCGCCATCAGCAGCGCCTCGGCGGGTCCGGTGACCTCGGGCCCGCTGCCTCGTGACCAGTCGAGGTCGGTAGCCACCAGCCGCACACCGCGGGCACGCAGCGCGCCTCGTATCGGCGGCGCCCACCGCGCGAAATCCATGGCGACGCGCATGCGTTCCCCCGGAATCTCGCGCGGGATCCCGAGCGGGCGACGGATGTCCTGTTGATGGACTATGCCGTCCAGCAAGGCAATCCGGCCGCCAAATCCCGATGTCAGGGAGCGCGGCGTCTCCGAGACGCGGACCATCTCCAACAGCTGTTCGGGGGTGCGGCCGGCGAGCTCGCCAAGGCGGTTGGCGTTGATCCGGTTCGGAT
Organism: Mycobacterium sp. D16R12; assembly: GCF_002013465.1. Taxonomy (GTDB): domain Bacteria; phylum Actinomycetota; class Actinomycetes; order Mycobacteriales; family Mycobacteriaceae; genus Mycobacterium. Next base: position 5,206 of record NZ_MAFC01000012.1, on the reverse strand, counting down.
TGAAGCCACCCTTGATGACTCGGGGGAAGAACGCGGCGGGGCGCAGATCCTCGTATCCGATCATGTGCGCGACCACGTCTCGCACCCGCCATCTAGTGCAGAGGGTCCGCGCATCCCACTGCTCGGGGGTAAGCCCCGCCAGGAAATTCGCGAGATCGATACGCTCTGCCCGCGCCAATTCCATGGCGCTCATGGCAACGAGCTATGCAGACTTGTCGCGCCGCTCGGTACGCGAGGGCTTACGCGGCACGATGGTCGGCAGCACGTTGTCGATGACGGTCTCCCTAGTCACCACAACCTTGGCGACGTCGTCGCGGCTCGGGATGTCGTACATCACCGGCTGGAGCACTTCCTCCATGATGGCGCGCAGCCCGCGGGCCCCGGTACCACGGTGGATGGCCTGATCGGCAATGGCCTCAAGCGCGTCCTGCTCGAATTCAAGCTCGACGCCATCCATCTCGAAGAGCCGGGTGTACTGCTTGACCAACGCATTCTTCGGCTCAGACAGGATCGTGATGAGCGATTCGCGGTCCAGGTTGGTGACCGAGGCGACGATCGGCAGTCGGCCGATGAACTCGGGGATGAGCCCGAACTTGATCAGGTCCTCCGGCATGACCTCGGCGAAGTGATCGGTGGTGTCGATATCGGCCTTCGACTTGACCTCGGCACCGAAGCCCAGGCCGCGCTTGCCGACACGATCGGACACGATCTTCTCCAGGCCCGCGAAGGCACCGGCCACGATGAACAGCACGTTCGTGGTGTCGATCTGGATGAACTCCTGGTGCGGGTGCTTGCGGCCGCCCTGCGGGGGCACCGAGGCCTGGGTGCCTTCCAGGATCTTCAGCAGCGCCTGCTGCACGCCCTCGCCCGACACATCACGGGTGATCGACGGGTTCTCGCTCTTGCGGGCGATCTTGTCGACCTCGTCGATGTAGATGATGCCGGTCTCGGCGCGCTTCACGTCGTAGTCGGCGGCCTGAATCAGCTTGAGGAGAATGTTCTCGACATCCTCGCCCACGTATCCGGCTTCAGTGAGGGCGGTGGCGTCGGCGATGGCGAACGGCACGTTGAGCATCTTGGCAAGGGTCTGCGCAAGGTAGGTCTTGCCGCAGCCGGTCGGGCCCAGCATCAAGATATTGGATTTGGCCAGCTCAACGGTCTCACCGCGAGCGTCACGGGCCTTGTCGCCGGCCTGGATGCGCTTGTAGTGGTTGTAGACGGCGACGGCCAGCGTCTTCTTCGCGTTGTCCTGGCCGATGACGTAGTTCTCCAGGAAGTCACGGATCTCGACGGGCTTGGGCAGCTCATCAAGCTTGACGTCGTCGGCGTCGGCCAGTTCCTCTTCGATGATCTCGTTGCAGAGGTCGATGCATTCATCGCAGATGTACACGCCGGGGCCGGCAATGAGCTTCTTGACCTGCTTCTGGCTCTTTCCGCAGAATGAGCATTTCAGCAAGTCGCCGCCGTCTCCAATACGTGCCATGGTGGCCAGTCCTACTTCCTGTCACGCGGTGGTGGATCGTGGTGTCAACACGTCCTCTGACCTGTTCGTCCCGACGCTACCCGCAATACCGGACACCCCGCGACCGATAAACCGAATAGCACCGACGGCATTTACGCCCGCCGTGCTGGAGAACATATCGCCTCACACCGACTGCGGCACCCGATGACGCGCGACCGACACCGGTGTGTCGCAACCGTTACGAAGCGGCGCTGGTCGCCGAAAGCTTCCGGTACTCCAAGACGACGTCGATGATCCCGTACTCCTTGGCCTCTTCGGCCGTGAAGATCTTGTCGCGATCGGTGTCCTTGCGGATGACCTCTTCGGCCTTACCGGTGTGCCGGGACAGGGTGGTTTCCTGCAGCACCCGCATGCGCTCGATCTCCTTGGCCTGGATCTCCAGGTCGGTGAACTGGCCCTGGATGACTCCCGACAGGGACGGCTGGTGAATGAGCACGCGAGCGTTGGGCAGCGCCATCCGCTTCCCGGGGGTTCCCGCGGCGAGCAGCACCGCGGCGGCCGATGCGGCCTGCCCCAGTACCACCGTGCGGATATCGGAGCGGACGTACTGCATGGTGTCGTAGATCGCCATCAACGAGGTGAACGAGCCACCCGGGGAGTTGATGTACATGGTGATCTCACGATCGGGATCCAGCGACTCCAGCACCAGCAGCTGAGCCATGATGTCGTTGGCCGAGGCGTCGTCCACCTGCACGCCGAGGAAGATGATGCGCTCCTCGAACAGCTTGTTGTACGGGTTGGACTCCTTGACACCGAAGCTCGAGTGCTCGATGAACGAAGGCAGGATGTACCGGGCTTGCGGGGCCAATTCGGGGTTGAGGTGCTTGCTGATCACTTTGCGGCTCCCTTGCTGCCGTTCAGGTTTGCGCGGGTGATGATCTGATCGACGAAGCCGTATTCCAGGGCCTCCGGCGCGGTGAACCAGCGGTCACGGTCCGAATCGGTCTCGATCTGTTCGACGGTCTTGCCGGTGAACTCGGCGTTCAGGCGGAACATTTCCTTCTTGATGACCTGGAACTGCTCGGCCTGGATGGCGATATCGGACGCGCTGCCGGTCACCCCACCAAGCGGCTGGTGCATGAGGATGCGGGCGTGCTGCAGGGCATGCCGCTTGCCCTTGGTGCCTGCCGCCAGCAAGAACTCGCCCATGGAGGCCGCCATACCCATCGCGTAGGTGGCGATATCGCACTCGGAGAGCTGCATGGTGTCGAAGATCGCCATGCCGGCGCTGATCGAGCCACCGGGCGAGTTGATGTAGAGGTGGATGTCCTTGGTGGGGTCCTCCGCGGTCAGCAGCAGGATCTGCGCGCATAGCCGGTTGGCGATGTCGTCGTCCACCTGCTGGCCCAGGAAAATGATGCGCTCGGAGAGCAGGCGCTCATACACCGAGTCGATGAGGTTGAGCCCGGCTGTCGCCGAACGCATTTCAGTCACTGTGCAACCTGCCTTCGTCTAGCACTTCGGGGTTTCACTTGAGAACCAATTCCGTGTACTGCCGACATTAACCAACATCGGCGGCTGCGCACTCCCCACAACGGGCGAGTTCGCTCAGAGCGTGATGTTCCTCGCCTTAATGGCTCATCACGGCATCATTTAGGCGTCGGCTGCTTCTCCGGCGTCGTCCTTGCTCTTCTTCTTGGCTTTCTTCTCGGACTTTTCGGACTTGTCCTCGTCCTTGCTCTTCTTCTTGCCCTTGTCCGCGTTCTCCTCGGCGGCTGTATCGGCGCCGGCGCCCGCCTCTTCGCCCCCGCCGCGACGCGGCCCCAGCACGGCGTCGACGTCGACATCGGCGCCAGTGGAGTCGGTCACCTTGGCCTGACGGATGACCTCGGCGATGGCCTTACCGCGGCGCACGTCGACGTAGAGGCCGGGCAACTGCTGCTGCTGGGTCAGGTACTGCACCAGCTGCTGCGGCTCGATGCCGTACTGACGCGACATGAGGACCAGACGCTCGGTGAGGTCCTGCTGGTCGACGTTGATGTCGAACTTGTCGGCGATCACATCGAGCAGCAACTCGGTCTTGATGGACTTGGTCGCGGACTCACGCAGGTCCTTGTCGAACTCCTCACGCGAGGTGCCCTGCTCCTCGAGCAGTTCGTTGAGCTTCTCCTCGTTGTGGTCCAGACCGTGAACGGCCTCATGCAGGCTGTTGCCGATCTGCTCTTCGAGGATCTTCTCGGGCACCGGGATCTCGACCGCTGCGAGCAGCGCGGTGATGGTCTCATCGCGGATCTCGTCGGCCTGCGCGATGCGCTTGCGCCCCTTCACCTGCTCGATGAGGCTGTCCTTGAGCTCGCCAATGGTGTCGAATTCGCTTGCCAGCTGGGCAAAGTCGTCGTCGGCCGCAGGAAGCTCGCGCTCCTTGATCGACCCGACCTTGACGGTGACCTCAGCGTCCTGTCCGGCGAATTCACCGGCGGCCAGCGTGGTGTTGAACACCTTCTCCTCGCCGGCCTTCAGGCCGATGATGGCCTCGTCCAGGCCGTCGATCAGCTGCCCGGAGCCGATCTCGTGGGACAGACCGGTGGTCGCGGCTTCCTCGACCTCCTTGCCGCCCACGGTGGCCGACAGGTCGATCGATACGAAGTCGCCGTCCTGGGCGGCACGCTCGACACCCTTGAGGGTCCCGAACCGCGCACGCAGCGCGTCCAGCTCGGCATCGACCTCGGAGTCCTCAACAGTGACGGGCTCGACAGTGACGGCGACCGTGCTCAGGTCGGGCAGCTCGATTTCGGGGCGCACATCCACCTCGGCGGTGAAGGTCAGCTCCTGGCCGTCCTCGATCTTGGTGACCTCGATCTCCGGCTGTCCGAGCGGCTTGACGTCGGAAGCGGTGACGGCCTCGCTGTACCGGCCCGGCAGCGCCGAGTTGACGACCTGCTCCAGCACGGCGGCCCGGCCGACGCGCGCCTCAAGCAGCTTGGCGGGAGCCTTGCCGGGACGGAATCCGGGCAGGCGGACCTGCTGGGCCAGCTCCTTGTACGCCTTGGAAAAGTCTGGTTCGAGCTCTGCGAAGGGAACCTCGACGTTGATGCGAACCCGGGTCGGGCTCAGCTTTTCGACGGTGCTCTTCACGTGCAGTGCTCCTTCATAGTTCGCGGCAGATCGTCCTGACCTGCGGTTCTTCGTGCTGTCGTGCTGTCGGGGTGACAGGATTTGAACCTGCGACCCTCCGCTCCCAAAGCGGATGCGCTACCAAGCTGCGCTACACCCCGTCGGACCTGCGTCCACACTTCCGGCAAGACGAAGCGATCTTACGGCCTCAACATGCAACGGTATGAATTGGATTTGATCCGCCCCGGCGCTGTACATTCGTCAGCGCGTGCGGGACAACCTCGCACGCATGCGGGTGTAGCTCAATGGTAGAGCCCTAGTCTTCCAAACTAGCTACGCGGGTTCGATTCCCGTCACCCGCTCCAGCATCTACGAACTGGAACGCCGCAGTGCTGGCGTTGGATCGGCTGACCCGACCCCCTTGGGGGCGCGTCAACGACTATCACCTGACCAAAGGCGAGACCGCTCGACACGGCAGGAAGTTCAATCGCAAGGGTTCAGCCCTGCCGACGATCGGCCGTCTATCTGCTGACAGCCCCATGTCCCGGACCGAATTGGCCCCCCACGCGTGCCCAGTTCAGCGAAAACCTTGATCGACGCGCAGCTCTCCAATACGGTCAGTAGTACTCG
>NZ_MAFC01000011.1 GCF_002013465.1 Mycobacterium sp. D16R12 | reverse complement strand
GGAGTACTACTGACCGTATCAGCGCCACGGCGTGGTCAGCACAAGCCAAAAAAGGGGAAGAAATGACGGCAGCCGCACATCAATCTGCTGGTCCGACAGCCAACGTGGTGTACCCGAAAACGAGAAGGATGCGGTTTAGGTTTGGCGAGCCCGAACCTATGCAACGGCATTTCATCAACGATGACATTGCGTTTAGTCACCTGGTTGCGGTCCTGTCGGCCGTCTTCCCTGGGGGTGAGGAGATGTTTGTCCGGTCGGTGCGCCGTTTCGCCGGGCTGATCACCACGCCCGATCTCAAGAAGCGGGTTGCAGGCTTTATCGGGCAAGAGTCAGTCCACGGCCAGCAGCATCGAGGACTCAACGACAAGCTGGTCGAGTTGGGCTATCGGGTGGACATCGCAGAGGAGCGTTTTGCGCGTCTGGAAAAGCTAGAGGGTTATCTGGACACAAAGTTTCCCGAACAGAGCCAGCTGCGGCTGTTGAAGCTCGCCATGCTGTCGGGCACGGCGGCCGCTGAACATTTCACCGCGGTACTGGGCGAACGCCTGCTCACCCGCCCCGACGTCCGAGCCTTGATGACCGATCCTGAGGTTCGAAACCTGTTGAATTGGCATGCTTTTGAAGAGTTGGAACACAAATCAGTCGCTTTCGATGTCTACCGAGCCGTGGGTGGTCCCGAATGGCTGCGTATCGCGACAATGCGGGGAATGGGTGCTATCGCGGTACCGGCTTTCACCCTCGGCACTTGGGTCTCCATTGCTCTTTCTGATCCCGAAGGCCGTCGCCAACCCCTGCGGGTACTGCGCGAGACGGTACGACTGTTGCGTGGACCGTTCATCAAAGATCTGCGCGCAGCAGGAAAGCCCTACCTGCGACGCGGTTTCCACCCAGATGACATCGACACCAACGACACACTCGAATACTGGCGCGACGAGCTCTTCGGCGACCAGGGCCAACTGCTAGACCGCCTCAGATAGAGACTGCCTCGGCACTGGTTATACGGGTTCGATTCCCGTCACCCGCTCCACACATCAGTACCGTGGGAGCCATGGAAATCATCCTGGGCCTGCTTCTCCTCGGCGTGATCGTCGGTGGCGCGATCATCTACACACAGGGATCGAGCCGCCGTCGTGGCGACCAACTCGAAGACGCCAAGGCCGACGCCCGCCGCCTCACCGAGCGCCTCGGTGGACAGGTGCTGGGGCTGACCGGCAACGACGACGCTTCCCGCCAGGCGCTCGCCGACGCCTCCGAGCGCTTCACCGCCGCATCCTCGGCCATCGAGCAGGCCCGGACCCCGGCACAGGCAACGCTGGCCAAGGAAAGCGCCATCGAGGGGCTCTACTACGTCCGAGCGGCTCGCCTTGCCATGGGCATGGACCCGGGACCCGAGCTCCCCTCCACCACCGGACAAAGCAAGGCCGGCTCCGTCAGCGAGGAACGGCGCATCAACTTCGAGGGACGCGAGATCGAGGCCTCCCCGGATCCATCGGGCCGCACACCCAACTACTACCCCGGCGGCACCGTCGCCGGACGACCGGTCCCCGCCGGCTGGTACTCCGAGCCGTGGTGGAAGCCCGCGCTCGTGGCCGGTGCGTGGGGTGTGGGTTCGGCGCTGCTGTTCAACTCGCTCTTCTCCGGTATGCACGGCGTCGGATACGGCGCCTCCGGTTTCGAAGGCGGTTTCGGCCAAGGCTATTCCGACGGATATGACGCCGGGGTGAATGCCGGGAACGACGGCGGAGCGGACCAAGCCGGCTGGGATCAAGGCTCAGGCGGGGCCGACCAAGGTGGGGGTTGGGACCAGGGCGGCTCCGGCTGGGACCAGGGCGGCTCCGGCTGGGACAGTGGCGGCGGTAGCGATTTCGGTGGCGACTTCGGAGACTTCTAGGGCCAACTACGGCGCGTCGAGCGGCACATTCGGAGTAAGCAAGATGGGCGCAAAGGTCTCGCGCGCCAGCGCACGTACCTCTTCGGTGTTGCCGAGGTCGATGGTGGTCGTGGGCGCAGCCAGATATCCCAGCACCAAGTGGATCAAGACGTCGACCTGCCGTTTCGAATCCCCCGGCGGGATACGCCCTTCCTCGCGCATCTGGTCGATCTGGGAGGTGAGATAGTGTCGCGCCAGTTCGATTGGCGCCGGATCTCCCTGCGTGATCGCTTCTATCGCGGTCATCCTGGCCACGATTGAATCACCGCGCAGCAGAGGATGATTCACTACTTCGATACAGACGGCGAACCCCTCGGCGACGCGCTCGTCAATGTCGTCAAAACCGCCTGCACGCTCCTGTAGCTCGTCCAGAAACTTTCGCATTTCTTGGGCGAGCGCCCTCTCGAACAACTGATCTTTACTCGAAAAGCGCCGAAATACCGTGGCACGGCCCACTTTCGCCCGCCGCGCCACTTCGTCAATGGTCGCGGACTGGGTGCCCCGCTCCGCGAGCACCTCGATGGCCGCATCCAGCAATCGGGTGTCGATGTCGTCCGGCTCCGGGTGCGAACCAAGTCCGCGAACAGCGCGCGCGAAAAGTTTTCCCAACGGCGCGCCCGGTCTTGTCACGCATTCTCCTACGCTGTACCTGGTACGTGGTGTCCCACTTGACTCACTCTAGCAACTTGGCACGTCTGTACGGCTGCCATCAGCCTATTTGACATGAGGGACACCAGAACAGATTTCGCGCATCCATCTCCGCGGTGAGGACCGGCGTGCCGCACACCCGACACGGCGCCCCCGCCCGGCGATACACATAGGTGCGGGGGCGATCCGGCGCGTACGACGGATCACCGTGATCGAATTCGGGATCGACGGTGACGATCTTTCCGACCCGCAGTCCCACGCGCATTCTGTCGACCAGGTCACCCCAGAGCGCGGTGAGCTCTTCCGGCTCCAGCCGGGCGCCCTCCCGGTACGGATCGATACGCTGACGGAACAGCACCTCACTGCGATAGACATTGCCCACACCGGCGATGATCTTCTGGTCCATCAACAGTGCACCGATTGGCCTGTGTGACTTCGTGATCCGCTCGAAGGCCGGTGCCGGGTCGGACCGCGGGCGCAGCGGATCGGGGCCCAGGCGAGCCAGGATCGCGTCAACCTGCGGGGCGTCGATGAGCTCACAGGCCGTCGCGCCACGCAGGTCGGTACCGACCTGCGCTCCCTCGATACGCATCCGCACCTGACCGACGGGAAGACCCATCGGGACGGGCAGCTCGGTGAACGTGCCGTACAGCCCCAGGTGAACATGCACCACACCGGCGGGGCCGTAATCATGAAACAAGTGCTTGCCCCAGGCATGTGCCTTCATGAAGATGCGTCCGTTGACGGCGGCCGCACCTTCTGTGAACCGACCTTGCGGACTGCTGACGGATACCGGCGAACCGGCGAACCGGCGCTGGTGCAACCGGGCCAGCCGGTGCAGGGTATGACCCTCCGGCACAGACGTTTACGCGTCGGCGCCCGGTACCGGCGGCGCAACGCGAGTCGCCTCGTACTCGGCGAGGATGTCGATGCGACGCTGGTGCCGCGGCTCCTCCGACCACTTCGCCGCCAGGAACGCGTCCACGATGGCGAGCGCCTCGGGCACGGTGTGCATGCGTCCACCGATGCCGATCAGCTGTGCGTTGTTGTGCTCGCGCGCCAGCACCGCCGTCTCCAGGCTCCACGCCAGCGCACAGCGGGCACCCGGGACCTTGTTGGCGGCGATTTGCTCACCGTTACCCGAACCGCCCAGCACGATGCCCAGGCTGTCCGGATCGGCGACGGTGCGCCGCGCCGTATCGATACAGAACGCCGGGTAGTCGTCCTGCGGGTCCAGCTCAAAGGCACCGCAGTCCACCGGCTCGTGGCCGCGACCACGAAGGTGCTCGATGATCTTCTGCTTCAACTCGTATCCGGCGTGATCGGCTCCCACATAGACGCGCATGCCCCAATTGTGACAGTCGTGTTGTGCCAGGCTGCCCCGTGGTCGGTTACCGTGGCGCGCATGTACCCGGTCGGACTGCCCCAGTACACCTATCCCCCACGCCGACATCCGTGGGAGATCGGGTTGCTCGTCGTCGTGATCCTGTTCACAGTGCTGCTCTACATCGGCGCGATATTCGGCATCGTCGGGTATCTCGCCGACCCCGAGCACGTCCAGCTGAACATCATCATCGTCGCGCTGGCCGCCACTCCGCTGACCCTGTTCTTCGGTCGAGGCATTCTCTACGGGCAGCAGCGGGTGAACGGCGTCAAGATGTCGCCCACCCAGTTCCCCGAGGGGTACGCGATGGTCGTCGAGGCCGCCCAGCGCTTCGGCCTACAGGAGCTGCCGGACGCCTACGTCGTACTGGGCAACGGCCAGATCAACGCCTTCGCCAGCGGCCATGGCTTCCGCCGGTTCGTCGTCGTCTACAGCGACTTGTTCGAGATCGGCGGCGAGGCCCGTGATCCGGAGGCGCTGGCCTTCATCATCGGCCACGAGGTCGGCCATATCGCTGCCGGGCACGCGTCCTATTGGCGGCAGTTCGCCCAGACCGCGATGAACTTCGTCCCGTTCCTCGGTACCTCGCTGTCGCGGTCCATGGAGTACACCGCAGACAACCACGGATACGCCATGCGTCCCACCGGAATTCAGGGAGCCATCGGCGTCATGGCGGCCGGCAAGTATCTGCTCAAGCGGGTCGAGTTCGACACCCTGGCCAACCGCGCCACCCTGGAGACAGGCTTCTTCGTGTGGTTGGTCAACATGCTGTCCAGTCACCCCGTGCACACCTGGCGCGCGGCCGCGTTGCGGAATCGGCAGCAGGCTGGGTCCTTGTTCTTCCGGCCCAAGCTGCTGCCGCCAACTCCCATTCCTCCGGTGCCGCCGCTGCTACCGCCCGCACCGCCGCCGATTCCGCACGGCTACCTGCCGCCTCAGCAGGCGTATACGTTCGATCATCCCGGGCAATACCCTGGGCCGCGTTACTAGTCGAACGTGGGCGGCTCGGTGCGCGTGCGCTTGAGCTCGAAGAAGTGCGGGTACGAGGCAAAGATCACCGACGCATCCCACAGCTTCCCGGCCTCTTCGCCGCGCGGGATCTTGGAGATCACCGGGCCGAAGAACGCGACACCGTTGACGTGGATCGTCGGGGTGCCAACATCCGGACCCACCTTGTCCATCCCGGCGTGGTGGCTGACGCGCAGTGCCTCGTCGTAGTCGGTGGACTCGGCGGCGTCGGCCAGCTCGGCGGGCAGGCCCACCTCGGCCAGCGACTCGGCGATGACGGCCGGTAGATCCTTGTTGTCCTGGTTGTGGATCCGGGTGCCCAGCGCGGTGTAGAGCGGCTCCAGGATCTCCGGACCCTTGGCCTGCTCGGCGGCGATGGCCACCCGCACCGGCCCCCAAGCGGTCTTCATCAGTTCCTGATAGCGCTCCGGAAGGTCCTCGCGTCCCTCGTTGAGGACGGCCAGGCTCATCACCCGGAACTTCACGTCGATATCGCGAACCTTCTGGACCTCAAGAATCCACCGCGAGGTGATCCAGCACCACGGACACAGCGGGTCGAACCAGAACTCGGCGAGGTCCTTCTTGTCTGCAGACATAACGCGCCTTTCGGATGTGATGTGGACGGCCTAAAGGGGGACGTCTAACCCAACTCACGATCCTGCCCCCGTGTTCCCATCCCGCACGAATGACCGTCTACCGGCTACGTTGGGTACGTGGCACTTCCCAACCTCACCCGTGACCAGGCAGCGGCCCGAGCCGCAGCGATCGACGTCCAGCACTACGCGATCACCCTCGACCTCACCGATGGTCAGGGGGGTCCCAGCGAAGAAACCTTCCACTCATCGACGACCGTCACCTTCACGGCGCAGCCGGGGGCCTCGACGGTCATCGATATCGCCGCGCGCACGGTGCGGCGCGTCGAGCTCAACGGCGTCCAGATCGACGTCAGCGGGTACGACGAGGAGAACGGCATCACGCTGCCGGAGCTGGCTGCCACCAACACCGTGGTGGTGGAGGCAGATTTCGAGTACTCGCACACCGGTGAGGGTTTGCACCGCTTCGTGGATCCGGTCGATGACGAGGTGTACCTCTACTCCCAGTTCGAGACCGCCGATGCCAAGCGGATGTTCGCCAGCTTCGACCAGCCCGACCTCAAGGCCACCTTCGACGTCACGGTGACCGCCCCGGCGCATTGGCAGGTGATCTCCAACGGTGCCCCGCTATCGGTGGCCGACGGCGTGCACACCTTCGCGACCACCGCGAAGATGAGCACCTACCTGGTTGCGCTGATCGCCGGACCCTACGCGCGGTGGACCGACGTGTATTCCGATGACCACGGCACCATCGATCTGGGCATCTACTGCCGCGCCTCGCTGTCGGAGTTCATGGACGCCGATCGGCTGTTCACCGAGACCAAGCAGGGTTTCGGCTTCTACCACAAGAACTTTGGCACCCCGTACGCCTTCGGCAAGTACGACCAGCTGTTCGTCCCCGAGTTCAACGCGGGCGCCATGGAGAACGCCGGAGCGGTGACGTTCCTGGAGGACTACGTCTTCCGCAGCAAGGTCACCAAGTACTCTTACGAGCGCCGTGCCGAGACCGTGCTGCACGAGATGGCGCACATGTGGTTCGGCGACCTGGTCACCATGCGCTGGTGGGATGACTTATGGCTCAACGAGTCCTTTGCGACGTTCGCCTCGGTGCTGTGCCAGGCGGAGGCCACCGAGTACACCGAGGCGTGGACCACCTTCGCCAACGTCGAGAAGGCATGGGCGTATCGCCAGGACCAGCTGCCGTCGACGCACCCGGTCGCCGCCGATATCCCGGACCTGGCGGCCGTCGAGGTGAACTTCGACGGCATCACCTACGCCAAGGGTGCCAGCGTGCTCAAACAGCTTGTGGCGTATGTCGGTTTGGAGAATTTCCTGTCGGGCCTGCGCGCATACTTCACGGCGCACGCCTTCGGCAACGCGACGTTCGACGATCTGCTGGGCGCCCTGGAGGAAGCCTCGGGACGCGACCTGTCGGACTGGGGCACACAGTGGCTCAAGACCACCGGTCTCAATACGCTGTCACCTGATTTCGAGGTGGACAGCGACGGCAAATTCACACGTTTCGCCGTCAAGCAGTCCGGGGCGGCCCCGGGTGCCGGGGAGACTCGAGTGCACCGCCTCGCCGTCGGGATCTATGACGATGTGGACGGCAAGCTGGTCCGCATACACCGCGAAGAGTTGGACGTTGAAGGGCCGTCGACAGATGTTCCTGCGTTGCAGGGCGTCTCCCGCGGCAAGCTGATCCTGGTCAACGACGACGACCTCACGTACTGCTCCCTGCGGCTCGATGACGAGTCACTGGAGACCGTGCTCTCGCGGGTGGCCGATATCGCCGACCCGCTGCCGCGCACGCTGGCGTGGTCGGCGGCCTGGGAGATGACGCGTGAGGCGGAGCTGCGAGCGCGCGATTTCGTGGCACTGGTGTCCTCCGGCGTACACGCCGAGTCCGAAGTCGGTGTGGCGCAACGCCTGCTGCTGCAGGCCCAGACGGCGCTGAGCTCATATGTGGAACCCGGCTGGGCGCGCGAACACGGCTGGCCGGCCTTCGCCGACCGGCTGCTGGAGCTGGCGCGTGCCGCCGGAGCGGGCTCGGATCATCAGCTGGCTTTCGTGAACGCCTTCACCACCTCGGTGTTGTCGGCAGGACATACCGTCGTGCTGCAGGCGCTGCTGGACTCCGATCCAGCCTCGCTGGACCTGCCGGGTCTGACGGTGGACACCGACCTGCGGTGGCGAATCGTGAACGCGCTGGCGGCCTCCGGAGCGCTGGAGCCGGACGCCTCGGTGTTCATCGATGCGGAGCTGGAGCGCGACCAGACCGCGGCCGGCAAGCGTCAGGCGGCCCAGGCTCGAGCGGCCCGTCCGGTCGCCGAAGTGAAAGAGGCCGCGTGGAAACAGGTCATCGAGGATGACGCGCTGCCGAACATCACCGCGCGTTCGGTGATCGCGGGATTCGTGCAGCCCGGGCAGGCGGAGCTGCTGGCGCCGTTCGCGGGTCGCTACTTCGATGTCATCGAGAATGTGTGGGCGCGGCGTTCCAGCGAGGTGGCCCAGACCGTGGTGATCGGCCTGTACCCGTCCTGGGACATTTCATCGGAAGCCGTTCAGCAGTCAGACGGCTTCTTGACCAAGGAGATCCCGTCGGCCCTGCGCCGTCTGGTGTCCGAGGGGCGCGCCGGGATTGTCAGGTCGCTGAAGGCCCGCGAGTTCGACGCCCAGTAAGCGTCCCTTCGCGCTACCTCTTCGAGCCCCACCTTCCCTTCGTACCCACCTTTTCGCCGAGTGCATACCAGGCGCAGACCTTTCACGCGATTCGTCTGCGTACGGTATGCACTCGGCGAGCGAGGGCTTCCCGCACTCGACGAATGATGTCGTCGGGGTGATCCTCGGCGACCACTCTGATAATCAGCCAGCCCAGGCCTTCGAGCATCTCCAGCCGCTGGATGTCCTTCACGTACTGTCGGCGGTCGCTGCGGTGATGGTCGCCGTCGTACTCGACGCCGACCATGACCTCCTCCCAACCCATATCGATGTAGGCCAGCGGGACATAGTCGCCGTTGTGCACCAGGATCTGCGTTGTGGGGCGTGGCAGCCCAGCCCGAATCAGTAACAACCGGAGCCAGGTCTCCTTCGGTGACTGCGCACCCGGATCCACCAAATCGATTGCTGCCCTTGCCTTTCGTATTCCGCGTCGGCCCCTGTATCGCTCTGCGAGCAGTAGCACTTCGGCGGTCGTAAGCTCGGTTGCCCGGCACAGCGCGTCGACGGCGGCCACCACGTAGCCTGCCGGGTACCGGCCCGCCAGATCGAGCGCAGTGCGAGCGGGAGTTGTGGCGCGCATACCGCGAACAACGCACACCTCGTCGGGGGCAAGGACGGATCGAAGGGTGACGACACCTGGTTCACGGCGGCGGTTGTGATCGTCAACAACCTCCGCTGGCCGAGAGCTGTCGATCCACTGCGCACCGAGCAGCGCTGCCGCCGAGAACCCGGCGAGCACACCACGACGACGCGAGCGAAGCCATGCAGCTTCCGCACGGATCGTCGGTGTCATGACGATGCCTCGCGGAATGTAGACGTCCTTATGCCAGGCCGCATAGTTGGTTATCAGCTCGTGCCGTGTCAGCAGACCTGCACGTAGCGCTTCACTACCGAGAAAAGCCCCGCTCCCCATCACGGAAGCATGCAATGGACGTCCGACAACTCACCGAGTGCATACCAGGTGCATGCAACTCAGCCAGTTGACCTGCGCCAGGTATGCACTCGACGCAGAAAGAAGGTCAGGGGCGTGCGATGGCGGCGCTCATCACGCGCACCGCGCTGATGATCCCGTCGAGCAGGTTGCCTTCCTTGAACGACGCCACGGCGGCGGCGACACCCAGGTCGGCGGCCGACTCGACACCGCGCCCCTTGAGCCCCTCGCCATAGACGACCTCAACGACATGCTGGTTGGGCGACACAGCGATCAGTACGGCCTCGTCCGGTGTCGGCACCTTGAGGAACACGTCCCGCGCTCCGGCGGCGGTATCCGATCCCAGATCGCCGATGTACACCGAGAAACGCGCCTTCGACTGACGAGACCCATAGGTCAGGGCGTCATCGAGGGTCGCAAGCTCGTAGTTGGGGAACGGGAACTCAACCGACAGCGCGCCCGGCTCGGTAACACCCGAGATGCGTCCGCTGATGGTCTCGGCCCAGCCGCGCGGAAGTTCGGCGGGACCAGTCTTGGTCACTTCACCACTTGCCACTTGCGGTCCCTCCAATCGCCTCGGTGCCCGCATGCCCATGACCGTGGCCATGCCCATGGGCATCGCCAACGTTTTCGTCGACTGCGGCCCACAGGATCGGGGCGTGCGTCCAGCCGTCGTTCATGTTGAAGGTCGCGGGGTGCGGCCCCTTCTTACGCATCGTCCACAGTCCGACGAGTACGAAGAAGACCGGCGTGATCAGGGCTACCCAGACCGGCATCCCGATGTATGTGGGGCTGTTGAGAAAGCTCACGATGCAAACCGTAGCCGACCGCGCCGGGAACTCACGCCGCGCCCTCCCCTAGATATCGCACCCATGCGGGGTCGAGTTCCTTGACCGACGACAGCAGTCGCCAGTGTTGCCCCTTGGGTGGCATCGGGGTGGTGTGAAGCGACCAGCCCAGCTCCGCCAGCATCCGGTCCGCCTTGCGGTGATTACACGACGAACAGCAGGCCACGCAGTTCTCCCAGGAGTGCGAGCCCCCCTTGCTACGCGGGATCACATGGTCGATGGTGTCGGCGCGTCCGCCGCAGTACGCACAGCGGAACCGGTCGCGATGCATCAGCGCGGCGCGCGTCATCGGAACCCGTGCCCGGTACGGCACCCGCACGAAGGCCCTGAGCCTGATCACCGACGGGACCGCCACCGAGGTCGTGGCGGAATGAATGACGGGAGCACCCGGGTCGTCGTGCACTACATCGGCCTTCCCGCACAGCAGCATGATCACGGCGCGACGCATCGGCAGCGCCGTGAGCGGCTCATATGTGGAGTTCAGCAATAACACACGACGCCGGCCCCATAGGGAACCGGCGTCGTTGGAGTGCTGTGGGGGGATGGCCCCGGGGACCCTCGTCCCTGGGACACTGTGCAGTATTCGGGCCGACCCGTTCTGGGTCGGCCCAGCGCTGGCACTGTTATGCCGGTGCCCGCGGCTCTTCTTGTGTTGCACCATCACAACCAGTGCACCACGATTCCGCGGTCTTCGCACGACAATTTGTGCCGTGTTCGCAGGTCAATCCAATGAACATCCCGTAACCAACCCGGCTGATCTGCCGAAGCGCGTACCGGCACAATGGCGTACGTGGCAGCCCCTACCCCTGAAAATTTCTACGACGCCGTCGGTGGCGCTGCCACTTTCCACGCGATAGTGGCCCGTTTCTACGAGCTTGTCGCCGATGACGAGGTCCTGCGGCCCCTGTATCCGGAGGAAGACCTCACCGGCGCCGAGGATCGCCTCCGGATGTTCCTCGAACAGTATTGGGGCGGTCCACGCACCTACTCGGACCAGCGCGGACATCCCCGGCTACGGATGCGTCACGCACCATTTCGGATCGGCCCCATCGAGCGCGATGCGTGGCTGCGCTGCATGCGGACCGCCGTCGATTCCATCGACCGAAACATCCTTGACGACGACCATCGCGCCCAACTGTGGAGCTACCTGGAGATGGCGGCGCAGTCGATGGTCAACTCACCCTTCTGAGAGTCGATCACAATTCGAGGCCAGAGCCTCCGTGGTGCAGAATGTTCAACCGTGACCGCCGCCTACTTGGGCCAACATGACGACCCTTGGTGGTCGCGGGCCGTTTTCTATCAGATCTACCCGCGGTCGTTCGGCGACAGCGACGGCGATGGCGTCGGTGATCTCGACGGCATTTCAGCAAAGCTTGGATACCTTGATCTGCTCGGCATCCAAGGAATCTGGCTAAATCCCGTCACCAGATCTCCGATGGCCGACCACGGCTATGACGTGTCGAATCCGCGTGACATCGATCCGTTGTTCGGCGGGTTGACTGCGATGCACAGGCTCATCGCCTCTGCTCACCGGCACGACATCAAGGTCATCATGGACCTGGTACCCAACCACACCAGCTCCGAGCACCCCTGGTTCATCGAGGCGCTGGCCGCTGAGCCCGGCAGCGACGCCCGGTCGCGCTACATCTTCCGTGACGGCAAGGGCGCAAATGGCGAACTGCCGCCTAACAATTGGCCCTCGGTGTTCGGCGGTCCGGCGTGGACGCGGGTCACCGCACCCGACGGCACCCCCGGCCAGTGGTACCTGCATCTGTTCGCCCCCGAGCAGCCAGATGTCAACTGGGACAACCCGGAGGTGTTCGACGACTTCGCCGACACTCTGCGCTTCTGGCTCGACCGGGGCATAGACGGATTCCGCCTCGACGTGGCCCATGGCATGGCCAAGCCTCCGGGTCTCCCCGACCTCGAGGACACCGAGACCTCGATGCTGCATATCGCCGACGAGGACCCGCGTTTCAACAACGAGGGCGTACACGAGTACCACCGCAAGATCCGCAAGGTGCTCGACCAGTACCGCGATGTGGTTGCCGTCGGCGAGATCTGGGTGAACGACAACACCCGCTTCGCCGAGTACGTCAGACCCGACGAGTTGCATCTCGGCTTCAACTTCAAACTGGTAGAGGCTGACTTCGACGCGGACAAGATCCGTGCCGCCATCGAAAACTCCCTCGCCGCAGTGGATTCCGTAGGCGCAACACCCACCTGGACGCTGTCCAACCACGACGTCGAGCGTGAGGTCACGCGCTACGGCGATGGCCCGATCGGGCAGTGGCGGGCACGCGCCATGGCCCTGGTGATGCTCGCACTGCCGGGAACTGTGTTCATCTACAACGGCTCCGAACTGGGGCTACCGAATGTGCAATTGCCCGACGAGGCTCTGCAGGATCCGGTGTGGGAGCGCTCCGGCCACACCGAGCGGGGTCGCGACGGCTGCCGGGTGCCCATCCCCTGGGAGGGCACGGATCCGCCTTACGGCTTCTCGACCAACGATCAGACCTGGCTACCGATGCCGCACGGCTGGGCCGATTTCACGGTCGAACGTCAGTTGGAGCGCACCGATTCCACGCTGTCTCTGTATCGCCGTGCCATCGAATTACGCAAGAACCGAGAGGAATTCAACGGCACCGGCTTGGAGTGGTACGGCAGCCCACCGGGCGCGCTGGCCTTCCGCATCAAGGGGGGCGGCCTGACCTGCGCCTTGAATGTCAGCAGCGATCTGGTGGATTTACCTGCGGGCGAAGTCATCCTGGCCAGCGGGCCGCTCGTCAATGGCAAGCTACCGCGCAACACCGCGGCCTGGATCGTCTTAACGGACCAGTAGCGACAAATCGGTCCGGCGGCGATACACCGATCCGAACCGGGCATCTAGCCGCAACCACGACGGCACCGCCCGCACCCGCACCGGCTCATCCTCTGTGGGGCTCGTGGGAACAAACCCCATTGCAACCAAGGCGAATACACATCGCATCGGCACATCGACCGGCTGACCGTCGGATCCATCAACGGTGACGACGGACTGATCCAGCAGTGACACGGGCGGACCATGAGCGCTGCCGTGTTCGCGTGCCAGCTCTCCCCCGCGCTGGGCCAGATCGAGCACCGTCCGGGCCGGGATATCGTCGAGATACTCGAAGCCGTTATCGGAGGGCAGCGCACCTCGCCAGGCCGAGTCCATGGGGAATCCGGTGTGCACGTAGCCGTCCGCATCCGGGGCCTGCAGACCACGCAGCACTTCATCGACGGCCGCGGAGATGTCGGGCGTCCTCAGCTCACCGCGCACCGCACGACAGGCCAGCACATCGAATTGTGTTGCGGCCCAGACCACTACCCGGCCATCGTCTCGCACGCGCAGCCGCACCACCGCCGACTCGTCCAGGCGGGAAACACGGGTCAGAAACGTCGCCAGATCCTTGCGATCAGAGGCGCCCGGCACCCGTAGCGCCGCCTCACTCACGGTCGCGACCACCGCTGCAGGTACTCGCGGTGGTCGTCGGTGAGGCGCAACAAGGTTTGGCTGTCGAGGTGAAACGTCACCAACTGTGTGTCCGCGATCACCGCGGGTTTGGAGTCCGGTGCCGCGTCAACCGAACGCACCTCATAGTTGATCGTGAAGTCCACCGCCCGGATCTTCGACACCCACATGGTCACCTGCAGCGGTGAGTCGGCGAGCCGCACCTGACCCTTGTACTTTACGTGGACATCGGCGATGAGCAGGCCCGTAGTGGTGATCTCCGCGCCAAAAACGTCGCGCAGGAAGGGCACTCGCGCCTCTTCCAGAATTGTCACCATCGTCGCGTGGTTCACATGCTGGTACATGTCGATATCGGACCAACGGACCGGCACCGCCGCGACATAACCGGGCTTCTCGCTAACGCTCATCACACCATCATGCAGGACCGTTGATGCTGCTCCTGATCATCCCTCTGATCTGACGTGCTGCCACCGACAACGTCGCCAGGTCCGGTTCGCCAGAAGCAAAGATCTCCGCGAGCGTGCTACGCGCCCGCTCAAGACGCGAGGCATTGGTGAACTCCCACTCGGTGATCTTCTGCTCGCCCGTCTCATCGGGTTCGCCCACCGAAAGCACGTCCATGGTGAGCGCCCGCAACGAGGAGTAGATGTCGTCGCGGATTGCCAACCGGGCCAGGGAATGCCAGCGGTCATTGCGTTCCAGCTGCGAGACGGCGGTCAGCAGGTCGTCGACCCGCAGGTCGTCCATCAGGGTGAAGTACAGATCCGCGACCTCCGCGCCGTCACGGTCTGCGATGTCGGCGATGTCGATGACGTCCAGCAGACTGAATCCGTAGAGGCAGCCCGCGACATCACCGGCGAGATCTGCCGGAACGCCCAGCGCCATCAAGTCTTCCGTCTGTTTGGTGACGATCTCCAGATCGTGACCGCGCAGCCACGTGGTGAGCTTCGGGGTCAGCTCGGCGATTCCTTGTGCGAATCGGTTGATCTCGGCCCCCACCGCCAGCGGCTGAGGCCGGTAGCTGATCAGCCATCGTGATGCCCTATCCAGCAGACGGCGCATGTCCAGGGTCAGTCGGTCCGAAACCGACACCGGCACATCGGCATGCCGGATTCGATCCCACAGCGAGCGCAGCCCAAAGATGGCCTCCACCGCCACGTAGGTCTTGAGTCCGTCCACCGAACCGGCCCCGGCGTCTTCGAAAAGCCGGTACACATAGGTGATTCCGCCGCAGTCGACCACAGCGTTCACCAGCATGGTCGCGTAGATCTCTTTACGCAGCGGATGCTTACGGATCTCCGCATCGAAGCGCTCACGCAACTCGTTCGGGAAGTAGTGCACCATCCGCCGCTGGGTGACCTCTTGCTCGGGGGCATCGCTGGCCAGCAGATCCGCCTTGAGCGCCAGCTTCACGTGCGCCATCAGTGTCGACAACTCCGGTGACGTCAAACCGATCCCGAGTGCGGCGCGGCGCTCGATCTCCTTCTCGGAGGGCAACGCCTCCAGCTGACGGTCCAGGCCGCGGTCAGCCACCAGATGGGCGATCTGTCGCGCGTGAACGCTCAGTAACGAGGCCGCGTTGGCCCGGCTCGTTCCCATGAGGTTGTTCTGGGACTCATTGTCGGCCAGTACAAGTGCTGCGACGTCGTCCGTCATGGACTCCAGCAGCGCGGTGCGCTCGGAGGCCTCGACCTTGCCGGCGCTGACCAGCGAGTCGACCAGAATCTTGATGTTGACCTCGTGGTCTGAGCAGTCCACCCCGGCGGAGTTGTCCAGTGCGTCGGTATTGACCCGACCACCATTGAGCTCGAACTCGATGCGGCCACGCGAGGTCAGGCCCAGGTTGCCGCCCTCGCCGATCACCTTGGCGCGCATCTGGTTTCCGTTGACGCGGACCGCGTCGTTGGCCTTGTCCCCCACCTCGGCCTGCGATTCACTCTCGGCCTTGACGTAGGTGCCGATACCGCCGTTGAAGAACAGGTCGACCGGGGCGAGCAGGATGGCCCGGACCAGCTGCGGCGGTGTCATCTCGGTGACATCGCCGTCGATGCCGAGGGCCTCACGAACCTCGGGGCTGATCGGCACCGACTTCTGTTCCTTGCTGTACACGCCGCCCCCGGCGCTGATGAGCGACGAGTTGTAGTCGGCCCAGCTGGAACGCTCCAACGCGAACATCCGCTTGCGTTCTGCCCACGACGTCGCCGGGTCGGGGTTGGGGTCCAGGAAGATGTCCCGGTGGTCGAAGGCGGCCACCAGCTTGATGTGCTGCGAGAGCAGCATGCCGTTGCCGAAGACATCCCCGCTCATATCGCCAACCCCGGCGACGGTGAAATCCTCTGTCTGGGTGTCGATCCCCATCTCCAGGAAGTGACGTTTGACGCTCTCCCAGGCACCACGGGCGGTGATTCCCATGGCCTTGTGGTCGTATCCGACGGAGCCTCCGGAGGCGAACGCGTCACCCAGCCAGAATCCGTACGACTTGGCGACATCGTTGGCGATATCGGAGAACGTTGCGGTGCCCTTGTCCGCTGCCACCACCAGATAGGTGTCATCGCCGTCGCGGCGGCGCACCCCCTGCGGCGGGATGACGGCGTTGGTGGCACTGTCCAGGTTGTCGGTGAGGTCAAGCAGACCGCCGATGAATCGCCGATAGCATTCGACGCCCTCGGCGCGGAACGCGTCCCGGTCGACGGCGGCATCGCCGGTGGACGCCGGCGGCTGCTTGACGACGAATCCACCCTTGGCACCGACGGGCACGATGACGGCGTTCTTCACGGCCTGCGCCTTGACCAACCCCAGGATCTCGGTCCGGAAGTCTTCGCGGCGATCAGACCAACGCAGCCCGCCGCGGGCGACGGGGCCGAAGCGCAGGTGCACACCCTCAACACGCGGTGAGTACACGAAGATCTCGAATCGCGGCCGGGGCTCGGGCAGCTCCTCGATCTCGCGCGGATTGAGCTTGAAGGCGAGCACCCCTTTGGCCCGGGCCGAGTTCTCGTCCGTTACAAAGTAGTTGGTGCGCAGGGTGGCCTGGATCAGCGCGAAGAAGGCACGCAGCACTCGGTCGGTATCGAGGCTGACAACCTTGTCGATCTCGGCCAGAACCTGCACCGCCTTGGCGTCGGCCAATGCGTTGTCGGTGATGGCCGGATCGAAACGCGCCTCGAATAGTTCGACGAAATCGCGCGCGGTGACGGAATTGTCGGCAAGCACGGTCTCGATATGTGCCTGGCTGTAAGGGAAACCTGCCTGCCGCAGGTATTTGGCATATCCGCGCAGGATGGTGACCTGACCGGCGGTGAGCCCGGCGCGCAGCACCAGCTCGTTGAACCGGTCTGTCTCGACACGGCCGTTCCACACATCGTCGATCGCGTCGGTGAAGAGCTGCGCGCGGTGCTGCACACCCTCGGCATCGAAGGTCCGTGCGATCGCCGGGTGCACCACGATGCGGAACGCATACAGCGAGACGGCAAGCCCATCGGGACGGGTGAAGTGATAGGGGCGTTCCTCCATCACGTCCACGCCCATGCTGTGCAGGACCGGAAGCACCTGACTCAGCGATGCCGAGCGTCCGCCCAGGTACATGCTGAGCACACCGGTGGCCGGCTCTTCGGCGGCGTCATAGGCAAGGTCTAGCGAATTATCTTGGAGTCCTTCGATTCTCGCGATGTCATCGATGGCGTCCACGGGGGCGACGTTCGTCTTGAAGACCTCGGGCAGGATGACCGAGTAGCGCTCGGCGCAGGCACGATCGATCGGCGAGTCTGGTCGCACCGCGCTCACCAGGCGATCGCTCCAGGTGCGGCTGGTCTGAGTGAGCAGTCCCTGCAAACGAATCCGGTTGGCCTCGGAGGTATCGACACTTGTGGACAGATTGTCCTCAGGCATGCGAATCGTGAAATGGACCAATGCCCAGGGTGATTCGCTGACGCGCGCGGTGTAGTCGATCCCCGTGCCGCCGAGCTCACGCACCAGGGTGTCCTGCATGGCCAGTCGAACGGTCGTCGTGTACCGGTCACGGGGCAGGTACACCAGGGCCGTCACGAAGTTGCCGAGCTCGTCGGATCGCAAAAACAGCAGCGAACCCGGGTGTGCACCGATGTTCCTCACGGCGGTGACCATGTTTTGCAGCTGGTCCACGCCCACCGCGAACAGCTCCGCGCGGGGCAGGTTCTGCATGATGTCGATGAGCATGTGCCCGGCCAGCGAGTCCTGGTTGGCGTCCGAGCGTGCAAGTACTTGGTGCACCCGATCGGAGATCACCGGGATGTCGAGAACGTCGGCGTTCATGGCTGCCACGGTGAACACACCCACGAGGCGGTGCTCGATGGCGGGCCCGCTGCCGTCGTCCTGCCGGATCACCACGATGTTCGGATAGATCGCATAGCGCAGATAGGTCGGCACAGTGGCCTGCGCCAGGACCAGCAGATCGTCGTTGTGGGTAAGTTGCGGAAGCACCTCTTCGCGCCGCTTGAGCAAGCCGAGCCGACTCGATTCGTCCACAGTGGCCCGACCATCCGCGACGGTGCACCGCTGGTATCCGAGCACCGTGAAGTTGCCTTCCACGAGCCAGCGCAGCAGGTTCGCCACCTCAGTGAGTTCGGCGGACGAGAACCGTGCTGTGCCCGCGGAGGCGTCCAGGTTGGCAGCCAGTTCGATGACCGCGTCACGCATGGCATCGGTGTCCGCGGCGACATGACTGCCGTCTTCGAGGGTGTGCGGCAGCTGGGTCTCGATGAAGGCCAGCCGCTCGGCATCGATGGACGGCGGCAGCTGCAGATGGATCCAGCACTCGGCACCGACGGCGGTGTCACTGTGTGGGTTGTCGACCGGTCTTGCGGAGAGCAGCGTGCCATCGGCGGAGCGTTCGACCGTGAAGACCGGGTCCATCAGGTCCACGATCGCGACGCCTAAACGTCGCAGCAGCACGGTGACGGAGTCGGTCAGCAACGGCGTGTAGTCGGTAACCAACTGCAAAGCGGTACCGAGACCGGCATCGTCTCCGTTGCGGTAAACGGCCATCGAAATCGCGTGCGGCGGGCGTTGTGCTGCCAGCCGCAGCAGCGCCCGCATGAGTGCCTCACGCACGGGCGGCGCCGGCGGTGTGGCGTGGCCGTCAGCGTCGAGTGCTTCGTCCCATTCCTGGTCGCCCAGGAATCGGGAGTGACTGAAAGCAGCCTCCAGTGCCTCAATGGTCGGGACGCCAGATCCATTGGTAGATGGCGTGTTTTCGGGAGTGGTGGTCCCTGTCTTAACAGTCACGCAGAACGCTCCTGGCCGAGTTTGCATGCCGGGTTTCGGCACGCAATCTCACCCTAGTCGCGAGTCAGGCGGCGGTGGGTAACTCTGTGAGGTCTGGCTGCATCGATACCCAAACGTTCAACTTTGTTGTCTTCGTACGCCTGAAAGTTGCCCTCAAACCAGAACCATGAAGCGGGGTTATCGTCGGACCCCTCCCACGCCAGGATGTGCGTGCAGGTGCGGTCCAGGAACCACCGGTCGTGCGAGATGACCACTGCGCAGCCGGGGAACAGCTCGAGCGCGTTCTCCAGTGAGCTCAGGGTTTCGACGTCGAGGTCGTTGGTGGGCTCATCGAGCAGGATCAGGTTGCCGCCCTGTTTGAGGGTGAGCGCCAGGTTGAGACGGTTGCGCTCACCACCGGAAAGAACGCCCGCCGGCTTCTGCTGATCCGGACCCTTGAATCCGAACGCGGAAACATAAGCCCGCGAGGGCATTTCATTCTGGCCGACCACAATGTGGTCGAGCCCGTCGGAAACGACCTCCCAGACATTCTTCTTGGGGTCGATGCCGGCGCGGCTCTGGTCGACATAGCTCAGTTTGACGGTCTCGCCCACCTTGACCTCGCCACCATCGGGGTTCTCCAACCCGACGATGGTCTTGAACAGGGTGGTCTTACCGACGCCGTTAGGGCCGATGACGCCGACGATGCCGTTACGGGGCAGCGTGAACGACAGATCCTTGATGAGGGCGCGTTCCTCGAACCCCTTGTCGAGGTGGCTCACCTCGACCACCACATTGCCCAGCCGTGGGCCGGTGGGAATCTGAATCTCCTCGAAGTCCAGCTTCCGCGTCTTCTCCGCCTCGGCGGCCATCTCCTCGTACCGCCCGAGCCGTGCCTTGTTCTTGGCCTGCCGAGCCTTGGCGCCCGACCGCACCCATGCGAGCTCTTCCTGCAAGCGCTTGTGCAGCTTGGCGTCCTTGCGCCCCTGCACGGCGATGCGATCGGCCTTCTTCTCCAGATACGTGGAGTAGTTGCCCTCATACGGGTAAGCGCGGCCACGGTCCAGTTCGAGGATCCACTCGGCCACGTTGTCCAGGAAGTACCGGTCGTGGGTCACGGCCAGGATGGCGCCCGGGTAGCTGGCCAGGTGCTGCTCCAGCCACAGGACGCTCTCGGCGTCCAAGTGGTTGGTGGGCTCGTCGAGCAGCAGCAGATCAGGCTTGGACAACAGCAGCTTGCACAAGGCGACGCGTCGGCGCTCACCACCGGACAGATGCGTCACCGGCTCCTCAGGGGGCGGACAGCGCAGCGCATCCATGGCCTGCTCGAGCTGCGAGTCGATATCCCAGGCATCGGCGGCGTCCAGTTCTTCCTGGAGCTTGCCCATCTCATCCATGAGTTCGTCGGAGTAGTCGGTGGCCATCAACTCGGCGACCTCGTTGTACCGATTGAGCTTGCCTTTGAGGGCCACGCCGGATTCGACGTTCTCGCGCACCGTCTTGGTCTCGTCCAGCTGCGGCTCCTGCATCAGGATGCCGACGCTCGCCCCATTGGCCAGGAAGGCCTCACCATTGTTCGGCTTGTCGAGCCCGGCCATGATCTTCAGGACGCTGGATTTACCGGCACCGTTCGGACCGACCACACCAATCTTGGCGCCGGGCAGGAAGTTCAGGGTGACATCATCGAGGATGACCTTGTCGCCATGCGCCTTGCGGACTTTCATCATCGTGTAGATGTACTCAGCCATAGCCGCGCTGTCGCCTCTCCTCTAAGTTCTTTAGCCGCAGCTCACGACCATTCTTGTGAGCTGCCCGAACCATCCTAGGTGAGAGGCGACCGCGCGGTCGCCGGTGTCAGCTCGGGATCAAGCACTCAAGCGCAGGTTTCCCGACTCCTCGCTGCTCTCGTCCGTTTCCGAGAGCTCGGCCGTGGGCTCCTCGGCACCCGGTTCGGGTTGCTCCGCTGCGTCGGCATCCTCCTGCTTGCCGGTGTACCCCGCCTTCTCTATCCGGGCGATGGTCC
Source organism: Mycobacterium sp. D16R12 (assembly GCF_002013465.1). GTDB lineage: Bacteria > Actinomycetota > Actinomycetes > Mycobacteriales > Mycobacteriaceae > Mycobacterium. Next base: position 41,321 of record NZ_MAFC01000011.1, on the reverse strand, counting down.
GCGACAGATCAGGCCCAACGGCGATCGCCTTCATCTCCGTGACCTGACGGCGGTTGCCGTCCTTGTCCTCGAACTCGCTGGTGTGCAGATAACCGTGCACGATCACCGGCGCACCCTTTCCCAACGCGGCGCCCACCCCGGTGACCAGCCGGCCCCAGCAGGTGACATTGATGAAGAGTGAGTTCGAATTCACCCAACTACCGTCCTCGCGCCGACGGCGTGCATTACTGGCGACGCGGAACTTGATCATCTCGTCGGAGCCCACCTGGCGTCGCTTGAGATCCCCGACGATGGATCCGATCACAGTCACTGGAGTTTCAAACATGGTCCGTGCCTTTCCTATCTCTGTATCTGTTCTCAGCACCGCCGATCCGGCGCTCTTGGTGACTCCAGTAACCCGGCATGCACCGACACCGCGGTCACATGTGGGTGTGTTCGAGCGGCGGCTGTGGATGAGTGTCGGATTGGGGACAACTGGCCGATAGGTCCGACCACCCGTACCTTCCTTGACATGACGGTTTGGATCATGCACCGCCCCGAGGACGAAATCTCCGCCGAATTGCAGGGCTCATCAGGCCCGTTGGCCGGTGTTCGACTCGCGGTGAAGGACAACGTGGACGTGGGGGGCGTGCCCACCACCGCCGCCTGCCCCGAGTACGCATACATTCCCGAGCGTGACGCACCGGCGGTCGCGGCGTTGCGCGCGGCGGGCGCCACCGTGGTGGGCAAGACCAACCTCGATCAATTCGCGACCGGGCTTGTGGGGACGCGCTCCCCGTATGGCGCGGTATCGGACTCGCGCCGCCCCGAATACATCAGCGGCGGTTCCAGTTCGGGATCCGCGGTGGCTGTCGCAACCGGCGAGGCCGATATCGCGATCGGCACCGACACCGCGGGATCCGGGCGGGTGCCCGCAGGTCTGCAGGGCATCGTCGGGATCAAACCGACTGTCGGCGTTGTCTCCACCCAGGGCGTGGTCCCCGCCTGCGAATCCTATGACTGTGTGACCATTTTCGCCCGCACGCTGGGCACCGCCAATCTCGCGATGGCCGCCATAGGTGCCGCGGCAGGTCCCCGGCTGTGGCCCGCCAACACCCGACTGGCAGCACCCCCACAGCCCACCATCGCCGTTCCGCGTGAACTGCCTGCCCTCGACGACGTGTGGCGCAACGCTTTTCACGCGGCCGTAGAGCATCTTCGCGCGACAGGAGCGACGATCGTCGAGATCGATCTGGCGCCGTTCCTCGCCGCCGCAAAGCTGCTGTACGAGGGCGCGCTGGTCAGCGAACGCTACGCCGCCGTCGGCGAATTCGTCGACGCCAGTCCCGAGGCGGCGCTCGATCCTACTGTTGCGCAGATTATTTCGGGTGCACGCGATATCCCCGCACATCGTCTGGTGCGCGACCGCGCCGAGGTGCAGCGTCTACGCGAAGAGGCCATGTCCACCCTGGCGGGCGCGGACGCGCTGCTGGTGCCCACCGCGCCGTTGCATCCGACGATCGAACAGGTGCAGGCCGATCCGATTGGCGTCAACGCGACGATGGGGACCTACACCAACTTCTGCAATCTGTTCGACCTGTGCGCGGTGGCGGTGCCCGCGGGAGTCGCCGGTGAGGCCCAATTCGGGGTGACCGTGCTGGCGCGCGCCTTCGATGACGCGGTGGCCTTAGACATCGCCGCACTGGTCACCGGAGATGCTGCCGAACAAGATGTTTGGCCGGCAGCGATCACCTTGTCCCATGAGCTCGCGGTGTTCGGGGCCCATCTCAAGGGCGGCCCGCTGGAATTTCAGCTCACCGATCTGGGCGCGCGCTGGGTCGGGCCGGTCCGCACCGCGCCGAGGTATCGGATGGCGGCGCTGCGCACCACGCCTCCGAAGCCCGGGCTCACTCGCTCAGAAGAGGATGGGGTAAGTATCGCCGGAGAAATCTGGCGCCTGTCCCCCGCCGCACTGGGTACCTTCCTCGCGCAGCTGCCCGAGCCGATGCTGCTGGGCAAGGTCGAATGCGATGACGGTGTGTGGCGTACCGGGTTCGGCTGTGATGGCGCCGCCGCGCAGGCCGGTATCGACATCAGCGAGCACGGCAGCTGGCCCGCCGCCATCGCCGCGGGCGCGATTTAGAACGGTCTTCGCGCAAGCGGCTCATCTACGAACTAGCGCGAGTTCTCGTCCAGCTGAGCCATTTTCGCGAGCATGGCGTTATAGGCGGCCAGGTCGGCGTCGTCGTCCCGGTCGGCGGCGCGGTCCTGTCTGCGGGCCAGCCGCTCATCCGAACGCGACCACTGGATGACCAGGGCGATCATGACCACCAGCAGCGGCAGCTCCCCCGTCGCCCAGGTGATGGCGCCGCCCATGTGTTGGTCGGAAGCCAGGTCGATCCGCCACGGCAGGGCCAGATTGCTGTAAAACTTCTCGCCCAGAATCGATTTCGTGCCCATCAGAATGACGCCGAAGAAAGCGTGAAGAGGCAGCGACACCAGCACGATGCCCAGCTTGGCGACCGGCGGCAGCCGCCGCGGCGACGGGTCGATACCAATGACCACCCAATAGAACAGGTATCCGCTGAGCAGGAAGTGCAGATTCATCGCCAGGTGCGCGGCGTGCACGTCAACGGCGGCGTCGTAGAGCCCACTCAAGTACAGGCCATAGAACCCGCCGATGAACAGCGACGTCGCCACCAGCGGGTGCGTCAGGAAGCGGGAGAAGCTGCTGTGCAACAACATCTGCACCCACTCCCGCAACCCCGGCGGATCGCCCTTGCCCGCAGCGGGTAGCACGCGCAACAGCAGCGTGATGGGACCACCGAGGACCAGCAGCACGGGCACCAGCATCGAGAGCATCATGTGCGCGACCATGTGCATGCTGAACATCGCGGGCATGTACCGGCCGACACCCGACGATGTGGCGATGAGCAGGAAGGCACAGCCAGACAGCCAGGCAATAGTGCGCCCCACCGGCCAGGCGTCGCCGCGGACCTTGAGGCGGCGGACACCCACCAGATAGGTGATCGCGAAAACGAGGGCGGCCGTTCCGAAGATGAGATCGAAGCGCCAGTCGAACATCAGTCGCTGCGGGGTCGGCGGACCGTCGAGCGTGTAGCCGATGGCGACCTCGACCGGCGAGGGGTTGAGGTTGACCGGCGGCGGTGGCGGGGTACGGCCGAGGCCGACGGCGATACCGAAAGTCACCGCGAAGATGACTGCTTCAATGCCTGCGAGCCGGATCAGCGGCCGACGATTCTGCGGTTCCTCGCTCAATGCCGTTATCGCCGAACGGCGTTGCAGATACCCCAGGACGCCCAGAACCAGCAGCGCGGTGGCCTTGCCCACCAGCAGCCAGCCGTAGCGGGTGCTGAACAGGTCCGAAAGCTGCACCCGGATAAGCGCGTTGATGATTCCGCTGAGCCCGATCGCGACGTAGCACCACAGCGCCAGCGTCGAGAATCGACGCGCGGCCACGTCGAGATAGCCGCCGCCACGCAGCGCGTGGACCAGCAACGCGACCAAGCCACCGGCCCACAGCGCCGCTGATACCAGATGGATGATGAGGCTGTTGGTGCCCAGGTCGTGTGCGCCGCCGGTTGCCGAATGCCCCACCACCGCCAGCGGCATCAATGTGCCCACCGATCCGAGCACCAGGACCGGTGTCCACGACCAGCGCAGCACGACCCGGCTGGCGATCGCGACAGCGGCGGCGATGAAGGCCATCCAGCGCCAGGCGTTCACCGTTTCGATCTCACCTGCCAGTGTCCACAGCTCTCCGAGGCCGAAATCGCTCATCGGCTGACCGGCGACGTCGGATATCGACAGTGGCACCATGACCGCCGAGAGCACTGCAAGTGCGGCCGATGCCGCCGTACCGAGGCGCAGTGAGCGGTAGCCGTCCACATCGAGCACGCCGCTGGACTGCGGTGGCACAAAGAAGGCCGCGACCAGGAAGGCGCCGACGGCGACAACGGCAGCGATTTCGGCGGCCGCGCGCACGAACGGCAGACCATAGGAGGTGACAGGACCGGGGTTGGGCAGACCCGTCGCGAGCAGGGCCTCCGTCAGTGACAGCGCGCCGATGGTGGCCGCGACCAGGCCCGCCAGTACCGCGAGACCGACGACGATCGTCCAGATCGGCGAATCGGTCTTCCTGGCGGTGGGGGTGGTCGTCACCAGTCAAGGGTATGGCGAGATGCGATCTACACCGCCACCGGTTCGATAGACTCCCATCCGGCTAGCGCCACATGCCTCCGTAGCTCAGTCGGATAGAGCAAGGGCCTTCTAATCCCTAGGTCGCAGGTTCGATTCCTGCCGGGGGCGCAGTTCAGATGGTGTTTTTCACCATAATTACAGCCCAAATATTAAGTTTGGCCCGCAGGCAGCCCGCAGTGGGTAACGCGTGCTGCCATGAAGCGGTCAGCACGTGCATCGAGGCATCGACACCGGTAACGCAACGGGGCGCATGATCGCCGGAGTCTTAGCCAGTCTGGCCGAATTGGAGCTAGAGCTGGGCAAGGAACGGCGCAGGGCCGCCAGTGAGGCACGCAAGGCGCGAGGTTTGCATGTGGGGCGACCTAAGGCCCTTAGCTCGGAGAAAATCGCGTTAGCTAAGCGCCTGCATGCAACCGGGCAAACGGCCGCCACGACGGCCGAGGCCGTGGGCGTTAGTCGTGCGACGGTGTACCGGGTGTTGGCAGAAGAGGACTAACGTGCTGTGGTGCCAGGTGCGTTTTGTCCAGTTCAGGAAAGCTTCGGTGTAGTTGGACGGCGATCACTCGCGGGATTTTCCGCCGTCGATGTCATTGAGGCGCTCGCGTATGACGCGAATCTTCCCCACTATTCGCATGCGTTGACTATTTACTGATGAGAAGCTTTCTTTGGTAGGAGCATCTGGGTATCTAATTCCGATAATCTCGCTTTTCAGGGAGTCTATGTCCTCTCTCAGTGGGTCGGACTTGTAAGATCTGGGATTCCAACGCACTCCTGCTTGGTATTCAATCTTAATCGGCCCGGCTATGCCGTTTGCCAATATTCTGCTCAATGCATCGACGTAGTTATATTTTTCGGCTACCAGGTTTTCTAGAACTGGCCGGTAATCAATTGTTATACCATCTTTTGCAGCATCGTAGATTGTATCCAAATGCGTGCGCAGTTCCCGCCGCAGACGTAGTTGCTCATCATCGACAGGTTTTCTCTTATTGAGTTTGTGCTCTGACCAACTGATTATCAAACTCAGAATACTTATCAAGATTGCAGCTACAGACAGCACGTTAGACACAGAGCCTAGCTACGCTTGCTCGTCAGTAGGGTCGGTGTCGTCGTCCGTGCTCACCGATCCGTCCGGGTTAATCATGAACCCGTCGCCGACCGCCTCCGCTTCGACTTCATGGCACGCCTGCTCGGAAAGTCTGCACACCCGCGATACAGGCCATACCGGCCTAGGAAACGGCAGGCCATCCGTCCTGTGGCTTCAGGCGGCGTGGCTCAGCCTCATCGGCGGCATCCCGCGCGGCTAACGCAGCTGCAATGGCGTCCCTGATCACCGCCGACCCCTCATGAGATTTCGTGAACAGCTTGAACCCACCACAGTGGAAAGGCGCGTTTGGGTGAACCATCTGCGACCATTTTTAGCTATGTGATGTTTGTTCCAACCGAACAAATCGAGCAGAGAGCAAATCAGGCCGTGCTGCCTCGCTGAGAAAATCTACTTCCATTCGATCTTGATTTTTGTCGGGTCAAAGTAGCCCTACCCCGGCTTCCGTCCGCGAACGGCAGGAAGAGTCGATAGGCTTGGGTCGGAGCAAGGCGCATTCATGGCGGACAACGGCGCGCCATGGGCACTCGAGGCATGCCGCCAAGGTGCAGCTGCCAATACAGTCAGTACGTCGGCACCGGACAGTGTCTTTAGGTGCTGGCGGTTTTAGTTCGATCTTGAATAGGCCAGACAAGCAGCCGTGGACGCGATCAAACGCGATACCCGCTGCAACTCTTCAGGCGATACCCCCAACACCCCATCGGACATGCCGCGATGCTAACCACAACACACCCAGTGTGCAACGGGGCGGGCTATTTCTGCGTCTGGGTGCAGACGGAGAATTTGCGTACCGGGTGGGCGAATCCGCCGTCAGGGCAGCGGAAGAGATTCGTGGTGTCCAGGACCAGCCTGACGGGTTTCTCTCTGCCTGGTTGTGAGGCGTCGTCGCAGCTGGCACGGTGCGAATCTTCCTTAGTGATGCTCAGGCACGTGTCCCGTATCCAGTGATAGTCCATGCATACGGCGTAGTCGTGGCCGTCAGCGGTTGTGCTCCAGAACTTGTAATCGGCGTCAGCGATACATTCGTCCCGGTTCCGTGTCTGCTGGACCACGATGTAGTTGTCCTCGGGAGCCCCGCATTCAGCCTTTCCTAAACGCCAAGTCTTCTCGGAGGCATACAAATGCGCGCATGAGTGGACGGGGAAGTCTGGGTTGATGGTGACGGTATTGGCCGGGAATTGGCCCTTGATCGTGGAAAAATCGGTGTGAGCGGTCTCTGCGGCGGGCACGACCCTGCGGGCATGCTGCATTTTCAGGACCCACATCACACCGAAACCAGCCATCACACACCACGCCACGACAGCGACCACACCGACAACGATCCAACCCACAATCTTCGGCCACCGACGACGAACAGGCGTCGGCATGTACGCCTGCATCCACGGGTCAACCACCTACTTCTGGTCCTCCGTGCACACCGTGAAACGTCGTTGCGGATGCCTGTAGCCGCCGTCTGGGCAGCCATCAAGACCGGCGGTGTTCAGGATGACTTTGACCGGCTTAATACGATTTGGCACGGCGGTATTAGTGCAGGCTACTTTTGTTACAGGCTGGCCCAACCCGATACATGACGAGCTGTCCCACGCTAGGTCAAGACAGGCAGTGTACTGGCCTGTTGCTTTCGAATTGTGGTAAAAGGAACGGTCCGTGTCCCCGCATTCTTGAGCGACATTTACGCGTTTGATAATGCGATAGGTATTCTTAGCAGAGCCGCAATCCACCAGGGTCAACGAAGCATCCACCAACGGACCATCAAGATTCACACACCCACCCACCGGGGCCTCAGCCTGACCATTGTCCGTCAACGATCCGGGTTGGGGAAATTGACCGGGAATATTGGCAAAATCAGTCGACACCTGGCGCTGCGTTGATGACGCGGTTGCGGGTAACGTAGGCGTAGGCGAGGTTTCCCCGCAGGCTGCCAGTATCATACTGGCGCCGAGGACGCAGAAGCCGTTAATTGTAGAGTTCACTGAGGTATAACTCTCTGAACTAGGTATTCAGCGTTGTTTACGAGTAAATTCTGATTAGTCCCGTCGGCAATTACCAAATCATTGCTCTTTGTTTTATTTGGTATTAGACGCGCCAATCTTCCATCTGGCAAGTTAATCTGCTGTAGCACGGAATCGCTACTAATTTGAGTCCAATGATCGCCATCGAGTTTCCAGCTGGTTGGTTTGTACCATTCCTCCGACTGGCCTCCACCAAAACATTCTCTGCTCGAGTAACTCATCATAAGCGAATCAGGGGCTGTCCACCACAGTCTGGTGATAGATGAGCGTACCTGCGCCTTAGGGTTGGGAAGATCGATATAGGTAATATTTCTTGCGTTGACATCGATCTTTCCGGCAACACTATTCGCACAAAGGCGAGCATAATTACCGAACACCGCATACCGACCGTCGGGACTGAATTGTGCTGAGCCCACCGGCACATCGGTGCTCGCCGAACCAATTGCCACGACCGACCCTGACGCGGCAGTCAGATAAATTCTGCTAGATCCTGCAGTCAGGCCGTTTTCTAGACGAGCAAAGAGGAAAGTGGAATCGTAAGCCGCGATGAGGCGCGGCGTAGACGGCGGAGCCTCGGCAGGCAAAGGAGGAAGGTCCACCGTTCGCAGCCGAACCGGGGAAGCGGCCGCAGACGCCAGGTCGAGACTCATGAGCTGGTTGGGCGCCTCCAGCCACACCACAGAATTTCCCGCTCCCGCCTTCACCTCTGATGAGGCGACTGGGAACCGTGCCACCTGTTGAGTATCAACTCTTATCGCGACGAGCTCGTAGTGCGACGCGTTTACCTTGGACACCGTATAGGCATAATCGCCCCGGCGAGTGAACGCTAATGAATCTCCAACAGGGTTTACGGGCAGGCGAACGGCGACTTTCGATCCTTTGATTAATCCGATCTCATCCCGAGTGGTGTAAGCCAACTCATCGGACCCTCGAACCAAATTGCCCGCCGGAGCTTGCTCTCCGCATCCTGACACTGTAGCGGCGAGGATTGTGGAGACGGCCAGTAATACCAGTCCGCGAAACCTTCGGATGACAGTTTTTTTTCTCATCAGATACCTATCAGCATCTCGGGGTGAGATAGTTGTAGGCGTCTTTGAATGCATTCCGGCGCACTTCCTGTCCTGTCTGACCACCGTTAATCTGCTGCGTAATCTGATCAAAGTTGTCCCAGTCGGTACTGGATTGTATCTGATCCGCAAGATAGTTCCCATTCGAGTGCTGGGCATTGATGTATTTATCGCCCCGTTTTGCACTTCCAGCACCCCCATCAGTGAAGAACCATCCCGCCACTCGCATAATAGCGTCCATATTTGCTGTATTGCTCAAATAGTCAGGGTTGTTCTCGAATGCGCCTGAAGCAAGATTCAAGAGCTGGTCAAATGCCTGATCGGCATTTCGATAGTTTCCCCGGCCCGTCAGCTGCATTGACCCATGTCCGCGATATTTAAAGCCGTCGCCGGAACCAACATCACCATTGCCATTTATATTGGCATAGTTGGTGTTGAAGTAATCCTGCTCAGCTGGGCTACCTTCGGGGTACGGTGAACCTTCTGTGAAATCCGTGAAAGCGGGCCCCACCTCGGCACGCATCTGCGCTAGGAATGCAGACATCCGCGAAATCGAATTTATCTCATATACCCGCATCGCTACCTGCACCGGCGCGGAAACCGACCGCAGCGTTGCGTCACTGATGTTTGGATAGACGGTACGCATCAGGCCGTCGATCCCATAGTCACTCTGACAAGGCTCGTTCGACCGGTTACTTGGTGTCGGCGCAGGACTCTCGGGTGACTGCTTTTGCGGTCCGCCCTGTTGTGGGGTGCAGTTGCACTCGAAAGCTGGTCCCCATTTGCGGCTCGGTTGCCCGAACATGCTTCCGAAACCGCCCATCGACGAGACAATGAAGCTGGCCATCTGTTCGGCAAGGCCATAGTACTCGGCTTGCTGCTGGCATTGCTGTTTTAGTTCGCGGTCCTGCTGGTCCTGCTGATCGTTTTGGCTGGGCTGCTGAGTCTGCGTGGGAGCCTGACTCGGCTGCTGGCCCTGTTGAGGCTGCTGGGCCTGGTTGCCCTGTTGCGGCGCTTGGTAGTCCGGGTTCGCTTTACCCGGCCCCTGCGTGTAGGGCGTCGCGGTCTGATAATCCGGTATCTGTGTGCCGTGCGCGGGCTGCTGCGCCTGTTGAGGCTGCTGTCCGGCTTGTTGACCGGGAACCTGTTGCGGCGCTTGCGGATTGCCGCTGTTATAGATCGAGATTCCGTTGTTTTGGTCTAGGGGTGGCTGGTTGCCGCCCTGGTAATCGGGCATTGAGCTGGGCATTTGCGGCGGTTGAAACTGGGAACCCCCGCCGTCGGTCATGCCGCCGGTTGGTGCGGGAGGTCCTGTTGGGTCTGCTGCCACGGTTGCCACTGTGGAGAAGCCGCTACCCGGCATGGTGTGGTCGCTGGCGATCTTCGCACCACCGATGGCAAGCGCCGCGATAGCCAAAACTGCTGATGTTCGGCGCAGACCAGGCGACATGCGCCAGCGATCACTCATTACCACCCGGATCGATCCCTCCCCGCTCGTGCCTCACGCCGTGAACACGTGTAGCTGATTGCGGCAGCATGACAGAACAGGGCCGGGTATGTCTACATGAATGCAGAATTAAGGTGTTTGCTACGCTAGATAACAGGCCTCAGATAGTCGGGGCGAACTTGCGGGTAACCCGCTATTACCTGGCAAAATAGAGAATCGGTTATCGGTTGCACCGGTCGCCGACGTCAAAGCGCTGGCCTAGTTACTGTTCCGGCACACTGTTTGTGCTGCCGCGCGGCGGGCATCTCCGGCGGGAGCGTGGCGGCTCCTCCGTGTCCGGGGACGAACGGACGGATGTTGGTGACGCGCACCGAAGTCCCGCCGACCGCACGGTTTTTCGCGTTCGTGCCCGTGAGTCCGTGCAGGCGAGATTCGGCGTTCTTAGGCAGATGGTCCACCGCGAGCACAGCGACCCCGACCTTGGCCAAAGGGGAAATCACTGCGGTGTGCACTCTGGTGAGGTCATCGGCGTTATTGCTGTTGGCCCCGAACAACGGCAGTACTTCTCCGAGAGAGTCGATGGTGACCACTGCTGGCCCGAACGTGCGTAAGTCGGCCACCAACCGGGTGACTTCATCGCTGGTGTCGGGTTCTGCAAGACGGAAACGGTCCGAATCGGCAAGCACGTCATCATCTACTCCGAGCTGTTGCAAGCGGTTGATGATGCTGTGCGCCCCGTTGTGGTCCAAGTCGATGATCGCAGCCTTGCCGCCAGAGGCCAGCACGGAAGACACAGCGGCCAGGCACAGCCAGGACTTACCCGATTCGGGGTCACCGTCGATCAGATTAAACTCCCCGGAGTAGAACAAATACCCGCGGTTGGCCAGTGCCAGCGTGTCTGGTTCGGGTGTGAGAACACCACCGGCAATGATTGCGGCAACATCAACGTACATATTGAAATCCTTCGTAATTGTTCGCTGCTAGGCCCGCGATACTCTTCCTAAGCACCCCTAAGGGTGAGTGGCGGTAGTAGCGCTCTGACCAGCAGTCATAGTTGATAGATACAGCAGCGATACTCGCCAGTACCCGTCAAGGACACGGGCGTCATAGCCAGCCCGCAGTCAGGCCGCAGAAGCCTCGATAGCAGCCGTCAATCGCCATCAAACATCGATAGATATATCGTTGTGTAACAACACATTTCCATGAGCGGTCGTCAACCATCGATTACGGCCGTTAATACAAAAGCCCAGGTAGAGCGGCCTTCTAATCCCTAGGTTGCAGGTTCGATTCCTGCCTCGCCCTCTTACCGATCATCAACACAACGTTTGAATCACCTGTCGCGTCGCCACGTGGATCTGCCGGGATACGTGCGAAGAAAGACCGAGTTCCCGCACATAGGGAACATCGATGACCGTGGTGACTACGCCCGGTCCGTCCGATTCCCAGCGCGCACCGTACCGGTTCAGAATGCTCCGCATCGCGTAGTTCTCCGACAGCACCGAGGCCGTGAATCGGCGTATACCGTCGGCATGCGCCGACACCGACAACGCCTCCATCAGCAGTGTTCCGATGCCGCGACCCTGGTAGTCGTCACCCACCGTGAAGGCCAGCTCCGCACTGTCGGCTTCGTCGAGGTGGCGGATGAATCGAGCATCGGCCACGACAAGATCCTCAAGGCCGTCGGGCCCATCGGTGAGTGCCCACGCGAAATGATCGAGATAGTCCACCTCAAAGAGGTACGTGATCATCCTCTTGTTGGGGACCCCCAGAAACCGGCGGTACACCGTGCGCCGTGACATCCTCGCCAGCCGCCGCCTATCACCGGGGAGGATGGGCCGCAGGTAGAACTCGGCACCGTCGCGCAGCCGCACCGGAATAGGAGTGACGAATGTGGCTAGCCGCTGACGCGCGGTCAACACCAATGCCTCTGACACCCCGGGGATTTCAAGCATCGCGGTGAACGCATCGCTGCCACCGGCCCAGCCTCGCAGCTGTTCGGTCGCTACGACGGTCGCCGTCCGGGCAGTCCCGCGCAGAAGTGCGATCTCACCGACGACCATGCCGGGCACCAGGTGCGCGACGACCGAATCCCCGTTCTCTCCGGCATGAAGGATCTCGCCACCGCCCGAGCCGAGAAGCAGGAACCAGTCGGCCGGCTCGCGCTGACGCATCAGCACCTGTCCGGGAGCCGCTTCAAGGGGAGAGAGCAGCTCAGCCAGCGGAGCAAGCGCACTGACCGGATTGCCTGCGAAGAACTCCAATTCCGCGAGCTCCGCGACATCGACACCCACGATGTGTACCGCCCTAGCTCGAATAGCTGAGTCTGTTCGCATCGTAGTCATCGCCGTCACGCCCGATGAGCTATTGGCGGAACCACATACCAACGGGCCCCCGTGACGTTCTCACGCCACCAATGCGGCCAAGCGATCCAGCTTGCGCAGCGTGATGTCGCGAGACTCCACCGGCAGCAGGCCCAACAGCACACGATGCACACCAAGGTCGGCGCGGCGTTCGATATCCCCGGGCTGCGGCGTCAGGATCGTCGCGGTCACCGGAACCGTCGGCCTGCCCTGGCGCGCTGCCAGCACGTTGAGTTCACCAATCCCCTTCTGAAGCTCTTCCAGCTCAAGCATTGTCGGTGCCATCCAGCCGTCGGCGTGGTCGAGTATCCGCTCGTGGGTAGACGGGCCCCAGCCCCCTAGCCACACCGGCGGGTGCGGTCGTTGCACGGGCTTGGGCCAGGAACGGATCGGGTCGAAAGCCACGTACTTGCCGTGGAATTCGGCCTGCTCTTGCGTCCAGATCTTCTTAACCGCGTGGATGCGCTCGCTCTGCAACGCGACGCGCGTGCGCGGGTCGGTGCCGTGATTTCGTATCTCTTCGCGCAGCCATCCGACGCCGATTCCCAGTTCCAGCCGCCCGCCCGATGCCCTGTCCAGGGTCGCGGCTTCCTTGGCGAACGTGATCGGATCTCGCTGGACAAGCAACGCCACAGCGGTACCGATACGGAGGTCCCTCGTCGCGGCCGCCGCGAAGGACAACGCGACGAACGGATCGAGGCTGCGGCAATAGTCGCGCGGTATCTCATCCCATCCGGCATGGATGGTTTCGATGTTCACCGGTATGTGCGTGTGCTCCGGCACGAACAGGGACTCAAACCCACGCATCTCGATCTCGACCGCTAGCTCGCCGGGCTCCATGCCCTCGTCGGTGAGCGCGGTGAAAATACCAATCCGCATGAAGCTAAACGTCTTTATCGTCGGGCTGCGGCACCGCCGCCGAGAGGGCCTCGAACTCGGCGTCGCTCAGTGCAATGTCCGCAGCGGCAATGTTTTGCGCGAGGTGCGCTTCCGACGATGTTCCCGGGATCGGAAGCACAATCGGAGAGCGGCGAAGCAGCCAGGCCAGAGCAATCTGCCCTGGGGTTCGGCCGTGGGCATGCGCGATCACATCCAGAGCACCGCCAGCACCTTGCAGGCCGCCGGTAGCCAGCGGGAAGTACGGGATGAATGCGATGCCGTTGTCTGTGGCGTAGTCCACCACGTCGGCTGCTGACCGATTGGCGAGATTGAACAGGTTCTGCACTGAGGCGATGGGCACAATCTGCCGTGCCGCGTGCAGTTGGTCGATCGAGACTTCCGAGAGCCCGATGTGCCGGATCTTGCCTTCGTCGCGCAGGAGCTTGAGTTCGCCGATCTGGTCTTCGAACGGAACAGCAGGGTCGACTCGATGCAGCTGGAGCAGGTCGATGCGCTCCAACTTCAGGCGCCGTAGGCTCATTTCCGTCTGCTGGCGCAAGTATTCGGGCCGCCCCAACGGAATCCAGCCCCACTCGGCCGGACCAGTGCGTGCGATACCGACTTTTGTGGCGATCACGAGATCACGGGAGTACGGGTGCAGCGCCTCGGTGATCAAGTCTTCGACGGTCTGCGGGCCGTACGCGTCCGCGGTGTCCAGGAAATTCACTCCCAGCTCAACCACGCGTTTCAGCAGCCGCACCGCCGATGCCGGATCCCGCGGCGGCCCCCACACGCCTGGGCCGGTCAGCTGCATCGTGCCGTAGCCGAGCCGACTGACGGTGATGTCGCCGCCGAGAGTCAAAGTTCCCGCTTGAGCGGGCTGTGTTGATGACATGTTCGATCCTGCGCAATCTGAACTCATGAGGTGAGCGAATATCGCTCACCTCAAATGGATTTGGATGTATTTCCTACTCTTCGGACTGCTGGTCCAGCGCAAGCTGGGCCAGCAGCTCAAGCCCATCGGCATCGGCGCTGCCCGGGTTGCCCGAGTAGATGAGCAGCTGCTGCCCGGGTGCCCCACCGACGGCGAAGGTGTCGTACTGAAGGCTGATCTCACCGACCTGGCTGTGGCGGAATCGCTTGGTCCCGCTCGTTCGCGGCCGGACATCATGCTGCATCCACACGAACGTGAAGACATCGCTCTGAATCGTCAACTCACCCACAACTTCTGCTATGCGCGGGTCATCGCGAAACGACACTGACATCGCACGCAGATTTCGGGCGGTATCCCGCGCAATGTCATCCCACTCGGCATAGAACTGACTGGCGACAGGGTCGAGGAAAACCATGTACGCCAAGTTGTCCACGCGGGAGAAGTCACTGTAAAGGGCCTGCGCGCGGGCATTCATAGCCAGAATGTCCAGTGCCGGGCCGATTATCAATGCCGGGGCGTGCACCACATTGTTGACGATCCTCATGGTCCCCTCGCTGGCATCGCGCTGGCCGGCAACGGCGGGTGGCGCCCCAGACGGCCTGGCAAGGCCGGCCAGATGTTCAGCGGCATGCGTATCCAGCTGCAGTGCACGGGAAATCGCCCGCAGCACCTGGTCTGAAGGATGTCGCTCACGTCCCTGTTCAAGCCTGCTGTAGTAGTCGGCACTCACCCCGGCCAGCGCGGCAACCTCTTGGCGACGCAAGCCCAGAACACGGCGCGGCTCATCCTGCGGCAGCCCCGCCTGCACGGGCGACACCAGAGCGCGGCGCGCCTTCAGAAAGTCGCCCAACTCATTTCGCCGATCCATGTCCTCAACATACTCACGGCGACTCCCCCCAACCAGGGTGTAACACACCCACCCAGGGGCACATCACCGCAGCCGCAAGGGATACCCAGGTAGGAGTAGCGCACCCTTCCAGGACAGCGCGCGCGAATCTACGCTGAAGAAACAACGAGATACGGTCGAAACATATTGCGGCCAAAGGAAAGAGACAGTTCCATGAGCATTCTGACGGGCAAGACCGCGCTTGTTACGGGCGCATCGAAGGGAATCGGCGCGGCCATTGCACGCGACCTGGCGTCAGCGGGAGCGCACGTGGCAGTGCACTACTCGTCAAGCAAGAGCGGTGCTGACCACGTCGTGAAGTCGATTCATGATGCCGGAGGCCAAGCCTTTGCCATCCAGGCGGACATCTCCGACCCGGCCAGCGTCAAAGGACTGTTCACCGAACTCAGACCTCGGCTCGACAAGCTCGACATCCTGGTCAACAACGCCGGGGTGTACGAGATGGGCGCGATTGATTCGGTGACAGCCGACGAACTTCAACGCCAGTTCGGCCTCAACGTCTTCGGCCTGGCGATCACGATCACCGAGGCACTCAGCAGCGGCCTTGGGCCGGGTTCGAGCATCATCAACATCGGGTCCAGCGTCACCAGCTTCACGCCGGCCAACTCACTGGTGTACACCGCATCGAAGGGGGCCGTGGACACGATCACGGGCACGCTCTCCAAGGAGCTGGGTCCGCGGGGTATCCGGGTGAACTCGGTCAATCCCGGGTTGACCGTGACCGACGGCATGCGGTCCAGCGCCTTCTCGAGCCGCGAGTTCCGCACCGAGATCGAGGACATAACCCCCCTGGGACGGATCGGTGTGCCCGAGGACATCGCACCCGCGGTGACATTCCTGGCCTCGGACCGTGCTTCCTGGATCACTGGAGAGATCCTGGTCATCGGCGGCGGTCTGAACTAAGCCCGCAACACCAGTCCAGTTCTCAATTCGCCATTGCCGGGCGCTTCCCATGGCAATAATGCTGATGGCTGGAAGGAAACAACCATGGACAAGCTCCGTACCAGAATCGTCGTCGGGATCGCTGCCGCTGGCATGTCAGTGGGTGGCCCGTTCGGCGCCGGCATTGCCCACGCGAATGACCACACGTTCCTGGACAGTCTTCGCAACGCCGGGGTCTTCATCCACAAGGATGCCGAGCCGTACGTGATCCAGGCCGGACACCAAGCGTGCCGCGATCTGCGCAACGGCGTTCCGCCCGAAGAAGTGGGATCGCAGTTCCCGGTGGGCTCCGGCGTGGCACCCGCGCCAGCCCCCAACGTGTACCTCGACATTCTGCAAAGCGAGCTGTGCCCCAATGCGCTGAACCTCGCACCACCCCGACCGGCATAACCGCCTACACGCCGGTACTGATCACGCCTTCACCGCATCCCACGCCGCACGTCCAAGAACCGGTGCGGCGGCCAGCATGTCGAACTCGGCCGACCGGGCCAGCCACAGCCGGGCGTACTCGACACACGGCCCCATCCACACCGCCTGGCACAGCCTGGGCGGCAGGGGTTTGATGCGCCGCTTGTCCACGTGTGGTTGTAGCCACGTGCTCGCCTTGCCATAGAAGTCCTCGTTCAGCGCGGCAATGGTCTCGCGAGACTCTTCGATGACCTCGAACTCGCGGCAATGAAACAGGAACCGAGCCCGCATCTCATGGGCGGCAACCCACTCCAAATGAAAGCGAACGACGCCCTCAATCCCACTGCGCGCACTTGAACTTTCCTGCAGCACAGCAAGATACGCGTCGTAGTAGCCGCGCAGCGTTTCCAGGTAAAGCTCGGCGGCGACGCCTTCCTTACTCCCAAAGAAGTGATAGATGCTGCCCACGCTGGCCCCGGATTCACGGTGCAGCGCCTCGACGGTGGCGCCCGCCACCCCGCTCTTCAGAAAAGACGTGAGCGCTGCGTCGAGGATGGCGCGCCGACGGGCGACACCGGCATTCGAGGCACTGGGCACCACCGAACAATACTGAATCGCCCCTTGACTAGAGAATTTTTCTAGAATAATTTTCCAACCCTACGGCGGATCTAGCGACGGAAGGACGGCGGCCCATGAGCACGGAGACCAACAACCGCACGAACAACGAAGCGCGCAGGGCAAGTTCCCTCGATCTGGCCCTCGGCATCGCCTGCGTCGTGTGGGTCGTCATGACGCTGTGGTCAGGCATCTCCACCGGTGGCGCCGGTCTTCCTGTTATCGCACAGACCATTACCTCGCTGGCGCTGGTCATCGCGGTATTCGGGCACATGCTCAAACACCTCGGCGTGAAACTCGCCTCGGCCTACTTCGTCATCGCCTCCATCGTGGAGTGGGCGTTCGAGCAGGCCAACATCAGCTTCGGCGGATTCATCTGGGGAGATCTGCGCTACGGCGATATACCGATGATGGGACCGCACATCGGCAGCGTTCCGCTGCTCGTTCCGGTGGGCATGGTCGCGCTGCTGTGGCCGATCTACGTGATCATCAACGTGATACTCGACGGGAAGATCGTGGTGAACCCACGCACCCTAAGGCCATGGCAGGTCGTCTGGCATTGCGTGCTCTACGGCATGCTGCACGCCTGGATCGCGTTCCTGGCCAACGGTTTTTGTACGAAGTTCGGCATCTACGAATGGGTCGGCAAGTCCAGGACGCTCGCGCCGGAGGACTCGTTCTTCGGGGACCCGGCCCTGCCCATCGGATGGGCGATCTGGGGCTTCCTGATCACGCTCATCGTCTCGTTCGTGCTGCTCCCCCTCCTCGGCAAGGACGCGCTCACGCGATCAGAACAGCGTCCGCTCAGCTGGGTCGACGCCGCACCCATCGTGGTCATCGGGGCATACGCCTTCGGCTTGTTCCTCAACCCCGTGAACGAGTCCGTCGGCAGCGTCATCTTGTTCATGTTCGGATTCATCTCGCTGTTGTCCCTGTATCGCTTCACGGCAGCCTTACTGGAGCAGGCAGATTCCAAACCTGAGTAGTTCCTGTTAGTTAGCTGACAACGGTTGATCAGCGCGTTTGGGCGGTAGGGCTCGCGCGGATCGCGGCTGCGCAAATCCGGGTAGTGATGTTCACGCGATTGGCGACTGATACGTCCTGGTAGTCCGCTAAGTTGTCGGCGTTCGACCACCCGATTCGTCAACAACCAAAGGACAGCCTGATGAAAAGACTGGCGACTGTTGCAGCAGTGAGCGCGGCCATGATCTTCGGTAGCTACGCGCCGACCGCCATGGCGGATCCCAGCACCCCTAGCCCGGCCCCGAGCTCGGGCACCGCAAGCGCCGGCAAGTTCTGTGCCAAGGATCTGGAAGACAAGACCGGTAAGGCCAGCGACGGCACCGTCCTCACCTGTACCAAGGGCGACGACGGCAAGGACCGCTGGACCGCGTCGACCGATTCTGCCGGCGCCGACAAGGCAAGTGCAGGGAAGTTCTGCGCCAAGGATCTCGAGGGCAAGACCGGTAAGGCCAGCGACGGCACCGTCCTCACCTGCACCAAGGGCGACGACGGCAAGGACCGCTGGGCCAAGAGCTAGGTGCTTGACTTGCCCTGTTCCCGGGCCGACAACCCGGGAGCAGGGCCGCCCCAGCGTCACCCACAGTCGTACTGCACTCCGATACCGCGCGGTGGAGTCGATCGCTTGGTGCACCCGTACACCTGCAGCTCTTCACCCATCCGGATAGCCGAGCGATGCGGATAGTTCACGCAATACAGACCCTTCTGGTCCGATCGGCATTGGTAGTCACCGAATTTCAGGCGTTTCCCATATTCAAGCGGCAGACCCACGCCCGCGGTGAACGGCCCCGGGTCACCATGACGACTACCGACGGTGACGCTCGCGCCGTCGAAGCTCACCCAGCCCGCAATCCACTGCCCCGGCAGATCGGGCGGACGGGGCGGCGCATTGCGAAGCCCTGGCAGGCACGACAGCGGCACCTTGTACTCCACCGCCGTGATGCAGCCACCGATAACCCGGGGACCAAGTTCACCGGGCGCGCGGAACGCCACCTCGCCTTCTGATAGCTGGCCTGGCGTGCCGTCTTGATCCACCGTGCGAAACATTTCGGCGTCGACGGGATCGCCCGCCTCAATCCAGCGCGTCACCGACTCCACGGACGCATGTGGCCCCGGTGCGGGGGCACGCGAGGTAGTCGCGGTCGACGGAGTGGTCGTTGACGCTCTCGGCGGAGTGCTGGTGGACGACAGGGTCGGCGGCGCCTGCTCGTGGTGTGGCGCGCATCCCCCGACCAGGAAGATCAGGGCCAACACGCTCCAGACACGCACCCGGTGAGCCTAGCTTGTCCCCAACATTGGGTAGGGTCCCTCGGCGTGACTCAGAGCGTGACCGTGAAATCTGTAAATGCCCGCCTCGCTGCGGAACTGGAGGTCGCCGAAGCCCAGGTCACGGCGGCTGTTCGGCTACTTGACGAGGGTGCCACGGTCCCCTTCATCGCGCGATACCGCAAGGAAGTCACCGGCAGCCTGGACGACGGCCAGCTGCGGACTCTGGAAGAGCGGCTGCGGTACCTGCGGGAACTCGACGAGCGCCGCGCCGCGGTGCTGTCCTCCATCGAGGAACAAGGCAAGCTCACCGACGACCTCAAAGCGGCGCTGCTCTCGGCCGACACCAAGGCGCGTGTCGAGGACATCTACCTGCCCTACAAGCCCAAGCGACGCACCAAGGCACAGATCGCTCGTGAGGCCGGGCTGGCACCGCTGGCCGAGCGGCTGCTGGCAGACCCGAACCTGGTGCCCGACGAGGTGGCCGCCGAGTTCCTCACCGAGGATGTCGCCGATGCCAACGCCGCACTCGACGGCGCACGGCACATCCTCATCGAGCGCGCCGCCGAGGACGCCGAGCTCGTCGGTGCCACCCGCACCAAGTTCTGGGCCGACGGCGCCCTGCGGACCGCCCCATGGTCGGAAGATGCGGCGAAAACCGAAGCGGCACAAAAGTACCGTGACTACTTCGAGTTCTCCGAATCCCTGGAGACCATGCCCTCGCATCGCGTTCTCGCCGTCATGCGCGGCGAGAAGGAGCAGGTGCTCGCCCTCAACTTCGACGGCGGCGAGGACGCGCCGTACGAGGCCATGGTCGCGCAATCACTCGGAGTCAATCTGACCGCGAAGACCCCGGCGACGCCGTGGCTGGCGGGTACCGTCCGGGTCGCCTGGCGCGCCAAGCTCATGTTCTCGGCCTCGGTCGATGCCCGCCTCAAGCTGCGCCAGCGCGCCGAGGAAGACGCCGTCGGCGTCTTCGCGCGCAACCTCAAGGATCTGCTGCTCGCGGCCCCCGCCGGCACGCGCGCCACACTGGGCCTGGACCCCGGGTTCCGGACAGGCGTCAAGGTGGCTGTGGTGGACAGCACCGGCAAGGTCGTCGACACCTGCGCCGTCTATCCGCACCAGCCGCAGAAGAAGTGGGATGAGGCCAAGGCCACCCTCGCGGCATTCGTCGCCCGCCATGGTGTCGAGCTGATCGCCGTCGGCAACGGAACCGCCTCACGCGAAACCGACGCGCTGGCGGCCGAACTCATCGCCGATATCAAGGCCGCCGGCGTCAAGGCCCCGACAAGGGCGATGGTCAGCGAGGCGGGCGCGTCGGTGTATTCGGCCTCTGCCTACGCCGCGCACGAGCTTCCCGACCTCGACGTGACGCTGCGCGGTGCGGTGTCGATCGCGCGGCGCCTGCAGGATCCGTTGGCCGAGTTGGTGAAGATCGAACCCAAGTCGATCGGAGTTGGGCAGTACCAGCACGATGTCACTCCCGGCACGCTCGCGCGCAGTCTCAACGTGGTCGTCGAAGATGCCGTCAACGCCGTCGGTGTCGACCTGAACACGGCCTCGGTGCCGCTGCTCGCACGGGTATCCGGGGTGACGGAATCCTTGGCCGAGTCCATTGTCGCGCACCGCGAGAAGGTGGGCGCGTTCCGTAGCCGCAAGGGCCTGCTGGAGGTTCCCCGATTGGGCCCCAAGGCCTTTGAACAGTGCGCCGGGTTCCTGCGCATCCGCGAAGGCGATGACCCGCTCGACGCGTCCGGGGTGCATCCCGAGTCCTACCCGGTGGTGCGCAAGATTCTTGACCGTTCCGGTGTCACCCTCGCCGAGCTGATCGGCAACGAGCGTTCGCTACGTTCGCTCAAGGCCGCCGACTTCGCCGACGATCGGTTCGGAATTCCTACCGTGACAGACATTCTCGGCGAGCTGGAGAAGCCGGGACGTGATCCGCGGCCCGCGTTCACCACGGCCACCTTCGCGGCGGGCGTCGAAAAGGTGTCGGATCTCAAGGCCGGTATGGTGCTCGAGGGTGTGGTGACTAACGTGGCCGCCTTCGGCGCGTTTGTTGATATCGGCGTGCATCAGGACGGCCTCGTGCACGTCTCGGCGATGTCGGATCGATACGTGTCCGATCCCCACGAGGTGGTCAAGTCCGGTCAGGTGGTGCGGGTCAAGGTCACCGATGTGGACATCCCGCGTCAGCGGATCGGGCTGAGCCTGCGCCTCACCGACGATCCGCAGCAGGGCAAGCGCCCCGAGGGAGGCAACGCTGGCGCACCCCGACGCGACGACAAGAATCAGGGGCGGCGGAACCCGAACCGTGACAAGAATTCCGGACGTCAGCAAGAGAGCCGGGCGACGGGCTCCATGGCGGACGCGTTGCGTAATGCGGGCTTCGGGCGGTAGGCGGCTGCAGGATCTTCGCCAGGATTCCCAATCAGGAGACCTACCGGAATCACACCAGGATCAACATCGAGAATTCTTGGGGCGGTACAGAAGCGATCTCGCGCTTCATCGCCGCTCAGAACACCCAGCTGCCCGAAGCCGCCAGCACAAAGCCGTGCGGAGGGAAATCGGCCTGGCCAAGGCTTTGCCAGGCATGACAGGCGAAGATGAAATCCTCGCCATTGCCGCTGCCGCACGACATCAGAATGCTCCGAGTATTGAGAAACACTTGCAATTGTTTCCCGGCAGAAAAGTGCGGGTATGTCTTGAGGTCCCCCAAGGAGTTAGATCCTTTGAGGAATCTTGCCTGCGGGGCGCCTGAGGTGCCTATATCAATACGGGCAATGTTCTCCCCGTTCGGCATTCCAGGCAGCTCACCCGCGCAGGCGACGTCCGCGGGTGGCATTTGGAAGGTCCCCCATGCCTGCAGACGTAACCGGCAGTACACCCCGTCGGCGGGCGAGAAGATGTTCTCGACTGGCCACTGTTTCCCGTCGGTCGGATCGAAGCCCGCGGGATACTTGATGGAGGCCATGGGCAGTGAGTCGATGTCCGGGAACTCGGGGGCTGCGATCGCTGGCGCCGCGGAACAAAGTGGACCGATCAGGTTGATCGTCACCACAGCCGTCGCAATGGCTAACTTGCACATCCCCTCGAGCCCCATGCCGGGTGATGGTACCGAACACCGACCACTTTCGAGTCTTAGAACCGGGTGATCTAACGCCGTTGACGCTCTTCGGTGGCGGCGCAGAAACGATCCCGTGCCTCGTCCGCCGTGAGACCGATGCGCGCAAGGTCGTACACCTTCTCCAACCGACACCTACTCATGGTGCCGTCCAACCGAAACCCCTCGTTCTGAACCGACACAATAGGAACCAGCTGGCAGTGCCGCAATCGGCATCAGCGTCACCCGGAACACAGTCGCAGCGTAGCGCGACTTGTCGGTGCCCTTGGCTAACCTGGCGCCGTGCTCACCACCGTAGCCATCCGCGGATACCGATCGCTGCGCGATGTTGTACTCCCGCTTAACCAGCTGACCGTGATCACCGGCGCTAACGGCACCGGAAAGTCCTCGCTGTACCGGGCGCTGCAGCTACTGGCCGATTGCGGCCGGGGTGAGATCATCGGCTCGCTGGCACGGCAAGGCGGATTGCAATCGGCAATGTGGGCCGGGCCGGAGAATCTCAAGGGCGCACGACGCACCGGCACCGTCGAGCCCACAGTCCGCACGCGGCCCGTGTCCATCGAACTTGGTTATGCATCAACGGATTTTGGCTACCTGGTGGACCTTGGACTGCCAATTCCCAGTGATTCCGCATTCGGCCGCGACCCGGAGATCAAGCGTGAGGCCGTATTCAACGGACCGTCGCTTCGCCCAAGCGCGACCCTGGTGCGACGAACCCGCCCCGTGGTGGAGGCTCGTGCGGATTCGGGGCGCGGGTTCGAGGGTTTCAGTCGCTCGATGCCGACCTACCGCAGCGTGCTCTCCGAATTCGCCGGCAGGTTCCCGGAATTGGGTGCCGTCCGGGACACCCTGCGCGGCTGGCGGTTCTACGACGGATTCCGTGTCGACATGCTCGCGCCGGCACGCCAGCCCCAGATCGGCACGCGCACCACGGTGCTGTCGAATGATGGTAGCGACGTGGCCGCCGCCATCCAGACAATCATCGAGACCCGCAGCGACACGCTGGACAAGGCCGTCGCGGCCGCCTTCGACGGCGCAGCGGTGGCCGTGGGCGTGCGCGAGGGAATCTTCGATCTTCAGGTTCAGCAGTCCGGGATGCTGCGCCCACTGCGTGCCGCGGAGTTGTCCGACGGCACCCTGCGTTTCCTGCTGTGGGCCGCCGCGCTGCTGAGCCCCGAACCACCACCGCTGATGGTGCTGAACGAACCGGAGACCTCGCTGCATCCCGATCTCATCGCTCCGCTGGCAACACTCATTCGTGCGGCGGCCGCGAAGACCCAGGTGGTCGTGATCACCCACGCCAACGCTCTGGTGAATCATCTTGCCGCGCGGCCGCTGCGTGAGATCCTCGCCGGCGACGAAGACCGGTTCGACGACGCGGGTTCGGCGGTGCTGCTCGAACTCGTCAAGGACTGGGGCGAAACACAGATCGTGGGACTCGACCCGCTCAAA
This sequence comes from Mycobacterium sp. D16R12, assembly GCF_002013465.1. GTDB lineage: Bacteria > Actinomycetota > Actinomycetes > Mycobacteriales > Mycobacteriaceae > Mycobacterium. The sequence goes on along the minus strand of NZ_MAFC01000011.1, from coordinate 17,583 downwards.
GCCCCGTCGTGGCATTGGGGTTCTCGTTAAGTGCTACGTCACCACTGGTTGTTGAGCTTGGTGCCGCCGCCGTTGATGGCGCTCTGGTGGCTAGCGTCGCCGGTCTGGGTGACGGCGTGGTGGTGATGCGCGCTCTGGCTGCCGCCTTCGGCCACGACGCTTGGTGCGGCCATCATCCAGAGGGCAGCCATGACGGGAGCGAGAACTGCGAGTACCAGTCCGGCCCAGATGACGACCTTGCCGGCTGCGTTGGCGACGAGAGTGTTCATGGTCATTTCCTTTGCGTTGGAGGATGTCTTGCTCATGAACTAATCGTCGATCTGGCGGCGATCGAGCAGTAGACCTCGCGAATTTGTGGGCTCACAAGGTTGCTTTGTGCCTAAGATGGATCATGTTGAGCAGCCGCATGCCAGAGCTGTCCGCATTCGAGGTGCTGCTGGGAATCGCCAGGACCGGCAGCCTGGGTGCGACGGGTCGCGATCTCGGCCTGACCCAGCAGGCGGTGTCGGCACGCATTGCCTCGCTCGAAGCCCAAACGGGCGTGCCACTGGTCACCCGGACACCCCGCGGATCTCAGCTCACCGCGACGGGCGTGGCCGTGGCCGAGTGGGCAGCCAAGCTGTTGACAGTTGCGACGCAGGTCGACACCGCGCTGGCCTCGCTACGAGAACAGAGCCGGGCCCGCGTCAAGGTCGCGGCGAGTCAGACCATCGCCGAGCAGCTGATGCCACGCTGGTTGGTGTCGCTGCAAGCCGCGGCGGCACGATTGGGCACGGCGGCAGCCACCGTCGTGCTCACCGCGACCAATAGCGAGCACGCCACCGAAGCGGTACTTGACGGCAGCGCCGACGTCGGGTTCATCGAGAGCCCGTTGGCGCCCAAGGGCTTACGCAACAAGGTAATCGCCCACGACCAACTCGTGGTCGTGGTGTCGCCGGATCACAAGTGGGCCAAGCGCACTCGCCCCGTAATAGCAAGCGAGCTGGCCCAGACGCCGCTCGTCGCGCGGGAGGCCGGATCGGGCACCCGCGACTCGCTGACCGCGGCACTGCACGCCGCGCTCGGCACCACCGAGCAAGTCGCACCAGTGCTGGAACTGTCCTCTGCGGCGGCCGTTCGGTCAGCGGTGCGCGCCGGGGCCGGCCCGGCGGTGATGAGTGCACTGGCAGTCAACGACGATCTGACTATGGGCAGGCTTCGCGCCGTCGCGGTGGCGGACATGGATCTGCACCGCGATCTTCGCGCCATCTGGCGTGGAGCACGCGTGCCACCCGCCGGGGCCGTTCGCGACCTACTCAGCCATATCGTTGGGTTCCGGGGCACCAGGGGCACCCGGTAGCCCTCGAGATACTCAAGGACTACTCCTACGGTTATCGCGTTTCGCCACAATCATTTTCACCACCGTGGTCGGCTGGTTTCGAACATCGGCCACGCTGTTTTGCACCTCGGACAAGCCGTCCGGGGAGCCGCGGGGCCGGATGGTCAAGGTCGTAGCTGGCGTGACCGTAGATCCACGAGGCTATCGACGTAAAGATTCCGAGAGCGATCCTCTCGTCACGGCTCGTCGGGTCAGCGCCATGAATGGCCGTCACGGCTCGGGTGCCACCATCGTCACGGTCGAACATTTCAGAGCGGAACTCCCACGTGGATACCGGGCCTGAGATTCGGGGCGCCACCACATCGATGGCGATCATCTCGACTGGAACCAGCTCGGTCACTGCACACTCGAGGTTGCCGACGTAGTCAGTCCCGATGATCGGGATCGGACCACCGACGAACACCGTCCCTGCAACCGGGCTGAATCCACTCACACCCAACGGCCACTGATCGGCATCCCACACCGCCGCCCACACCTTTGCGCGCTCATGTCGAAACTCCCACTCAATGAGCATCCATCCCCCTCGTTAGGCTCCCGCGGTCATAGACGGTGGCCTCCTGCAACTCCCGACTCAGCAATAGCGAAACCGCAACCAGCGACGCTCGCGCTTCGGGCACGCATTCCCCACCGGAGGCGATGGTTCCGAGTTTGCCGTGGTGAGATGCGAACCAACCGAACGACGCTCCTTTGAACATCATGTCAACCACCCTGGGGCACGAGCATCGCGTTTAGCATGACTTTGCCTCAAATATGAGATAGTCCCACGAAGCTGGGAAATGAACCCTGATATTGAGTTTGCCGATACTGCGCCGTTCATCATAGTCCGCGCGCGCCAGCTAGGGTCGTTATTGGACTATTTATCCCATAATAGTATCAATAGGGCCGGAAGTATGGCGGTCCAATAGTTGCTCCGCACACCCCTTGGGTGACGCGCGCCTGACACCTGCCACTCGTGACCTGCGGCACCTCACTGCTATCTGGCAAACTAACCGTCCACGGCCTGAGATGGGCGGTGGGCACTGAGGCCCGTCCGCCCCAAAGCCGCGTGACAGCACCTCTCCGCACACAATTGCCCTGCCCGAGTTTCTCGTGGTGAGCCGAAGGGTTGCCAGACACCGGATGCACACTGTTGGGTGGACCGTCGAACCCCTGGAAGGGAGCGCAGTGACCGAAGCGTCACGAGACAACGTTCTGATCGTGCATTGGCACGACCTCGGCCGCTACCTGGGCGTCTACGGGCATCCCGATGTGTCCAGCCCACACCTGGACCAGCTGGCGGCCGATGGCGTCCTGTTCACCCGCGCGCATGCCACGGCACCGCTGTGCTCACCGTCGCGTGGTTCGCTTTTCACCGGCCGGTACCCGCAGAGCAATGGGCTTATCGGCCTGGCTCATCACGGCTGGGAATACCGCGCCGGAGTGCGCACGCTCCCCCACATTCTGTCCGGATCGGGCTGGCACACAGCACTGTTCGGAATGCAGCATGAAACGGCGTATCCGGCCACTCTGGGATTCGACGAGTACGACGTATCCAACTCGTATTGCGAATACGTGGTGGAACAGGCGAGCCGGTGGTTGCGCAATTCCCCCAACGCGCCGTTTCTGCTGACCGCCGGATTCTTCGAAACGCATCGCCCCTTTCCGCGGGAGCGTTATGAACCATCCGACGCCGACACGGTGAACGTCCCGGACTACCTACCCGACACCCCCGAGGTGCGCGACGACCTCGCCGAGTTCTACGGCTCGATTGCGGTGGCCGACGCAAAAGTCGGTGAACTGCTGCACGTGCTGACCGAGACGGGCCTCGACGAGAACACCTGGGTCGTCTTCATGACCGACCACGGCCCGGCGTTGCCACGGGCCAAGTCCACTCTGTACGACGCAGGCACCGGTATCGCATTGATCGTGCGCCCTCCGCGGGGCCGCACCACCGAATCGCTGCGGTACGACGAGCTCTTCAGCGGCGTCGATCTACTACCCACCCTGCTGGGCTTACTCGGTGTCGACATTCCCGAGGAGATTCAGGGAATTTCACATGCCGAAAATATTCTGAAACCGACGGGCGAACTGGATCCAGTCCGCTCCGAAGTATTCACCGCGAAGACTTATCACGATTCTTTTGATCCCATTCGGGCCATTCGAACAAAGAATTACAGCTATATAGAGAATTACGCACCCAGGCCGGTGCTGGACCTGCCGTGGGACATTGCCGACAGCCCACCGGGCCGGGCGGTCGCCACACACATCACCAACCCCCGCCCACATCGCGAGCTCTACGACCTCGTCAATGACCCGGGTGAGGCACACAACCTGCTCGGACTCGACGCTAACGAGAAGTCCCAGGTCATCGCAGACGATCTGGCGCTGCGCCTTAACGATTGGCGAGAGAAGACCCTCGACGTCATTCCCTCCGATTTTGCGGGCACGCGCATTTCCGAGCGCTACACCCAGACATTCCTGCGTATCCATGGCAGGCCCGGCGCCAACCGTTCCGCCATCGCCGACGAACGCGGTATCGAACAACAGTTACGTTCGCCGTGATTGCAATTCACGGCGAACCCAATTAGTCGAATACAAAACAATTGCGGTTAGGCTACTGCGCATGCCCGACCATCCCACCGCATATCTGGTGCTCGCATCGCAGCGCAGTGGCAGCACCCTGCTGGTGGAATCCCTGCGAGCGACCGGCGTGGCCGGTGAACCGCAGGAGTTCTTCCAGTATCTGCCCACCACGAGCATGTCTCCGCAGCCGCGGGAATGGTTCGCCGACGTACAGGACGAGTCGATCCTGCGTCTGCTCGATCCGTTGGACGCAGGCAAGCCCGACCTGGCGCCCGCGAGCATCTGGCGCGATTACATCCGCACCGTGGGCCGCACCCCGAACGGAATCTGGGGCGGCAAGCTCATGTGGAATCAGACCCCGCTGCTCTTGGACCGTGCACAGGATCTTCCTGATCGTTCCGGCGAAGGATTGCTCGCCGGCATACGCGACGTTGTCGGCAGCGACCCGGTGTTGGTGCACGTGTACCGGCCAGACGTTGTGTCCCAAGCGGTTTCGTTCTGGCGCGCGGTGCAGACCCGGGTGTGGCGCGGGCGTCCCGATCCGGGGCGCGATGCCCGCGCCGAGTATCACGCCGGGGCCATTGCCCATGTCATCACCATGCTGCAGGCGCAGGAGGCGGGGTGGCGCCGCTGGTTCGCCGAGGAGAACATCGAACCCATCGACGTCTCGTACCCGTACCTCTGGCGCAACCTGACCCAGGTGGTCGCCACCGTACTGGAGGCACTGGGACAAGACCCCCGGCTCGCACCACCGCCTGTACTGGAACGGCAGGCAGATCAGCGGTCCGATGACTGGGTGGACCGATACCGGACCGACGCGGAAAGAGAGGGGCTGCCACTATGAGCGACACCGCGACGACAACTGATCTGTTGCAGGTCAACGAGCTTCGGCTGCTGGAGGCCGAGGCGGTGCACATCATCCGGGAGGTGGCCGCCGAGTTGCAGCGCCCGGTGCTGCTGTTCTCTGCGGGCAAGGACTCGATCGTCTTGCTGAAGTTGGCCGAGAAGGCATTCCGTCCGGCACCCCTGCCCTTCCCGGTGCTGCACGTCGACACCGGACACAATTTCCCCGAGGTGATCGAGTTCCGTGACCGCCGAACCATCGGGCATGACCACAAACTGATCGTCGCCTCCGTACAGGAGACGATCGATGCCGGGCGGGTCGCCGACCCGGGCCCGGGCGCCTCACGCAACCGTCAACAGACCCGAACCCTGCTGGATGCGTTGGAAGCCGGCGGATTCGACGCGGCATTCGGCGGCGCGCGGCGCGATGAGGAACGCGCCCGTGCCAAGGAGCGCATCCTGAGCTTCCGGGACGAGTTCGGGCAGTGGGATCCGCGGGCACAACGGCCCGAACCCTGGTCGCTGTACAACGGACGCATCCGCAAGGGTGAACAGGTTCGTGTCTTTCCGTTGAGCAACTGGACCGAGCTGGACATCTGGCGCTACATCCAGCTGGAAAACCTTGAGCTGCCCTCGATCTACTACGCCCATCAACGCGAGGTGTTCGAGCGTGATGGCATTCTCCTGGCCACCTCCGAGTACACCGCCCCGGGCGGCGACGAAATTGCCGCCACCGAATGGGTGCGCTACCGGACCGTCGGCGACATGACCATCACCGGCGCGGTCCGCTCCCAGGCCACCGAGATCGAAGGGGTGATCGCGGAGATCTCCGCGGCCACCGTGTCCGAACGCGGCGAGACCCGCGCCGATGACCGCACATCCGTGGCCGCCATGGAAGACCGGAAACGAGAGGGCTACTTCTGATGAGCACCCAGACCGCGGTGGACACCCGCCAACTACTGCGTATCGCCACCGCCGGTTCGGTGGACGACGGCAAGAGCACGCTGATTGGACGGCTGCTCCACGACACCGACAGCCTGCCGGTCGACCATCTGGAGGCCGTCACCGACGACGAGGGGAACGCCGACCTCGCTGCGCTCTCGGATGGTCTGCGCGCCGAACGCGAACAGGGCATCACGATCGACGTCGCCTACCGCTTCTTCTCCACCGAGAGCCGCAGCTACATCCTGGCCGACACCCCGGGTCACGAGCGCTACACCCGCAACATGTTCACCGGTGCCTCCAACGCGCATGTCGCCATCCTTCTTGTCGACGCACGTGCCGGGGTGCTGCGCCAGACCCGTCGCCACGCCCGCATCGCAAAGGTGTTGGGTATCAAGCATTTCGTGGCCGCGGTCAACAAGATCGACCTGGTCGACTTCGATGCGCAGCGTTTCGCAGAGGTTGAACGCGAGCTACATCTGCTGGCCGACCGCCTCGGCAAGGTGGACATCACGGTCATTCCGATTGCGGCCAAGCTCGGCGACAATGTGGTGCACCGCTCCGAAAACACCACGTGGTACAGCGGGCCGACCCTGCTCGAATATCTTGAAGGCGTTGAGCTTTCGCCACCGCAGCCCGAGCCTGCAAAGCTCCGCCTGCCCATCCAGTGGGTCTCGCGCCCCACGGCCGATCAGCGGCGCCGGTACACCGGGCGGCTAGCGGGCGGCACCCTCAGCGTCGGAGATCCGGTGGTGAACCTGCCGTCGGGAACCCGCTCGACCGTGACAGTCGTGGACACCCTGGACGAGAACCGTTCCACCGGCGTGGCTCCGCTTTCGGTGTCGATCGAATTGGCCGACGATATCGATGTGGGCCGCGGCGATGTGCTGGTGAGCGGCGCAGAAGATGCGGTGCTGCCGGTGCTGGCCCGCGAGCTGGATGCCACGGTCTGCTGGTTCACCAACGGCCCGTTGCGCGCAGGCGACCGGCTCGCCCTCAAGCAGGGCACCCGGACTGTGCGGGCCACCGTTCAGGCCCTGCATACCCGGCTGGATCCGGAGACGCTCGATGAGCTGGATGGCCCGGTTGAATTGGCGCTCAACGACATCGGCTCGGTCACCCTGCGCACCAGCTCGGTCGTGGTGGCTGATTCCTATGCCGACAGCAGAGACAGCGGCGCATTCATCCTGATCGACGAGGCCTCCAACGACACCGTCGGCGCCGGGACCATCACCGAGGCGCGTGAGGTCAAACCAGAAACGCACTCGCGCACCGATATCCGCTGGCACCCCTCGGCCCTGGACCGCGAATACCGTTGGGACAGCACTACTCAGCGCGGTGCGATCATCTGGTTCACCGGCCTGCCCGCATCCGGCAAGTCGACCATCGCGGTGGCGGTGGAACGGGCACTCGTGGAGTCCGGGCAGGTCGCATACCTGCTCGATGGCGACAACCTGCGCCACGGGCTTTCCGATGACCTCGGGTTCTCTCCCGGCGACCGCGCGGAGAACATTCGCCGGGTATCGCACCTGGCACGGCTCTTCGCCGATGCCGGGGTTGTCGCGCTGGCATCGCTGGTATCGCCGCTGCGCTCCGATCGGGAGACCGCGCGCAGCATCAACGCCGCAGCCAAGCTGCCATTCATCGAGGTGTACATCGCCACCCCGCTGGCCGAATGCGAGAAACGAGACCCCAAGGGTCTGTACGCACGGGCCCGCGCAGGCGAGTTGAAGGGTTTGACGGGTGTCGAGGCGCCCTATGAGGCCCCAGAAAATCCTGAGCTCGTCCTCGACACCACCGGTGCCGATATCGACGGACTGGTGGCTCAGGTTCTCGACGTTCTTAACCGCGCTCGCTGAGCGCGGTTAAGAACGAACCGGCCTAGGTGTGGCTGGCTGCGCGCTCCAGGACGGGACGCTGCTCGGGGCAGTACTCGTCGATAGAAGCGGACAGGAACTGCCACTTCTGCTCGGTGGAGGTGCCGCGATCGAGGTTCTTGGTCAGGAAATTGGTCGCCTGGTAGGCGTCCTTGTCCAGGCCGGTGTCCAGGCGGTGGCAGGAGATCTTGCCGAGGTAGGCAGTCTTGTCCGGCGGCGCGTAGATGCCATATGAGTGCAGTGTCTCGTTGAAGCTGACGTCATCGGCATGTGCCGGGGAGGCCATGGCGATCGCGGCAGCACCCGCACCCATCGCGATCATCGCAGTAAGACTGAGTCCCTTCATGCGGGTGAGTCTACATCCGTTGACCTCAGGGGACATAGGTTCACAGATGTCATCGTGATTGACACCACTCTAGCGACCTCAAGATCGCGTAAAAAACCACGAAAACCGCTACGTCTGGGCCTACTCTCCCTCGGTGGTTTCTGCGCCTCCCTCCCCTTCCGTACCGCCCCGCGTCGCTGACCCGCGCCTGCGCCGTGTCCTCAAGGACGACGCGCACAAACTGACCTCGGTCGGCGGGCTCGCGGCGCTGTCCCTGGATGCGCTGTCCTCGGTGGCCTACGGCCCGGAGGCCATCGTCCTCGCCCTGATCGCCGGCGGGGTCGGTGCCATCACCTTCACCCTGCCGGTGGCCATCGCGATCACGGTGCTGCTCATCGTGTTGGTGTTCTCCTACCGCCAGGTCATCGCCGTGCACCCCGAAGGCGGGGGCTCGTACGCCGTGGCCAAAAAGGACCTCGGTCGGGGTGCCAGCCTGCTGGCCGCCGCGAGTCTGGTCGTCGACTATGTGCTGACGGTCGCGGTGAGCCTGGCCGCCGGGGCGGCGAGCCTGGCGAGCGCCTTTCCGGACCTGGCCCCGCATCTGCTGTCCATCACGCTGATCGGCCTGGCGATCCTCACAATCCTCAATCTCATCGGCATCAGCGAGTCGGCCAAGGTGCTCATGCTGCCGACTTTCCCCTTCATCGTGTGCATCCTGGCGGTCATCGTCTTCGGGCTTGCGCACTCCACCCCCGTGGCCGTCATCGGCACGGATCTCGGCCCCATCGAGCCGGTCAGCGCACTCGGAATCATCTTGGTTCTGAAGGCATTCGCGGCCGGGTGCTCGTCTCTGACGGGCGTAGAAGCCATCGCGAACGGCGTCCCGGCCTTCAAGACACCCGCCATCAAACGGGCCCAGCACACCGAGGTCGCCCTGGGAATTCTGTTGGGCCTCATGCTGATCGGACTCAGCATCCTCATCAAGGCACACCACGTGGTTCCCCGCGGTGACGTCACCATTCTGGCGCAGCTTTCCGCTGCGGCCTTCGGCACCGGAATACCGTTCTACATCACCAACGTGACCGTGGCACTGATCCTCGGCTTCGCGGCCAACACCAGCTTCGGCGGACTGCCGGTGCTGATGAGTCTGCTCGCCAAGGACGACCGGATGCCTCATCTGTTCGCGTTACGGGCAGAGAAGCCGGTCTACCGATACGGCGTCGCGGCGCTCGCCGCATTCTCGGCTCTGATCCTCATTGCCAGCGACGCCGATACCCACCGGCTGTTGCCGCTGTTCGCGATCGGGGTGTTCATCGGATTCACCATCAGCCAAGTCGGTTTGGTCAAGCACTGGTTCGGCGCCCGCACATCCGGCTGGCATTGGAAGGCCGTACTCAACGGGTTCGGCGCGGTGCTCTCGGCCGTCGCCATGGTTGTGCTCTTCGTGAGCAAGTTCACCGAGGGCGCGTGGCTACTACTCATCGTCATCCCCCTGCTGGTTCTGCTTTTCGGGCGCACCGAGAACTACTACCAAGGCGTCAAACGCGAACTGGCACTCGATGAATTGCCCACACTGACACCCAATCCCCCGGACCAGACGCCCCTGGTGATCGTCCCGATCGACGACATCAACAAGCGAACGGTTCAGCTGCTGGAGGCGGCACTGCACCTCGGTGGCGAGGTGGTGCCGGTCACCATCAGCCGCACGGATCAGAAGGCAAACGCGATGACCAAGCGCTGGGATCAATGGGACCCAGGACTTGAGCTCGTCGTGTTGCCTACCGCGCATCGATCCCTGGTGACTCCCCTGGTGGAGTACGTCAAGAAGCGCCAGGCCGACGGTCGCCAGGTGACCGTGCTCATCACCGAGATCAAGACCAAGCGGCGCTGGCAGCAGATCTTGCACAATCAGACCGGAATTGTGCTGACGGCCAGCCTCATTGACCGCACCGATGCGATCGTCGCCAACTACCCGTACCGCATGAACTGACGGCGCACGCCGCCGTCAGTTGGCCGCCTGCGCGGGCACCTTCTCGTCCGCGGCGGTGTCGGCGTGATCGTCGAGCATGGTGGTTTCGTCGAACGGATCGCCACCCGAGAGCACCGTCTTGATCCGCTCGCTATCCGTCGTCTTGGTCCAGGTTCCGATGAGCAGCGTGGCCACCGCGTTGCCGGAGAAGTTGGTCAGCGCACGCGCCTCGGACATGAACCTGTCGATGCCGACGATCATGCCTACGCCATCGACGAGATCAGGCCGATGGCTCTGCAATCCACCTGCCAGCGTGGCCATTCCGGCACCGGTCACCCCGGCCGCACCCTTGGAGGCGATGATCATGAACACCAGTAGCGAGATCTGTTCACCGATCGAGAGCGGCTTTCCCATCGCGTCGGCGACGAACAATGAGGCCATCGTCAGATAGATCGCCGTCCCGTCCAGGTTGAACGAGTAGCCGGTGGGGACGACGATGCCCACCGTCGACTTCTCGACACCGAGGTGGGTCATCTTCGCGATCAACCGCGGCAGTGCCGATTCCGAGGATGACGTCGAGACGATCAGCAGATATTCACGCGCCAGGTACCGCACCAGCTTGAAGATCGATACCCGGGCCACCACCCACAGCAGCGTCCCCAGGACACCGAAGATGAAGATCGCGCAGGTCGTGTAGAACCCGAGCATCAGTGCGCCCAGCTCCTTTACGGCGTTCCAGCCGGTCTGTCCGACCACGTTGGCAATGGCACCGAAGGCACCGATAGGCGCCAGCCACAGCACCATGATGAGGACCTTGAAGACCAGCTTCTGGAGCATCCCGATACCGCGCACGATCGACTCACCGGTAGATCCGAGTGCCTGCACCGCGAAGCCGACCAGCAACGCGATGAACAACGTCTGCAGCACGCTGCCGGAAGTCAGCGCCGAGAACATCGTCTCCGGCACAATCGATTTGATGAAATGCCAGGTTCCACCTGCGGCATGAGCCTGGTCGGCATACTTGGCGCCCGCCCCCTGGTTGGCCCCAGATAGATGCAATCCGGTGCCGGGCGCAAGGAGATTGCCGACGACAAGCCCGATCGCCAAGGCGACGGTCGACATCGCCAGAAAGTACACGAACGCCAGCCCGCCAACCCGGCCCACGCTGGCGGCTTTGCGCACGGACCCGATGCCCAGCACGATCGTGCAGAAGATCACCGGGCTGATCATCATCTTGATGAGGCTGACGAAAATCTCCCCGAGCACGCCCACCGATTTTCCGAATCCCGGCCACAGCATGCCCACGACCACACCGAGCACCACCGCGACGATGACCGCGATATAGAGCCAATGCGTGCGGTCCTTGCGTTTCTTCGGTGGAGCACTCTCGGGAGCCGTGGATTCGGTCGCTGTCATGGCCCCTATCGTGCCGTACCGTGACCGGGATCACAGCACGACCCCGTCATCTACCCACATCCGGCGACGATCCGCCGAGAACACGGCCGACCGGCTTTCACCTGCATTGATTGCTTGGCGGGTACCCTGGCGCCCATGGACAGCAACCGCCGCGACGATGCGGCCGCCCCGGGCGGCTCCACGTCATACGGTCCGTGGTCGCAGTCCGGCCAGCCGTTGGATTACCCCGATGACCCGGCCTACGCCTCGCAGGCGTTCGAGTACCCCGCGCTCTCCAGCACGGCCCAGCCCAACCAAACGGCCGTGCTGCCGCAGCAATACGGGTCGTACGGTCCTCCCCCGCAGAATCCCGAGCCCCCGCGCCGATCGAACACCTTCTGGCTGTGGGTTGTCGGTGCTGGTGCGCTGGTCGTCATCGTCGCGCTGATCATCACCCTCGTCGTCTTGATTCAACGCCAAGATGACCAACCCCCAACAGTTATCGCCACTCCCTCCACCCGGACCTCGACGACCACCGCGCCCAGCATGCCGACCCTGCCACCGATACCGAGTTTCACCATTCCGCCGATCCCGGTGAATCCGCCGACGCAGGGAAGTCAGGCGGCCACGGAGACGGTTGTCTATGAGGTCGGCGGCCGCGGGCCGGCCCTGAACATCACCTACTTCGATGCCAGCGGATCGCTGCAGATGGAGTTCAACGTCAAGCTGCCGTGGCGCAAGGAGGTCAAGCTGAACACCGAGCAGGTGACGAACGCCGTGGTGATCGCGGCCGACTTCTCGCACGATGTGTCCTGCACCCTGCTCGTCAATGGAACGCAGAAGAGCACTACTTCCGGGAAGATGGCGACCTGCAGCGGTATGGGCTAGCTTGAGCCGCTGATGTTTTCGCCGTTCACCGGGTCATACCGGGGAACCTTGACGAAGATCACCGCCACCAGTCCCAGCGCAATCATCAACACCGGCCCGGCGATTCCCGCACGGGTAGCGTGGAACAGCAGCGCAAACGTGGCGAACAGCCAGGGGCCCGCGAATGAGACCGCCCGCCCGGTCATGGTGTAGAGACCGAAGACGAACGCCTCCCGCCCGGCCGGCGCCATGCGCAGCACCAGCGTTCGGGCCGCTGACTGCGGTGGGCCGACGAATGCCGCGATGGCAAGCCCGCAAATCCAGAACGCGGACTGACCCGACAGACACATCATCACGATGCCGAGGGTGACGATCGCGGCGAGCGAGCCGATGATGATCCCCTTGGAACCCAAACGCGTATCGATCAATCCGCCCAGCACTGCGCCGGCTGCCGCCATCACATTCCCGGCAACCCCGAACAAGGTGATGTCCGCTCCGGACATGTGAAAGACGCCACTGGCGATGACAGGAGTCAGCGCGAACATCGCCACCATCCCATCGCGGAAGATCGCGCTCGCCATCAGGAAATAGATGATGCGCCGGTCCATGTGCCACTGCTCGACGAGGTCACGCCACAACTCCCGGTACACCCCTAACAATCCGGGTGAGCTGGGCGGCGGGGCCCACGGATCAGCTACCGGCCGGGATAACACCAGCGGCAGCGCGAACACGGCGAACCACGCCGCCGCCAACAGGACCGAGACGCGCACGTCGAATCCGTCGGCGGCGGGTATGTGGAACAGTCCGCGGGTCGGGCCGTCCCCCGAGATGAAGCCCAGGTAGCACAGCAGGAGGACGACGACACCGCCGATGTATGCGGCCGCCAGGCCCAGCCCCGAGACCCGCGAGGCGTTGGCGGGTGTGGTGAGCCCATGCATCATGGCGTTGTACGGAACCTGCGCCAGCTCGTTGAACACCGAACCCGCGCAATACAACCCGAGCCCCAGCCAGAGGTAGCGGTTGTCCTCGCGTACCAGGCTCATCGTGGTGGCAACGAACACCACCAAGGTGGTGAGGGTGCCCAGCGCGACGCGGCGCCGCCGCGGGGTGTCTGCCCACACCCCGATCACCGGTGCAAGCACGAAAACAAGGACGCCGCCCAGGCCCATCATCCAGCCCAGGAGGCCCTGCGGGACACCGTCGGGCATCCCAGCGCCGACTCTGCCGGTCAGATACGGCGTGAAGATGAACATCACGATGACGGTGTTGAAGGCCGCAGATCCCCAGTCGAACGCTGCCCAGGCAGCTATCCGGCTGCGTGAGACGGGGGTGGTCAATTGTCGGCCGGGTCCTGGGTCTTGACGCCCCACAGGCTCCTCGACCCCAGGCATGCTCATTATCGACCAGCGTAACCTGGCGCGCGCAGGGCAACCTTTACCATTGCCCCATGCCGATACCCGCACCAAGTCCCGATGCCCGCGCCGTCGTCACCGGAGCCTCCCAAGGGATCGGCGCGGCGCTCGCCGAAGAGCTTGCTGCCCGCGGACACAGCCTCATCATCACCGCCCGTCGCGGCGAGATCCTCAGCGACCTCGCGAACACCCTGACCGAGAAGACGGGCGTGATCGTCGAGGTACGTGCGGTGGACCTCGCCGACCCCGGCTCGCGTGATGCGCTCTGTAAGGAGCTGTCCGAGCGCAACATCTCAATCCTGTGCAACAACGCGGGAACCGCGACGTTTGGGCCGATACGCGACCTGGATCCCGAGGGCGAACGCAAGCAGGTGCAGCTCAACGCGGTTGCGGTGCACGACCTTACGCTGGCGGTGCTTCCCGGCATGCTCGAGCGTGGAGCCGGCGGCATCCTGATCTCCGGATCAGCGGCCGGCAACTCCCCGATTCCCAATAACGCCACCTACGCGGCGACCAAGGCATTCGCGAACACCTTCTCCGAGTCGCTGCGCGGTGAACTCAAGGGCACCGGGGTGCATGTCACGCTGCTGGCGCCCGGACCGGTGCGCACCGTCGAGCCCGACCCCTCCGAGGCGTCGATCGTCGACAAGGTGGTTCCGGACTTCCTGTGGATCAACGGGGAGTACACCGCGCGGGTCTCACTGAATGCGTTGGAACGCAACAAGATGCGCGTCGTCCCCGGCATCACGTCGAAGGCCATGTCGGTGGCTGCCGGCTATGCGCCGCGCGCCATCGTCGCCCCGATAGTGGGCAGCTTCTACAAGAAGCTCGGCGACTAACCGCCGCCCCGCAAGTCCAGTAGCGCCGCCCGGGCCGTCTCGATCTTCCCCGGATCGAGCGCTCGCTGCGGGTCGATGATGATGCCCTTCGACCTCAGGAACACATCGACCGAAGCCCACAGTGTCTCGGCCAGGCGTTCGCCGACAGCCTCGTCAGGTGCGGCGCCCCGAGCCACTCGCCATAACGCCGTCGTCGCGGCCGTGCCGATCAACGCGGCGGCCAGCTGATCCGCGCCGGCCGGGTGCACGTTGACGCGCTCGAGAAACGACGAGATCACCGCGGCGAGTTCGGCGATCGCACCGTCGTCGCGCAGAGCCGGGGCCGGCTTTCCGCGCACGCTCACCACCTGATGTTCGACAAGGAAGCGGGTCGATTGCGGGAATCGTTGCACCAGCTCAAGGAAGACGGCGGCGGCGCGCTGCGCGGACTGGCGCGGCGGGATGCGTATGTCGACGGCCGCGGCCAACTGGCGCCGGACACCCGCCAACATGGCCTGCGCCACCGAGCCGAAGAGATCGTTACGATCCTCAAAATGCCTGTACAACTTGGGTTTAGCGGAGTGCGCCACACGCACGACATCCTCCACCGTGGCCGACGGGCCATTTCTCTCGATCGCGACCACTGCCGCAGCGACGAATTTCCGGCGCACTCGCACCTTGTGCTGCGCCCAACGTTCACGCCGGGCATCACCGTGATCTGACATGCCATTGACGCTACTCTAAGTACCCGGTACTTTTCAGTACCATCTAAGAAATTGACGGACTGAGCACCGGGAGGCATGTCATGTCACAAACACCCATCACCCAGAGCGAGTCGCCCATCGAGCGCACGGCCGTGCGGCTCCTGCGCTCTTCGGTGGAGCGCTCCTACAACCCGGAGGTGGACGTCGATTGGGACGCACCCGACGTTCCGGGGCTGCGCTATGTGCCCGACAAATACATCTCGCTGTACGGCACGAAGATCTTCGACCGGATGACCGAGGACGAGAAGATTCGGCTCGGGCGCCTGGAGGCCTCAGCCCTGGCCAGCTGGGGCATTCTCGCCGAGAGCGCCCTGATGCACCCCATGCTCAAGTTGGCCTCGGTCAGCGATCCCCGCAGCGCCACAGCGCAATACGCACTGACTGAAGTCGCCGACGAGTGCCGCCACTCGGTGATGTTCGGCCGCCAGATCAACACGCTGAGCGATCGAAGCTATGACCCGCCCATGATCGCCCGGGCATTGGTGGGCATCACCGCGCTCGCCCCACTGTCCGCGACGATCTTCTCGATGATGCTCATGGTCGAGGAAATACTGGACCGGTTGCAGCGTCAGACCATGAACGACGAGACGCTCCAGCCCCGCACCCGGGCGATCGCCAAAATCCACGTCGTCGAGGAGGCCCGGCACATCAGCTACGCACGCGTGGCACTGAACCGGGCCGTCGCGCGTACCGGTCGCGCCCGAATGGCCGTGGAGCGCTTGATCGTTGCCGCCGGCGCGGCGGTGGTACCGCTGGTCATGGTGCAACCGGCCGTGTACCGCGACGCCGGACTTCCGCCCTTGCGAACGGCATGGACGGCACTACGCAATCCGCACTACCACGCGAATCTGAGGTTCTTCGGCGAGCGCCTGGTCCGCGTCATGGACGAGGCCAACATGCTCGAAGGCCGACTGGTGGAGTACCTCTGGCGGCGATCCCGCATGCTGCCCGAAGGCTTTGTGCCACAGACGAAACAGACGGTAGACGCCTAGGTCTCAGCGGCGATTACGCACGATCTGTCGCGACCTTACTTCTTACCCATATTGCGGATGAGCTGCTTGCCCAGCGCGCTGAGGAAGCTCTGAAAGCTCCTGTTGCTGAGCAGACGCCGCCACCAGCTGGGCTTCTCAGGTACCGGTTTGGCGCCCTTCTTCGCGGGAGCCTCCCCGACGGGGGCGTCCTGCTCTGCCTGGGCCGCCTTCTCGGCGAGAACCTCGAAGGCCGATCGCGAATCGACCGTCTGGCCGTATTTGGATTGCAGGGGGCTGGACGCGGCGGCGGCCTTGATGGCGTCGTCACCGATGGCGGCCATCAGCGAACGCGGCGCACGCATCCGGGTCCACGCCACCGGCGTCGGCGCGCCCCTCTCAGAGAGCACCGTAACGATCGCCTCGCCGATGCCCAGCGAGGTCAGCGCCGTGCCCATGTCGTACACATCGGTCTTGGGATAGGTCTTGACGGTCTTGGTAAGGGCCTGCTGGTCCTCGGGCGTGAAGGCACGCAGCGCGTGCTGAACACGCGCACCCAGCTGCGAGAGCACGTTGTTGGGCACGTCGGTGGGGAGCTGGGTGCAGAAGAAGACGCCGACACCCTTGGACCTGATGAGCTTGACCGTCTGCTCCACCTGCTCCAGGAACGCCTTCGACGCGTCGGCGAACAGTAGGTGGGCCTCGTCGAAGATGAACACGAGCTTCGGCTTGTCAACGTCGCCGACCTCAGGCAGCTTCGTGAACAGGTTGGACAGGATCCACATTAGGAAAGTGGAGAACAGAACCGGCCGCGCAGCCTGTGCCCCTAGCTCGACAAGCGTGATAACGCCCTTGTCTCCGGACGTACGCATCAGATCGTTCGGATCGATTTCGGGTTCGCCGAAGAATGTGTCGCCGCCGTCGGCCTCCAGATTGATCAGCGCTCGCAGGATCACGCCCGCCGTCGCCGCCGATACGCCACCGAGGTTCTTCAGGTCCGCCTTGCCCTCATCGCTGGTCAGGTACGTGATGACCGCGCGCAGATCCTTCAGATCCTGCAGTGGTAGCTGCTGCTGGTCTGCCCAGTGGAAGATCAGCCCTAGCGTGGATTCCTGGGTGGCGTTGAGCCCCAGCACCTTTGACAACAAAATTGGCCCGAAGCTGCGGATGGTGGCACGGATGGGCACACCGATCCCGGCGGTACCGAGGGAGACGAACTCCGCCGGGAAGCCCGAGGCCGCCCAGTCGTCACCGGTGTCCTTGGCGCGAGCCGCCGTCTTATCGCTGACCTCGCCGGGCTTGGAGATGCCGGACAGGTCGCCCTTGACGTCGGCCATGACCACAGGCACTCCCGCGGCGCTGAGCTGCTCGGCGATCACCTGAAGGGTCTTGGTCTTGCCTGTACCGGTCGCGCCGGCGATGAGGCCGTGCCGGTTGAGGGTCGCCAACGGAATGCGGATACG
>NZ_MAFC01000010.1 GCF_002013465.1 Mycobacterium sp. D16R12 | reverse complement strand
ATCTGCTGTGCGGGCGTGGCTCCCGCGGTGGTCTGCTCGGCCATGGCCACGACCCTAACGCCCCGAAGCGACTCCGTCATCGCTCGGTGTGGCGTCGACACAGGATTGCTCGCGAAATTCCGTGCTGACGTCACACTCGCGGATCACACGTACCGCTAATGTGGTCAGACTGTGAGTGCTCCACGCGAAGAACTGGTCTGGATCGACTGCGAGATGACGGGGCTCGACCTCGGCTCGGACAAGCTGATCGAGATCGCCGCCCTTGTCACCGACGGCGATCTCAATATCCTCGGCGAGGGCATCGACCTCGTCATTCATGCCGATGACGCGGCGCTGGCCGCGATGCCTCCGGTGGTCAAGGACATGCATGCCAAGTCCGGGCTCACCAATGAGGTCCGTAAGTCGACAGTCACCCTGGAAGAGGCCGAGGCGCTGGTGCTCGACTACATCCGCCAGCACGTGCCCTCGGCCAAGGTCGCTCCCCTGGCCGGGAACTCCATTGCCACCGACCGCGGATTCATCGCACGGGATATGCCGCTGCTCGATGACTTCCTGCATTACCGGATGATCGACGTCAGCTCCATCAAGGAGCTCTGCCGCCGCTGGTACCCGCGGATCTACTTCGGCCAGCCAGACAAGGGGTTGGCCCACCGGGCCCTCGCCGATATCAAGGAGTCGATCCGCGAGCTGCGCTACTACCGGCGCGCGGCCTTCGTTCCCGACCCCGGGCCCTCTACCAGTGACCTTGTCGCGATCGTGGCGAACCTGGATAACGCTCCGGATACCGATTCGGCCTAAGGCGCCCTCACCGGTTAAGATCTTTCACGCCGCTTCGCGCGGCAATGGTGGCTGTAGTTCAGTTGGTAGAGCACCAGGTTGTGATCCTGGCTGTCGCGGGTTCGAGTCCCGTCAGCCACCCCATATCGGAATCGCCGTCTACACAGGTAGGCGGCGATTCCGTTTCTCTAGTCCGAAACGTCCGCAACGCTAGCCGCCGGCACGTGACACTTCAGCGATGAGAACAGACCGAAGCCGCGCCATTCTCCTTGCGACCACCCTTGTCGCCTTTGTCACACAGAACTCCATCGCATGGCCATACGCCTGGAAGCACGGGCCCCGGAAGGCAGCCGCGGACTTCTTCAAGCCGCCGAGTAAGGCGCCATTGCCCGCCATCCGGTTCATCTACTCCGACACCTATCTGATGGGTGCCGCGTTTCAGGCCTGGGCGTTCGCCGAAGCCCGCCGACTCGGCATCCTGCGCTGGTGGGTGGCGTCAGTGCTCGTGACCTTCGGCATCGGGGCGGGCACCGCGGTTCCGTTCTTCCTCCTGATCCGCGACACGGTGGCGGCAAGAACCGCCACTACGAGCTAGATACCCCATACCGCGACCGGGTAGTTCACCCCATCGCTACTTGAACTTGCGCAATCAAGATCGATTTCAGGAAACCCCGCCTATAGGCGATACGTTCCACAATTCCACCTACGGCAAATCACGTCTCAAAACGCTTGCGAAAATAGACGCTGTGACCAGGTGCGTCAGAGGTGAACAATCTGGTTACGTCCCGATCCAGTATTTACCAACACCTGTATACGAGAACTGGTAACGCGTGTCATACTCTTCGCGGGCTAACGCTCTCCCACTACTTCCATACCTGTTTCAAGGGGTACCAGTGACCGTGACCACCACCAATGAGTCCACTCGGAACTTCACCAGGACCCGTAGCGGGTACGACCCGATTGAGGTCAACGAGTACATCAGCCGGCTGACGATCATGCACCAGTCCGGGCTGAACGACGTGGAGACTCTCAAGACTCGCCTTGAGGACGCCACCAAGCAGGTCTCCTCCCTCAAGGACGAGGTGTCGAACCTCAACGACACCTCCCCCTCAGCGCATGCGATGACCGACCGCATGGCCAAGATGCTCCGCATCGCCGTCGACGAAGTCTCCGAGATGCAGAGCGAGGCGCGCACCGAGTCGGCCGCCCTGGTCGCCGCGGCCAAATCCGACGCCGAAGCCATGCGCACCAAGCACAAGGAAATGCTCGCCGATATGGCGGCGCGACAGAGCGCGCTGGAGACCGAGTACACCGAGGTCATGGCGCGGGCACGCGAGGAAGCCAATCAGATTGTCGCCCAAGCGGTCAGCGAGTCGGAGCGGCTTCGCTCGGCGGAAGCAAAGCGGCGCGAAAAGGCCGAGACAGAGCTGGACGAAGAGCTGACCAAACTGCGCACCGAGACCCAGTCGACCGTCGACGATCAGCGGCGCAGCACGCAGGCCGAGTGCGAGAAGCGCCTTGCCGATGCCAAGGACGAGTCAGATCGCCGCCTGCGCCTGGCCGACGAGCAGATCGAGCGCCGCCTGGACCAGGCCCGCCGCTCGGTGGAAGAGGTTGGCCAGCAGCGCATCTCGATCCTGGAGCAGCTCATGAGCGTGCACGGCAAGCTCGAGAGCATCCCGTCGATCCTGGAGTCCGCCTACCGCGATCGCGACAACTCCAAGTCCATCATCATGGTGCCGTCCAAGCGAGTACTCGACCAGAAGGTCATCGAAGGCTAAAACAGCCGACCGGAAAACCCCCGTACGCTCGCTGGCGTGCTGGTGGATTGGGCGTTGATAGGCCGCGCAGCGGCGATGTTCGCGGTGACCAACGTCGACGACATGGTGGTGCTGGCAGTCTTCTTCGGTCGGGCTGGACGTTCCCGCTCGGCAGTGGCCCGGGTTGTTGTCGGTCAGTATCTGGGGTTCGCAGCGATTCTCGCGGTATCGGTGGTGGGAGCGTTGGGCGCTAATCTACTGCCGGAGAAGGTGATTCCTTACCTTGGCCTACTTCCTCTGCTACTCGGACTACGCGCAGCCTGGAACCTGCGACGCGATCGGGGCAGCGAGAATGCTGGTACTTCTGATCAATCCGGCGGTGTTGGGGTGTTACAGGTGGCGGCGGTGACGTTCGCCAACGGCGGTGACAACATCGGCGTATACGTGCCTGTGTTCGCCCTTGCCGGAGCCGGCGGGATGGCCGGGTATGCGGTGGTGTTCCTGTGTGGTGTGGCGCTGTGGTGCCTGGCAGGCTGGTTTTTTGCATCTCGTCGGGCAGTCGCGACACTGCTGACCCGCTGGGGTCATGTTGTCTTGCCGGTGGTGTTGATCGGGATCGGTCTCACGATCCTGATCGACGGCGGCGCGTTCGGCCTATAGTTCCGCGCGCAACACGTCCAGCGCTACTGCTGCCGGGCGTTTCCGGTCTTCCACTGCGACCACGGGATGTTCCAGTCACCCAGGCCCTCGGTGCCGGGTAGCACCGGGCCGACGGTGTTGGAGACGATCACGATGTCGCCGCGTTTGGTGTTCTCGTAGAACCATTTTGCGTTCGCGGTGCTGACATTCAAGCAGCCATGACTGGTGTTGGTGCGTCCCTGTGCGCCGACGGACCACGGCGCGGCGTGCACGTAGATCCCGCTGTAGGACATCTGGGTGGCGTACTGCACCTTGGTGCGGTAACCGTCGGGCGAATTCACCGCGACGCCGTAGGTCGACGAATCCATGATCAGATCCTTGAACCGCTCGCCGATGATGTAGGTGCCGTTGTTGGTGGGCGCCTTGTCCTTACCCATCGAGGTCGGCATGGTCTTGATGATCTCGCCGTTGCGCTCGACGTTGACCACCTTGTTGTTGTCATCGACGCGGCTGATGATCGCGTCGCCGATGGCGAAACGGGAGGTCACGTTGTCCTGCCCGAAGACGCCGCTGCCCAGGTTCACCCCGTAGGTGTTGACCTTCACCTCGACCGATGTTCCGGGCTCCCAGAACGCCTCTGGGCGCCAACGCACTTCGCGGTTGTTCAACCAATAGAACGCACCCTCGACGGGCGGGTTCGTGGTGATCTTGATGGCCTTTTCCGCCGCGGCCCGATTCGGAATGCTCTCATCGAACCGGATGGCGACAGTCTGACCGATGCCAACTACCTCGCCGTCGCCCGGCATGACGTACGGCATCGTCATGTTGTCCGGCGAATGGGTACGGAATGTCGCATTGGCGCGGGCCACTCCGCCGAGGCCCCTGGCATCGGCGCTGAGGGTGTACTGCTTGTCATAGCCGAGCGGCTCGGTGGTGGACCAGCTCACGCCGTCGGGACCGACCTCACCGGTGATCTCTTTGCCATCGGAGTTGACCATGGTGACAGTTCCGAGCACACCCTCGCCCGCCGTCACTGTCACGGGCGCATCAACCGGGACGCCGACGGCGCCATCCTTCACCGACATCGCCAATTTGGGTACCAGCAGATCGGCGTAAGGCGTTGCCTTGTCAATGACTTTCGGCGGTTCCTGGGACGCGGTACTCGAGCATCCGGCCAGCACAGCCATTGCCACGAGCGGGAGAACGAGCACGGACGCCCACCGCCGACGCGCGCCAACCAACAGGCGTGGACGACCCTGGGTCATGCTTTGCTCCCTTTGAATCTCGTGCATGCGAATTCAGCCATGATTGTACGGGCTCGTGAAGGTCGACGACCACCTCAATCAACGCGACCGGGCTATCGCGGAGATGACAATTTTCGTTACGGGCTCCGAGGCTGCTAAGGTCTTCCACGCACGTTGATGCGCCGTTAGCTCAGTTGGTAGAGCAGCTGACTCTTAATCAGCGGGTCCGGGGTTCGAAACCCTGACGGCGCACCACCAGAAAGCCCCGTTCCCATGTTTGGGAGCGGGGCTTTTCGTTTGTCTCCAGGTCCCCGGGAATACTCGGCGACGGCCCGTGTTGGGTTGACCGTGACGGTTCCCCAGGTAGTCCCCAATGTGACGCTCAATTCCGGCAGCACGATTCCCCAGCTCGGCTACGGGGTGTGGCAGGTACCCGACGATGAGGCGCGCTCGGCCGTGTCGACAGCGCTGCAGGTTGGATACCGCAGCATCGACACCGCGAAGGTGTACGAGAACGAGGTGGGCACCGGCGCCGCCATCGCGGAGTCCGGGGTTGCTCGTGGCGATATCTTCCTGACCACGAAGCTGTGGAATGCCGATCAGGGCTACGACAACGCGCTGCGGGCGTTTGACGCCTCTCTGGCACGCCTGGGTACCGATTACGTGGATCTGTACCTCATCCATTGGCCGGTGCCCGAGCTCGATGAATACGTGGCGAGCTTCAAGGCTCTGCAGCGGATCCAGGCCGACGGCCGCGCCAAGGCCATCGGGGTCAGCAACTTCACCATCGACAATCTCCAACGACTGATCGACGAGACCGGGGAAGTACCTGCCCTCAACCAGATCGAGCTGCATCCCCGGTTCACCCAGCCCGAGCTGCGCGCCTTCCACGCCGAGTACGGCATTGCCACCGAGGCGTGGTCACCGCTCGGCCAGGGCACCATCCTGGACGACCCGGCGATCGGCGCCATCGCCCAAACCCACGGAGTCAGCGCCGCCCAGGTGATTCTGCGGTGGCATCTTCAGCTGGACAACGTCGTCATCCCCAAATCGGTGACACCAGCACGCATCGCGGCCAACTTCGATGTGTTCGGATTCGAGCTCAGCACCGACGAGGTCGAGCGCATCACGGGGCTCGACGCCACCGACGGTCGGATCGGCCCGGATCCCACAACGTTCAACCTGCGCTGAAGCGCATCACTGCACGATGTAGTGGCTCTCCTCGGGCGATGCGAGCATGCGCTCCATGGTCTTTCGATCAAAGGGCCACAGGTCCACTGATCCATCTTCGGTGAGATACCAGGAGTTGCAGCCGGTGGCCCACACCGTGGGTTTCATCGCCTCGCGCGCTTGGTCGTTGAACTCATCGGTGGCCTCACGGCTCACTTCAACCGTGGTGATCTCGCCACGGGCGAAGCGATGCAACCAGCTGATGATGTACTCGGCGGTGCGCTCTGCCGTGTGCTGAAGCCAGATCGATCCGGTCGGCGAGTTCGGGCCCAGCACGGTGAAGAAGTTCGGGAAGCCGGGGATGGCGGTCATCCGGTAGGCCTTGGGACCCTTCTCCCATGCCTCGTCAATCGAATATCCGTCCTTGCCAACCAGATTCATGGGCCGCATGTAGTTGTGGGCCTGGAATCCGGTGGCCAGCACAATCACGTCGAAATCGCGCTCGACGCCGTCCGTCGTCACGATCCCGGTGGGCGTGATTCTGTCGATGCGGTCGGTGACGATCTCGACATTCGGCTTCTGAACGGCGCGGTGGAACGACCCCGACAAGACCTGCCGCTTACATAGCGGCTCATAGTCCGGGGTGAGCTTCTGACGCAGCTCTTTGTCGCGAATCAGGTGAAGGCACGCCCGCGCGTACTGCTGCACCAAACGCCGCCCCCAGCCGGGCCGGGTCACGATGTTCACCAGTGCATCGGTGCCCGTCAACGCGCTGAACCGCACGATGCGTTCGGTGGGCAGGGCCTCCAACATCTTGGATACGAACTTTGGCTGACGCATCGCCATCGGAGCCCACAGCACCCATTGCGGGGTTCGGATGAATGACGTCACCTGATCGACAACGGGCTGCATTGCCGAAACCACCTGCACCCCAGTGGAGCCCGTCCCAATCGCGGCGACACGCTTTCCTTCCAGCACCACCGAATCGTCCCAGCGCGCGGTGTGCACCACCTTGCCCTGGAAGCTGTCGAGGCCGGGAATGTCGGGAATGTTCGGATGGTGCAGCACGCCGGTAGCGGCGATCAGGAAATCGCACTCCAGCCTCTCCCCTGCCGCGGTGGTAACCCGCCAACCCGCACCGGTGAACTCCGCGGCCGTGACCTCCTGCCCACAGCGGATATGCGACATCACGCCGAGATCCTCGGCGACCTGGCGGTGATATGCCTGAATCTCTCCGCCGGTGGCGAAGAGCCTCGGCCAGTCCGTGCGTGGCGCGAACGGGTACTGGTAGGCCTGCGAGGGCACATCGCAGGTCAGTCCCGGATAGCGATTCCAGTACCAGACACCGCCAACGTCATCACCCTTCTCCAGAATGGTGAAATCGTCGAATCCGGCCTCTTTGAGCTTGTGCCCCACCGCGATTCCGGCCATGCCGGCACCGACGACGACGACCTTGGGTTGGCGCTGGTCGCTCACTTCTGGTGCTCCTGGCTCTGCCGCTCGATGCGTTCGATGTAGGCACTACGCGCGTTGAGATCCAGCGAGGTCAATGCCCGCCGGTCATCGATCAGTCGGCGACCAAGTCGCTCAACCGGTTCGGGCACAAACAGATCCAGCAGCCCCCATCCGAACGCCAGCCAGCCCGGCACCGAGATCTGCGCACGACGGGTGTCGACGCTGCGGACGATCGCGGCGGCCACGTCCTCCGGGTCGACGGTCGGCATGCCCTTGCCCAGCGGCGCGCCCGAGGCCAGCTCGGTACGCACCGCGCTCGGCAGTACGGAGCTGATGCTGACGCCGCTGTCTGCGTACTCCTTGCGCAGCGCCACGGAAAGTCCCACAGCACCGAATTTGGACGCGTTGTAGGTGACCATGCCGGGGACGGCCAGCTTGCCTGCCATCGACGCGACGTTGACGATGTGTCCGCGTCCGCGCGCCACCATCTCCGGCAACGCGGCGCGCGCACCATTGAGGGGGCCGCGGACGTTCACATCGAGAATCAGATCGGTGGTGCGCTCGTTCTCCTCGATGAACCCGCCCAGCGGCATGACGCCCGCGTTGTTGATCAAGATGTCGACAGGGCCGGACTCGGCGCGCACCCGGTCAAGAAACGAGGCCCAGGACT
Source organism: Mycobacterium sp. D16R12 (assembly GCF_002013465.1). Lineage (GTDB taxonomy): Bacteria > Actinomycetota > Actinomycetes > Mycobacteriales > Mycobacteriaceae > Mycobacterium. The sequence goes on along the minus strand of NZ_MAFC01000010.1, from coordinate 131,310 downwards.
GGGGCTTGGTGACATCGAGAGCGCCGGCCTGCGCACGCGGGATCGTGGCCGCGGTCTCTTTGGCGACCACATCATCGACGTCACCGATCCAGACATCAGCCCCCTTATCAGCGAAAAGGCGCGCCGTAGCAGCACCGATTCCCCTGGCTCCACCGGTGATGACGACCACCGCGCCGGGCAGCTCAATCTTCGGATAACGACTCACATCAACCTCCAACGGAATGGCTTGTCAGTTTCGGAATGATATGTCATTCTCGACGGGTGTCAAGGTCGGTAGGATCGCCGCTTATGACGTCCAGCCCGTCCACAGTCAGTCGCGCCGAGCGCAAGAAGCTCGAGATGCGGCAGGAGATTCTGGACGCCGCCTTTGGGTGCTTCGCCGAGCACGGGTACCACGCGACGGGCGTCGCGGATATCGCCGGTCGGATCGGGATCGGCCATGGGACCTTCTACCGGTACTTCAAGAGCAAGCGGGACATCATCGAGCATGTCATCGACGACGTCACCGGGCAGATCTTTCACGCGATCAGCGCGGACAACGCCGCGGGGCTCGCCGACGACATCGAGCAGTACCGCCAACAGTCGGTGCGCATCGGAGCTGCCCTCGCGGACCTGTTCCGGGATAACCCCCAGTTGCCGCTGCTTCTGCTGGAAGCGGGGTCGGTGGACAATGAGCTACGCGAACGCGTCTTCGGAATGCTCTCCACAAGTGACCAACTGACCGAGGCGTACCTGCGCCACGGTGTCGAAAGAGGTTACCTGCGTGCCGATCTCGACACCGAGTACACGGCCCGAGCGGTGACCGGGATGATCCTGGCGACAGGTTTGCACGCCTCGCGGGGCGGCGAGGTGCAGGACAGCGAGCGATTCTCGGCCGCCGTCATCGCCCTCATGTACGGCGGAATCGGCTCCTAACCACCCAACTCGCGACACCGGCGGAGGGCACCGACAGACCGACCCCCTAACCTTGCTGTCATGGCCGCAGTGAGCAAGGTGTTTGCAGCCAGGCTCTCGGGCCTGGTGGTTCTTGGTCCGGACGGCGAGTCGATCGGACGGGTGCGCGATGTCGTGATCGCGATTGGCGTTACCCGAAAACAGCCGCGGGTTATCGGTCTTGTCGTCGAAATGCTCACGCGCCGAAGGATCTTCGTACCCATGCTGCGGGTCACCGCGATCGAGCCCGGATCGGTGACGCTGAACACCGGAAACGTCTCACTCCGCCGCTTCGAACAGCGTCCCAGCGAGGCGCTGGTGCTCGGGCAGGTCCTCGACACCATCGTGCGCACCGACGACCCCGAGCTCGAACAGTTCCATGGTGTCGATCTCACCGTGGTGGACCTAGGCCTGGAACAGACGCGCACCCGCGACTGGGTGGTTACCCGCGTGGCCGTGCGGAGCCCGCGGCGGCTGGGACGGCGCACCGGTGTGCAGGTCACCGGATGGAATCACATCCACGGGCTGACGCCGTCGACACTCAACCTGCCCGGACAGGGCGTCGCCCAGCTGATGCTCCAGTTCGACGGCATGCGCCCGGTCGAGGTCGCCGATGCCATCCGTGAACTACCGCCCAAGCGGCGCGACGAGGTACTGGCCGCGTTCGACGACGAACGGCTGGCCGACATCCTCCAGGAGCTTCCCGAGGATGATCAGGCCGAGGTACTGACCAAGCTCGAAGACGAACGCGCCGCGGACGTGCTGGAGGCGATGGACCCCGACGACGCCGCCGACCTGCTGGGGGAACTGTCCCCCGCGGAGGCAGAATCACTTCTGGCACTGATGGATCCGGAAGATTCCGAGCCCGTCCGACGGTTGCTTACCCACTCCCCCAACACCGCCGGCGGCATGATGACCCCAGAGCCGGTGATCCTGAGCCCGAACACCACGGTCGCTGAAGCCCTTGCCCGCGTGCGCGATCCAGACCTGACACCCGCGCTGTCCTCGCTGATATTCGTGGTCAGGCCACCCACAGCGACACCCACCGGCCGCTACCTCGGATGTGTGCACCTGCAGCGGCTGCTGCGTGAGCCCCCCTACGCGATGGTCGGCGGCATTCTCGATACCGACCTGCCTTACCTGGATGCCGAGGCGCCATTGGCCGAGGTGACCCGCTACTTCGCCGCGTACAACCTGGTGTGCGGTCCCGTGATCGACAGGGAGAACCACTTGCTCGGCGCCGTTACGGTCGACGACGTCCTGGATCACCTGATGCCCGACGGCTGGCGCGCCGACGAACCCGAGAGGGTGTCGGGGGGTGACCGTTCATGAGCGACGCATCGGCACGGCAGCGGCTCGATACTCCGCGCACCTCCCGCGGGCTGTCGCTCGGACTCGATGTCGAGGCGGTTGGCAGGGTCAGCGAGAACATCGCCCGGTTCCTGGGCACGGGACGCTACCTCGCCATGCAGACCGTGTTCGTCATCGTCTGGATCATCCTGAATCTCTTCGCGGTGAGTCTGCAATGGGATCCGTACCCGTTCATTCTGCTCAACCTCGCGTTCTCCACCCAGGCTGCCTACGCCGCGCCGCTGATCCTGCTGGCCCAGAACCGCCAGGAGAACCGCGACCGGGTGTCGTTGGAAGAGGACCGGCGCCGGGCCGAACAAACCAAGGCCGACACCGAATACCTGGCACGGGAACTGGCGGCACTGCGGCTCGCGGTGGGTGAGGTCACCACCCGCGACTACCTGCGACGTGAACTCGAAGAGCTCCACGAAGCCATCGCGGCTCTCCGCGAAAAGTAAACCCAGTAAGCCTATTTGGGCATCGCGATGCCGTTGTCATAGGCATACACGATGGCCGCAGCCCGGTCTCGTAGATCGAGTTTGACGAAGATGCGTCCGATGTGGCTCTTGACCGTCACCTCGGATATCACCAGCTGCTCGGCGATTTCGGAGTTGGTGGCACCGGAAGCGATGAGCGCCAACACATCCAGCTCCCGCACGGTGAGCTTCTCCTCAGCATGACCAGTGGTGGCAGCCGGTGCGCGCCGGTAGGCGCTGAGCACCCGCGATGTCACCGCAGGATCCAGATATGCCTCGCCGCGCGCCACGGCGTGCACGGCGCGAACCAACTCCTCTGCGGGCGAGTCCTTCAGAATGAACCCCGCAGCGCCGGCACGCAACGCCCCGGAGAGCAGTTCATCGTCGTCAAATGTGGTCAGCGCCAGCGCGGGCGGCCCATCGGCGGCATGAAGCAACCTGATGGCCTCGATACCGCTCATCTGCTTCATGCGCAGGTCCATCACCACCACGTCGGGCTGCCCCTGCACCACCGCCGCCGCCACCTCGCTGCCGTCGGCGCACTCCCCCACAATCGAGAATCCGTCTTTACGACGCAGAATCCGGCGCAACCCCGTACGTACCAGCTCTTGATCGTCGACAAGCAGCACGCCCACCTCGGTATCAGTCATGACGCCATAACACCTTTCGCCGGGCGCGGCACGGTGTCCCATTGGATTCCGCCGGGACGCTGGCCGAAACTGTCCAACCGTCCTCCGCCCACCCAGCACGGAACTCCCCGCCGAGCATCTCAATGCGCTGCCGCATGCCTGCGAGCCCGCCTCCCGAACACACATCTGAAGGCAATCCTGCGGCCAGGTCGTTGCTCACGGTCAGGCTCGCCGCCGACCCGTTGATATCAAGGAGTACCGCAGCCGACGAACTCGGCGAATGCTTGGCGATGTTGGCCAAAGATTCCTGAGCCACTCGGTACAACGCCAAACCAACTCCAGCGCTGACGGACTCACCTGACCCGTAGATGTGTGATTCCACAACCATCCCCGCCGCCGTGAAATCGGCGACCAGATCAGGTATGTCGGAGATACCGGGTTCTGGAGACAGCCGCATCGGTTCGGCTCCGCCGGGACCAGCGCTCAACAATCCCACCGTCCCGCGGATATCCGACATCGCCTGACGCCCAAGACGTTCAGCATCGAGTAATCCCGCGACGGCATCATCCACATCGTGATCCTCCTGCAACGTCCGTCGCGCACCGGTCAGATGCAGCATGGTCACGGACAGGGAATGCGCTATTACGTCATGGATTTCACGGGCGATGCGGCGCCGTTCATCGGAGGCGGCCTGTTCCTGCATGCGCACCTGCTGTGCACGCTCCTGAAGGAGCAGCCGCTGTTGCAGCTGCAAGATGTGTCCGATCAGCCAACCGACGACCACGAAGAACGCGTTGTACAGCGATAACGTCCCGAGGTGATGCAGCTGCTCGGCGACCACGAGTAGCGCGACACAGGCGCCGCAGGCAAGTAACCCCGCGCGCACGGAGGCGAGCGCACCCACCTCACCGATCATGAACATCAGCAGGAATGGCGCGCCGTCCACGACGTTCGGGGGCCACGTCAGGAACAAGGCCACCCCCGCAAGGCTGCAGGCCGCACTCCAGAAGGTGCCGAGCTTGTACCCCCCGATAACGAAGATCAGGATTGGAGCCAGCGCGACGAGGGCCGCCAGTGCCAGCAGCCAGGGTCGGGTGAAACCGCGTTGTACTACCGCACACCCCACAACCAGCAACGTGCCGGTGTACATGACGACGGGGACAGTCCACGGAAACTCATACGGCACCAAGGCGCGACGTCGATACGCCCATTCCCGGAGCCGATCCATAGTGCCAGCGTAGAGGCGGTCACGACGTCGCACATCATGCTTGGCGCGGATACGCCTCTCCTACCACGGTAGGAGAGCAAGTCTCGCCCACAGCACGACGACGGCGCCGCGCCGGCTCCGTAACTTCACTGAACATGTGGGAAGCCATCGCAAGGTTCTGCAGCCGATACGCGATTCTGGTCATCGGGGCCTGGATACTCGCCGCAGCGGCGGGCAATCTGCTTGTGCCTCAAGTGGAAAGCACGGCACATAATCACGCCCGTGGCTTCCTGCCGCAGAGCGCACCGGTGAACACCGCAGGCGCCGTCATGGGTAAGCAGTTCCAGGACGGTGACGGCGGAAACCTCAACTACCTGGTGTTGGAAAGCGACCGCACACTGGGACCTGTCGAGCATCAGTATCACGATCGACTGCTGACAAAACTGCGCGCGGACACCGCCCATCTGGACTCGGCGATGGACCTGTGGGCCGACCCCATGACGGCCGAGGGCGCACTCAGCCCGGACGGCAAGGCCGCGTACACCATGCTGCGCGTGACCGGCGAGCTCGGCGGAGCACAGGCCAACGCGTCACTGGATGCCGTCCGGCAGATCGTTGCCAGGGAGCCCGCGCCCGCCGGCATCCACGCATGGGTCACCGGGCCCGGCGCCACCATCGCCGATGAGCTCACCTCCATCGATACGCAGATGCTCATGATCACCGGGGTCACGGTGGTGCTCATCGCCCTGCTGCTGTTCGCCGTGTACCGATCTGCGATCACCGCTGCGATCCCCTTGATCACCGTGGGCATGGGCCTGGGCCTGGCGCGCTCCATCGTCGCCTTCCTGGGCGAACGCAATCTCATCGAGGTCTCCATCTTCTCGGTTGCATTGCTCGCCGCCCTGGTGCTCGGCGCGGCAACCGATTACGGCATCTTCCTGCTCGGGCGCTATCACGAACAACGCCGTTCGGGGCTAAAACACGAGCAGTCTCTCGCCATTGCCAACCGCAGCGTGGCGCCGGTCATCGCGGCGTCCGGACTGACCATCGCCGCTGCCCTGTCCTGCCTGATGTTCGCCCAGGTCGGAATGTTGCGCAGCGCCGGTTTGCCTTGTGCCATTGGGATCCTCACCGGCATGGCCGCCTCGCTGACCCTGCTTCCCGCGCTCATCGGTTTGGCCGGCCGCCGCGGGCTGGCGCAGCCGCGGCCACTGCGGGGGCAGCCGGGACGCCGTTGGCGCCGGGTAGGCACCATGGTCGCCCGCTGGCCGGGTCCGGTGCTGGTCGGCTCGATGCTGCTACTGATCGTGTGTGCCCTTCCCGTCGCGGGCCTGCGCCTCGGTTTCGACGAGCTTGCCGCGCAGCCGCTTTCCACGCACGCGAACCGCGGCTATCAGGCGATGGATAGGCATTTCCCGCCGAACCGGCTGCTGCCCGAGATCGTCTCGATCGAATCGGACCACGATCTGCGCAACCCGGCCGGAGTCATCGGTATCGAGCGAGTGACCAAGAAGCTCATGGAGATTCCCGGAATTCGGATGGTCCAATCGGCCTCTCGCCCGGCGGGTGCCATCCCCGAACAGGCGGCACTGACCGAACAAGCGGGCATCATCGCTGATCAGCTGGACGACGGCACCACACAGATGAGCCAACGCCTAGGAGCTGTCGATCAGCTCTCGGCAACGCTGAGCCAGTTCTCTCAGGCGATCGCGCAGCTGCAGAAGGGACTAGCAGGCGGGGTGAGCGGACTGGGCGAGCTCAACAGTGGCGTCGGCGATATGCACTCGGGAATGAAAGCACTGCAGGACAACGTATCTCAGGTATCGGAGTACATGGATCCGCTGCGCAACTTCACCACGGGCAATCCCAACTGCGTAAATGACGGCATCTGTTCTCTGGTACTCAAGGCCGTCGAACCGATGGACTCCGTGGTGGCGGCCACCGCCTCACTGACCTCCAGCACCGCCAAGTTCGGCACCGGCGCCCAGGGAATGCAGAAGTCATTCTCCGGCGCCGTGGATTCGGTGAAGAACATGCGGGCGACAGTGGCGCAGCTGAGCACGATCACCGATCAGTTGACCAGGGCGGTCGGCGAGACACGCACCATGTTCTCCGGACTCACCGAGTACCTGCGCGCGATGCGCGAGGATTTTCGCAGCAGCGGCGAGGGTGGCTTCTACCTGCCGCAGCGCGCGTGGCAGGACCCGCGCTTCCAGCGGGCCGCCGGGCTGTACTTCGCCCCCGACGGCCGCTCGACCCGCATGCTGGTGTTCGGCGACGGCAAGGTGTTCGGCGCCGACGGCGCACATCGATCTCCACAGATCACCCTCGCGGTGAGCGAAGCCACCAAGGAGGGCACCCTCGCTGGTAGCACGGTGAATATCGCCGGGTTCGGCACCGGCACAGCCGAATTACGCGGGTACGTCAATGAAGACTTCCTGCTATTGGCGGCCGTAGCGCTCGCGCTGGTGTTCCTCATCGTGTTGGTCATGCTGCGCAGTCCGGTGGCGGCGGCGGTGGTCATCGGCACCGTCGTCGTCTCGTACGCGTCCGCACTCGGCATCACCACCTTGATCTGGCATGACCTGTTAGGACGCGATCTACATTGGTCGGTCCCGTCGATTGCCCTCATCGCACTGGTCGCGGTGGGCGCTGACTACAACCTGTTGTTCACCATGCGCATGCGCGAAGAGATATTCCTGGATGGCGCTGGCCTGCGCACCGGGATGATCCGCGCCTTCGGCGGCACGGGCGGCGTCGTCACCACGGCCGGAATCGTCTTCGGTATCACCATGTTTGCCATGCTCTCCAGCGATGTGCTGAGCATCGAGCAGGTAGGCACCGCCATTGGCGTCGGGCTGATCATCGACACGCTCATCGTCAGAACGTTCGTCGTGCCTGCGGTCGCCGGGCTACTCGGCAGGTGGTTCTGGTGGTCGCCGGTGCCGCTGCTGCACGGACTGTTGTTCCGGTGGTCAAAGGCGCGCTCACCCCGCACCGCCGGTGTGCTCTCGTACTTGGTGACGCGGCCGTCACGGTTGGAGAGAACAGGAGCCTAGGCGTCCGAGGCCTCGTCTCTGTCGATGAGTCGTCGCGGGAACGCCAGGATTCCGGCCACCGACAGCAGCCAGGCCAGTAGACGCACCACGCCGATTCCGATGCTGGGCACCAGCGCGTGATCGATAACCCTGGTTGACCACGCGTCGAGTACGAACGCGATGACCAGGCCGAGAGCAACCGCAAGGGAGATTCTGTCGAACTTCTCGCGCACCGGCCAGTAGTGCAAGGCCGTCGCTGCGATAGCAACGAGAAGCACCACGATAATCCGCACACTGTCGATACCAAAGAACACCGCGAACGCGAATCCGACGATGTAGAGCAGCATTGCGGTCGCCTTCACCGCAGTCGCGTCCACCCGCAGACCAGCGACGACAATCATCGGAGTACCGCTGGTGCACGGAAACTTGGCACGCGCTAAGAGTAACCAGGTTAAGGCGTACTTGCGACCTTATACAGCGAATATTACTCGATTAAACATAGCTACCTCATTCTGCGCGCGAGATCCTGCCGCGCCGATTGTGCCTGCTCCGGGGTCAACAGGGGGTTGGCGTACACGTCGACAAGGGTCGCCGCCATCTTCAGGTCGCCCTCGGGCGAATTGACGTCGACGCCGAGCCCGCGCGAGACATGTTGCTGGAGCAGCGGCACCGCCAAGGCCATCGCGGTGATGACGGTGGCACGGGACTTGACGTCGACATCAGCCGGGAACACGCGGTTGCCCTCGGCACTGGCCAGCCAGCCCTCGGTCATCGCAACCATCTCGTCGAATACCTGCCCCGCAGAGCCGTCGACGAGCGCCCTACTGATGTAGTCCTGGTACTGGCCGATCGGAATGCGGGCCGAAACGTAGTGCACGTCACCGCGTTCCACGTTCGATTGAACCTGCTCGTTGATGTCCCGCATGGTTTTGACGAGGTACTCATCGCACGCTTCCCGCAGCTCCTGCTTGGACCCGAAGTGGTGGCGCAACAGCCCGGAGGACACGCCGGCCCGCGCGGCAATGCCTCGGATGGTCGCGCCGTCGTATCCCTTCTCCCCGAACTCATGCAACGCCGCGTCCCGAATTCGGGCGCGGGCGGTGAGGTCGTCAGGATCCGCGGTCTTCATCGCCGCATGCTACACGACTGGACAATTGCCTACACGCTTGTATAGTCGAGTGCATGGGCCTTGACACCAGCGGCATCATCCGGGAGGAAGAAACCGCCTTTCTCACCCTGAAGGCACGAGCCGTCAACGACGGCTGGCAACGACCGATCCTGTCGGACCCGGGCGCGACGGCCGCCGTCGACATGATCGATTACGACTTCGACGCACTGGGGGTGCTGGCCCCAGTGGTATGCCAATCTGCTTTACGCGCAAAACTTCTCGACGATCGAGTGCGGAAGTTCATCAGCAAGCACCCCAACGCGGTGGTGGTCGATCTCGGTGCAGGTCTCGACGACGGGTATCGGCGCATCCAGCCGCCGGCCACCGTCGATTGGTACAGCGTCGACCTACCCGGGATGGCCAGGCTGCGCGATGAAGTCATGCCTCCGGGCGCCGGTGAGCACACCATCGGGGTGTCCATCACCGACCCGGCGTGGATTGCCGGAATACCGGCGGATCGTCCGGCGATGGTGGTCGCCGACGGATTCTTCGCCTTCCTGACCAAAGAACAGATTATCGCCACCATGCGCGCCGTCACCGATCACTTCCCCACCGGGCAACTGGCGTTCAACGACTACGGACGCATGGTAGTGGGTGTGTGGATTTCAAAATTGTTCCCGCAGAAGATGTTCAAGAAGGTCAACCAGCTGCGTGGATTCGAGGGTTACGACGATCCACGCACCCCGGAGCGCTGGAACCCTCGGCTGCGGTTCGTCGAAGAGTTCAGCATGGTGGATGCTCCCGAGGTGGAACTGTTTCCGGCGTGGCTGCGGATATCGTCGCGGCTGGCGCGATACAGCCCGTCGATGAGACGCTCCGCTCGCATCCTGCGGTTCGAGTTCTAGCACCACAGTATCGCCGCACACTCTCGACTTGACCTGGAGTGCACTCCAGTTCCTAGGCTTCTCATATTCACAAAAGACCATGATTTGAGGAGTTCCTCGTGACTTTGTCCGTCCCCGCCTACGCCGCTTTCGCCTCGACGGAGCCACTTCGCCCGACCGTGGTCGAGCGTCGCGAGCCCGGCCCGAAAGACATTGTCATCGATATTGTTTGGGCCGGAATCTGCCACAGTGACATTCACACGGTAAGCAACCATTGGGGTCCCGCGAGCTTCCCGGTAGTGCCCGGGCACGAGATCGCCGGTGTGATTACCCAAGTCGGCTCCGAGGTCAAGAAGTTCAAGGTGGGCGACCGCGCCGGTGTCGGCTGCATGGTGGGCTCCTGCGGCGAGTGCGCCAACTGCAAATCGGGCGAAGAGCAGTTCTGCAACGGCGAAGGCGGCTTCATTGGCACGTACAACGCGGTGGGCAAGGACGGCCGGCCGACCTACGGCGGGTACAGCGACCTCATCGTGGTGGATGAAGCATTCGCGTTGACGATTCCGGACGCCCTCCCCCTCGATCAGGCCGCTCCGCTGCTGTGTGCCGGAATCACCATGTACTCCCCACTGCACCACTGGGCGGCCGGCCCCGGTACTCGTGTAGGCGTCATTGGCCTTGGAGGCCTTGGCCATATGGGTGTCCAGATCGCCCACGCACTGGGCGCTGAAGTCACGGTGCTGAGCCAGTCACTGCGCAAGCAGGAGGATGGCCTGAGCCTCGGTGCAGACCACTACCACGCGACCAGTGACCCGGCCACGTTCACAAAGCTCGCGTCCTCATTCGATCTGATCCTCAACACGGTCTCCGACGGGATCGATGTCGAGGGCCTCCTGTGGCTCCTGGACAAAGACGGGACGCTGGTTCAACTGGGCTTGCCGGAGGACCCGATCAATTTCAAGCCCTCACCGCTGGTCTTCGGACGCCGCCGCTGGGCGGGCTCACCAATCGGCGGAATCGCGGAAACCCAGGAAATGCTCGACTTCTGCGCAGCCAAGGGCATCGCAGCGCTGGTCGAGAAGATCGAGGCGCCCCAGATCAACGACGCCTACGCGCGGGTACTCAAGAGCGATGTGCGCTACCGGTTCGTGATTGACGGCGCCAGCTTCACGGCCTGACCAAGGCGCGCGCAATCAGTCGCGACGGAACTTGCGCAGAACCTTGCGCGCCACCAGTGCGGCAACCACGGCACCGACGCCGAGAATGGTGAATTTGATGGCCGGCTTGTTCAGCGTCGCGAGCACCGATGCCTTGGCGTCCTCGGCCAGGCGCTGCGGATTGGCGCGGTCACTCAGGGTGTCGACTGTGGCCGCGAGCTGGTCGCGGGCCTTGTCGATATCGGCCTTGATTGCCTCGGGATCCCTGGCCACCTGCACTCCTCCACGTCCGCGGTTGACACTCAAGCAACTACCCTAGGGCAACAACTGTACGGGTCAACAGAAAGGCACCGGTCATGGCGGAAACCAAGCGGCTCGAAGTTGGCGATAAGGCCCCGGCGTTCACCCTCCTCGACGCCGACGGCGAGAAGGTGTCGCTGTCCTCCTACAAGGGTCGCAAGGTGATCATCTACTTCTATCCGGCCGCCATGACGCCCGGCTGCACCAAACAGGCCTGCGACTTCCGAGACAGCCTCGCCGAGCTCAACGGCGCGGGCCTCGACGTCATCGGCATCTCGCCCGACAAGCCCGAGAAGCTGGCGAAGTTCCGGGAGCGCGACAGCGTGAACTTCCCCCTGCTGTCCGACCCCGACAAGACGACGCTGACCGCGTACGGCGCCTTCGGCGAGAAGAAGCTGTACGGCAAGGTCGTCGAGGGCGTCATCCGATCGACATTCGTCGTGGACGAGAAGGGCAACATTGAGGTGGCGCAGTACAACGTGAAGGCCACCGGACACGTCGCCAAGCTGCGCCGCGACATATCCGTCTAGCGGTCAGATGCCACTGATCGACATCACCTGCGGTCCACGCATCACCGATGCCAGCCGCGCGCGACTGGCAGAAATCCTGCCCCACGCGGTCTCCTTGGCGGTGCAGTGTGCGGACGAGCCATATGACCACCACTTACAGCCCGGCGACGTGCTGATCCGATTCCACGATGTCGGACCATTCGACCGCTTCGATATCGACGTACTCGTGGAGGTGAAGTCGAAGTGGTTCGGCGACCGCGCAGAGAACCGTGAGCACCGCGCGCAGGCGATCCACGACGCGGTGCGAAACGCCCTCGACGACGGACAGACTGCCGGCGTGTATCTGGCCTTGCCCGTCGCCGCATGGGACCAAACCGATAGCGAAGCCCCTTAACCATTGAGGACTCCCATGTCAGAGACCGCCCGCAAGTGGCTGGGCTTAGCCGCCATCGCGTTGGGTGTGGCGCTGATCGTCGTCGACACGACGATCGTCAACGTCATCATCCCCTCGATCGTGCGCGATCTCGGAGTCACGTCGGCACAGGCGCAGTGGGTACAGGAGTCGTACGCGATCGTCTTCGCGGCACTGCTGCTGCTCGTCGGACGTGTCTCGGACATTCTGGGCGCCCGTCGCGTCTTCCTCACCGGTGTAGTGGTTTTCGGCCTCACCAGCCTCTTGGCCGGCATGGCCTCTACCGGAGGCTGGTTGATACTGGCCCGCTTTCTGCAGGGTGCCGGAGCCGCCCTGATCCTGCCGACGTCGCTTGCGCTGCTCAATGCGCAGTTCACCGGTAAGGCGCGCGGCCAGGCCTTTGCAGTCTGGGGGTCGACCATCGGCGCCGCGACGGCGCTGGGCCCGCTGCTCGGCGGGTGGCTATCCGAACATGCCTCGTGGCGTTGGGCTTTCGGTATCAACATTCCGCTCGTCGTAGTGATCTGCGTCGGTGCGATGGTGTTCATCCCGCGCTCACCGCGCACGCAGGCACGCGTCGATGTCGCCGGAGCCGTGTTCTCGATCCTCGGTCTGGGTTTGCTTGCCTTCGGGCTGATCGACGGCCGAACGTACGGATGGATCCACACCACCGAGCCCTTCGAGCTGCTGGGCATGCGCTGGACGCTCGACCTATCGCCGGTGTTCGTCGCACTTGTCCTGGCAGTGCTGTCCCTCACCGCCTTTGTCATCCGCCAGATCACCCTGACCCGCAACATCGATCCAGCACAGCCGACCACGGCGCTGATGGACGTGCGGCTCTTCTCCATCGACTCGTTCCGCAACGGCAACATCGCAACGCTGATCATCGGGATGGGCGAATTCGGGATCGTGGCTGTGCTCCCCCTCTGGCTGCAATTCGCGTTGGGGTACAGCGCGGTTCAAGCAGGTTTGGCGTTGGTGCCCATTGCGCTCGGCAGCTTCGCGGCCAGTGGCGCCAGTTTCGCTATGACATCACGAATCTCGGCACTGGGGCTGGTCCGCATCGGCCTGGCACTCGAGGCGGTGGGGTTAGCGGCGCTCGGCTTCCTGGCCCGGCCAGACAGCACGTGGTGGGCCCTCGCAGTGGCACTGTTCGTGTACGGGATCGGCATCGGCTTCGCCACCGCTCAGGTGACCAACGTGGTACTCGCCGACGTTCCCGAGCGCAGCTCCGGCCAAGGGTCCGGCATCCAGAGCGTTTTCCGGCAGCTCGGCTCGGCCCTCGGGATCGCCGTGCTGACCACGGCCTTCTTCAGCGCTATCAGCGCGCGGCTCAGCAACACTCTCGCCGCCGCGGGCATTCCACCGGGACAATCCGATGCACTCACCCGAGCGGTTGTCCGCAGCGCCGGTGCCGCCATCGACGAGTTCGCCCGTCAACCACAGACCGCAGGAATCGCCGACGCCGCGCGCCAGGCGATGGCTCATGGTGTCGAGCTGGGCAGTTTCTTGGCTGCGGCATTTCTGGTGGCCGGACTCGCCGCGACCTTCCTCATCTCACCGGCCACGACGACCGCGTCGGCGCAACCGCGCTAGCCCCGGAGGTCCTTTAGGCGCGCGCAGCGAGTGCGAGCGTATCGACGCTAGGACTCAGTCCCGACTTCCTGTTCCAGCACGACGAACGCCGCTGCGGTGTCGCCGTCATGGGTCAGGGTCACGTGCATCGTCATATCCGCCAAATACTCGGCAATCGCCCCGGAAAGCCGAATACGCGGACGGCCCCAGGTGTCCGTGACGACCTCGATATCGCGGTGGATGTTCTCCGGCAGCACCGGCCGCTGCGAATAGCGCGAACCCGACCACGCCTTGATGACGGCCTCCTTGGCCGCCCAACGGGCCGCCAAGTACCGCGCCTCACCACCGGTCTTCGAGGCCGCGTCACGCCGCTCCCCCGGCGTAAACGCGGACCCGAAAGCCGTTCCGGGACTAGCTAGTTGCTCTCCGAACTCGGAGATGGTGACTAGATCGATCCCGATACCGACAATCACCGGTGGTAGACCTCGTCCTCACTCAGGCGCGCACCCGGATCCAGCAGCATCGATGCTTCCTGACGCTTCTCCGACTCGTCATGATCGTGGTCGAAGCGACGTCCGTCGGGCCGCTCGTACATCGGGCGACCGCCGGCCATGGCCGAGGACAGGCGCCGCTGTCCGGCGAGAATGCGCTCACGCGAACGCTTCTCGTAGTCGTCACGATCCTCGGGCCGCAGCGAGGCGATGAACGCCTGCGGATGCACGAGCGCCACCAGACCCGACACGTGACCGAAGCCGAGGCTCGTCACCAGGCCCGCCTTCAACGGCAGCTTTTCCTTGAGCGGCAGCGACTCTCGCACCCACACGAAGTGTTGGCTGGTGGCCAGCTCGTCGTCGACACAGTCCAGGCTGCGGTTCGGCGGAATGACGCCGTCGCGCAGCACCTGGCACAGGCCCAGCATCTGGAACACCGCGGCACCGCCCTTGGCATGGCCGGTCAGGTTCTTCTGCGAGATGACGAACAGCGGCGCACCATCCGAGCGCCCCAGCGAGGACGCGAGCCGCTCATGCAGCTCGGTCTCGTTGGGATCGTTGGCAAGCGTGGACGTGTCGTGCTTGGAGATGACGGCGATGTCGTCGGCGGTGACGCCCAGCTTGTTCAGCGAGCGCGCCAGATCCGAATCCTTGCCACCACGTCCGGCCGCCAGCGCGCCCAGGCCCGGAGCCGGGATCGAGGTGTGCACACCGTCACCGAACGACTGTGCGTACCCAACCACCGCGAGCACCGGCAGACCCATCTTGAGCGCCAGGTCGCCGCGCGCCAGCAGCACGCTGCCACCACCTTGGGCCTCGACGAAGCCAAGGCGACGACGGTCGTTGGCACGCGAGAACCGCTTATCCGCAATGCCCTTGGCCCGCATCATCTCGGTGTCGGCGGTCGCGGCCATGTCACCGAAGCCGATGATGGCCTCCAGCGTCAGGTCGTCGAATCCACCGGCCAATGCCAGATGCGCCTTGCCGAGGCGGATCTTGTCGACACCTTCTTCGACGGAGACCGCAGCGGTCGCACACGCCGCCACCGGGTGGATCATCGAGCCGTAAGAGCCGACGTACGACTGAACCACGTGCGCGGCAACGACGTTCGGCAGCACTTCCTGCAGGATGTCGTTCGGCTTGTTACGGCCCAACAGGTTTCCGTGGTACATGGTCTGCATCGAGGTCATGCCGCCCATGCCGGTGCCCTGCGTGTTGGCCACCAGACTCGGGTGCACCCAGCGCATCAGCTCCGTGGGGGTGAAGCCCGCCGACAGGAACGCATCCACCGTCGCGATCATGTTCCACAGCGCCACCCGGTCGATGGAGCTGACCATGTCCGGGGTGATGCCCCACACGGTCGGGTCGAAACCGGTCGGGATCTGTGCACCCACCGTCCGCGACAGCTTGGTCTTGCGCGGGACGCGAACCTCGGTGCCCGCCCGGCGGGTCACCTGCCAGTCGCTGCCCTCGGCCACCGGCGCGATGACGGTGTGCTCGGGATCCCACTTCACGAACTGCCGGGCCTCTGCCTCAGTGGACACCGTGAAGGTGAAGTCCTTGTCCAAGAACACCGATACCAGCAGCGGTGAGGCGTGATCGGGGTCGATCGCACCATCGTCGACGAACTCGCGGACACCGATGTTGCCGACCACCTTGTCGTGGTACCGCTCCACCAGCTCTGATTCCGGCACCAGTTCACCAGATTCGGAGTCGTACCAGCCGGCCTCGGGGTCGTTCTCCCACTTGACCAGTCCGGTGGTCCAGGCGAGCTCGAGCACGCCGGCCGCCGACAGTTCGTCATCGACCTCCATCTCGTAGCGGGTACGCGAGGAGCCCAGCGGACCGAGCTCGCCACCGCCGACGATGACCACCAGGTCGGCCGGGTCGACGTCAAGGTCGGCCCATTCCGGAGGCAGCGTCGAGGTGTATCCGCGTGGCGGAGACGGCAGTGCCGCAATGAGGTTCGGATCGTCCTCCTCATCGGAGATTGCCGCGGCTTCAGCCTTGGCCTTGGCCTCCATGTCCTCGCGGGCCTTGGCGGCCAGCTCGGCCATGTCGAGTTCTACCTCGGCCAGCCCACCGGTGAGATCCTTCTCGACCGGTGCCTGTGCGGCCTGCACACGTGCTTCGGGCGAGCACAGCGCCAACAGCATGGACGCCATGTCCGCCGTGGAGTACGTGGTGACTCCGGCTTCTTCGACAGCGGTGACGATGGCGTCGTTGTGACCCATCAGCCCGGTGCCACGGGTCCAGCCGATCAGCGCGTGCGCCAGGCTGACTCGCGACGCCCACGACGACTCCGCCTTCCAGCGAGTGACCAGTGCATCGAGAGCCGCCTTGGATTCGCCGTACGCACCGTCGCCGCCGAACATGCCGCGGTTCGGTGAACCGGGCAGCACCACGTGCAGACGCGAGGCGATATCGCGCTCTGCGCCGATGGCGGACAGACCACCGATGAGCCGTTGCACGGCCCACAACAGCACCTTCATCTCCATCTCGGCACGCGAACCGGCCTCCGACAGGTCCCCGACCACCTTCGGTGCGGCGAACGGGAACAGCAGCGTCGGGGTCTGCGCGTCCTTGAGGTGGATCGACATCGGCCCAAGGCTTTCGGACTGTTCGGTGCCCACCCACTGCACCAGTGCATCGATGTCGGCGTACGAGGCCATGTTGGCCGGTACCACCCACAGCTTGGCGCCGAACCGCGCGCTTTCGCGGTACAGGTTGCGGTAGAACGCCAATCGGTCTTCGTCAAGACGCGAGGTGGTGGCGACAACCGTCGCACCACCGGACAGCAGCTCGGCGACCACTGCCGCGGCGATCGAGCCCTTGGAAGCACCCGTCACCACCGCGACCTCGTCGCCCCACTTGCCCTGCTCGGGGCTCTCGGCTCCGGCGGCAATCCTCCCGAACAGCGAGGCATGCACATTGCGGCCCTGCGCCAACGACTTGCCCTGCCACCAATTGGCCTGCGTGGCAACGGCATGCCCGGCGCCCTCGAACTGGCCTGCCAACTGCGCCCACTGGCTGTCGATCTCGTCTTCTTCGGTGATCCACAACCGCGCCAGATCCTCGCGAGCGCTGGCCCAGCGGTCGTCGAACACCACAGCCTTCTTGCCGTCGAATGTCGGCGCCACCAAACGCGGCCAGTCCGAACCCAATTCGGCGGAAACCAGCTCGACGAGCTCGGTGTCGGCGGCGCCGTCGGGGGTGACGATCGGGGCCGACAGACCCAGCTGGTCGAGCACCAGACGCGCGGCCGAGGCGAGAACGCCGTCACGCCCGGTGATCTGGTCGGTGAATTCGCTCAGTGCGGCGGCGTCGACGGTCGCGCCGCCTGCACCACCCGCCGAGGGCAGAGACACGCCGACGCCACGACGTCCGGCCACTGCGGCCACGGCCGCGTCGATCGCCGCGTCGACGGCGTTCCCGTCCGCCAGCGTGCTGGGCGCCAGGCCACCGAGGTCGCCGCCGCGGACGCTGGTGCCCTCACGGGTGCCCAGCGACAGCTCGACGGTCACATGCTTGACCCAGCCCGGACCGAGTTCCCAGGTCTTGGTGACGCGCTCGCCGATGGCGGCCGGACGCTTACCCGACGGCCCGAAGACCGTCTTGAGCTGATCGTTGATCGAGTCCGAAAGCACCGGACCAAATGGCTTGTAGGTACGCGCCAATTTGGTGACCTGCGTGCGCAATCCGGACAGATCCGCCTCTGCGGCACCGTCAATGGCGCTCAGGTTCAGCTCGGAGCCCAGGTCGACCAGCAGCTGGTTGCGGCGCGACGAGGCACCGTCGGTGAGGCTCTCGATGGAGTCCACCGGCTCGATCTGGTCGATGCGCATCTTCGTCGACAGTGCGATGAGCGCAAGCGTCGCATCGGAGGCGTCGAACCCGATGTCATCCGGCCGCGGGCCACCGCTGGGCGCCGCGGGGGCGGCAGCGGGAGCCGGAGCAGCGGCCTCGGTGGAACCGGAGGCGGCCGCAGTGCTTTCCACGGGCTCTTCGATTTCAGGCTCGGGCTCCGGATCGCTGTCCGTTCCGAACAGCACCGCGTGATCGCGCTCGACGTTGAGCACCTCAATCGAGCTGTGGCTGAATTCGGGCAGCTTCAAGGTGTTGTTGGCCAGACCGGCGACGGTCGGCATCGACTTCACACCCACCTCGACGAACCGCTCCACGCCGAGGCCGCCGGCGGCCTCCTCGGTGAACAGCAGGTCCTGGGTCTCGATCCACCGCACCGGGCTGGCGAACTGCCAGGCAAGCAGCTCGATAAGCACCTTGCGGCACAACAACACCGGCTTCTCATTGCGCCAGGTGTCGTAATCGGCGAGCACCTCATCGAGCGGTTCGGCGGGAACCAGATCGCGGATCTCCTGGATGAATTCACGGTCCAGGGTGAATGGCTTGGGCACCAGGTTCGGGATGTACTTGCCGATGATCAGGGCCGGATCACCATCCATGGGCAGCACCCGCTCCAGGGACCGGCGGAATTCGGCAACGCCGACCCGCAGCACCTCGGAGTGGAACGGCACATCGATGCCGGGCACCATGATGAAGGAGCGACGACCACCGAACTCTTCGCGACGCTTCTCGACCTCGGCCTCCAACAGCTCCAGGCCACGCACCGTTCCGGCGATGGCGTACTGCGAGCCCCGCAGGTTGAAGTTCACGATCTGAAGAAACTCACCGCTACGTTCTGCGATCCCCGCGACGAACGCCTGGACGTCGGCGTCCTCCAAACCGATCTGCGACGGACGGATCGCGGCCAGGCGGTAGTTACTGCGTCCCTGCTCATCTCGCGGCACGATGTCGTGCATCGCCGACCCACGGTGGAACACCACCTCCAGCAGACCATCCTGCGGAATGACGCCACTGACCGTGGCCAGCGCGGTGTACTCGCCCACGGAGTGACCGCAGGTGATGGCGTCCTCGACGAACGAGCCGGACTCCTTCATCTCCGCGATCTGCGCAGTGGCCAACGTGGCCATGGCGACCTGGGTGAACTGCGTCAGGTACAGCACACCCTCGGGGTGCTGGTAGTGGACACCACCGGCGATGAGGCTTGTCGGGTTGTCCTTGACCACGTGCAGCACGGAGAAACCGAGACGCTCACGGGTGAACTTGTCGGCCTTGTCCCAGACCTTGCGGGCGGCCTTGGAGCGTGAACGCACGTCCATGCCCATGCCCTTGTGCTGGATGCCCTGCCCCGGGAACGCGTACACCGTCTTGGGGGCCGCGAGCCGGGCTGTCGCCGACATCACGAGGTCGGAGCCGACCTTGGCCTGAACCTCTACAACCTCTGCACCGGAATCGATTCCGACACGGTCCACTCGCACGTCGACCTCGTCGCCCGGCTGCACCATGCCCAGGAAACGAGAGGTCCAACCGACCAGGGTGCGCGGCGGAGTGCTGGAAGCGTCGGCGGAAGTGACCACGTGCTGCGCGGCGGCCGAAAGCCACATGCCATGCACGATGGGCGATCCCAGCCCGGCCAGCAGCGCTGCCGACTTGTCGGTGTGGATCGGGTTGTGATCACCCGAGACCACCGCGAACGCCCGCATGTCGGTCGGCGCGAAGATCTTGGCATCACGGCGACGACGACGAGTGGTGTCTTCTTCGTGCTCGGAAAGCGCACCACCGGCACGCACCGGGTCGGTGAGTTCGGCCGCGCCGGTGCGGCCCAGAATCGCAAACCGCTCCTGCAGCGTGGCCAGCACCGTGCCGTCGGCCGCCGCCACGGTGACCTCGACCGGGACAACTCGGCCGACCTCGGTGTCGGTGGCCGTCGAAGCCGTTGCGGTGACCGTAAGTTCGGCGGTCTCTGCGGGAAGGGCGGAGATCAGGTGGGCGGCGTGATCCAGGTGCACCAGCGAGAGCAGACCCTCGATGACGCCCGTGCCGTCCTCGGTCTTGGCATCGCCGATGGCGGCGAACACGGCGGGCCAGCACAGGCCGACCAGCGCGTCCGGCACGATCGAGGATCCGGGCGCCAGCGGTGACGGAAGCACCGCGGTGACGCCGGTGTGGTCGGCGACGCGTTCCGGATCCCAATGCGCGACAACACGTGCCACGCCATTCTGGACAGCCGGAAGCCCTGCCTGATCCTCGGCGCCCGCCGCCACCGCGAGCACGGTCCGCATGGCGGCGGCCGCGGCCTCGGTGGTCACCACCGGGGTACCGCCGTCGCGGGTCGTGACCGGCAAGGTCAGATCGATGTCGACCCAGATACCCGACAGCGGCACGCTCAGACGCACCGAGTCGTCACCCGTGACCTCGAGGCGGGCCCCGGTCGACGGATGTGAAGCGGTGCGGTCCTCGAAGACCTGCCAAGCGCCATCGGGAGCGATCCGGTGCACCGGGTTAACGGCAATTCGTCCGGACCACAGCACATCTGGCGCGTCCAGCACGCTCGCCAACGGACCCTCGACATCCCAGCGGCGACGCAGACGCGAACGCACCGGCAACGGCTCCGCACCGGTGGCGACAACCTCGTCGATGGCGGTCTGCTCGAACCGGTTGAGTAGGTCGCCCACTGGCTCGTCGGCCCGGGTGATCCCGGCGACGGCGGCGGTGCCGGGGATGATGCATACCTGCTCGGCGGTGTAGCGCGCGTCGTGGGCCTGCCACAGCGAGTCGCTGCGCCACCAGCGGCGCACATCCTTGTCGATGACGGGCACGAAGTTGACGGGCTTACCCAGCGACTTGCACAGCGCGACGAAGAAGGGCACGTCGGCCGGGTGCAGCTTGATGGCCTCGGCATCGGGGTAACGCTGCAACAGTGCCGCGATGGCATCAGCCGGGCGTTCCACCAGCGCCTGGTCGGCGAACAGCGTCTCGACCGGACCGGATTCCTTGGGGTGCAACCGGGCCTCGGCGCGCTTCAGCATCTGCTCGAAGCGATCGCGCCAGGTGATATCCAGCCAGGGCGAGTGCGCCACGGCGGTATCGGCAGTGCTGTCGCCGTCACCGATGGACAGCTCCACATAGCGATTCAGCCACTGTGCGTAGGTCATTTCGGCGACATCGCCGAAGTACTGCTTGGCGGTCAGCTCCATCGCGGCGATGATCTCGTCGCGGCGCTTGGACACCGCATCCTCGTCACCGGCGACATCATCGAGCAACCGGCCGCAGCGGGAGGCCGCGTTGTCGATCTCGTGAATGTCAGCGCCCAGCTGGCTGCGTCCGGAAGCCATGCCGCCCTGGGCTTTTCCGGCGGGAACCCACTCGGGGGTGCCCTGGGTCTCGACCAGCATCTGCTTGACCGACGGCGAGGTGGTGGCCTCCAAGGTGGCCATGGCCGCAGTACCGACCAGGATGCCGTCGACCGGCATCAGCGGGAATCCGAACTTCAATGCCCAACGACCACTGAGGTATTCGGCGGCCTGCTCGGGCGTGCCGATGCCGCCGCCGACACATACGGTGATGTTGGAGCGTGAACGCAGCTCCGAATAGGTGGCCAGCAGCAGGTCGTCGAGGTCCTCCCAGGAGTGGTGTCCACCGGCGCGGCCACCCTCGACATGCATGATGATCGGACGAGTCGGAACCTCGGCGGCGATGCGCACGACGGAGCGGATCTGCTCGACCGTGCCCGGCTTGAACACGATGTGACTGAAGCCGATCTCGGTGAGCTCGTCGATGAGCGCGACGGCCTCTTCCAACTCGGGGATGCCTGCGGTCACGACGACACCGTCGATGGGCGCACCGGCCTGACGGGCCTTCTGCACCAACCGCTTCGAGCCGACCTGCAGCTTCCACAGGTAGGGGTCCAGGAACAAAGAGTTGAACTGGATCTGCCGCCCCGGCTCCAAGAGACCGGTGAGTTCCTCTATGCGGGTATTGAAGATCTCCTCGGTGACCTGCCCGCCACCGGCGAGCTCGGACCAGTGACCAGCGTTGGCTGCGGCCGCAACGATTTTCGAATCTACGGTGGTGGGGGTCATGCCCGCCAAGAGAATCGGTGAGCGTCCGGTGAGGCGGGTGAACTTGGTGGACAGCTTCACCGAACCGTCGGGCAGCGACACCACGGTGGGCGCGAAGCTGGTCCAGGCACGGGCGACCTCGGGAACCGCACCGTGCGTGAACAGGTTTCGCTGTCCCCCGCGGGTGGCCGTAGGCACGATGCCGATCCCCAGGCCGCGGATGACCGGCGCGGTCAGGCGAGTCAGGAGGTCGCCGGGACCAAGATCCAGGATCCAGCGGGCGCCGGCGTCAGCGACGTGGTTCACCTCATTCACCCAGTCGACCGGGGTGACGAGGATGGACTCGGTCAGGGCCTTGGTCAGTTCGACGTCGAGCCCCGCGGCGGCCGCCCAGCGACCGGCGATCTCGACGCCGTCGGCCAGGCGTGGGGTGTGGAAGCCCACCTCCACATTGACCGGGTCGAAGACCGGGCTGAATACCGCGCCACCCCGCACCTTTTCCTTGCGCTCGGCGGCCTCGCGGTCGGCGATCTGCTCGCAGTACATCTCGAAACGCGACAGCTGCTCAGGAGTGCCGGTGATGACAACGGAACGGCGCCCGTTGCGGATGGACAGCGCGGGCGGCTGAACGGTGCGGACATCCTGGGCGAACTCGTCAAGAAGCGCCTTGATGCGCTCGGGGTCGACGTTGGTCACCGACACCATGGGAGTGCGGTTGCCGCGCACCACGATGCCGCGGCGACGCGCGACCAGGGTGGCAGCCGCGCCCACCAGCTGAGCGATGGCCAGCAGCTCGACATCGCGAGCACCGTGGGCCTTGAGTGCCTCCACGGCCAGCACACCCTGCGAGTGCCCGATGACGGCGACCGGCGGCAGCTGAGCCACATCGAGGCCCTGGATCTTCAGCGCGCGGACCGCGGCCAGTTGCGCCAGCAGTACACCGGGCATCGAGACCGCAGCCGAGGTCAGCTGCGCGGCGGCGGGTACGGGCTCCTCAGCGGTCAGTGCACGCACCCAGGTGAGCGGGGTGAAGCCGACCGGGCGCACGACCACGAGTTCCTTGGCGACGGGCTCAAGCCGCAGCTCGGCCTCGCCGGCGAGGGTGGCCAGCTCTGATTCGATACCGGCCGAAGCCGCCAGCTCCGCGAGTGACTCCAGCCAGTCGCTGCCTTGACCTCCGAAGGCCACTGCGTAGGGCTCACCGGACTCCAGACGGTCGATCAGTGCGGGTCCCGCACTGGGGCCGGGATCGACCGCGCCACTCGCATCGGGATCCTCAGCGCTGGTCACCTTGTCGTATTCGTTGATCGTCACGTCGCCGCTACCCGTCTTTCCGTCAGTCGTGAGTCCAGCCGCACCCGTGTCGTCGTCCTTGTCGATCGGGGGCGTTGAGGCACGTGCATATGCACCATCACCGCAGGTCTGGATTTAAGAGTGTCATAAGAGGGGTGACGATTTCTTCTGGCGTAATAGTTACTGCCGAGTTCTACGCGAGAGTAACCACCGCTTACGTAACAGCAGGCCACGCGCTGGCAACTGACCGCCGAATCAAACGCGCTGCATGCAGGTGGTTACGGTCGAGTAGGTATAACATCGCAGATCAGACATCGATTGTTATCGAATCGTTATGTATGATTCCGATAGCACCGGCGATGCTCGCGCGTGTCGCATCCAGCGGCCGCAACAACGCCATCCAAACCGTGAATTCTCAGAATACGTGCCACATGTTTGCTGATATTGCAGAGCGGCTCCAACTTCTGTGACAGGTGTGGCTGATGAGGTTTGTCCAGCTACGCCTCCGAGCGCAGGAACCTCGCCGCTATCCCGCGATGTCGGGGTCAATGTCGACATTGCACTACCGCCGGACCACGAATCGCTCGGCGTGGTGGTTCGGTGGTCCCCCACCCGGTTTCAGTACACCGTGAGGGACATCGGCCGTCCCGCGGGCGGCGCGCCACGGCTGCGTGATACCGCCCACGAGGTCACCGACACGTTCGCTGTGCTCAATCGCAGTCGGAGTAAGTGGCCATATCGCGCGATGCGGAATTGAGGCGTGGGCTACTGCAAGGGCGTTGCCATCCGCGCGGGAGGCGCGTCGGCGCCGGTGAGGTCTGCGCTCAGACCGGTGTCAGACCCACTGCCCGAAGGCGGGCTTGAGAATGTCGTTGAGATCGACGCCGATTCCGCCGACTTGACGCTTGTCGATCTCAAATTGGTGCAGGTGTGCCTCGGGGTGGACGAAGCCCTTCGGACTCCCCCAGTTGTGCTGCCAGAAGTACGAGCACAGCCCGTCCTGCAGCGCCCAATCGATGGTCTTGGAGTTGCCGTACAGCCCGGTGCGGGCATGCCCCAGCACCGATTCCCAGGCCCTCAGGTAGGGCGCCACCTGATTCTTGTACTGCTCGGGCGTCGGGTTGTCGTCGATCGAGACGTAGATCGGCACGTTGTAGGAACCACCGGCCGCGATATGCAGCTGCCAACCACGCTGCGCGTGTTTGATCCCGGCCTGCTGGCCGCCAAGCCAATCGGCGGTGTCCTGCTTGCCGTACTGATAGTTGGAGACGATCTTCAAGCCGGCCCGATACAGATCGCGCGCTTCGGTGAGCTTGATGGGCTTGCCTGCCGACAGTCCCGGGCTGCGCGGATCGGAGACGTACCGAATTGCGCCCAGATGCCCTGCGGCCTTGATCGACTCGGGCGTCGGTACTCCGCCGGCGTAGTCGATGAGGGTCCCCAACGAGGCCGCGTTGGCCTGTGGGGCTGCCATTGCGGAGGAGACGGCACCACCCAGCACCGCCGCGGCCGGCATGGCAGCGGCGTATTTGAGGACATCCCGACGGGATATTGACACCACTGCTACCTCACAAGGCCGTTCCGAGCACGTCAGAGAACTCAAGCCTCAGATTACGACAGCTACCTCAACAAGCACGGCAGCCACGCGTGTCACATACGGCACAGTGCTATCTAGCTGTCCGCCATCCGAAACACCTCGTCGACGATCAATCGCGGTTCGGAGAGGACGACCTGATGTCCGGATTTGCGGGCCACCACGTGACGCGCACCGAGCCGATGCGCCGTCACGTGGTGAGCGGCGTTCAGCTCCGACCGCGTCTCCTCATTGAGAAACTCCGCACGGCCTCCCGATATGACGGTGACGGGGATTCCGCTGATCACCGGCGGGTTATCGCGCAACCCGGTCACCCCGGCGACAAAGCGGCGGTCCTCCTCGTTGGCGGCACGCCCGGCCCGCCACGTCAGATCTTCGGACGCGATGTCGGCGACGACGTCGCTTGGCATCCGGGGCATCATGCGGCGAACGAGATACGGCAGCAGACCGACCCGCCCCATCGCGTCGAGCGCCGCACGATGGATCACGCCGAGGGTCCGCATGACGGCCGAAGCCGGGCGGTAGTAGGCATCCAGGTTCTCGTCGGAGTGATCGACGAGAACGATGCCCACGATGCGTGATGGATCAGCCACCGTCGAGGCCAGTGCGATGGTTCCGCCATAGCTGTGACCCACCAGGATGTAGGGGCCCGAACCGAGCGCCGACAGTAGGGCACCGAGGTCCTCGGTGATCCGCTCCAGCGTGCGCGGCTGATGGTCATCATCGCTGCGGCCCAAGTTCGCACGGTCGTAGACCACCGACCGGAAACGCTGGGCGACAAGGGGTTGCACGAGTCCCCACGCCGACCGGGAAAAGCCCATTCCCGACTCGAAGACCACGGTCGGGTCACCCGTTCCGGCGACCATGTAATGCAACGCGCGCCCGTCGGAGGTGGTCACATAGTTGCTCGACCCCAGGGTGTGGTTCACCCAGCCACCGTACGGAACAACCTCCCCTCGAGGTCGGGCCGCTACGCCCCCGAGTGCAGCAGTGGACGCAGCCGTTCGGTCTTCTCCGCCGTCCATCCCGGTGGCTGCAGGATGTCTGCCCACGCGTTGGCGACCGCCCGGACGTAGACGTGACCATGCCCATCGGGGACGTTGACCGCGACAGCCATGTCGGCAGAAACCTGCAGGAACGTCACGAACGGTATCCACTCCATGCTCGGCAGCACGTCGTAGCCGCGGGGCTCGCGTAGCCAGTCGGGCTTACTCAGGATGAGATCAGGATTCCACCAGGCGATCGGATCCGATGCGTGCTGCAGATACACGATGCGCGGTCGCGCCCACGGAGCGGCAGGGCGTTTGAGATCTTCTGGGCGCGAAACGAATCGAACGTTTCTTCCGTTGTCGTAGATGGGCAGCACCTCCGGCGATCCGTCGTCCCGGTTGTGCGTGGCTTCCAGCCACATGGAGTTGTTGAAGGTCGGGCCGGAGAACAGCGCACCGTCCGTGCGCGCCACGATGTTGTTCACCGACAGGAACGGCGCCTCGCCGCCGAACGATCCGAGGCTCTCCCCGAAGACCACGAGCTTGGGCCGCACACTCTCCGGCATGGCGCGGACCCGGGCAGACACCGCCTCGAACAACGCCTGCCCCGCCTGACGCGCGTTCTCCTTGTCCACCAGGAACGAGAGCCAGCTGGGTAGAAATGAGTACTGCATGCTGACGATGGCGGTGTCGCCGTTGTACATGTATTCGAGGGCGTCCGCCTCGGCCTGGTTGATCCAGCCGGTTCCCGTCGTGGTGGCCACCGCCACCACCTTGCGGTGAAGGCCACCCTCGCGTTCCAGTTCACGGGCGGCGAGCTCGGCCGTCGCCTTGATTCCCTCCGCGGATTCCAGGCCCGCGTAGGCCCGGATCGGCTCGGTCGCGGGAGTCTTGTTGAACGCCGAGAGCTCCTGCGTGGTGGCGCCGCCGCCGATGAAGGCACGGCCTTGATTGCCCAACGACGCCCAGGAGACCAGCGAGCCCGGCCCGCCCGAACGCAGCGATGTCGTCGGCGCGGGATTGTCCGGGTTCTCCTCGTTGTTGACCGCCGAGAAGGTGTTGTTCAAGAAATCCATTGCCACCCTGACGACAACACCGTTGATGAGTGCCATCGCAAGAACCACCACCAGGGTGACGGCGACCACAGCCGAGACACGTTTGGGGGCCACGCGGTTGAGCCGCGCGATCAGGAACAGAATCAACCGGCGGATCTGCTGTCCGATCTCGACCAGGATGAACAAAACGATGATCGACAGCACAGCGGTCTGCGGGTGCGCCCAGAAACTCAGCCTCGGCACACCCATGAGGTCACGCACGCGGTCTTGCCAGAAGTGGAACCAGACGATCATCGCGGCGGTGCCGATGATCCCGACCACGATGAGGGCCCACCACGCGATACGAGGCGCCTTCGGACTCGAATCCTTCGACCGCATGTACCGCACCAACCACACCGCCAGCACACCGAGCAGGTAGCCGAGGGCGCCCGAGCCCCCACTGACCAGCGCCTGGAAGAGCGGCCCACGTGGAAGCAACGATGGGGTCATCGACAGCCAGAGAAAGACCAGGCCCACAGCGGCACCCGTGAAGGTGTACTGCCGCACCCACCAACGCCTCTTCTCCGGCTTCAGTACCGCCTCGTCCGGTGCCGGTTCCTTCGCATCCGGTTCCGTTTCGATATCGCTGTCGATATCCCTGTCGATTGCCATCGCCACACCCTTCTTGATGCCGCCAGCTGCGCGTGTCAATGGTGCCCGTACGTCGCCACCCCGCACAGAGGTATTACCAGATCGGCAACGTGGCGCGGTGGGGCCACTGCGATGCCACCAACACCTGAGACCGCACTGCGCAAATCCCCGAGGCGGACCGGACCTCACCGACTCAGCGAACTGTGCGTGATGGGGAGCCGACCCCGCTCTCAGGTCCCTGCGGTATCCTGCCAACTTGCTATGAGGGCTTTTTGTCCATAGGGCGGGGGCAGATCGACGCACGGGGGCACGACGAGGATTACACATGCGACATGCCGGTGTCGGCCGCGAGGCCAGGACGACCAGCACACAAACCCCTAAGCGGGAACGACGGCGCCGCGGCTCCATCACCGCCGAGGACATCATCGCCGGAGCCTTCGAGCTCGCCGAGGAAATTGGGATCTGTGGGCTGAGCATGCCGCTGCTAGCGAAGCATCTCGATGTAGGTGTCACCAGTATTTACTGGTACTTCCGCAAAAAGGGCGAGCTGCTCGACGCGATGACTGACCGCGCCACCAAGCAGTATCACTTCGCTGCACCCTTCATTGGCGACGAAACCTGGCAGGACGCGCTGCGCAGCCATACCCGCCGGATGCGCGAGGCATTTCGGGAACGCCCGGTGCTTGTCGAGCTCATCCTGATGCGCACCAGTGAGCTCAGCACCGAGGCATTACAGGCGAGCATTCAAAACCTGGAATCGCTTGTCCAAACCCTGATCGGTGTCGGCTTCAGCCCGGACAACGCGCTCGACGTGTATTTCGCTCTGTCCTTGCATATTCGAGGCATCGTGGTGCTTGAGCACATGGATACCGTCATGCCCGCGTCCGGTGGCGCCCGCAGCCTGGTGCCGAACGCCACGCTCGCCCCCACCCTGCATGATCTGGCGTCTCGCGGTCATTCCATCGTGACCATCTCTGACGCCCACTTCGACTTCACCGTCGACGCCATCATCGAACGAGCCGAGCACCTGCTCTCCCGGGACATCGCGGCACGCGAAGCGTCCTGACCGGCGCTCAGACCTTGGAGTTGAGAAGCTCCTCGATGTTCGCGAGTCGCTTGTTCGACAGCGCGTTGTTGTCGATCGACCTGTCCGCCGAGCAGCTGACCAGCTGGGCGATCACATTCGCCTTGGCGATCAGGGTGAACTCGCAAATCCATTGATCACCATTGAGATTCGTCGACCAGCGGACCATGTCCGGCGAACCAGGAACCACTGGACCGGGCGTCACCGTATGGCGTTTCTGGTCATCGCCCCAGGCAGCGACCGGAAGCTGACACCTGGATACGGTCGCGCGCACCGATTCGAGGAACCGAGCCGCCTGAAAATCGCCGGGATAGGTGGCCGATACCTCCAGGAGCTGATGTTGGTTCGGGTACTGGTTATCGGTCTGCGTCCGCGCTTCTCGCCCCGTGTAGTTCGTGGGGAAGAGCGGATAACGGCCGTATCCGACGACCCCCTGGCATTCAGCGGGATCGGCACCGATCCACAGAATCGACTGCATATCGGTTTCGAACAGCAGCTTTCCCGGCGTCACGCTCAACGATTGCGCCGGCGTGAGAAGTTGATCGAGCTGAGCGGGCTGGATCGGCCCAGCCGATACCGATCCCCTATCCGCGGTCGCCTCCCCGTCGACTCCACGTTGACAGCCCGTCACCGCGAGCAACAACGCGACCAGCAGCGGCACCGACGACCTCATGTCGGCAAACATTACTCGTATCCACGGCTCTCCCGGATTTCGGCATTGTCCCGTGGCAGGCATGCGATCTCGGGTAAGAAGGGTCCAGTCGACACGACAAGTCGGTAATGCGATCAGGCACCACGACCCGAAGAGGAGTGCGCGGTATGTCCACCAAGCTGGCAACACCACAGGAGCTGCTGTCCCTGGGCAGAGTCGAATTGGGTACCAGCAGTTGGGTTCAGATCACCCAGGAACAGGTCAACGAGTTCGCGGACGCGACGGGTGACCGGCAGTGGATCCACACCGATACCGAACGCGCCAAGGCCGGCCCGTTCGGCGGGACCATCGTGCACGGATACCTGACGCTCGCGCTTGCCCCGGCATTCCTGGACGAGGTGCTTGAGATCGCGTCATACGATGCGGTGCTCAACTACGGCGTGAACAAGGTGCGGTTCCCGGCGCCGCTGCATGTGGGCGCGCGGGTACGCGGACACGTCACGCTGCTGTCGGCCAAGGTGCGCGATAAGGGCACCGTCGAGGCCACCTATGGCATCAAGTACGAGATCGAGGGCAAGGACCGGCCGCCGTGCGCCGCCGAAAGCGTGTATCTGTACCAGTAGTCACGCCTCGTCGAGCGCCGGGAACAACAGTTCCTGCGCAAGCACCTGAATCGCCGCCGCGATCGGAATCGCCACCAGCACGCCGACGATGCCCAGCAGCGCCCCGCCTCTTCGTTGGGGCCGGTTCCGCCTACCGAACTGCCGCCTTCCCGCGAATCCTGCCCACCACAAGCAGTGCGAGCAGTGTCAGTAGAAGCAACAGCGTCGTGGATGCCGCCGCCGAAAACACCTGTCCGCGGTCGGAGAGTCCAAAGATGGTCACCGGCAGGGTTCGCCAGGTGGCCGGATACACCATCACCGTCGCGCCCAACTCACCCATAGACAGCGCGATCGCCAGCCCGGCGGCCGCGCCCAGTGATGGCATGAGCAGCGGCAGCGTCACCTTCATCAGAACCCTCCCGGGCCCTGCACCCAACGACTCGGCCACCTGACGGTAGGCCGGATCAAGGCGCTCCAGCGCCGCCGTGACCGAGCTGAAGGCGAACGCCAGAACGAGCGCAGTATGGGCAAGTATCACAATCCATTTCGTTCCCCCGACCAGAAAGGGGCGTTCGTTGAAGGCCATCAACAATCCCAGTCCGATCGCCACAGACGGAATTGCGATCGGTAGGTGAAAGACGGCGTCGATGGCTCGCCGAAGCCACAGGGGCACATCACGCACACTCAATGCCGCCCACGCACCCAGCACCAGCGCAAACGCGCTCGCGACGAGCGCGGTCTGCAGACTGACCGCCAAACTGGCGAGATCGTCACCACCGAGCGCATTTTCGAATCGCTCGAATCCCAGCTGCGAGGGCAACGGGCCGGTCCATTGTCCCGCGAACCCGGCGAGCGCCACGGTGGCAATCGGCGCCAGGAATATCACCATGACGGCCACCGCGAATACTGCCCACACGATGATCCTGCTCCGCCCGCTCCACAGCAGCATGTCACGCCCCCTTCGAGTGAGCAGTTGATCGCCCGGACACCATGCGGGAGAAGATGATCCGGTACAGGCCGTAGAGAGCGAGCGACAGCACTACCTGAACGGTCGCGATCACTGCAGCACCAGGGAGGTCGAAGGTGACGATTCCCCGGGTATAGATCAGGACCGGCAGCGTCACGACTTCTTTCGCGCCGGTGAACAGGACGATCCCGAATTCGTTGAGCGCCAGGAGTAGTACCAGGCTTCCGCCTGCCATCAGAGCCGGCCAGGCTTCGGGCATCACCACCGTACGCAGTACCCGCCACGGGCCGGCACCGAGGCTGGCGGCGACATCGAGCTGCTCGCGCGGGACGGTCGCGAACGCGGCCACCAAGGGGCGCACGACGAACGGTGTGAAGAAGGTGACTTCGGCGAGGATCACACCCGTGGGGCTGGACAGAAAATCGAGTGGTCGCGAGCCTCCGGAGATGCTCGCCACGACCGCATTCACCGCGCCCGCGGTGCCGTACAAGAACGTGAATGCGAGGGTGATGAGAAAGGACGGCAGCGCGAGAACGGTGTCGATCAGGCGGCCAACCAACTCCGATCCCGGAAACGGTACGAAGGACAACACGAGCGCGATGAATGTTCCCAGCACCAGGGCACCGATGGTAGTGAGCGCGGCAATATGCGCCGTTGTCACCAGGGCGCGCTGAAACATCGTGGAGGCCAATACTGCCGACCAGGTGCTGTTCCCGACTCCTTCAACGGAATTCGACAACACACGCAACAACGGGTACACGATGATGACGAGCACGACGACAAGCGGGGGCAGTGCCCACAGTATGGGCGTGGCCCGCCGCGGCTCCCTGCGGGGTTCTGCCTCAGCCGGGCTGGCGTCTTCCAGAACCGCAGTCATCCCGCCTCCCCCGGAATGGTGACGAGCACACCCGCCGGCTCCGGAAACTTCACGCCGACAACCGAATCTGCTGGAAAGTCGCCGTGTCCGGGCACGTCCGCATCAATGAGCCGGTCGGGGAATCCGTTCACCGCGAGCGATAGCCTGGTAGACGCGCCGCGCCACACCTGGGTGGCCACTCGCGCGCGCAGCGCACCCGACTCGGTCGCGGCGACCACGGAAAGCGTGTGCGGGCGCACGCATACCAAGGCCTTCGCACCCGGCGCCCATGGGTCACGACCGAATTCGGGCTTGGGCGCAATGACGCTGAGCATCTTGTCCCCCACCGAAACCAGTGCCGAGTCACCCGATACCCGTCCAATCGTGCACGGGATCAAGTTGGCACCACCGAGGAAGTTCGCGGTGAAATCTGTTGGTGGCCGGGTCCACAGGTTCTGCGCGGTATCGATATCGACCAGCTCGGCATTGCGCATGACGGCAATCCGGTCGGCCAGCGCCAATGCCTCACTTTGATCGTGGGTGACGTAGAGCATCGCCGTATCCGACAAGGTCTTCTGCAGCTGCTGCAGCTCGGCGACCATCGACTGACGCAACTGTGCATCCAGCGCGGCAAGTGGTTCATCCAGAAGCAGCACTCGGGGCCGGATGGCCAGGGCGCGCGCGATGGCCACCCGCTGCTGCTGACCACCGGAAAGCTCACGCGGGTAACGGTCGGCGTAGGTGGACATGCTCACCATCGCCAGTGCCTCCTCGACACGCGCCGCGATGTGGCCGGATTTTGTTCCACGGGCGCGCAGTCCGAAGGCCACGTTGTCGCGCACCCTCATATGAGGGAAGAGTGCGTAGGACTGCACGACCACTCCGATTCCCCGTTTCGCCGGCGGCAGGTCTGTGACGTCTCGGCCATCCAACCGAACTGTTCCGAAGGTTGGTCGCACGAAACCGGCAAGTGCCTTGAGTGCGGTGGACTTTCCCGATCCGCTGGGTCCCAGGAGCGCCACCGTCTCACCACGGGCGATACGCAGGTTGAAGTTTCGTAGCGCTTCCGACTTCTTCTTGCCGCGTCCGTACGCCACAGTCACGTGGTCGAAGACAATGGCCGGTGCGTCCGCGGTGGGGCCAGAACGCTGGGCGGGTTCGGTGGAAGTACCGGCGAGAACGTCGCCGACGAGCGTCTTGGGTGAGGGGGATTCCGCACTGCTGTCCATGTCAGCTCCCGGTTGCTTTCTGGTAGGCGATCAATGACGCATCGAGGGTGTCGAGCACCTGGTTCCAGTCCGGATGCCAGATATTCACTCCATCGAGAACTCTCGCCGGAGTGTTCGGACCTACTTCGGGTTTCACGTCGGCACGTACGGGCATGCCCAGTGCGTCGCGCGAAACCGTCTGCTGCACACCTGCGGACAGCAAGAAGCCGAGTAGCTTCCTTGCGTTCTCCACATGCGTTGCACCCTTGGTGATTCCGGCAACGTAGGGCAGAGAGACCGTGGAACGAACACCATCATTGGTGGCGGGAATGAACACCGAGAAGTTGGATCGGTCTTCACGAATTGAGGCGAGGTTCATCTGAACATCTCCATTGGCCAACCACAGCTCAGCATTGCTGACCTTGGGCTGAAGCTTGCCGGTGGAACTGGATGGTCCGACGTTGTTGCGCTGCAGCCTGCCCAGGTAATCGAAAGCGCCCTGGTCTCCCATGAGGTGTTGCAGCAGGACCAGCATTGCCGTCCCATCTCCCGCCTGCCCCGGCGTCGAATACTGAAGCTTGCCCTTGAATCGAGGCTGCAGGAAGTCATCCCACCGCGCATCTTTGAGCACCGCAGCGGGATTCGCGATGAATGTCAGGTAGTTATCGACAATCGCGACATACTGGCCGTCCCTGTCTTTGTTGTTGTCGGCGACCGCGGAGACATCGATTCCGGCCGGGGCGAGCAGGTCGCTGCCCGCCGCCTTTTGAATGAACGGCGGCAGCGTCACCAGTATGTCGGCCTGCGGGTTGGCCTTCTCCTTGGCCACCCGTGAAACCACCTCCGCAGAACCGGCTTCCACAAGATTCACCGATATTCCAGTGCTCTGGGTGAACTCCGCGAATCGGGTCTTGTACCACGTGCCCAACCCGTCCGCGCTGTAGACGGTGACCGAGTTCGGGCCGGTGCCACCACCGGTACCGCCACACGCACTCACCACAACGCTGAGCATCACCACTGTTGCCAGCACAAGCATCCGCGTCCGCGGACAGTGTTTCATGCCAAGTTCTTTCAGGCTCGACGGAGGACGATGTCGGTGAACTCGGTAACCGAATGCACGATGTGGGTGGGCTCCGCGGTGCCGAGCTGGGCGGCGTCATGTGCACCGGTGAGCGTTCCGGCCACGATCTGCGCGCCCGCGCGGCGACCTGCCAGCACGTCACTCGCGGTGTCGCCGAGGACGGCTACCTCACGAACATCATCGATTTCCAGGCGAAGTATGGACGCCAACACCAGGTCCGGATACGGCCTTCCGCGCCCGGCCTCCGATGGCGCCAACGTCAAGTCGGCGATATCGGCCCACCCGAGCGCCGCAAGCAGCTTCTCCTTGGTGGAGGCGCTGAAGCCCGTGGTGAGTGCGACCTTGACGCCGGCTCCCCGTAACTTCGAGATGGCCTCCACAGCACCGTCGATCGGCCGAGCGTGGCCATCACCGATCAACGCATCGTAGGCATCCTCAAATGCCTGGTTCGCGCGTTGCGCCCCGTCCTCGTCACCGAGCAGGTGGCGGAATACGGCGATCTTGGATTGTCCCATCGTGTCGATCACGTATTGGCGGGCCTGGTCACGCTCGGGACCAGCCTCGTCGATACCGGCGGTAGTGGCGGCCGTTTCGAATGCCTGTAGCACCAATCCGCCGTCGGCGACCGTGGTACCTGCCATGTCGAGTACCGCAAGTCGAATGGGGATGTCGGACATCATTTTTCCTTCCTCGTTGGTGTTCTGCACTAGAGATTCATCAGGTCGGCGGTGTCCGCGCCGATCGCAGGACTGAGCGTCATTCCGCGCCCACCGGGTCCGGTCACCACCCAGACTCCCGGCGCCGGCTGATTCCGGTAGACGATCCGGTCGGGGTCTGTGCATTGCGAATAGACCCCTGCCCAACGCCGTATCACCGGCGGGAGCTTGCGGCCCAACAGTTCCTCTGCAGTACCGATCAGATGTCGGTAGGGCGCCTCATCGACATCGAAGGGGAACGGTTCGGCGTACTCGTGGGTATCACCGAGCGTGAGCCCGCCATGCAGTCGTTGCACGCACAACAGCTGCATCTTGTGGTCGGCGGCCGTAGGTTCCTGCAGCTGCACGGCGTTCAGGGTGTCGAGGGCCGCACCGTTGAACGCCGGGTAGTAGCGCAGGCTGTCCCCATCCGCGATGGCCGTGGTCAGTTCCTCACCGAGCGGCGCGGTCTGCATCATCTGCAATCGCACCCGGCGAACCGGGAAGTCGCCCAGCAGCTCTCGCGTCAGGCCGCCGTGTGCCGCCCCAGCACACGTCACGACCGCATCCCCGTGGTACACCTCTCCGTCGTCAGCACGGACCGAAACTCCGGGCGAGGTGTCTATGGCACGCGCTTCCCTGCCCGCCATGAACGTGTAGCGGCCCGTCTTCTTCAGGTGCAGACGCAGGGCAGGCAGGGCCACCCGTGACTCGACGGCTGCATCGCGCGCACAGTGCAACCCGGCAACAAACTTGCCGCGTAGCGCGGGGTTGCGCCGCAGTACCGCCTCGGGTTCAAGCAGGCTGAATCCTCGCTCCTGCGCATCAGGACGCGCCATCACCGCCTCGGCGACTGCCAGCTCTTCCTGAGTCCGCAGCAAGGTGAACGAGCCGATCGCCCGAAAACCAATACCCGGAACCGATTTCGCGATCGCCTGCCATAGATCTCGGGATCGTTGCGCGACCTCCAGCTCCTGGCTCGACCTGCCCGAAACCCACACCAATCCGAAGTTCCGTACGGTCGCCCCACGGGCCTCCGGTTCGCGTTCCAACTGCACCACGTCGTGCCCACGCTCGATGGCGGCCCATGCGTGCGCCGTCCCCAGGATTCCGCCGCCGATCACTATCACTCGCATGCCGCCAGCGTCCCGCATTGGTCTAGACCAATCAATAACGTGCGGCCGAACTCCGAGTGAACAATTGGTATAGACCAATTTGGCGTACGCTCCATCTGTGGACGCCGTCGATGAACTCGAAGCGGTACTGATCTCGCTACACGGGGTG
The DNA here is from genome assembly GCF_002013465.1 of Mycobacterium sp. D16R12. GTDB lineage: Bacteria > Actinomycetota > Actinomycetes > Mycobacteriales > Mycobacteriaceae > Mycobacterium. The sequence goes on along the minus strand of NZ_MAFC01000010.1, from coordinate 95,332 downwards.
TGGGACGAGGAGACAGTCGACGAGCTCGACCACGCCCTACAAGCGGGATACCTCGCTCACGTCGATCGCGCCGACGACGAGCTCGTGCTCGCCTCCGTTCTGCACGACATCGGACACAGCCCGCTACTCGGGGCCGTCGCCGACCATCGGCATGACACCGTCGCGCGCGCATGGCTCACGCCTCGCCTCGGGAAACGCGTCGGGTGGCTCGCGGGCTCGCATGTGGCAGCCAAGCGATACCTCGCCCTGACGGATTCCGGCTACGCCGCCCGGCTGTCCCCCACGTCCGTGATCTCGCTGGCCCACCAGGGCGGAGCCGGTGCGGACGCACAATGGAGTGACCATCCATGGTGGCCGGATGCGCTGCGGCTGCGCCGCTTCGATGACGGTGCGAAAGTTCTGGGGGCCAGGACACTTTCCATACCGCAGGTTCTGACGCTGGCCCGAAGGGTGGTGGCTCAACATGACCGCTGACGTGCGACTGCCCAAGCATTACCTGGTGCGCACCGAGTTGGACCACATACTTTCCGCGCTGAACGAGGGGGATTCGATTCCGCCCGAGCGCGATCTCGCGGAGCGGTTCGAGGTGTCACGAGAAACCGTCCGCCAGGCACTGCACGAGCTGCTCGTGGAGGGGCGCATCGAGCGGCGCGGACGAGGGACGGTGGTGTCGGCGCCGAAGCTGGTGCAGCCATTGTCGTTACGCTCGTACACCGAAGGCGCGCAGAGTCAGGGCCGAATCCCCGGGCGGCTATTGGTCTCCTGGGAGGACGTCACCGGCGACGCCGAAATGTGCCAGTACCTCGGTATCCGAAATGGGTCGACGGTGATGCACCTGGAACGCGTCCTGCTGGCCGACGGCGCCAAGCTCGGCCTGGAGAGCACCTATCTAGCCAAGTCCCGATTCGGCTCCCTACGTGAGACGTTCGATCCCGGCACCTCGTTGTACGAGGCGATCCGCGCACTGGGGGTTCAGTTTGGCAGTGCTGTCGAGCGCATTGAAACGGTACTCGCTTCGCCGCGCGAGGCATCGCTGCTGGATACCTCGACCGCCATGCCCATGCTGCTGCTGCACCGGAGCACGCTCGATACCGAAGGGCGCCCCATCGAAAGGGTGCGTTCACTCTTCCGGGGCGACAGGGTGGCCTTCGAGGCGGTGCTCAAGGAATGACAACAAGTGGACGTACGGCGCCATGACCGAGTCCGAGGAGACCCTGCGCACGTACCTCACCCGCGCACGCTAGACGCTGACGGCCAGCGGCTCGATACGGGCAGGAACATGCTTATGCCATGGGGTGCCCGCATATTCGTCGCGCCAGGCAGTCGAGGTCAGTGCGTTCGGCGCCACACCCGGCACGTGCGTTTCGCCGGACTCATCGGTGTAGTCGAGGCCGAACCCATTCGGGAGTGAGGCGTGGCCGGCCTGCATCATGTCGCTGATCTCCACGGTGGCCTCCGCACTACCGGCTGCGGTTGCGATGCGGACCCGCTCGCCGTCGGCGATGCCGAGCTGTTGTGCGTCCTCCGGGCTTATCCGTAGCGCGCCCTGCTGGTCCCGTTTGCGCCAGGACGGATTACGCAGAATGTCGTTGGCGGTGTACGCCCGCCGCTCTCCCGCCGACAGCACGATCGGAAACTCGGGGGTCGTCAGCTGTGCCGGGCGGGAAGTCAATCCTCTTATTTCGTCCAGCATTTCGGGGATCGCGAGGGCAATCTTGCGGTCCGCATGCGTGATGAGGGCGAAGTCGTCCTCGTACTCATGAACCGTGAAGGTCACTCCGGAGGGGCTGTTCAAGATGGCGTCGAAGAGCGCGTTGCCATCCGGGTGACCGGCCCGCGCCACCGCCTGCGGGTAGGTCATCATCGCCTTCTGCGCCAGGCCCCACAGCGCGGCGGCACCTTCCAGGCCCTTCGGCAGGGTCGGGCCAAGGGTTTCGTACAGGACATACGGGGCAAGCGGACCGAGTGCAGGATTAGCCAACACCGCGAAGAAGGCCTGCAGGTAGGCATCCCGCCCCTGTGCGGCGGCTTCGCGCAGCGGCTGCAGCTCCGCGTCGTCGACCACTCCCAGCGCTCGGACCAATCGCGCCCAGATCTCAGGCTCGGGTAAGGTTCCGGGCTCGGGTTCGAACAGTGGGTGTCGAAGCTGAAAAGTGTTGTGTGGGAACTCCAGATTGAAGAACGTCGCCTCCACCTTCTCGAACTGGGTGGCAGCCGGCAGGACGTAGTGGGCGAGACGGGCGGTCTCCGTCATCGCCACATCGACAACCACGAGGAGTTCCAAAGCCTGGAAGGCCTCCTTGCACCGCGCCGAATCCGCCAGGGAGTGTGCGGGATTACTGCTCTCGACGATCATCGCGCGGAACCGGTCGGGATGATCGGTGAGGATCTCTTCGGGGATCACATTGGAGGGCACCAGGCCCCCAATGATCGGGGCTCCGGTCACCGGGGTCTTGCCGAAGAACCCACCCATGAGTGGCGCCATCCACGAATGCAGATGCTGACCACCGCGTTTGGCGAAGTTTCCGGTGAGGATCCACAACATCTTGTTGAGGTAGGAACTCAGGGTGCTGTTGGGGGCCTGCTGAATCCCGAGGTCTTCGAAGACCGCCACGCTCTCGGCAGCGGCAACACGGCGGGCGGCCCGTCGGATGAGGTCCTCCGCCACACCGCAGCGCTGCGCGTAGTCGCTGATCGGCACCTCACGCAGTGCATCCCGAACCTCCCGGGTGCCGGTGACGTGCTCGGCCAGAAATGCTTCATCACAGAGGCTCTCCTGTACCAACACCGCGGCGAGCGCCGCAAGGCACCACGCGTCGGAGCCGGGACGCACCCGCAGGTGAAAGTCGGCCATCTTGGCGGTATCGGTGATCACCGGGTCGATGACGATCATCGAACGCTGCGGATCTTTGGCGATCTCGTTGAGTACCACCCGTGCCCGCGGGAAGCTCTGCGACATCCAAGGGTTCTTCCCGACGAAGACCGACACCTCGGCGTGCTCGAACTCACCACGGGTATGCCCGCCATAGAGATTCTTGTCGATCCAGGCCTCGCCCGTCTTTTCCTGTGCCAGTGCGTTGGACCGGTACTTGGACCCGATGGCCTTGAGAAACGCGCCACTGTAGGCCCCGCCCAGGTGATTCCCCTGACCACCGCCGCCGTAGTAGAAGACCTTGTCTCCGCCATAGGTGTCGCGGATGTGCTTGAAGCCCTCGGCAATCTCCACGATCGCCGTATCCCAATCGATTTCCTCATAGCTGCCATCGGGGCGGCGGCGCATCGGCGAGGTCAGCCGGTTGGCATTGTTCTGGTAGTGATCCAGGCGCAACGCCTTGTTGCAGGTGTACCCCTGGGATGCCGGGTGGTCTTTGTCGCCGCGAATCTTGGCGAGTGTTCGTCCCTCGGTCTGCACAACGATGCCGCAGTTGCACTCGCACAGGATGCAGGCGGTGGGCAGCCAATTGGTGGTGGTCATGACAGGGCCTCCTCGATCAGCGTGCGTAATTGCTTATGCACCACATCGATTGGTGTGATGTCATGGATCGATCGCGCGACGATGATGGCCCCCTCCAAGGAGGTTGTCATCAGCATCGCCAGCTCGTCGGCGCGCACGCGAGCGACGCCGGCGTGGGCCAGCTTGTCCGCAATAAGGCCGATCCAACGCTGGAACACGGCCGCTGAGTGCTCGATGAGCTTCTGATTACCGGCCGGGCTCTCCGGGTCCCCCGCCTCGACAGCAATTGCCACCACGGGACATCCCGCTCGGAAGTCGCTGCGTACCAATTGCTTCCGATAGAACGCGACAAGCGTGTCCAGAGCCTCCACCCCTGAGGGTGTGGCGTCGATCATTCCGGCGATGTAGTCCCCGGCCAGATCCACTGCCTCGCCGAGTAACTGAGTGCGCCCGCCCGGAAAGTAGTGATACGCCGAGCCGCGCGGCGCGCCGCTGTGTTCGAGCACATCGGAGATGGCCGTCGCGTGGGCACCGCGCTCGCGAATCAGCAGGGCGGCCGAGGCCACCATTCGTTCACGCGGGGTGCTCAATTGTCGTCCTTCCCGAGGGACATGGGGCTATGTATGCTGCTCTACATAATCCGCTACTGACACGGAGAAGTCAATGTCTGAGTACGAAACCCTGAGCATCCGGCGCGACGGATATGTCCTGGTGATCGGCCTAAACCGGCCAGCCAAGCGCAACGCGTTCGATAAGTCGATGCTCCAGGAGCTGTCGCGGGCATTCGGCGAATTCGACGCGGATGACGAGCTGCGGGCCGCCGTCCTGTACGGAGAAGGGACCATGTTCACCGCCGGACTCGACCTGGCCAGCGTGGCCGCCGAGATTCAGAGCGGCGCCTCGTTGACCGCCGAGAACGGAATCAACCCGTGGCAGGTGGACGGTACGCACTTGTCCAAGCCGCTTGTCGTCGCCGTACATGGCAAGGTGCTCACACTGGGCATCGAGCTCGCGCTCGCCGCCGATATCGTGATCGCGGACGAGACTGCGACGTTCGCACAGCTCGAGATCAACCGTGGTATCTACCCGTTCGGTGGCGCCACCATTCGCTTCCCGCGAACTGCCGGTTGGGGCAATGCTATGCGGTGGATGCTGACGGCGGAGCCCTTCGACGCCGCGGAAGCGCATCGCATCGGGATCGTGCAGGAGGTCGTGCCTGCCGGCGGGCATGTCGACACGGCGATCGCCATCGCCCAAACCATCGCGCGCCAGGCACCGCTGGGTGTGCAAGCCACATTGCGCAACGCGCGGTTGGCGCTGGCCGAGGGTGAGGCCGCTGCCGAGGCGCAGCTGGTACCCACCATCCGCGAGCTGTTCACCACGGAGGACGCCGCCCTGGGCGTGCAGGCATTCCTGACCCGCACCGCCGCCGAGTTCGTGGGTCGCTAGCGCGCGGCCACTGCCTTACGCACGTCGCCGAGCTCCCCGATGGGGACGGTGCGTGTGGAAGCCACGGGCCGCACACCCGGGCCGTCGGGTTTGGACACCATGACCACGCTGTCGATGTACGGCTGAATGGTCGTGGTGTTCTGCACGGTGGCAACGATCACCAGCTGGAACCCGAACTTACGGAAGGCCGAAAGCGCCTGCTGCGCGAATTGTGGGTCGGACTTCGAGAACGCCTCGTCGAGCATCAGCTGGGCGAACACCGGCCGGTTATCCCCCGTCTCGGGGTTGGCCAGGTTGAAGCTCAATGCACCCGCGAGGCAGAACGCCATCAGCTTCTCTTGTTCCCCACCAGAATTCGCACCCGCGTTGCTATACGTACGGATCGCTTCGCCGGTAGTGGCATCACGCTCCTCGCAGTACAACACGAAGCGGTTGCGTACATCCAATGCGTCGCGCGTCCACTGTCGGGCCTCGGGAGTCTCAGCCGCCAGCAGGTTCCGCAACTGCAGAATGTCCTGGTACTGGTCGTGGATGGCCTTCTCGTCTCCCATCGAAACTGCCACCGCGCGCCCGGAGATGCGCCGGGCGCGCTCGTTCAGCTCGCCCACCGCCTCGAGCGCCCTCGGCTCGGCACGCAGGGTCAAGCGCGTCCCGCGGTTGAACTCCACCGAACCCAAACCGCTATTCACCCGGTCGATCTGGTCGGTGATGCGGTGCGCCTCCTCCTCCGCGAGCTGGTGCAGCCGCAGGACAGCGGTGGGTGCCTGCTCGGTGATCAGCCGCAGCATCCGCTCGTAGGCGGCGGGCAGGTCACGCTCGTCGATTCGGCGGCTCAAGGCGACGTAGTCGTGGATCTTCTCGTCGAAGTTCTCACTGTCATTGGGAATCGAGTCCGGGAAGTCCCGGTCGTAGGCATTGAGAATCCGGTTCAGCTCGTTGCGTGAGCGGGTGACGCTCTCGCGCAGCACCGACTGGTCCTTCTCGATCTGACGCCACAGCTCCAGCCGGTAGGTGTCCGGCTCCAGCACGTCCAGGCTTGACGAGAGCTGAGGAACATACGTTTCGATACCGGATCGGGTGTGCCCACCCACCTCGCGCGGATTCAGGTTGTCCATCAGATCCAGAAGCCGGGTGCGACGCGAATCATGTTCAGATTCTTGCCTTCTCAGCGCACCGATACGCTCGGAGAGCTTCTTGATCTCGTCGAGATACGAATCGGCCTGCTGCTGCAGACCGGTGAGGTCGGGGTTCGCCTCCAGCATCGTCTCGTATTGATCTTGCAGCCGTGCCACGGCGGCTTCGGCCGAATCCGTGTCGATCTGGCTCCAATACTCGTACTGGCTATGCAGTTTGGACCATCGCACCACCTCCGAGCGCAGCTCCTCGCGCTTGGTATCCATTTCGCCGATGAACTTCTCGGCGTCACCGACGGCCTGCTGCGCCTCGACCACGTCATCGGAGAGCGCGGCCCGCTTGTCACCGGCATTGCCCTGATAGATGTATTGCGAGGCACGCAGTTCGCGCCGGTCATCCTTGACCGCGCGCCGGTCGCCATCCTTGCGCAGGCCCTGATCGGTGACGGCCCGGCGGTGCTTACTGAACTCGTCGGGGGTGTCCACCAGCACGTAATCGCCCACGCCGGACACCAGATTCATGGCGGCACTGGCACATTCGTGATTCGGATTGGTGAGGCGCAGGCAATCGGCGAGGGTGCCGGGTTCGGCGCGTCGAGGCGAGCCCGACGGGATCACCCGTTCCATCTGCAGGTAGCCGCGCATCGGGTGCTCGTTGACGTATCGCAGCACCTGCCGGTGGTGCTGGTCGGGTACCAGCAGGCACAGGCCGGTGGATCGCAGTACCTTCTCCACGGACTTGCGCCACCGCTCCTGGCCCGGACGCAGATCCATCAGTTCGCAGACGTAGGGCAATTCCTTGGCGGTAAGGCCCAGTGCCGCTGCGATTTCGCCACGCATGCGGTCCTCGTCGGGAGGCACCGGGGTGCCCAGATGCTCGACGCGCTTGAGCTCGGTGGAAGCCGCCCGCAGTTGATCACGCGCCGTCGACAGCGCGCCGGCGGCCATCACGTAGGCGTCATGGCCGGCTTCGAGCTCCGCGTTGATCCGGGTGACCGCGCGCAGGCTCTCCACCCGCATGGATTCGAATTCTTCAGCGGATTCGACGTCCTCGTCGTGCCCAAGGTCCCCCAGCGCGCTGTCGTAGGCGGTACGCCGGCGGGAAACCTCCTCGGCACGGGCGCGGGCATGAGCCAGCTCGCTTTTGAGCGGTGCCAGGTTACTGTCGGCGGCGGTGATCCGGCCCAGCAGCTTGTCCCGTTCACCAGTGAGAATGTCCTGGCGCGACTGGATTTCATCGCATTCACCGCCAAGCCGGGTGATCTCGGTGTCCAACAGATCGATCTCCGGCCCTGCCAGGGCAAGCCGCTGCTGGTCTACATAGTCACGCACGGTGTGGTGGTCCACGACGTCGACGGTGGCCAGCTGTGCGGCATCGCTGGCGTACGTCTGCTGGATCTGTTCGATGTCGCCCAGGGTCTGCCGCTGGCGTTGCGCGACCGCGAGCGCGGCCCGCGCGTCGACCAACGGGGTGATCTGGCCCAGCGCCTCGGAGATCGCGGCCATGGACTCCGGCTCGTCGAGCATGTATTCACGCACAAACTGTTCCAGGCCACCAACGCTCTTGAGCGACTTGGCCTTGCCCAGCAACTGCTGTGCCGCCGACGAGCCCTGAATACCGACGGCGGCGTAGAGCTGTTCGAGATACCAGCGCTCACTCTTGTGGCCCCGCCAGCCTGCACCCTCGAAGACCGCGGCCGAATATCCCCTACTCGCCCAGGAGTTGCACAGGTCTCGAATGTCGGCGTCCGCGTCAATCAGGTAGTAGCGACTCGAGGAGTCCGAATCTGAGCCCGGAGCAAGCCATTTGAGTACCAGGCCGGTGATTACCCGGCCGTCGGTGCCCGCATACGTGACAGCGATCGCCGACCACGCCCCGCCCTTGCCGCGCAGGAACATCTGCTTGGGCCGCTCCCCCGGATTCTTCAGTTCACCCCACAGACCGCGCACGTACTTGTCGACGGTGCGCTTGCCCATATTGGAGCCCGCGGCGGTGGTGTCACTGGATGCATTGAAGTTACGGCGGTTTGACGACAGAAAAGCCAGCGAGATCGCGTCCAGCAGAGAGGATTTACCGCTACCGGAGGAGCCGGTGATCAGCGTGCCGCGGCGACTGAACTCAATGCTGTGGTACCCATCGAAGACACCCCAGTTGATGACCTGCAGCCTGGACAGCCAGAACTGCTGGGTGGCTGCGCCACTCGGCCTGCCATTCAGGTCGTCACTCATCGTCATCGGTATCGCCATCTTCTTCGTCGGTGGAGTCTTCCGGGGCGGGACCGCCGCGCTGCAGCTGCTCATACTGACGTTGCAGCGCCTCGATCATCTGCGCGGACATCAGCGCATTGATGACGGGGCTGATGGTGTAGCTGTGCTCGTCATCGCGGGTGCGTTGCAGGATCTCGGCCTTGGAGAGTCGCTTGATGGCCTCGTCGACACGATCACGCAGCATCGCTTCGTCGCGGTCGATGTCGTGGCTGACGTTGGCGAAGAGCTCGTGGATATCGTCGCGGCTCACCAGGACATGCTCGTCGTGCGCGGTCCGCGCGATCTTTGCCAGGTGCAGCGCAACGATCGACGCGTAGGTGCCCAGGGGTTCCCGACGCAACACCCGGGCGCCGTACGCGCTGGGATTGTCCAGCGGAGCAGGCTCGGCGTACGCGACCTCAAGATCGTCGAAAACCCGCAGCCGTAGGTCCAACTCGGACAGGCGCGCGGCCAGCACCTTGCGGTGCTCGATCATCGAGGCCCACAGCTCGGGCTGGCCATCCTTGCTCAGATAACGGCGAGCCACCAGGTTCTGCAGCGCCCAGCACGCCTTGTCCGGCAGCTCACTGGTGTCACCGTCGAACCGCGGGCCCTTGACGATTCTTGGCGCCGAGGCGTCGGGCTCGACACCGGGGAGATCATCGAAGTTGATGTTTCCCAAGGGGGAACCTGTGGTCACGGCGCTCATATTTCTTCCTCGACACTCGCCAGCACTGGTTCACGGAACATCAACTGCGGTACCTCCATCACCCGGTCCTGCCCGTCGAGGGACCGGAACTTCACTCTTATCGATTCACGGTCCGTGGCGCTGTCCTGTTTGAGGGCAAGCGACCACAACACGATGACATCACCCAGGTATGGCGCTTCGACGTGAGAGATCATGTCGGGCAATGACACTGGCCCCTTGGCGACGGCACTGTTCACGGTTTCGGCCAGCGAGGCCATATCCACCTGGGTGGCCAGCGCCGAGAACCCGCTCAAATCGAGCGGCCCAGACGGAGCATCCTGCGCCAGCACCGGCGGCGCGGTGTCCTTGATGGTGAACGACAGAGCGCCGATGGCGGCCGCGGCCGAACGGCCGATCGGTAGTTCGGCATCAATCAGCGAATCCGCGGTGGATACCTTGAGCAACGCATGCCCGGCGGCCAGAGCGTCGTTGAGCTGTCGCGCGCGGCCACGCGCCTGCTCCGTGGTGCCGGCGGCGAAGAATCGCCGGATGCGCTGCGCGCAGCGCTGTTCGATGCGGGAGACCTCCGCGACCTGCTGCGACACCAGCTTGAAGAAGTTCTTCATGACATCACGCAGCCCCGGATCCAACTCGGGCAATCTCTCAGCCACACAAGCGATATCGCCGCGCAGCGCGGCGCGCTGATCGGGATCTTGGATGGTGCGCGTGAAGGCGGCGTAAGAGGCCCGTTCACGGGAGTCGAAGAGGGCGTCATAGTCGGCAAACATCCGTCGTGCGCGGTCCCGGAACCCGGAGTCGGAGTCCTCCGCGGCATCGATGAGTCCGGCGGTGATCTCGTTCTGCATGCTGCCGTAACGGACGATGTCGGTGATCACCTGTTCCATCTGGTAGGCGATGGCTCGGGTCTCGTCCTCAAGATCGACGATGTCCGGTTCGGGCCGGTATCCGTCATCGATGGCGTGCAACTGGGTCTGCAGCTCGGCGATCTGGGCTTCGATCTCGGCGCGCAGGCGGGATGGGTCGCCATCCAGTTGAGTAGCGACCCGCTTGAGGCCCGCGGCGATACCCGCGATGGATCCACCGGTGGCCACACTGTCGGCGCGGCGCAGGCGGCGGACGAAGGCCAGCGCGCTGCGGGCATCCTCGGTCAGCGAGCAGACGTTCTCGGCGTCGGGACCAGCGCCATCCGACGTGCGGTGCAACCAACCGTCACTGGCCCAGCTCTTGATGAGGGCAAGTCCTGACTGTTCCCCCAGCCCGACCGCGCCCACGTCCCGGTCCAGCTTGGCCACCAATTGCGGCTCGGAAACCTTCGCGCTGCGGTCCAGGTGACGCTCCATGAGCGTGATGTAGGGCGCCAGATTCTTGGCGGCCAGCAGCCTGACCGCACGGGATTTCTGCACGTCGTCGTTGTGCGCGAACAGCTCATCGATCGTCAGGTCATTCATCGCACACCTCCATCACATCTCTGGCGCTTGTTCCCCGGCCCACGCAGCCGTCACAGCCGCTGGCCCGGAAAACCTACCGGGCCGACGGGGGCGTGGCGAATGGGCTCGCTGACGTGGGACAAATGAGGCAAATGAGTTAGCTGGGATCTCCGTGAACACCTAGGGTGCCGTCCACGTACTGGCGGCGACAGGCCCATCGCGCCAGCTTTCCGCTGGTGGTCCGCGGGATGGCTCCCGCTGGGAGCAATCGCACGTCGGAGAGCTCCAGGCCGTGCTGAGTGCGGGCCGCCGCACGGATCGCGTCGATGGCTTCCTGCGGGTCCGCCTTGGCGGTGCGCGACGCACGCTCGGCGACGATGACCAGACCGTCATCGACAGTGAACGCGGTGACGTATCCGCGGCGGACGATCGGCGAGGCGTCGGCGACGGTGGCCTCGATGTCCTGCGGGTAGTGGCCGCGTCCATCCACGGTGAGGTGATCGGCCATCCGACCGGTGACGTACAACTCACCGTCGAGGTAGAAGCCCAAATCGCCGGTGCGCAGCCAGTCGCCGCCCGCATTGGCCTTATCGGCATGACTTTTCGCCAAAGTCTCGCCGAGCCGGGCGTGGAATGCCCTCGCCGTATCCTCGGGGCGCCCCCAGTATCCACGCCCAACGTTGTTGCCCCGCAACCAGATTTCGCCGACGCGACCGTCCGGGAGCTCGTTGCCGGTCTCTGGGTCGACGATGACACCCGCGAGACTGCGGGCAAGTTGGCCACAGGACACGTGGATGGTGGCATGGGGTGCATCGGGGGTGGTTGGCACCGCCCGGCCCTCGGCGAGCTGCTCGCGGTCGAGATAGATGACGGAGGGTTCCGCGTCCGGGGCGATGTTCGAGATGAACAGGACTGCCTCGGCGATACCGTAGGACGGTTTGAACGCGGTCGCCGGTAATCCAAAGGGCGCGAAGGCTTTTTCGAACGTACGGATGGCGTCGATACGCACCGGCTCGGAGCCGATGATCATCACGACGTTGCCCAGGTCGATGTCCGCGCCGGCCTTGGGTACACCACGTTGGGCGGTGTACTCGTAGGCAAAGTTCGGTGCGGCGGTGATCACGCGGCCTTCCGTACAGCCATCGGAAAGCGCCTTGATCCAGCGTTGCGGACGACGGATGAAGGCCGTCGGCGACATGAGGGTGGAGTGTCCACCGTAGACGGTCGGAAAGCCGATCATGGACAGGCCCATATCGTGGTACAGCGGTAACCAGCTGCAGCCGTGCGTATTTCGGTCCAGCAGGTCGATCGACAGGATCATCTGCGTCAGGTTGACGCCGACGGCGCGATGGGTGATCTCCACTCCGACCGGCGGACGCGTGGCACCCGAGGTGTACTGCAGATGTGAGACGTCGTCATCCACGAGATGCACGTACTCGAAGGTCTCCCCCGCATCGTCGGGGATCTCGTCGATCACCAGGATTCGCGCCGTGGGGATCTCGGTAAGGCCGTCGAGGAACTCCCGCACGGCCTCGCGCACCGCGGCCGTGGTGAGGACGACCGTGGGCATGCAGTCCCGTAACGCAGTGTCCAGACGCTCGGCATGGCCGGGCAGCTCGGGGGCGAAGAGCGGCACCGCGATGGCGCCGGCCTTGATCGCCGAGAAGAATCCGACGACGTAGTCCAAACCCTGCGGAGCCAGGATGGCGACCCGATCGCCGCGTTCGATGTGACGTTGCAGCGTCGCAGCCACCGCGTTCAGGCGCACCCCCAGCCGGGACCAGGTGAGCTCGATACGGGCGCCGTCCTCGGACGTGGTGAAGTCCAGATAGCGATACGCGACGGTGTCCCCAACGTTTCTGATGTTCCGTTCGATGAGGGATATCAGTGTGGTGCCGGGTGGCAACGCGACGTTTCCGTCGATATCCAGGCAATCGTCAATATCAAGCAAACCGTCAGCGCGAACCACGATTTCAAGTCTAGGCGCCGACGGCGATTGCATCGGGCCCCCAACGAGACCCTTGGTGCGGGCGGAGGGACTCGAACCCACACGCTCTTTCGAGCACTGGCACCTAAAGCCAGCATGTCTGCCAATTTCATCACGCCCGCATGGCAGCGCAATCCTACAGGTCAGATCGTTCCCGACGTTGTCGGTGGCAGCCCATAAGTTGGAATGCAGTTGGGGAGGCGCAGTGACACGGTCGCATCAGCAGTACGAATCAGTCCGGCACCTGATCGACGCCGGCCTCAACGACTGTGCGATATCGCGGCAGACGGGGGTCCCGCGGCGCACTGTGTGTCAGTGGCGCCGCTCACCGCAGCAGGTGCGACGCTCAGACGAATGCACCACGCATGACTTCAGTGCACTCCTCGCCCGCCCGTACGCGTACCTCTTGGGCATGTATCTCGGCGACGGCTACATCTCACGTTCCCCCCGAACATGGCGCCTCAGAGTCACGTGCGACACAAAATATCCCGACATCATCGCCGAGTGCCGGAAAGCAATCGACGCACTCATGGCCGGCCAGCACGCGTCGATCGTTGACCGCATCGGCAACTGTGTCGACGTATCGCTCTCTTCCAAACACTGGCCGTGTCTCTTCCCTCAACACGGCCCCGGCCGCAAGCACAGTCGCAAAATCGCGCTGGAACCGTGGCAGCAAGATCTCGTCGATCAGGCCACCGAAGACTTTCTTCGCGGCCTAATTCACAGTGACGGCTGTCGGGTGATCGCCAACGACCGCGGGGTCGCCAGCATCCGCTATCACTTCACCAACCGCTCCGAGGACATCCTCGGGCTCTTCACCGCCGCACTCGACAATCTCGACATCCCCTGGACCAGATCGACCGAGTACGTCGTATCCATCTACCGCAAGGCGGCCACCGCACGTCTCGACGAGTTCATCGGACCGAAGCGCTGACCAGGGGCGTTGGCATTTGCATCCACCTCACGCGGTACCGTCAGAAGGTGTCCACTACACGGCGTCGGAGACCGGCACTGATCGTGCTGGTCGGCGTCAGTGCGCTCGCGTTCCTGGGCCTGGCCTACTGGCAGTTCCAGCGCTTCGAGTCGGTGACCGGTGACGGGCAGAACCTTGGCTATGCGCTGCAGTGGCCGCTGTTCGCGGCATTTGTGATCTGGGCCTATCGGCGTTTCGTCCAGTATGAGGACGAGGGTCCACCCCCGCCGCCCATCGACCGGGTGACCGAGATACCCGAGGGGCTGCTGCCCGACCGTCCCGCCGCCGCGAAGCCGGACCCCGCCGACCGCACACTCACTGAATACAACGCTTACCTCGCCGCCCTGGCCGAAGAAGATAGGAAGCCCGCCCCGTGACCGAGCACGAAGCCACCCCTGACGCGCCTGTAGTCACCACTTCCGTTGCGAAGATCCGCGGCGCGCTGTGGCGCTATCGCATTCTGGCGTGGACCACCGGTGTCTGGCTGATCGCCCTCTGCTGGGAAATGTGGCTCAAATACATTGAGCACGTTCCGCATCCGCCGAGCTGGATCGGGATTGTGCACGGGTGGATCTACTTCGTCTACCTGATCTTCACCACCGATCTGGCCATCAAGGTGCGCTGGCCATGGCCGCGCACTGCCGGCACTCTGCTCGCGGGCACCATCCCGCTGCTCGGCTTCATCGTCGAGCATTACCGCACCAAGCAGGTCAAGGAACAGTTCGGCGTCTAGCCGAAAGAAAATCTCCAATGTCAGGAATACTGACATAAAGATGCGGCTTAGATAGCGGTATGACCACCACACACGCAGTTGTCGCCACCGCATATGGCGCACCCGATGTCCTCGAACTCCGCGAGGTGCCGATCGACAGTCCCGGCGAGGGCGAAGTGCTCGTCGACGTCAAGGCCGCCGGCGTCAATCCGATCGACTGGAAGTTGTACTCGGGAGCCTTCGGTACCGACCCCGACAATCTCCCGATGCGCCTCGGTATGGAAGTCTCCGGAACCGTCGCCGCTGTCGGCCCGGGTGTCGACGGGCTCAAACCCGGCGATGACGTCATCGCCGCCGGGCAGATCGGCGGCTATGCCGGCCAGATCATCGCCTCAGCGGACGATGTGTTCAAGAAGCCGGCCAATCTGAACTTTCCCGAAGCCGCCGGGTTCCTCCTCACCGGCCAGACCGCGGTCCACCTCCTGGAAGCCACCAACGTCACCGAGGGCGACACCGTCCTGATTCACGGTGCCGCGGGCGGCGTGGGATTACTTGCCACTCAGCTCGCGAAGGCCCGAGGCGCAACAGTGATCGCGACCGCGAGCGCTGCCCGCCACGACCAGCTGCGCGGCTACGGCGCGATTCCCGTCGAGTACGGTCCCGGTCTGCAAGACCGTGTCAGCGCGATCGGATCCGTCGACGCGGCCCTCGACCTCGTTGGCACCGACGAGGCCGCCGACGTCTCGCTGGCACTCGTTGCCGACAAAGACCGCATCGCGACGATTGCCGGATTCGGCCGTGCCGCAAGCGATGGCTTCAAGGCGCTGGGCGGCGCCCCGGGTGCCGACGCGGGCACCGAGATACGGCTCGCCTCACGCGCCGAGCTGATTCGACTGGCAGGCAACGGCGAACTGAAAGTCACCGTCGACCGCACCTATCCGTTGGCCGAAGCGCGCCAGGCCCACGAGTACGTCCAGACGGGCCACGCCCGCGGAAAGATCATCCTGCAGCCGTAGTCCTCGCGAGCAGTCCCCCGCACGCGGGGGACTGCTCCCTGGGAGGCTAGGGCGCGGTGCGGCCGAGGTTCACCAGGTTGCGCAGCATCGGGAGCAACGCCGCCAGAGCCCGTCCGCGATGCGACACCGCGTCCTTCTCTTCGGGCGTCATTTCCGCTGCCGTACGCAGGCCTCCGCGCGGTACGAAGATCGGGTCGTAGCCGAAGCCGTTCTGCCCCGCGGGTTCCCGCGCGACGGAGCCCTTCCAGCGCCCCTCCACGACAACCTCTTCGCCCTCCGGAGTCACCAGTGCACACGCTGAGACGAACGCCGCGCCGCGACGCTCGTCGGGAACCTCGGAAAGCTGAGCGAGCAGTAGCGCGGTGTTGGCCGCGTCATCTCCGTGCCGCCCACTCCAGCGCGCGGACAGCACGCCGGGCATCCAGTTCAGCGCGTCCACCGCAATCCCGGAATCATCGGCGACGCAGGCCAATCCGGTCTGTCGTGCGCCCTCACGGGCTTTGATCAGCGCGTTGTCCTCAAAGCTGGCACCCGTTTCGGGCACTTCCTCGTATTCGGGCACATCGGCAAGCGAAACCAGCTCGACCCCGGTAACCCCCGAAGACTCGAGAACCCGATGTAATTCCGCGAGCTTTTTTGGGTTACGGCTTGCGACAAGTATTTTCATGGCCCCCCGCCTACTTCGAACCGAATGCCTTCTTCTGCGGCGCGTCGGGCAGTACACCCGGGTACGGCAAGGCCAGTGCTTCTTTCTGTAGAACGAACAGCTGCTCGGCAGCTCCCACCGCTGCGTCGAGCAGCTTGTCCAGCGTTGTGCGCGGGAAGGTGGCACCCTCGCCGGTGCCTTGTACCTCTACCAACGTACCGGTATCGGTGGCCACCACGTTCATGTCAACCTCGGCGCGCGAATCCTCTTCGTATGGAAGGTCTACTCGCACCCGGCCGTCCACCACGCCGACGCTCACCGCGGCGATCGCGCAGGACAGTGGCTCCTCATCGGCGAGCTTGCCATGCGCGGCCAGGTAGGTCACCGCGTCGGCCAGCGCCACATAGGCGCCGGTAATCGCCGCGGTACGGGTTCCGCCGTCGGCCTGCAAAACATCGCAGTCGATGGCAATGGTGTTCTCCCCCAATGCCGACAAATCGATACACGCGCGCAGCGACCGCCCGATCAAGCGACTGATCTCCTGGGTACGACCACCCACGCGCCCCTTGACCGATTCACGATCGCTGCGGGTGTGCGTAGAGGCCGGCAACATCGCGTATTCGGCTGTGAGCCAACCAAGTCCAGAGCCCTTGCGCCAGCGCGGAACGCCCTCGGTGGCGCTGGCGGTGCACATCACCCGCGTCTGGCCGAACTCGATAAGTACCGAACCCGCCGGGTGGGCAGTGAATCCCCGCGTGATGGTTACCGGGCGCAACTCGTCGTCTTGTCTGCCGTCTTCTCGTCTGGACACGCCCTCGACCTTATCGTCTCCGCCTTAGTGCCGAGTGTGAGTGGCAGAGCTACAGGTCGATGCTCTCCCCGGCGACCACAGCCCGCACCGGCCCGTCGAACGCCGACTTGGCCTCCGCGATGACATCCTCGCGCGAGGTCCACGGTGGGATGTGGGTCAGCAGCAGTTCCTTCACACCCGCTCGGGCCGCGATCTGACCCGCTTCGGTCCCCGACAGGTGAAGGTCCGGCGGACGGTGCCCCGGCATATGCGTCCACGACGCCTCGCACAGGAACACGTCGGCATCGCGAGCCAGCTCGACCACGGCATCGCAGATGCCGGTGTCTCCGCTGTAGGCCAGGACGGCGCCCGACGTATCCTCGATCCGCAGCCCGTAGGACTCCGGCGGGTGCGCCACCCTTGTGGGTGTCACGGTGAGCGACCCGAATTCGACGGGCACACCCTCGCTCCAGGCATACAAGTCGAAGATGTCGGTGAAATCGTCGACCTCGCCCCCGATCTCGGCGGAGGCCGCGCCTACGCGCACCAGGGTGTCGGCGGGCCCGTACATGATCGCCTTGCCCTTGGGCGGATTCGGGTGATAGCGGCGCCACACGAACAGACCGGGCAGGTCGAGGCAGTGGTCGGCATGCAGGTGCGACAGCAGTACGGACACGGATCCGGGATCGGCGAAACGTTGCAGAGAGCCCAAGACACCGCCACCGAAGTCAATGACCAACGGTGGCGCATCCGGTGCCGTCAAGAGGTAACCAGACGCCGGTGAATCCGGTCCGGTGACACTGCCTGAGCAGCCGAGCACGGTGACTCGCACAGCCCCTAGCTTGCCACGCCTGGCAAGCGTCTCGGCAGAGGGTTAGAGAGGTGTTGCAATTTCGGTGTAACCCGTAACACCGCTAGCTCGAGTTTGCACTGTCGTCACAGCCGGGCCGAGGAATCGGGCCGCCAGGGTACGGAACGCATCGGGATCGCCGGTTGCCTCGAAAATGCGGTTCTGGCTCGAGGCACTCGGGTTATCCGGATGTGGTCGAAGCAGATCCCTCTCCGAAAGCACCCGCAGCAGGTCCTTGGCAGTTTCCTCGGCACTCGACACCAACGTGACGTCCTCGCCCATGGCGAGCTGGATCAGCCCGGACAGCAACGGATAGTGCGTACAGCCCAGCACCACGGTGTCGACCTGAGCCCGCTGCAGCGGCTCCAGATAGCCCTCCGCCAGCTGTAGTACCTGCCGTCCACTGGTGATGCCACGCTCCACGAAATCGACGAACCGCGGACACGCCACGGCCGTGATTTCGGTGTCACGCGCGGCCGCGAACGCGTCCTGGTACGCGCCCGACGCGATGGTCGCCGCGGTGCCGATGACGCCGATCTTGTTGTTGTGCGTGGTGTGCACGGCTCGCCGCACGGCAGGCAGCACCACCTCGATAACCGGCACCGGAGCGTAGCGCTCGCGGGCGTCGCGCAGACATGCCGCCGATGCGGTATTACAGGCGATCACCAGGGCTTTCACCCCACGCCCGACGAGGTCGTCACCGATGGCGAGCGCGTGCCTGCGGATCTCCGGAATGGTCAGCGGACCGTACGGCCCATTGCCGGTGTCGCCGACGTAGATGATGTCCTCGTCGGGCAGCTGATCGATGATGGCCCGCGCGACGGTCAATCCGCCGACGCCGGAATCGAATATCCCGATGGGTGCGCTCGAGCCCGTCACGTCGTCAGCTTCGGTGGCGATGAGGCCTTCGCCTTGCGTTCTCTACCGGAGAGCCAATAGGCCGCGAGCACACCGGCGATGGCCCCACTCAGGTGCCCTTGCCAGGACACCCCGAACTGTCCGGGCAGCACACCCCACAACACACCGCCGTAGAGAACGATCACGACGACGCCGATGAGGATCTGACCCACGCTCCGGTTGAAGAACCCCCTGACGATCACATAGGTAAGCCAGCCGAAGATAAGGCCCGACGCCCCGATGTGGTTGGTCTCGTACGGCGAGCCGAGGTTGCCGATGAGCCACGTGCCAATTCCGCCGAGAACCCAGATGATCGCGGTTGCCAGGAGGAAGCGTCCGAGGCCGGCGGCCGCCGCTAGGAAACCCAGCACGAGCGCGGGCACCGTGTTGGCAACCAGATGCCCCCAGTTGGCGTGCAGCAGTGGGGCGAACAAGATGCCGTCAAGCCCGTCGGCCTCCAGGGGGCGAATGCCGTTCTCGTCGAGACGGTGCCCGGTGACCGAATCGATGCCCTCGACGACATAGAGCAGCGCGACGAAGGAGACCACCAGGATTCCGCCGTTGACCCACTGCGGACGTCCGGACCGCTCGGGACGAGCTGGATGGAACCCCTCCGGGCCACCCTGATATCCCGTCATGCCCACAACTGCCCTTCCAGTGCGTCCTCTGCGTCATCCACGGTACCGGCGTACGCACCGGTCGACAGATACTTCCAACCCGCATCGGCCACCACGAAAGCGATGTCCGCCCGCTCGCCGGCCTTGGCCGCCTTGGCGGCCATGCCGAGTGCCGCGTGCAGAATCGCACCCGTCGAAATGCCCGCGAAGATGCCTTCGACTTGAACCAACTCACGGGTCCGGCGCACCGCGTCGAACGACCCGACCGAAAAGCGGGTGGTGAGCACCTCGGGGTCGTACAACTCGGGCACGAATCCCTCATCGATGTTGCGCAGCGCGTAGACACCCTCGCCGTACCGCGGCTCGGCGGCGACAATCTGCACCCCCGGCACCTTTTCGCGCAGGAACCGTCCCGTGCCCATCAGCGTGCCGGTGGTACCCAACCCGGCGACGAAGTGAGTGATCTCGGGCAGATCGGCCAGAATCTCCGGGCCGGTGCCGTGATAGTGCGCGGCCGCATTTGCCGGGTTTCCGTACTGGTACAGCATCACCCACGAAGGATTCTGCGCGGCAAGTTCTTTGGCGGTGGCGACGGCGGTGTTGGAGCCGCCTTCGGCCGCGGAATAGATGATGCGAGCGCCGTAGAGCTCAAGCAGCTGACGCCGCTCGATGGATGTGTTCTCCGGCATCACGCAGATCATCTTGTAGCCCTTGAGCTGCGCGGCCATCGCCATCGAGATCCCGGTATTGCCGCTGGTGGGCTCGAGAATCGTGGCTCCCGGTTCCAGCAGCCCGTCTTGCTCGGCTTGTTCGATCATGCGCAGCGCGGGCCGATCCTTGATGGATCCGGTCGGATTGCGGTCCTCCAGCTTGGCCCACAATCGCACGTGCGGATCGCCGTCCCAGGCCGGGGAGAGCCTCTGCAACCCGACCAACGGCGTGTTCCCGAGGGCCTGCAGCAGCGAGTCGTATCGGGTCATGCGCCGCTAGCCACCGGCCACGGCGGGCAGGATGGTGACCGAATCGCCCTCGGCGATCACAGTGTCCAGCCCACCCGAGAACCGCACGTCCTCGTCGTTGACGTAGATGTTGACGAAACGGTGCAACTTACCGTCGTCGACGAGCCGGTCGGAGATCCCGGAATAGTTGGACTCCAGATCCGCGATCACCGCCTGCAAGGTGGAACCCGTTGCGGTGACGCGCTTCTCGCCACCGGTGTGCGTACGCAGGATAGTGGGAATCGATACTTCAATCGACACTGTGGACATTCCTTTTCTCTAGTACTGCTCGACGATGGTGATGTCCTCTTCGGTGACCACCCCGTCGACAATCCGGTAACTGCGCAGCTCATGCTGCTCCGGATCGCGTGTGGACACCAAGACGTAGTGGGCATCAGGCTCCGCGGCCAAGTTGATATCGGTACGGCTGGGGTAGGCCTCGGTCGCGGTGTGGGAGTGATAGACAACCACCGGAACCTCGTCGGCGTCATCCATCCCGCGCCAAACGCGAAGCTGCTCACCGGAATCAAAGCGATAAAAAGTCGGAGACCGCTCGGCGTTGACCATGGCCACATGCCGCTCGGGACGATCGGACCCCTCCGGGCCCGCCAGCACGCCGCAGGCCTCATCGGGGTGGTCGGCGCGGGCATGCTTCACCATGGCGTCGACCAGGTCAGCACGAATACGAAGTACCAACAGTCCTTCCCTTCCCTCTGGCGCCGCGGCGGAACACTACGAAAACGCTCCTGGCAACACGTCACGATATGCGGGTATTCCGGCAACGGTCGCAGCGCCCAGCACCGCGCGCACCACGGCCCGCTCGACACAGTCGGCGGCGGCGATCCCCACCGAGGCGGTCAGAGCTATCTGCTCTTCGCCCGAGCGGCTCATCGTCGCCTCGGCATCGCCCTCGCCAGTTCCGGTCGCAAGCACGTACAACGTGTCCCCGTCCATCGGAGTGTGCGCGGGCCTGATCGCCCGCGCCAACCCGTCATGGGCGGCGATCGCCACCCGACGGCATTGCGCCTTGGTCAGCGGGGCGTTGGTCGCCACCACGCCGATCGTCGTGTTCAACGACACCGATTTGTCGGGCAACGCGGCCAGCGCTGCAACCTGGCCGGCCGGGGGCGCGCCCAGCTCCGGTGCACACGCAGGGTCCCAGGGCAGCCCAGTCGACGGATTAATAACCAGCCCAACAGGGTTGGCGACAATCACGGCTCCCACCACAATCCCATTGCCCAGCTTCGCACTCGCGGAGCCGACACCTCCCTTGAGGGTTCCCGCCCGGGCTCCGACCCCAGCGCCCACCGCTCCCCAATCCGGGGCATCGTTGGCATCTTCTGCGGCGCGGTATCCGAATTCAGCGTCGGGCCGATTCTTCCAGGCCCCCACCGGCAGATCGAAGATGACCGCCCCGGGGACGATGGGCACGGTGCCGCCGTGCAACGCCACTCCCCTGCCGCGCTCCTCCAGCCAGCGCATCACTCCGTCGGCGGCGGCCAATCCGTAGGCACTTCCCCCGGAAAGCACAATGGCGTCAACCATCGAGACCGTATTGGCCGGATCAAGCAGATCGGATTCACGCGTTCCCGGCGCCCCACCGCGCACATCGACCGCTCCGGTGGTCCCCGGCGGCGCCAGCACCACGGTGGTGCCGGTGGCCCAGCCCGATCCGAGAGCGGCATCGGCATCCAGCCGCTGATGGTGTCCCACGAGTATTCCCGGAACGTCGGTGATCGCCCCAGAGAACTGGCTCATACCGCCGATTTCCCCATCAACGCCAACACCAACAACTCCTGCATCACGGTCAGCCAGTGATAAATGTCCATATGCCCGGCCATCGGATCGTCTGCGGGCAGCTCCTGCGGACCGTCTCTGTCGATCCCGAGCATCGCACCCAGTGCCAATCGCACGTCATTCAGCGCGGTCAGCCATGCGCGCGCGTCGTCCTCCGACAGCTCGAACCGTCCCCCCTCAGGAGGAAGCGTGCGCAATAACCGTTGTCCCGCCTCGCGTTTGGCGTCGATGATCTCCGGCTCATACAGGCTGCGTAGCGCGCTGTTGAGTCCGCTGACCGCCTCGATGCTGCTGGTCCCGTCCTGGTCGGGACGGTGAAAGTCCGGGAGCAGCCGACCCAGAGTGACATCGGTGGGGGCCTCGGAGTTTCCCGTACGAATACCGGTCAGCTGCGTCAATTCGTCACTGGGCGCCGACGATTCGCGCTCGTCCAGCATCGCCAACATCGATGTGACCAT
This sequence comes from Mycobacterium sp. D16R12, assembly GCF_002013465.1. Lineage (GTDB taxonomy): Bacteria > Actinomycetota > Actinomycetes > Mycobacteriales > Mycobacteriaceae > Mycobacterium. Next base: position 73,172 of record NZ_MAFC01000010.1, on the reverse strand, counting down.
CGACTGTACGAGTGCTGCCTCGTGCGGCTCCATCTCCGAACGCAGCCGAGTCCCATCAGGCGCGTTGACGCGCTTCCATTTTCGCACGGATCAGCGGCTCAGCGATCCTGCTGCAAAGTGGCCCACAGACCGGCGGCGTGCAGCTTGCTGACATCGATCTCCATCGACTCGCGAGCCCCGCACGACACCACAGCCTTACCCTCATGGTGAACCTGCAGCATCAGGTTGGTGGCCTCGCTCTCGCTGTAGCCGAACAGCTGCTGGAACACATAGGCGACATAGTTCATCAGGTTCACCGGGTCGTCCCAGACGATGGTGACCCACGGCGACTGAGTCTGGTCGACATGTTCGACAGACCTCTCCGCAGTAGTCCCTGGCAAGGCTCGCGCCGGCGCACCCATGGCCCCAGAATACCGGGACCGCCAACTCTGTCAGCATGACGTTCGGAGTTCCACCGTCCCCCGAAGCCTGTCGGAGCCGGTCACGCACCCAGGTATCCCGCTAACGTGGCGCACATGACGCACCAGGGCACGTCATTACTCACCGACAAGTACGAGCTCACCATGCTCGCCGCGGCACTGCGCGACGGCACCGCGGGACGTCAAGCCACCTTCGAAGTGTTCGCCAGAAGGTTGCCGGACGGCCGCCGGTACGGCGTGGTCGCCGGTACCGCCCGGTTACTCGAAGCGCTTGCCGAGTTCCGATTCGGACCCGAAGAATTGAAATCCTTGTCCGATTTTTTGGACAAGGACGCACTCCAGTACCTCGCCACGTACCGATTCGGTGGTGACATCGACGGCTACCCGGAGGGCGAGCTCTACTTCCCGGGATCCCCGGTACTGACCGTGCGGGGAACCTTCGCTGAATGCGTCATCCTCGAAACCCTGGCGCTGTCGATCCTGAACCATGACAGTGCCGTCGCCTCTGCCGCAGCCCGAATGGCGTCGGCGGCCGGAGGCCGTCCGCTCATCGAGATGGGTTCGCGGCGCACGCACGAGCTGGCCGCGGTGGCCTGCGCCCGCGCGGCCTATCTCGCGGGGTTCGAATCGACGTCCAATCTGGAGGCGCAGCGCCGTTACGGCGTGCCCGCCCGCGGTACAGCCGCACATGCATTCACTCTGCTCCATGCCAAGGACGGGATGAGCCCCAGCGAGGCCGAACGCGAGGCGTTTCGTGCACAGGTGGAAGCGCTGGGGGTGTCCACCACCTTGCTGGTGGACACCTACGACATCACCAGCGGGGTCGAGAACGCGATCGCCGTCGCGGGCCCCGAGCTCGGGGCGGTACGCATCGATTCCGGCGATCTGGGCATGCTGGCCCGGCAGGTTCGAGCACAACTCGACGCGCTGGGTGCGCACCGAACCCGCATTGTCGTTTCCGGAGACCTCGACGAGTACTCCATCGCGGCACTGCGCGCCGAGCCCGTCGACATCTACGGAGTGGGCACCTCGGTGGTGACCGGCTCGGGATTCCCGACGGCAGGCATGGTCTACAAGCTCGTCGAGATCGACGGCATCCCGGTGGCAAAACGCAGCAGCCATAAGGAATCCCACGGCGGCCACAAATGCGCCCTGCGCACCGCCAAGCCGTCCGGCACCATCACCGAGGAAGTGGTGTACCAGGCGGCCGCCGGCCGGCCGACACTGAACGAGCCACACCGGACGCTCACCGCACCGCTGGTGCGCGGCGGCACGCCCATCACCACCGACTCACTCGAAGACGCCAGGGGCCGTGTACGCGCGGGATTACTGAGCCTGCCGTGGGAGGGGTTGGGCCTTTCCCACGGGGATCCTGCGATTACCACCCGGCTGGTGGGATAATTCTTGCCCGGAGGACACATGGCAGCCAGAAGGCAATGGGCGGGAACCACTCCCGAGGAGCGTCGGGCGACGCGTCGACGCGCACTGCTCGACGCGGGCATCGCGGCGCTCGGCGCTGTCGACGGCCCGGCGCTGACCATCCGCACCGTATGTAGGTCCTCCGGCGTCTCGGAACGCAACTTCTACGAGGAGTTCGGTGATCGAGACGACTTCGTGCGCGCGGTGTATCAAGACGTCCTTGAATCCGTGATGCGTGTCGTCACCGAATTCGCCGCCGATGGCGAGGATTTAGAAACCCGCGCGGTGGAGACCTTCATCGGGGCGACCGTCGACAATCCGGAATACGGCCGCATCATGATGCTGGCCCCATTCACCGAGCCGACACTCGGCAGCGTCGGGTTCGCGGGTTCGATGGCGTTCGCCTCACTCGCAGAGAAGGCGCTGGTGGACGTCGGCGACCCCGGACGCCGCCGATTTCTGTCGGTATCGCTCGTCGGCGCGGCCTCGGGCGCCATCATCGACTATCTGCGCGGAGATCTGGGCATCAGCCGCGACGAGCTCATCGACTACATCTCACGCATGGGCCGCCAGGTGTCGGCGATCTTCGACTGACCACGGGCCGGGTACCGTCGATCCATGGGCAGGGCACTTATCGTCGTCGACGTGCAGAATGACTTCTGCGAAGGAGGCTCGTTGCCCGTGCCCGGTGGTGCCGCGCTCGCCCGGACGATCAACAACCTCACGACATCCGGCGCATACGACGCGGTGGTCGCGACTCGCGACTTTCACATCGATCCCGGCGATCATTTCTCCGAGACACCAGACTTCGCGACAAGCTGGCCGCCACACTGCCGGGTCGGCACACCCGGCGCCGACTTCCATCCGGACCTTGATCTGCGCCCCGTCGACGCGGTGTTCTCCAAAGGCAGCTATTCCGCCGCATATTCGGGCTTCGAGGGCGTCGGCACCGATGGCACGGCACTGGCATCCTGGCTGCGGACCCGAGATCTGGACAGCATCGACGTGGTGGGCATCGCCACCGAATACTGCGTGGCCGCCACCGCCCGCGACGCGGCTCGTGAGGGGCTGCATGTCCGTGTGCTCACCGAGTATTCCGTTGGCATTGAGGAAGAATCGGTGAATCGTGTCCTGGATGAGCTCCGGGACGCCGGCGTCGAGGTGATCCGCTGAAGGAGAAATCGAGCGGCGCATCCATATCCACGGGTCTGCTCGCCACCGCCGTCACAGCGCTCGGCGGAACTGAACGCACCGGACAGCTCACGATGGCCACCGCCGTCGAGCACTCCCTACACAGCGGTGAACACCTGGTGGTCCAGGCCGGCACCGGCACCGGGAAGTCCCTGGCCTACCTGGTGCCTGCCCTTGCCCACGCCATCGAGGAGTCATCCCCGGTCGTGGTTTCAACGGCGACCATCGCGCTGCAACGTCAGCTCGTGGATCGCGATCTGCCCCGATTAGCGGAAGCGTTGACACCCTCGCTGTCCCGCAAGCCGACGTTCGCAATCCTCAAGGGCCGGGGAAATTACCTGTGCCTCAACAAATTGCACAACGGAGCCGCCTCCGACCAGGAAGCTCCGGACACGCTGTTCGAGCCCTTCGCGGCCAGCGCGCTAGGGCGCGATATACAGCGGCTCAATGACTGGGCGGATACCACCAAGACCGGGGATCGCGACGAGCTCAAGCCCGGCGTGCCCGATCGTTCCTGGTCGCAGGTCAGCGTGTCGGCACGCGAATGCCTCGGCGCCACTCGGTGCCCGTTCGGCACCGAGTGCTTTGCAGAGCTGGCCCGGCTCGACGCGGGACAGTCCGATGTGGTGGTCACCAATCACGCACTGCTGGCCATCGACGCCATCGCCGACATAAACATCCTGCCCGAGCATGACGCGGTGATCGTCGACGAGGCGCACGACCTCGTTGACCGGGTAACAAGCGTTGCCACCCAAGAACTCTCGGCAGTGGGACTCACCGTCACCATCCGGCGTATCGGCCGACTGGTGTCACCCGAGACGGCGAGCCGATTCGAGGCCAGTTCGGCAACGTTCTCCTCACTGATCCATGACAGCAGGCCCGGCACCATCGACCGCGCGGATGAGGAAACCGTCACCTATCTGACCGCGCTGCGCGACGCCGCGGCCGCGGCGCGCACCGAGATCCCCACCGGGCAGTCCACCGACCCCGGCACCGCCGCGGCGCGTACGGAAGCGGTTGCCGCGCTGGGCGATATTGTCGATGCCGCTTCCTTAGCACTGGCGTGCTGGGGCGAACCGGAGATCACGGCACGCCACAATGTGGTCTGGCTCGATCATGAGGACAACCGGGGCTCGGTACGCCCCGTGCTGCGGGTCGCCCCGCTGTCGGTCGCGGGGCTGCTGCGCACCCGACTGTTCGGACAACGCACCGTCATCCTCACGTCCGCCACCCTGGCACTCGGGGGGAAGTTCGACACCATGGCCGCCTCTTGGGGGCTGCCCGCACGTGAAGCCAGCACAGACTCTGGCACCGAGGCCAAGACCACCTGGCATGGCATCGACGTCGGGTCTCCCTTTCAGCATGAGAAGTCCGCCATTCTTTACCTCGCGCGACACCTTCCCGCCCCGGGACGCGACGGCGTCGGTGCAGCGACACTTGATGAGATCGAGACTCTGATCCGCGCGGCAGGGGGACGCACGCTGGGACTGTTTTCCTCGATGCGCGCCGCCAAAGAGGCGTCCGAAGAGATGCGCACCAGGCTCGACACCCCGGTGCTGTGCCAGGGTGACGACGCGACATCGGTTCTGGTCGAACAATTCAGCGCGGCGCCCGAAACCTCCTTGTTCGGCACCCTGTCGCTGTGGCAGGGCGTCGACGTACCCGGCCCCTCGTTGTCGCTCGTTCTCATCGACCGCATCCCATTCCCCCGCCCTGACGATCCGCTCCGGGCGGCGCGGCAACGAGCGATCAGCGCGCGCGGCGGCAATGGGTTCATGGCGGTGGCGGGCACCCAGGCGGCACTGCTGCTGGCACAGGGAACCGGCCGACTGTTGCGTAGTGCGCAGGACAGAGGCGTTGTCGCGGTGCTCGATTCGCGGATGGCCACGGCTGGTTATGGCGGATTTCTACGGGCTTCGCTGCCACCGTTCTGGTCGACGCACGATTTGTCGGTGGTGACCGCGGCGCTGCAACGGCTGATGAGCAAGCACAACGCGACTTATGCTGGAGAGGGCTCCCGCACACGGGGATAGCTCCGACAGAGAGATGGCCATGTCGCGTCCGGTCAGGTGGTTCCGCACCCCGACGGGGATCCTGGCCTGCTGCGCCGCATTACTCCTGGTGTTATCGGCCTGTGCCAATACCGTTGACGGCGACCCGGTTTCGCAGCTCGGCAATGCTTACCAAGTCGCCGGGCTCCCTGCCGTCGACGGTCCGTCCGGGTTACGCCCGAATCCCAAACCGGCCGACAGGGCGGTCCGCGGCACCGACGGCGGCGAGATGGACCGGCTTGCGGTAAGCGCGGTCGCCGACATCGAGGACTTCTGGCAGGAGGCCTATCCCAAGACCTTCTGGGCCACGTTTCATCCGGTGGAATCATTGATGTCGTGGAATAGCGAGAGCCCCGGTGTAACGGACTTCTGCAACAACCCGACGATCGGCTTCGACAATGCCGGGTACTGCATCAGACAGAACAGCCTCGGATGGGACCGCGGCGCGCTATTGCCCAGGCTGGTGCGGATGTTCGGCCCCATGGCGGTACCCATGACACTGGCCCACGAGTACGGGCATGCCGTCGCGCACCAGTCGGAGATGGTTGATCCTCGGACACAGACCCTGGTCGGTGAGCAGATGGCTGATTGCCTGGCCGGAACATACCTGCGGTGGGTAGCGCAGGGCAGCTCGCCGCGTTTCACACTGAGTACCGGCGATGGTCTCAGCACAGTCATCGCGGCGCTCATCGCCTTCCGGGATGATCCCGTGGAGGCAAGCGATGCCCTCGATGCGCACGGATCCGCATTCGAGCGGGTGTCGGCGTTCCAGCGCGGATTCGTCGACGGCGCAGCCGAATGCACGCGGATCGACATGGCCGAGATCGCCAAGCGTCGCGGCGGGCTCCCGGAGAACCTGCGGCCCGGCGAGTCGGGAGACACGCCCGTCACCGTCGACACCTTGCGCACCCTGATGACAGTGCTCCGGGCCGTGTACACGCCCACGGGAAACGCAGCGCCGCCGCGACTGTCGGTGTCGGGGGCCGCATGCGACGAGCCCGGATATCGCAGACAATCCGCGGCTGCGGTGTACTGCCCGGACTCCAACACGGTGGCTCTCGATCTGCCGCGCCTGACCGATCTGGCCCGGCCGACTCACGATCAGGGGCGGATAACCGGCGACTTCACCGCTTACTCGGTGGTCATTTCCCGTTATGCGTTGGCGATCGAGAACCAACATGGCCTGCCGCTCGACAACGGCCAGAGCGCGCTGCGCAGCGCCTGCCTGACGGGTGTTGCATCGGCGGCAATGGCCAAACCCAGCACGCCAGCCCGGGAACCAAACCCGATGGTGCTCACCGCCGGTGAGCTTGACGAGGCGGTGTCGGGGCTACTGACCAACGGCATCGTGGCCAGCGATGTCAACGGAATCACCATCCCGGCCGGCTTCTCCCGGATCGATGCCTTCCGTGACGGGGTGGCCGGATCGGCTGACCGCTGCCTGACGCGCTACGGCTGATCGCTCCTAGTGCTCCAGGTCGCTCGCAGCCAATACCGACAGGCCCAGCTCGCTATCGCCGGCCAACAGCGGATGGTGCGGAAGCACCCGCACGGTGTAGCCCACAGATCCGGAGACCGGCAATGTGGTCGTGGCAGAGAACGTCTCCACCCCTCCATCCCGGCTACCCGTGTGCGCCATCGGGACAATCTCCGAATCAGAGAGCTTGTCATCCAAGTCAACTCGACCGATCACCGCCTGCACCGCAACCTCCGACGGTGCCAACCCGGAAAGCTGAACCGACGCGGTGAGCGTCAACGGCGATCCCAGCAGCGGCGTGTCCGGCAGGCCCGAGCTGTCGACGTCGGTAATGACCAACGAGGGCCACACCTGCTGCACCCGTTCCCGATAGCGCGCCAGCTCCTTGGCCGGGGTGAACGAATCATCGGGACCGACGGTGGCACGCAGTGATTTTGCCGCGGGCGCGTAGTAGCCCACCGTGTAATCGCGAACCATCCTGGATGCCAACACCTTTGGACCCAATTTCTCGAGCGTGTGGCGGACCATCTCTACCCAGCGCTGCGGCGTGCCGTGTTCGTCTCGTTCGTAGAACTTGGGCGCGACCTTCTGCGCCAGCAGCTCGTAGAGCGCCGCGGCCTCCAGGTCGTCGCGTCGGGCGTCGTCGGTGACCCCGTCGGCCGTCGGTATCTCCCAACCGTTTTCACCGTCGTACCACTCGTCCCACCAGCCATCGCGGATGGACAGGTTGAGCCCGCCGTTGAGCGCGCTCTTCATCCCGGAGGTCCCACACGCTTCCAGCGGACGCAGCGGATTGTTCAGCCACACATCGCAGCCGAAGTACAGGTAGCGGGCCATCGACATGTCGTAATCGGGTAGGAAGGTGATCCGGTGTCGCACATCGGCCTGGTCGGCGAATTTGACGATCTGCTGGATGAGTCCCTTGCCGCCATCGTCGGCGGGATGCGACTTGCCCGCCACGATGAGCTGTACCGGCTGCTTCTCGTCGAGGAGCAGCTCACGCAACCGTTCCGGGCTGCGCAGCATCAGGGTGAGCCGCTTATATGTCGGGACGCGACGCGCGAAGCCGATGGTCAACACGCCGGGGTCGAAGGCACTATCCACCCACCCCAATTCGGCCTCGGCAGCCCCTCGCTGCAGCCACGACGCACGTATCCGCCGCCGCACGTCCTGTATCAGCTGCTCTCGCAGCTGCGACCGGATCCACCAGATGTGCCCAGGATCCACCTCGTGGATGCGGTCCCATCCGCTGGCATCGTTGAACGCCTCGGCGCCGACGAGCTGCTGCCCCAGTTCCAACCACTGCGGCGCCGCCCACGTGGGTGCGTGCACGCCATTGGTGATCGACCCGATCGGGACCTCCGCGGCATCGAATGACGGCCACAATCCGTTGAACATCGACCGGCTCACCTGGCCGTGCAGCAGCGATACGCCGTTGGCGCGCTGCGCCAAGCGCAGTCCCATGTGAGCCATGTTGAACGTGGACGGATCGTCCTCTGCCCCCAGGGCGATGATGCGATCCACCGGGACCCCGGGCAGCAGCGTGGAATCACCGGATTCCCCGAAGTACCGACGCACCAAGTCCACGGGGAATCGGTCGATGCCTGCGGGAACCGGTGTGTGCGTGGTGAACACGGTGCTGGACCGGACCACCGTCAGGGCCGTTTCGACATCCAGCCCGTGCTGCCCGACGTACTCACGAATGCGCTCCAGCCCCAGGAACCCGGCATGACCCTCGTTGGTGTGGAACACCTCCGGAGCCGGCACGCCGGCCGAGGCGACGTACGCACGGATGGCGCGCACACCGCCGATACCGGCCAGAATCTCCTGCTTGATGCGGTGATCCTGATCACCGCCGTACAGCCGGTCGGTGACATAACGCAGCTCCCGATCGTTCTCGGCGATATCTGAGTCCAAGAGCAGCAACGGAATCCGGCCCACCTGAGCCACCCAGATGCGTGCGGAGAGCAGCCTGTCCTGTGGCATCGGCACCGTGATCAGGATGGGAGTGCCATCCTCATGCGCCAGCAGCCGCAGCGGCAGACCGGCCGGGTCGATCAACGGATACTGCTCGGTCTGCCAGCCGTCGGCGGTCAACGACTGCCGGAAGTAGCCGGAACGGTAGTGCAGTCCCACCGCGATGAGCGGCAAACCCAGGTCGGAGGCGGCCTTGAGGTGATCGCCGGCCAGGATGCCCAGACCGCCGGAGTAGTTCGGCAGCACCTCAGAGACGCCGAACTCCATCGAGAAGTAGGCGATGGCGGTCGGCAGAACGGTGCTCTCGGCCGTCTCTTCGCGGTCGTCGCTGGCGCGCTCCAGCTGGCGTTGGTACCACATCGGCCGGTTCAGATAGTCATGCAAATCACCCGCCAGCGCAGCCACCCTGTCGACAAATCCGTCGTCGGCCGCCAGCTCGTCGAGCCGTTGCGCCGGGACCGACCCCATCACCGCGACCGGATCCTGGTTGGTCTGGTCCCACAGTTGGTGGTCGATATCGGCGAAGAGATCCCGGGTGGGCTGATGCCATGACCAGCGCAGGTTGTTCGATAACTCGCCCAGCGCCGCGAGCCGCTCCGGAAGATGGGCACGAACCGTGAATCGACGTAGGGCTTTCACCCTTCAGAACTTTACTGAGATTTCGGTTGAGCGCATGCCCGGCGGCGAGATAGGCCGTCTACTACGGTGGACGTGGTGACCGGACGCATAGGCATCGACGATGTCGCCCCCGCGATCTCGGGAGGACGCTATCCGGCCAAAGCCGTCGTGGGCGAGGTCGTGCCCGTGGCCGCCACCGTATGGCGGGAAGGTCACGAGGCGGTCGCCGCGACCCTGGTGGTGCGCTGCCTGGGCCCCAGCTATCCGCAGCTCGCTGAGGGCCCGCTGCGCCGCATCTCGGCCCCCCGCGACAAGGACACGAGCGCGACGCGCATCAAACCGCTGCATGTCCAGATGCGGCCGGGCGGCGCACTCGATCGTTTCCACGCTACTTTCGTCCCGGACCAGGAGGGGCTATGGACCTTTCGGGTCGACGGATGGGGTGACCCGATCGCGACCTGGCGTCACAACGTCGGGGCCAAACTGGAGGCCGGGCAGGGTGCCGCCGAATTGGCCAACGATCTGGAGATCGGCGCGCGACTATTCGAGCGCGCGGCAACCGGAGTGCCGCGCAAGCGCCGCAAGCCCCTTCTGGACTCGGCCGAAGTGCTGCGCACCCAGGACGATCCGGGAGCACGGTTTCAACACGCGCTCTCCGATGAGGTGCAGGCGCTTCTGGACGAGTTCCCGCTGCGCGACCTGCTGACTCGCGGAACTCAGTACGGCGTCTGGGTCGATCGCCCCCGTGCACTGTATGGCTCCTGGTACGAGCTGTTCCCGCGTTCCACCGGTGGAGTGGGGCCGGATGGACGACCCATGCATGGCACCCTGGCGACGGCGGCCGCCGATCTGGCGCGGGTCGCCGCCATGGGATTCGATGTGGTGTACCTACCGCCCATTCATCCGATCGGTGAGATAAACCGCAAGGGCCGCAATAACAATCCGGTCGCCGAGCCTGGTGAGGTCGGTTCACCGTGGGCCATCGGCAGCGCCGCGGGCGGCCACGACGCAATCCACCCCGAGCTCGGAACCCTCAAGGATTTCGACCGATTCGTGGCCACCGCACGCAAGCTGGGCCTGGAAGTGGCGCTGGACTTGGCGTTGCAGTGCGCGCCAGACCATCCCTGGGTGGGCGCGCATCCCGAGTGGTTCACCGAGCTCCCCGACGGCACCATCGCCTACGCGGAAAACCCTCCGAAGAAGTATCAGGACATCTATCCCCTGAACTTTGATACCGATCCAGCGGGCCTGTACACCGAGGTGCTGCGCGTGGTGCAGCACTGGATTGCCCACGGTGTCAAAATATTCCGGGTGGACAATCCGCACACCAAGCCGCCCGACTTCTGGCAGTGGCTGATCGGTGAGGTCAAGGCAGCCGATCCCGATGTCCTGTTCCTCTCCGAGGCGTTCACCCGCCCGGCGCGGCTCTACGGCCTGGCGCGGCTCGGCTTCACCCAGTCGTACACCTACTTCACCTGGCGCACCGCAAAATCCGAGATCGCCGACTTCGGCAGAGAGATCGCCGCACAGGCGGATGTGGCGCGTCCGAATCTCTTCGTCAACACCCCGGACATCTTGCACGCCAGCCTCCAACACGGCGGACCGGGGATGTTCGCGATCCGCGCCGTCCTGGCCGGCACCTTGAGCCCCACTTGGGGTGTGTACTCCGGATACGAACTCTACGAACATGTTCCACTGCGCGAGGGCAGCGAGGAATATCTGGACTCGGAGAAGTACCAGCTGCGCCCCCGCGACTACAAGGGCGCCGTCACGCGCGGCGAATCATTGGAGCCGTTCATTACTCGCCTCAACGAGATACGCCGGCTGCATCCCGCCCTGCATCAGCTGCGCAACATCACCTTTCATCACGTCGAAAACGACGCCCTGCTGGCGTATTCCAAGTTCGACCCGGTAACCGGCGACGCCGTCCTAGTCATCGTGAATCTGAACCCCTTCGGCCCCGAGGACGGCACCATCTGGCTCGATCTACCCGCCCTCGGGCTGGACTGGCACGAGACCTTCTGGGTGCGTGACGAACTCACTGGTGAGCAGTACCGCTGGGGGCAGGCCAACTACGTGCGACTGGACCCGCTCACCTCTTCTCAGCAGGTGGCCCACATCCTCAACCTGCCGCAGGTTCGTGAACCGGCCCGCGCACATCTGGTGTTCCGCCCATGACGACGCCCCCAACCTTCGCGAAGCCAGACGCCGCCGATATCGCCAGATTGGTGGCGGGGACCCATCACAACCCGCATTCGATCCTGGGCGCACACGAGCATCCGAACCCCGACGGTAAGGGACACACCGTCATTCGTGCGTTCAAACCTGGCGCAACTGCGGTCACCGCGGTGGTGGGCGAGGAACTGCACCCGATGACCCATGTCGAGTCGGGATTGTTCGTGGTGGCGTTGCCCTTCCTGAACCTCCTCGACTACCGCCTCGACGTCGACTATGACGGCACCTCGTTTGTCATCGCCGATGCGTATCGATTCCTGCCCACGCTCGGCGAAGTAGACCTGCACCTGTTCAACGAGGGCCGCCACGAGCGGCTCTGGGAAATCCTTGGCGCGCATCCACGCTCATTCGTCACCACGGACGGCGAGGTGAGCGGGATCTCCTTTGCGGTGTGGGCGCCCAACGCGCGCGGAGTCTCGGTGATCGGTGATTTCAACGGGTGGAACGGCAACGACGCCCCCATGCGAACCCTGGGGTCCTCCGGAGTCTGGGAACTGTTCTGGCCGGGTATGACGCTCGGCGCCCTGTACAAGTTTCGCGTGCACGGCGCCGACGGGTCGGTGACCGATCGCGCCGACCCGTTCGCGTTCGCCACCGAGTTGCCCCCGGCCACCGCGTCGCGGGCCACCACGTCGTCGTACTCCTGGGAGGACGACGAATGGATGTCCAGGCGCAGCACCCGCAATCCCGTGTTTGAGCCGATGAGCACCTACGAGGTGCATCTGGCATCGTGGCGTCCCGGACTCTCCTACCGCCAACTTGCCCGCGAACTCACCGAATACATAGTGGCTCAAGGTTTCACTCACGTTGAGCTGCTACCCGTGGCCGAACATCCCTTCGGTGGTTCCTGGGGCTACCAGGTGACCTCGTACTACGCTCCCACCTCGCGACTCGGCACGCCCGACGACTTTCGCTACCTGGTCGATGCCCTGCACCAGGCCGGAATCGGCGTCATCGTCGACTGGGTGCCCGCGCACTTTCCCAAGGACGCCTGGGCGCTCGCGCGTTTCGACGGGACGCCCCTGTACGAGCACGCCGATCCGCATCGCGCCGAACAGTTGGACTGGGGCACATATGTTTTCGACTTCGGGCGCCCCGAGGTACGCAACTTCCTGGTCGCCAATGCCCTGTTCTGGCTCGATCAATTCCATATCGACGGGCTGCGCGTGGACGCCGTCGCGTCGATGCTCTACCTCGACTATTCACGCCCCGCGGGTGGATGGACGCCCAACATTCACGGCGGCCGCGAAAACCTGGAAGCGGTGCAGTTCCTGCAGGAGATGAACGCCACGGTGCACAAGCTGCATCCCGGAATCGTCACCGTGGCCGAGGAATCCACGTCATGGCCCGGCGTTACCCGGGCGACCAGCCTTGGCGGCCTTGGTTTTTCCATGAAATGGAACATGGGATGGATGCATGACACCCTGGGCTATCTCGGGCGTGATCCCATTCACCGCAGTTTCCATCACCATGAGATGACCTTCTCGATGCTGTACGCCTTCAGTGAGAACTTCGTGCTGCCCATCAGCCACGACGAGGTGGTGCACGGTAAGGGCACGCTGTGGACCCGAATCCCTGGTGACGACCACGCCAAGGCCGCCGGACTGCGCTGTCTGCTGGCCTACATGTGGGCACATCCCGGCAAGCAGCTGCTGTTCATGGGGCAAGAGTTCGGCCAGCGGGCCGAATGGTCCGATGAGCGCGGTGTCGACTGGTTCCAACTGGGCGAGGACGGATACTCATCGGGAATCGCGGCGCTGACGGCCGATCTGAATTCCGCGTACCAACGCCGCCGCGCCTTGTGGTCACAAGACACTGCACCCCAAGGGTATTCGTGGATCGATGCCAACGATTCGGCCAACAATGTGCTGAGCTTCCTGCGCTTCGGCGACGACGGTTCGGTGTTGGCATGCATCTTCAATTTCGCGGGTCTAGAGCACAGCAGCTATCGGGTGGGGTTGCCCCTGACCGGCCGCTGGCGTGAGGTCATCAATACCGACGCGGTGCAGTACCACGGCAGCGGAGTCGGAAATCTGGGCGAAGTCATCGCCTCGGCGAACCCATGGCACGGCCGCCCGGCCTCGGCCACGCTGGCACTGCCACCCGCCGCTGCCATCTGGCTGGAACCCATCTCAGGGGATCTGTAGACGACATTAGGATGCGCTAAACGCAAACTCGCGTATGAGGGGTGGCTCGATGTCCAAACGCTGGATGGCACTGCTGGTGGGGCTGGTGCTGGTGATTGCGTCCTGTGGCCGTCCGCTCGGTGGGCAACCTCAATCCATCTACGCCGACCCGCTGCGCGTGGCCGGCATGCCCGCGGTCGATGGCCCCTCCGGCATGAAACCCGGGGTGCAGGTCCCCAAGCGCAAGATCGAGAACACCGACAACGGGGAGGTCGACGATTACGTCAAGGTGTCCCTGGCGGACATCGAGGACTTCTGGACGCAGTTCTACGGCGATTCGTTCGCCAACTTCCGGCCCGTGTCCCGGCTTATTTCCGTTGACTCACGTAAAGACGGCCGCGACCTTGAATTCTGCGGGGGCAACCTGAACGGATTCATCAATGCCGCGTTCTGTCCGCCGGAGAATTCGTTCGCGTGGGATCGCGGACAGCTGTTCCCCTACCTGCGCAAGCAGATGGGCGATATGGCCATGAACGCCGTCATGGCTCACGAGTACGGACACTCGATCCAATACCATGCGCAGCTCATCACCCCGATTGACGATCCGAAGATGAGCAAGGACCAGGTCGAATACCTCCTCGATCTCAATCAGGAGCAGCAAGCCGACTGTTTCTCCGGTGCTTATCTGCGTTGGGTCACTCAGGGAGATTCACCACGCTTCACCCTGAACACCGCCGATGGGCTGAACAAGGTGATGGCCGCGATGATCGCCATCCGAGACAACGACACCAGTAAGAAGTGGGCCATCCACGGTTCGGCATTCGAGCGGGTCTCGGCCTTCCAATTCGGGTTCACCGACGGCCCCATGGCCTGCAAGCGCATCGACGCTCGCGAGATCCTCAAACGCCGCGGCGAGCTTCCGAAGGGCCTGGGCGTGGGTCCGAATGGCGACAACTGGCCCATAAACCCCGACACCATCGATGCGGTGCTTACCGCCGCCTCGCAGGTGTTCCCCATGGACAACCCGCCCAAGGCGGTATACGGCGAGGGGAAATGCTCCGACGGTTCGGGCACCGCTCCGGCTTCGTTCTGCCCCAAGGACAACACGATTGCGTTGGACCCGAAGGCTCTGCAGAAGATGGCCACACCCTCAACGGACCGGGCGCTGTTCTCCGCGCAGGTGAACGGCGACTATTCGGCGTTCAGTGTGATCGTCTCGCGGTACGCGCTGGCGGCACAGAAGGCCGCGGGGTTGGAGACCGAAGGCATCATGACCGGGCTGCGCACTGCGTGCCTGACCGGATACTTCACCTCACGTGCCGCGGGCAGGGGCATCGTGACTCCCCGCGCGCCGGTCATCCTCTCCGGCGGTGACTTGGACGAGGCGGTCTCTGAATTGCTTTCCAGCGGTAGGGCTTCCAGCGACGTGAAGGGACAGACCGCACCCGCCGGATTCTCCCGTATCGACGCCTACCGGATAGGCGTGCTGGGCAATGATCAGACCTGCGCCAAGCGCTTCCCGTAGTTGCGAGAGCCCGACAACGCCGAACTAGAACAGGGCGTTGGCGAGCTTGCGCCGCCCGGCGACCACCGCGGGATCGGCGGGATCAAACAACTCGAACAGCTCGAGCAGACGAGCGCGCACCGTGGCCCGATCATCATCGGTTGTCACACGAACCAGCGCGACCAGCCTATCGAAGGCCGAATCCGGCTGCTGCGAAAGCACTTCCACGTCGGCGGCAGCCAACACCGCTTCGATATCGCCCGGTGTCGCATCGGCGACGGACACCGCATCTTGCGGCTGACTCGTCGCACGGATCAAGAACTCGATCTGGCGCACCGACGCGGTTGCCTCGGCTGCCACCGGGCCGGTGGCGCCATCGTCCAGCAGGCCCTGATAGGCGGTGCGGGCCGCCTCGAAATCTCCAGAGTCCAAGGCATCACGCGCTGCGGCGAGTGCCGGATCTGTGTTGTCTGGGTCGTTTTCCGACTCGTCGACGTCCTCAGCGTCCGACGCGGCGGCATCGGGCAGCTTGCCGGCGACCGCGTCGAGAATCGAATCGAGCCAACGCCGCAGCTGATCGGCCGGCTGCGGTCCCGCGAAGCTGGTGATGGGTCGCCCTGCTGCCACTGCCACCACGGTCGGCACAGCCTGCACGCCGAAGACCTGCGCGATCTGCGGGCTGGTATCGACGTTGACCGTCGCCAGGGTCCACTTGCCGCTGTCCTCTGCGACCAGGTCGCCCAGTGTGGCGGCGAGCGCCGCCGAGGCCTCGCTACGCGGCGATCCAAGAAGCACGATGACGGGGACTCGGTTGGACTGCGCCAACACCTCGGCTTCGAGATTCGCCTCGGTTACCTCGACGGTCCAATCACCCCCGGCCGAGGGCTCGCGGGGTGCTGCGGACTCCTGCGCGCGCTGCTTGAGAGCGGAGAGGTCGACAGCTCCGGACATGGCCGCAGCCATCGCGGGACGTGGTCGGGTCACGCTCTCCAGTCTGTCACGGCTCGCGGCCTCCGCACTACGGCGTTGTGTCACCCGCCGGCGCCGCCCGCGTGATGGGCAACTTACCCGCCTTATCAGCCCATATGACAAAGATCACACTGCACAATGGGGCAACGCCAGCTAACAGTGCGAGCAACCAGGTGAGCGGGCTCCAGCGGTACTCACGCCCCGCCAGGAACCCCACCACCAAGTACGCGATGAAGACGACGCCATGGATCCAGCCGAAGACCTTCACGCCGATTTCATTACCCGGATCCGGCACGTACTTGAAGAACATCCCGGTGAGCAGACCCGCCCAGCTGACGGCCTCGAGCAATGCGATGGCGCGGAACCTGCTGGCGGTGCTGCGCAGGTCGAAAAGCTGTGTCATGCCCTCATTGTGCCCGACACATCATCGGACCTACTACAGCACGTCGTAAATCACACCCGCACGATCAGGGCATCACCCTGACCGCCGCCGCCGCACAGTGCGGCCACACCGATACCGCCGCCGCGGCGCTTGAGCTCCTGCGCCAGATGCAGCGTGATCCGGGCACCGGACATCCCGATGGGGTGACCGATAGCGATCGCACCGCCGTTGACATTGACCTTGACCGGATCGATACCCAGGTCCTTGATCGAGGCCAGGCCCACCAGTGCGAAGGCCTCATTGATCTCGACCAGATCGAGCTGGTCGGGGGAAATCCCTTCCCGCTCACAGGCCTTCCGAATGGCGTTGGCCGGCTGCAACTGCAAGCTGGAATCTGGGCCGGCGACGACACCATGTGCACCGATCTCGGCGATCCACTCCAGCCCCTCGCGCTCCGCACGTTCCTTGCTCATCACCACCACCGCGCAGGCGCCATCGGAGATCGGCGAGGACGACCCCGCGGTGATGGTGCCGTCCTTGCTGAACGCCGGACGCAGTCCCGCCAGTGACGCCGCGGTGGTATCCGCACGGATGCCTTCGTCCTCGGTGAACTCGATCGGATCGCCCTTGCGCTGCGGGATCTGTACCGCGACGACCTCGTCAGCGAAGACGCCGTCCTTCCACGCGCGGGCGGCATTCTGATGCGAACGCGCCGAGAACTCGTCCTGCTCCTCGCGGGTGAATTTGTCGGAAGCATTGCGCTGTTCGGTGAGTATTCCCATCGCCTGGTCGGTGAAGGCGTCATGCAGACCGTCGAAGGCCATGTGATCAACGAGCGTCACGTCGCCGTATTTGAAACCGAACCGGCTCTTGGGCAGCAGATGCGGGGCATTGGTCATGGATTCCTGCCCACCGGCGACGACGACCTCGAATTCACCGGCCCGAATCAGCTGGTCAGCCAGGGCAATGGCGTCGACACCGGAAAGGCACACCTTGTTGATGGTGAGCGCCGGGACGTCCATACCGATTCCACCGGCGACCGCCGCCTGACGTGCCGGAATCTGGCCCGCACCAGCGGTGAGAACCTGGCCCATGATCACGTAGTCGACCGCGGACGGCGCCACCTTGGCCTTCTCCAGTGCACCTTTGATGGCGATACCGCCCAGCTGAGCGCCCGAGAAGTCCTTCAGCGATCCTTGGAAGCGGCCAACGGGCGTACGCGCTCCAGCAACAATCACGGACGTGCTCATTAGGTCTCCTTAATACTGCTCGAGTGGACGCCGTTTTCTGGAACGCGTTACCGTTGCGTTATGACGACATCGTCTCCTCTTGATGTTCCCTCGATCCTATCGACCGGTCTCGTGACCGCGATCGACCACGTAGGTATCGCGGTGCCTGACCTGGACGTTGCGATCGAGTGGTACCACGAGCACCTGGGCATGATCCTGGTGCACGAGGAGATCAACGAGGGGCAGGGTGTTCGCGAGGCAATGCTGTCTTTCCCCGGAGCAGAACCCGGCAGCTCACAGATCCAGCTGATGGCCCCGCTGAATGAGTCCTCGCCGATCGCCAAGTTCCTGAGCACCAAGGGAGCGGGCCTGCAGCAGCTGGCCTACCGGGTCACCGATATCGATGCGCTGTCCGATCAGCTGCGCGCCGCGGGCGTACGGGTCCTGTACGACGAGCCGCGCATCGGCACCGCGAACTCACGTATCAATTTCCTGCATCCCAAGGACACCGGCGGCGTACTCATCGAGCTCGTCCAGCCGACGCAGTCGCACTAACTCCAGCGCCGCGTAGGGCTTCGGTTCGCCCGGTTGCTCCAGCACGGTGTATGCCAGTGCCGGCGGTCTTCTGCTCCGCTGTCGTGCCCCTCTGAGACCGGCCACGCCACCAGATGCGCTACCCCGATCGCTATTTCGTGATCGCATCCGGGACAGCGGTAAACCTTGATGGCCCGCGCCGCGGAGATGCGGCGCACCTGGTAGTCCAGACCATCAGTCCCTTGCTCCACCTGATGCCCGCCGAGGGGCAACGCAGCGGAACGACCGCTAGCGTCGCGGCGCGGCGGATGTCGGCGGCCCATGCGGTGATTCTATGAGCCGCAGAGCGATTTCAGAACAAACGGAATTCGCCTGAGTCCATTCCCCGCATGGCATCGTAGTCCAGTGTCAGACAACGGATCCCGCGATCTTCGGCAAGGGTGCGAGCCTGTGGCTTGATCTGTTGGGCCGCGAAGACGCCAGCCACGGGCGCGAGCGTGGTGTCTCGGTTGAGCAATTCGAGATAGCGGGTCAGCTGCTCGACACCATCGATCTCGCCGCGGCGCTTGATCTCCACCGCGACCGTGGCACCGTTGGCATCACGGCACAGCAGGTCCACCGGCCCGATCGGAGTCATGTATTCGCGACGCACCAGGGTGTAGCCGTCGCCCAGCAGCGCGACGTGCTCGGCGAGCAACACCTGCAGGTGCGCCTCCACCCCATCCTTGACCAATCCGGGGTCGACCCCGAGCTCGTGGGCCGAGTCATGCTCGATGTTCTCGATGGTGATCCGTAGCTGCTCACCGGCCTTGTTCTCCACCACCCACACGGTCGAGGCTCCGGTCTCCGCGGACTCCTCACCCTCCGTCTCGACGAGCCAGCACGGCGGGCTCATCCAGTTCAGCGGCTTGTAGGCGCGATCATCGGCGTGCACACTCACCGAACCATCAGCCTTGATCAGCAGGAGCCGCTTGGCGGACGGAAGGTGGGCGGTAAGCCGACCGACATAGTTGACGGTGCATTGAGCTACGACGAGACGCACCGGCCCACTGTATAGCGAGTTAGGCTGGCGACAACTATGGCAAACGAGTCGATTCGCGCAGTGTCGCAGCGAGTGGGCCGTGCCCTGGCCACGATCACCGGGCAGACCGGCCGACTCGAGGCCGGCGACGGGTACGGATCGTGGCTGCTGGGCCGCTATGACGAAAGCACGCTCATCCAGCGCATCCGCATCCAGCTGATGCTGACCGTGTTCGTGGTGGCCGCCAACCTGATTGGCGTCGCCGTCGTCATCCTGCTGGTGCTCGTCGCGGTGCCCGATCCCAACGTCTTCGATGCGCCCTGGTGGATCCAATTCGTGGTCGTTCCGGTGTACGTGACGCTCGCGGTCCTCATCGGCGCCGTGTGGGGTACTCGCCGGATCTTCAAGGTGGTGCGGTGGGCCATCGACGAACGGGAGCCGACCAAGGAGGACCAGCGCAACGCGTTTGCGGTCCCTCGGCGACTGACGGTCGTCGAGGCGATTCTGTGGGCAGGCGGTACCGCCTTGTTCACCACGCTCTACGGGCTGCAAGATCCGCTCTACATCCCCAAGATCTTCTTCGCGGTGGGGTTCAGCGGTGTGGTGGTGTGCGCGGCGAACTACCTGTTCACCGAGTTCGCGATGCGCCCAGTCGCCGCACGAGCACTCGAAGCGGGGTACCGCCGACGGCGGCTCGCTTCGGGAATCATGGTGCGCACCATGTTGGCCTGGGTGTTGGGATCCGGGGTGCCCGCTGTCGGCATCATGCTCACCGGAGTCGGTGCGCTGATCTTCGGCAACTTCACGGTCGACCAGCTGGCTGTGGCGGTCATCATCCTGGCGTCATTCCCGGTGGTATTCGGGCTGATCCTCATCTGGATCGCATCGTGGATGACTGCCGCCCCTGTCAAAGAGGTGCAGGCCGCGCTCAAGCGTGTCGAACAAAACGACCTGGACGTCAACCTGGTCGTCTACGACGGCACCGAACTGGGCGAGCTGCAGGCAGGTTTCAACACCATGGCGGAAGGCCTACGCGAACGCGAGCGGGTCCGCGATCTCTTCGGCAAGCATGTCGGCCGCGAGGTCGCCGCCGCAGCCGAACTACAACAGCCCGCGCTCGGCGGCGAGGAACGCCACGTCGCCGTGCTTTTCGCCGATATCGTCGGGTCTACCCAACTGGCAGCCACCCGGCCGGCCATCGAGGTGGTCGCACTGCTGAACCGATTCTTCACCGTCGTCGTCGAAGAGATCGACAGATACGAAGGCATGGTCAACAAGTTCGAAGGCGATGCCACCCTCGCGGTATTCGGAGCGCCCGTTCGGCAGGACCGTCCCGAGAGCCAGGCACTCGCCGCCGCGCGTGCCATCGCCCGCCGGCTACGAACCGAGGTACCCGAATGCCAAGCGGGCATCGGCGTCGCCTCGGGGCAGGCGGTGGCCGGAAACGTCGGGGCCCACGACCGCTTCGAATACACCGTCATCGGTGATCCGGTCAACGAAGCAGCCCGGCTCTGCGAGCTCTCCAAAACAGTGCCGGGACGCTTGGTGGCCTCGCTCGACACCGTGTTGCGGGCCCACCATCGCGAGGCGCTGCACTGGCGCTCGGGCGATACCGTCACGCTGCGCGGCCGCACCGAGCCCACCGAGCTTGCCGTACCTGTGGTCTGACGCTGCCCGATCTAGTCGGACTGCTTCCACCAGGCTTCTACGTAAAGCACCATCGCCACAACGAGTGCGATGAGCACCCACAGCACCAGTGCTTGGTCTATCCAGGCTCCTGGTGGTGGCGCTCCGGGCAGGATATTGCGCAACGGGACGATGGCGAACAGCATCGTTCCGAACCAGGTTGTCAGCGGCGGGTGGAACTTCTTCCTCCCTCTGACAGTCTCAATCGCCACAATCAGCGCCATCGTCGGAAGCGTGATCAGCACAAGACAGATACCGACATCGAATGCCAGCGTGCCGCGGGCACGTACCAACCTAATTGTGGTCTGGTCACCCTTGCCTGCAGGAGCCTGCGACGTCTCCGTCGACACGCGCCATCCGCCCAAGCTTCCGATCACTTCGATGCGCGCGGGCACGGTACGTCGCCCTTCACCGTTGCCCACCATGACTTCTGCGCGTAGCTTCTCGGTGGAGTACTCATCGAAGGGCCACGACTGAGCATCGCCCGTTGCGATCAGAGTGTCGTCCGTAGCTGCGGGTAACGTGCCCCGCGGAAAATGCCGCTCGCCGTAATCCAGCGATGACACCAACCGGACGGACATGTCCGCGTTCAGCAGACCAAAGGAATCAAGGCTGGTTCTGGCGGGCAACACCACAATCTCAGAATCCAACCGGTTATTCACCGTCCGCAGATCCTGGAGATCGATGACCACCACAGTCTCGTTGTCCCGGGAAAGATCGAGATCCGCCGAAACAGGACCCGAATGATGATCCAACATCCGGTAGATGACAAGAAATCCGACGTAGATGACCAGCACGAGGACAACCGCACCCACGGTGGTGGCAGTCGGCTTCAGCTTGAAGCGCCCCTTGAATGCCTGCACTAGATTCCCATCTCTACGCGATGCTGTTTCAAAATCTAGCAGTCAGAATATGAAAATACCCCCCAGTTTCCTGGGGGGTATTTCCAATTTATGTTCGGCGGTGTCCTACTCTTCCGTTCCGTGTTAAGAACAGTACCATCGGCGCTGAGAGGCTTAGCTTCCGGGTTCGGAATGGGACCGGGCGTTTCCCTCTCGCTGTGGCCGCCGTAACTCTATCGTGTGATAAACACACAAGTTATCTGGTGGTGGAGTGTGGTCGTCAAATGACGACGAATAGTGGTTGCGGATTTATTAGTAAGTTTTCGGTCGATTAGTGCCAGTTCCCTGAACGTATTACTACGCTTACAGGTCTGGCCTATTGAACCCATAGTCTGTGGGTGACCTTATCCCTCTAAAAGGGTAAGAAACCTGGTCTTGGAATAGGTTTCCCGCTTAGATGCTTTCAGCGGTTATCCTGTCCGAACGTAGCTATCCAGCCGTGCTCCTGGTGGAACAACTGGTACACCAGAGGTTCGTCCGTCCCGGTCCTCTCGTACTAGGGACAGGTTTCCTCAAGTTTCTGACGCGCGCGGCGGATAGAGACCGAACTGTCTCACGACGTTCTAAACCCAGCTCGCGTGCCGCTTTAATGGGCGAACAGCCCAACCCTTGGGACCTGCTCCAGCCCCAGGATGCGACGAGCCGACATCGAGGTGCCAAACCATCCCGTCGATATGGACTCTTGGGGAAGATCAGCCTGTTATCCCCGGGGTACCTTTTATCCGTTGAGCGACACCCCTTCCACTCAGAGGTGCCGGATCACTAGTTCCGACTTTCGTCCCTGCTCGACTTGTAGGTCTCGCAGTCAAGCTCCCTTGTGCACTTGCACTCAACACCTGATTGCCGTCCAGGTTGAGGGAACCTTTGAGCGCCTCCGTTACATTTTAGGAGGCAACCGCCCCAGTTAAACTACCCACCAGGCACTGTCCCTGGACCGGATATACGGTCCGAGGTTAGAGGTTCAATACGATCAGAGTGGTATTTCAACGTTGACTCCACAAACACTGGCGTGCCTGCTTCACAGTCTCCCACCTATCCTACACAAACCGAACCAAACGCCAATACCAAGCTATAGTGAAGGTCCCGGGGTCTTTTCGTCCTGCCGCGCGTAACGAGCATCTTTACTCGTAGTGCAATTTCGCCGAGTCTATGGTTGAGACAGTTGAGAAGTCGTTACGCCATTCGTGCAGGTCGGAACTTACCCGACAAGGAATTTCGCTACCTTAGGATGGTTATAGTTACCACCGCCGTTTACTGGGGCTTAAATTCTCCGCTTCACCCAAGGGTTAACGGGTCCTCTTAACCTTCCAGCACCGGGCAGGCGTCAGTCCGTATACATCGTCTTGCGACTTCGCACGGACCTGTGTTTTTAGTAAACAGTCGCTTCTCACTGGTCTCTGCGACCTCGTTCAGCTCACGGAGCAAGTCCGGTCACCAAGCGAGGTCCCCCTTCTCCCGAAGTTACGGGGGTATTTTGCCGAGTTCCTTAACCATAGTTATCTCGTACGCCTTAGTATTCTCTACCTGACCACCTGTGTTGGTTTGGGGTACGGGCCGTGTGTGAACTCACTAGAGGCTTTTCTTGGCAGCATAGGATCACTGAATTCGCCTCAATCGGCTATGCGTCACCTCTCAGGCTTATGACATCCGGATTTGCCTAGATGTCGCCCTACAGGCTTGCTCCGGTATAACCACTAACCGGTACAGCTACCTTCCTGCGTCACCCCATCGCTTGACTACTACCACCGAAGGTCCCACGCAGCGGGTTCATGTCGCACTCCGAAGAGATTGATCTAGAACCTTTTGGGTGGTTAGTACCGATGATTCATCATGGGCGCGCACACACGGGTACGGGAATATCAACCCGTTGTCCATCGACTACGCCTGTCGGCCTCGCCTTAGGTCCCGACTTACCCTGGGAGGACTAGCCTGGCCCAGGAACCCTTGGTCATTCGGCGGGCAAGTTTCTCACTTGCCTGTCGCTACTCATGCCTGCATTCTCACTCCCGCACCCTCCACTGCTGAATTACTTCGCAGCTTCGCTGGGTGCAGGACGCTCCCCTACCCATCCATGCCACTGCCCCGAAGGGAATGTATTGCATGAATGCCGCGGCTTCGGCGGTGTACTTGAGCCCCGCTACATTGTCGGCGCACAATCACTTGACCAGTGAGCTATTACGCACTCTTTCAAGGGTGGCTGCTTCTAAGCCAACCTCCTGGTTGTCTTTGCGACTGCACATCCTTTTCCACTTAGTACACGCTTAGGGGCCTTAGCCGGCGATCTGGGCTGTTTCCCTCTCGACGTACGGAGCTTCTCCCCCGCCGTCTCACTGCCGCGCTCTAACTTATTGGCATTCGGAGTTTGGCTGACGTCAGTAACCTAGTAGGGCCCATCGGCCATCCAGTAGCTCTACCTCCAATAAGAAACACGCGACGCTGCACCTAAATGCATTTCGGGGAGAACCAGCTATCACGGAGTTTGATTGGCCTTTCACCCCTACCCACAACTCATCCCCTCAGTCTTCAACCTAAGTGGGTTCGGGCCTCCACGGCGTCTTACCGCCGCTTCACCCTGGCCATGGGTAGATCACTCCGCTTCGGGTCCAGAACACGCCACTATGGGCGCCCTATTCAGACTCGCTTTCGCTACGGCTACCCCTCACGGGTTAACCTCGCGACGTGTCCCTGACTCGCAGGCTCATTCTTCAAAAGGCACGCCATCACCCCACGAGGAGGCTCTGACGGATTGTAGGCACATGGTTTCAGGTACTATTTCACTCCCCTCCCGGGGTACTTTTCACCATTCCCTCACGGTACTAATCCGCTATCGGTCACTAGAGAGTATTTAGGCTTACCGGGTGGTCCCGGCAGATTCACAGCAGATTCCACGAGCCCGCTGCTACTCGGGATGTAGTACGAGACAGGTGTCGGATTTTCGCGTACCGGACTCTCACCGTCTGCGGCGGGCCGTCCCAGACCACTTCCGCTAATCACGACACTTTTTTACTGTCCGCCGGCCTGGTAGAACCGGCAAGTACAACTCCCACAACCCCGCACACACAACCCCTACCAGGTATCACATGCATGCGGTTTAGCCATCTTCCGCTTTCGCTCGCCACTACTCACGGAATCACGGTTGTTTTCTCTTCCTACGGGTACTGAGATGTTTCACTTCCCCGCGTTTCCTCCCAAAGCCTATATATTCAGCAGTGGGTAACACGACATCACTCGTGCTGGGTTTCCCCATTCGGACATCCTCGGATCAAAGCTCGGTTGGCAGCTCCCCGAGGCTTATCGCAGCCTCCTACGTCCTTCATCGGCTTCTAGTGCCAAGGCATTCACCATGCGCCCTTAAGAACTTAGCTAATAAATTGCAAAAACCAGCCTCACTCGTAAACGAGCGAGGCTTGTTTAGATGCTCGCAACCACTATCCATAAGTCAAAGACCACACCCCACCACCAAGCAGGGTGACAACACAATGTGTTGCCTCAGGACCCAACAGTGTGCCAGCGTTTCAATTCTTATGACAGTTCGACGTTTTGCCGACTACCTATCCACGGGGTGGACAGGATTTATAAAACATATTCACCAAGCATGTATCCACTACAGATACTCGCTTTATGTTCCCAGTTCATTCGACTGGGAAATGGTGCTCCTTAGAAAGGAGGTGATCCAGCCGCACCTTCCGGTACGGCTACCTTGTTACGACTTCGTCCCAATCGCCGATCCCACCTTCGACAGCTCCCTCCAAAAGGTTAGGCCACTGGCTTCGGGTGTTACCGACTTTCATGACGTGACGGGCGGTGTGTACAAGGCCCGGGAACGTATTCACCGCAGCGTTGCTGATCTGCGATTACTAGCGACTCCGACTTCATGGGGTCGAGTTGCAGACCCCAATCCGAACTGAGACCAGCTTTAAGGGATTCGCTCCACCTTGCGGCTTCGCAGCCCTCTGTACTGGCCATTGTAGCATGTGTGAAGCCCTGGACATAAGGGGCATGATGACTTGACGTCATCCCCACCTTCCTCCGAGTTGACCCCGGCAGTCTCCTACGAGTCCCCGGCATTACCCGCTGGCAACATAGGACAAGGGTTGCGCTCGTTGCGGGACTTAACCCAACATCTCACGACACGAGCTGACGACAGCCATGCACCACCTGCACGCAGGCCACAAGGGAATACCTATCTCTAGATACGTCCTGCGCATGTCAAACCCAGGTAAGGTTCTTCGCGTTGCATCGAATTAATCCACATGCTCCGCCGCTTGTGCGGGCCCCCGTCAATTCCTTTGAGTTTTAGTCTTGCGACCGTACTCCCCAGGCGGGGTACTTAATGCGTTAGCTACGGCACGGATCCCAAGGAAGGAAACCCACACCTAGTACCCACCGTTTACGGCGTGGACTACCAGGGTATCTAATCCTGTTCGCTACCCACGCTTTCGCTCCTCAGCGTCAGTTACTGCCCAGAGACCCGCCTTCGCCACCGGTGTTCCTCCTGATATCTGCGCATTCCACCGCTACACCAGGAATTCCAGTCTCCCCTGCAGTACTCTAGTCTGCCCGTATCGCCCGCACGCCCACAGTTAAGCTGTGGGTTTTCACGAACAACGTGACAAACCACCTACGAGCTCTTTACGCCCAGTAATTCCGGACAACGCTCGGACCCTACGTATTACCGCGGCTGCTGGCACGTAGTTGGCCGGTCCTTCTTCTGTAGGTACCGTCACTTTCGCTTCGTCCCTACTGAAAGAGGTTTACAACCCGAAGGCCGTCATCCCTCACGCGGCGTCGCTGCATCAGGCTTGCGCCCATTGTGCAATATTCCCCACTGCTGCCTCCCGTAGGAGTCTGGGCCGTATCTCAGTCCCAGTGTGGCCGGTCACCCTCTCAGGCCGGCTACCCGTCGTCGCCTTGGTGGGCCATTACCTCACCAACAAGCTGATAGGCCGCGGGCTCATCCCACACCGCAAAAGCTTTGCACCACTCACCATGAAGTGTGTGGTCCTATCCGGTATTAGACCCAGTTTCCCAGGCTTATCCCAGAGTGCGGGGCAGATCACCCACGTGTTACTCACCCGTTCGCCACTCGAGTACCCCGAAGGGCCTTTCCGTTCGACTTGCATGTGTTAAGCACGCCGCCAGCGTTCGTCCTGAGCCAGGATCAAACTCTCCAAACAAAAATTTAATCCCGACAAAACAACTGTCAAAAGAATTGTTATCGACATAAAATGTCTATATAAACACTGACACACTATTGAGTTCTCAAACAACACATTTATTTGTTGTGGCTATGAATTCGGGAATTTCTTCCCTTATTCTTGCCTCCGCCCTTTCAGGCGGCTCGGAAACCGTATCAAGTTCGGTGAACTTGAGTCAAATTCCCGGTTTTGGCTGGTCACTTGCGCACCATCCGATCGCCGACATTCTGGAATTTCTTCCTGAATTCCGACTTTCGCTCTTCCGAGCGACTTGGAAACCGTATCAAGTTCGGTGAACTTGAGTCAAATTCCCGGTTTTGGCTGGTCACTTGCGCACCATCCGATCGCCGAGATATCTGAATTTCTTCTTCTATTTCGGCTTTCGCCCTTTGGAAGCGGCCCGGGAACCGTATCAAGTTCGGTGAACTTGAGTCAAACTCCGGGTTTTGGCTGGTCAACTGCACACCAAACCTAAGACCGGAATTTCGGAATCGCTTCCTTGTCCCGGCCTCGCTCTTTCAGGGCAACCCGACCACTGTACCAAGTCCAGTGAACTTGAGTCAACTTCGGGTTCTGGGGGTGGTCAGCGCTAGCCGACCCGCTCGACTTCGGCACCCAAGCTCTGGAGGTTCTCCACGAACAACGGGTAACCGCGGTCGATATGAAACACATCATATACCTCGGTGACGCCATCCGCCACTAGACCCGCCAGCACCAGGCCTGCACCTGCCCGGATATCCGATGACCACACCGGCGCACTGGAAAGTTGACGGATACCCCGGACCACAGCGTGGTGCCCATCTGTCCGGGCATCTGCCCCCAGCCGCATCATCTCCTCGACGAAGCGGAATCGGGCCTCGAAGACGTTCTCGGTGATCATGGAGGTACCGTCCGCTATCGCTGCAAGCCCAATTGCCATGGGCTGCAGGTCAGTTGGGAACCCAGGGAACGGCAATGTCGCCACATTTATCGCTTTGGGACGCTCGTACTGGACGACGCGAAATCCGTTGTCGTTCTGAGTAACTGTGGCGCCGGCATCATGCAGCTTGTGCAGCACCAGTTGCAGGTGTTCCGGATCGACTCCCGTGACAGTGACATCGCCGCGGGTCATCGCGGCAGCGAGACCCCAAGTGGCAGCGACGATTCGGTCTCCGATAACGCGATGCTCGGTGGGATGAAGCTTGGGGACGCCGATCACCGTCAATGTCGACGTCCCGGCACCGTCTATCTGGGCACCCATCTGCACCAACATGGTGCACAGGTCCACCACATCCGGCTCGCGGGCGGCGTTATGGATGGTGGTGACGCCATCGGCAAGTACTGCCGCCATCAAGATGTTCTCCGTGGCACCCACTGACGGAAAATCGAGCTGAATATCGGCTCCGTGCAATGCTTTTGCCTCTGCGACCACACACCCATGCTCGATGGTGCATTCCGCCCCGAGCTGGCGTAGACCCGCCTGATGCATGTCCAGCGGGCGTGACCCGATGGCGTCTCCGCCCGGTAACGCCACCTTGGCCCGTCGACACCGGCCGACCAAGGGGCCCAGAACACATACCGAGGCGCGGAACTGCCGTACCGCCGCGAAGTCGGCGTCGTACTTGGGTTCATCCGGTGAGGTGATCCTGACAACATCACCTTCTAGCTCCACTATTGCACCCAATCCCCGCAGCACCTCGGCCATCAGCGGCACGTCGAGGATGTCCGGGCAGTTGGTGATGGTGCTGGTTCCCTCCGCAAGGAGAGTGGCCGCCATCAGCTTGAGCACACTGTTCTTGGCGCCGGTTACCGCCACGTTGCCGGTAAGCCGGGCGCCGCCGGTCACCAAGAAATGCTCGCTCACGCCCGACAGCGTAGCCGGGTAACGTTTCGACGCATGACCGATGAGCCACGCGGGCGAAGAGGCGACGGAAACGATGATGCACCCGCAGGCGCCGAGCACCCGCAGCGCGAACGGGGAGCGTCAAGTGGCGTGCATCTCACCCGCATTTACACCCGGACCGGAGACGACGGAACCACGGGTCTGAGTGACTTCTCGCGTGTACCGAAGAATGATCCACGGCTCGCCGCGTACGCAGATTGCGATGAAGCCAATGCCGCCATCGGTGTCGCGGTGGTGCTCGGGACCCCGAGCGGGCCGATCGGCGCAGTGCTGCTACAGATCCAGAACGATCTGTTCGATGCCGGTGCGGACCTGTCGACTCCCGTGATATCCGATCCCGAGTACCCGCCACTGCGGATCACCCAGCCCTATATAGACCGTCTCGAGCGCTGGTGTGACGAGTACAACGCGGATCTGCCCAAGCTGAATTCCTTTGTGCTGCCTGGCGGTACCGCACTATCCGGGCTGTTACACGTGGCGCGGACCGTAGCGCGCCGGGCGGAACGTTCGGCGTGGGCCGCCATCGATACCTATCCCGACAGCACCAACGTGCTCACCGCCAAGTATCTGAACCGGCTCTCGGATCTGTTGTTCATCCTGTCGCGGGTCGCCAACGACGGTAAGGACACACTCTGGAAGCCCGGCGGGCCGGCACAACCGGCCTAGCGGGTGCGGCGTTCCGCACGTCGCGAGGGTCGTGACTCGACCCAGGACATGAAGGCGGTCAATGCACCACGATCCAGTGCCATTTCGTACACGCGTGCGCCGTCGCGCAGCTGCAGCACCACAATCTCGGCGGTCATGATGTCGTATTCGTCGCCGCGCGGAATCCGCCGGTCGATGATCTCAAGTTCACGCCGCGACAGCCGGCGGTCGGCCCAGAGCCGCACACTGGAGAGCCGATAGAACTCCGCCTGAGTTTCGCGGTACCGCATGACCCCGTGCCGCCAGCGCCCCTCCCCCGCCTCCGGTATATCGCGCAGCAGAGCCGCGGTACCGCCATGTCGCAACTTGAGCAGACGAAAGCTCAACGCGGTCACCGCCAAAGCAAGGACGGCGATGACCGATATCTCGATCATCGCCGTCACGCTCAAAGCGGTGTTTCCTTAGGGGTTGGCCGTGTGGGTAGTGCTAAACCGTCTGGCCGAGAGCACGTAGGCGCGCACGTCCTTGCGCGGCTACTCGTGGATCCTCAGAGCCGGAATCGGTCTTGGCTTTGGACTCGTCGATATCCGCACGTGCCTGCGCGGTCTCGACCAGGATGCTCACCTTGGTATCGGTGATCGACAGGAATCCCCCATCGACCGCCCACCAAAGATCGTCATTACCCTCGCGCTCGATCTTCACCGCCGCATCGTCAACCAGCTGCGCCACCAACGGAATGTGGTGCGGCAGGATGCCGATTTCGCCGGAGGTCGTGCGGGTGAAGACGAATGTGGCCTTACCCGACCAGATCTCACGCTCAACAGCGACAATCTCGACGTCAATCTCGGACATTCAGTGCACCTCCTTCAAAATCGCTAGCGACGAATTACAGCTTGGCGCCGAGGCTTTCGGCCTTCTTCGCCAGGTCGTCCAGGCCACCGATGAGGAAGAACGCCTGCTCGGGCAGGTGATCGAACTCGCCCTTGGTGAGCTTGTCGAACGCCTCGATGGTCTCCTTCAGCGGCACGGTCGAACCAGGCTGACCGGTGAACTGCTCTGCCGCCATCATGTTCTGGCTCAAGAAGCGCTCGATACGACGGGCGCGGCCTACCAGCTGCTTGTCCTCTTCGGACAGCTCGTCGATACCGAGGATGGCGATGATGTCCTGCAGGTCCTGGTAGCGCTGCAGGACGCGGATGACTTCCTGCGCGACGCGGTAGTGCTCTTCGCCCACCACGGACGGCAGCAGAATCGTCGACGACGAGGCCAGCGGATCCACGGCCGGGAAGATGCCCTTGGAGAACACCGCACGCGAGAGCTCGGTGGTGGCATCCAGGTGCGCGAACGTGGTGGCCGGCGCCGGGTCGGTGTAGTCGTCGGCGGGCACGTACACGGCCTGCATCGAGGTGATCGAGCGACCACGGGTCGAGGTGATGCGCTCCTGCAGCTCACCCATCTCGTCGGCCAGCGTCGGCTGGTAACCCACCGCGGAAGGCATGCGGCCCAGCAGGGTCGACACCTCCGAGCCGGCCTGGGTGAACCGGAAGATGTTGTCGATGAACAGCAGCACGTCCTGGCCCTGCTCATCGCGGAAGTACTCCGCCATGGTCAGCGCCGAGAGCGCGACGCGCATACGCGTGCCGGGCGGCTCGTCCATCTGGCCGAACACCAGGGCGGTGTCCTTGAGCACGTTGGCATCGGCGAGCTCGACCCACAGGTCGTTGCCCTCACGGGTGCGCTCACCCACGCCGGCGAATACCGAGGTACCACCGAAGTTGCGGGCGATGCGGTTGATCATCTCCTGGATCAACACGGTCTTACCCACGCCGGCACCGCCGAACAGGGCGATCTTGCCACCGCGCACGTACGGGGTCAGCAGGTCGACGACCTTGAGGCCGGTCTCCAGCATCTCGGTACGCGGCTCGAGCTGATCGAAGGCCGGGGGCTTGCGGTGGATGGACCACTTCTCGAAGTCGCTGCCGTAGCCCGGCTCATCGAGGCAGTTGCCCAAGGCGTTGAACACGTGGCCCTTGACGCCGTCACCGACGGGCACCGCGATGGTGTTGCCGGTGTTGGTGACGTCCACGCCACGCACCAGGCCGTCGGTCGGCTGCATGGACACGGTGCGCACGAGGTTGTCGCCCAGGTGCTGTGCCACCTCGAGAGTCAGCGTCTTGGCCAACGACTCATAGGTGATCTCGGCATTGAGGGCGGAGAAGAGCGGCGGCACGGCGCCGCGTGGGAACTCCACGTCAACGACCGGGCCGGTAACGCGAACAACTCGCCCGACGGTCTTGTTAGCAGTTGGTGCGGTCATCTACTCGTCTCTTCCTAATGTTCGCTTGCGGCGGCCGAGGCAAGCGCGTCAACGCCGCCAACGATTTCACTGATTTCCTGGGTGATCTGGGCCTGGCGAGCACGGTTGGCTTCCAGGGTGAGTCCCTTGATGAGCTCATCGGCGTTATCCGTGGCCGCCTTCATGGCGCGCCGGCGGGATGCCGACTCCGAGGCTGCCGCCTCCAGCAGTGCCGCGTACACCCGGGTGGCCAGGTAACGAGGCAGCAGCGACGCGAAAAGCGTTGTGGCGTCAGGCTCGAACGAGTACTGGGTGGTCGGTCCGGTGGATTCGCCGATGTATTCGACCTCCATCGGCGCGATCCGCTTGGCCACGGCGGCCTGCGTCAGCATCGACTTGAACTCGGTGTAGACGATGTGCAGCTCGTCCACTCCCAGGATGCCGTCGGCCCCCGGGTCGTCGCCGTCGTCATCGGCACCCGACAGGAAGGCATCCACCAGCACACCCGCGATCTCCTGGGCGTGCGCGTACTCGGGTCGCTCGGAGAACCCGGTCCAGGACTGGGTCACCTTGCGACCGCGGAACTTGTAGAAGTTCAGCGCCTTGCGGCCGACCACGTAGACCACCGGGGTCTTGCCCTGCTCACGCAGCAGCGCGAAGAGCTCCTCGGCGACACGCAGCACGTTGGCGTTGTAGCCACCGCACAGACCGCGGTCCGAGGACACGATGAGCACACCGGCCCGTTTCGGTTCGGCCCGCTCCACCAGCAACGGATGATCCAGTGCGGCGTCGTCGGCGAGCGCGGTGAGCACGTTGGTGATCTCGGTCGCGTACGGGCGCGCCGCCACGACGCGAGCCTGCGCCTTGGAGATACGCGATGTCGCGATCAGCTCTTGCGCCTTGGTGATCTTCTTGATCGACCCGGCGGATTTGATCCGCCGGCGCAATTCTCGGATTTGTGCAGCCATTTTCTGGAGGTCCTACTGCTCTACTTTTTTGCCGGAGCCGGCTTGCGGACCTGGACGGTCTCCTGGCCAACCTCGGACTCGTCCAGAGCCTGAGCCGCGACGTCCTTGACCTCCACCGAGCTGCCGTCAGTGGCAGCGAAGCTCTTCTTGAACGCGTTGATCGCGTCGGTGAGCTTGGTCTCGGTGTCCTCGGAGAACTTCTTGGTCTCCTTGATATCGGCCAGGATGTCGGCGTGTGAGCCGCGCACGTGGTCGAGGAACTCCCGCTCGAACCGAATGACATCGCCAACCGGCACCGAGTCGAGGTGCCCACCGGTGCCGAGGTAGATCGCCACGACCTGCTCCTCGACCGGGTACGGCGAGTTCTGCGACTGCTTGAGCAGCTCCACCAGGCGCGCACCGCGCTCCAGCTGGGCCTTCGAGGTGGCATCCAGGTCGGAGGCGAAGGCCGCGAAGGCCTCCAACTCGCGGTACTGCGAGAGCTCCAGACGCAGCGAGCCGGCCACCTCTTTCATGGCCTTGATCTGTGCGGCACCACCCACGCGCGACACCGACACACCGACGTTGATGGCCGGGCGCACACCCTGGTTGAACAGGTCGGTCTGCAGGAAGCACTGTCCGTCGGTGATCGAGATGACGTTGGTGGGGATGTAGGCCGAGATGTCGTTGGCCTTGGTCTCGATGATCGGCAGACCCGTCAGCGAGCCGGCACCGAGTGCATCGGACAGCTTCGCGCAACGCTCCAGCAGACGCGAGTGCAGGTAGAAGACGTCACCCGGGTACGCCTCACGGCCCGGCGGGCGGCGCAGCAGCAGCGAGATGGCACGGTAGGCCTCGGCCTGCTTGGTCAGGTCATCGAACACGATGAGGACGTGCTTGCCCTGGTACATCCAGTGCTGGCCGAGGGCCGAGCCGGTGTAGGGCGCAAGCCACTTGAAGCCGGCGGCATCGGAGGCCGGGGCGGCGATGATGGTGGTGTACTCCAGCGCGCCGGCCTCATCCAGCGTGCGGCGCACCGCAGCGATGGTCGAACCCTTCTGACCGATGGCGACGTAGATGCAGCGCACCTGCTGGGCCGGGTCACCGGTCTCCCAGGCCTGCTTCTGGTTCAGGATGGTGTCGACGCAGACGGCGGTCTTGCCGGTCTTGCGGTCACCGATGATCAGCTGGCGCTGGCCGCGGCCGATCGGGGTCTGCGAGTCGATGGCCTTGATGCCGGTCTGCAGTGGCTCCGAAACGCTTTGACGCTCGACCACGCTGGCGGCCTGGTGCTCGAGAGCACGGCGCGTCTCGGCCTCGATATCGCCGCGGCCGTCAATCGGCTCACCAAGCGGGTTGATAACGCGACCGAGGAACGCGTCGCCCACCGGTACCGACAGCACCTCGCCGGTGCGCTTGACCTGCTGGCCCTCTTCGATGCCGTGGAAGTCACCGAGGATAACGGTGCCGACGCTGCGCTCATCGAGGTTCAGCGCCACACCCAGCACGCCGCCCGGGAACTCAAGCAGCTCCTGGGTCATAACCGAGGGCAGACCCTCGACGTGGGCAATGCCGTCACCGGTGTCGGAGACGATGCCGATTTCTTCGCGGGTGGGGTCGGCGGAGAACGTCGCGACGTACTGCTCGATCGCGCCGGAGATATCGGCCGAGGAGATCGTCAACTCTGTCATGGCTTTTCGTCTTCCTGCTCGTCTTTAGGTGATGCGTCTAATGGGGTTAATTGGGCAGATGGAGGGCGGCCGCGGAGAGCCGGGTGGACAGGCTGCCGTCGATTTCCTCGTCACCGATGTTGACGACGAGACCACCCAGCAGGTCGGGATCCACATCCAGCTGCACCGCAATGGTGCGTCCGTAAATCTGTCCGAGCACCTGAGCCAGCCGTGTGATCTGCGCATCGCTGACCGGAGCCGCTGCCTTCACATGTGCGACGGACTCGTCGCGGCGGGCAACTGCCAACTCGGCGACCTCAAGTACCGCGACATCGGCACGCTTGCCACGCAGCAGGCGCACGGTCTGGGCCAGTAGGCTGGTCACGATCAAGTTGGACCGGCCGGCCAGAACGTTCTTCAGCAGCGTCACGCGATCGGCGGCAGGCGCCGCGGTGTTGCTCAGCAGCGTGCCCAACTGCGGCTCGCCGTCGAGGATGCGACTGACGCGGAACAGCTGGTCCTCGACATCGTCGATCTGGCCGTCACGCTCGGCCCGCTCCAGCAGCGCGAGGCGGGCGATGTGTTCGATCGCAGTGATCAGGTCACTGGAAGCCGACCACCGGGCCGTCACGGCCGCACGCACGACCTCGAGCGCCGGCCGTCCGATCTTGGACGTGAGCACGGAGTCGACCAGGGCGACCTTGGCGGCCTGCTCGCTGGCATCGACCGGCTCGGACAGGTGCTTGCGCAGCACCAATTCCTTGATGAGGAGCTCGGCGACCGCAGTGAGATCCTCGGCCAGCGCATTGAGCGTCAGGCTATCGAGCGAGACCGCGTTGGCCTGGAAGGCCGACACCTGCTCCGCGAGTGATTCGCGGCTAGCGGCGTGCAATCCCGCTCCCCCGGCCGCCAACGGTCGGCGTTCGATGTTGACGCTGCCTGCCATCAGAGACAGCTCATCGAGGAACCGGTCGACGGTGGCGGACTGCGCCGTGGGGTCACTGACATGTGAACGCACCAAATCGCCTGCGCGGTTCACGGATTCGGCACCGAGGTCACCGCGAAGCTGACGGATCAGCTGCTGGCGCTGCAGCAGGATCTGCTCCTGGCCATGCACCTTGATCCGCGCGACCTCAGCGTCAGCCTGCTCACGCAGCTGCTTGGCGATCTGGACGGCATCAGCCTTGGCTTCCTCCGCGATCTCGGCGGCATCGGCCTTGGCATCTTCGATCGCCTTGGCATGCGCGCCCTCGGCCTCGACCAGCTTGTCCGCCGCAGTCTTGCTATCGGCGAGCTGCTGACGCACCGTGTCCTGCTGCTTGGCCATCAATGTGCGAACCGGCGGCGCCACGAACTTGACCACCAGGAACACGATGACAGCGAAACCGATGAGCTGTCCGATAAATGTCGACATCTGTACTTAGCCTCGTCCTGCACTCGCTGGTTCCGAAAGGCTCACGCCGAGAACACGTTCGGCGAGGGTCCGGGACAAGCCGTCGACGTTCGCCGCCAGCTCGCCGGAGGTTGCCTCGCTCTGACGGGCCAACTCTTCGGCGGCCGTCGCGTTCACGGCGGTCGCTTCGGCGTTGGCCCGCTGACGCATGTCCTCGAGAATTCCGCGTCCCTCGGCCCTGGCCTCGTCACGCACCGCAGTTGCGGCACCGCGCGCCTTGGCCAGCTCATTCTTGTAGTCAGCCTCGGCGGCGGTGAATTGCTCAGCGGCGTTCCGGTTGTCCTCGGTCGTCTTGGTAGCCATATCCTCACGCGCCTTGAGCACACGCTGGACCGGCGGCACCACGAAGGTTCCGATGACCGCCAGGACGATCAGGAAGATCGCCAAGACGACAAAGAAGGTGCCGTTGGGGATCAGGAAGTTGTTCTGCTTCCCACCCTCTTCGGCTGCTTCCGCCGCTACTGCCGTGACGGCACTAGCGACACTGTGCAATTCACCCATGCCGATTAGCTGGCGCCGGGAGTCGCGAAGACGAAGAGCGCCATGAAGGCCAGGTTGATGAAGTATGCAGCCTCAACCAGACCGACGGTGATGAAGAACGGGGTGAACAGCCGGCCCTGAGCCTCGGGCTGACGGGCAACACCGGAGATCAGAGCGTTACCGGCGATACCGTCACCGATACCGGCACCGATGGCGCCACCAGCCATGATCAACCCACCGCCAATGAGGGCACCAGCAACAATTGTGGGGTCCGCCATTTTCTTCCTCCTTATTAAGTGGTAGCTGTGCTACCAGGGTCTTTCAGTTTGGTCTATGTAATTAGTGGTGTTCGTCGTCCAGTTCCATCGACTGGCTGAAGTACAGGACAGTCAACAGAGCGAAGATGAAGGCCTGGATCAGGCCGACGAACAGGTCGAACGATTTCCAGATGGCGTTGGGCGCCCACATGATCCACGCCGGGAACATGGCGATCAACGCAACCATGATGCCGCCGGCGAACATGTTGCCGAAGAGCCGCAGCGACAGCGAGATGGGCTTGGCCAGTTCCTCGATCGGGTTGATGAATGCGGTAACCCAGGTGTGACCCTTGAGCAGCTTGATCGGGTGACCGATCAGGCCGCGGCGCGCAAAGCCGGCGATGTGGTAGCAGACGAACACGAAGAGCGCGAGCGCCAGCACGTAGTTGATGTCCGAGGCCGGCGGCGCGAGCAGTTCGGCCGTCTTACCCGTGTCGTCGGTGTACTGCACGGGCAGCACCGAAATCCAGTTGGACACGAGGATGAAGACGAAGATGGTGACCGCCAGCGGCAGCACGAACGGCGCGATTTTCATGCCGATCGCGGCCTCAACCTGGTTGCGGAACTGAACGGTGACCGCCTCGAAAAACAGCTGCACGCCGTTGGGCACACCGGTCGAGGTGACCTTCGCGCGCAGGAACAATGCCAGCGCGATCACGACCACCGCAGCCAGGGCGGTAGCGACAATGGTGTCGACGTTGAAGGTCAGCTGGTACGGCCAGAAATCTCCATGCCACGTCCAGTGCTTGTGATGGCCAACCTCGATCGCGGCTTCAGCCTGGAATGTCGTAATCATGCTGCGCCCTGCTCACTGCTCACTGAACGGATCCCTTTCCACACCGGCACAGCGGTGGTCAACACCAGCAGCACCTGGAACAACGCAACTCCGAAGAACACCCCAAGACCAGCGGGGCGGAACACGAATGCGATCACCAGGGCGAGGACGGTGATGATCATCAACCGCGCCGCGGAATTGATGGCCATCTTTTGTTTGCTTGGATTGTCTTGCGCGGTAATCACTTCCGCAGATTGGCGAACGAGGAGAGCGTTCACCAATCCGAGTCCAAGCCCAGTAACGAAGAAGACGCCGAACTCCCAATTCCCCAGCAGGGCGGAGGCCAGCAGAGCCAGAGCACCGAGAACGCCACACAACACCGCCAGACGCAACGGGCGAAACGCCAATGCCGGAAGAACCAGCGGGGCATCGGGGCTTGCCTGGGGCACGGTCACCTGGAGTGTCACCTCACATCTTTGTCGGGGTGGCGGAACAAAAACTGCGTTCGTCGGTTCAAGACCTTATAGGAGGTCTGAGGGCTCGCTGAACTCACCTCAATGGGCAGCTCCCTGTCGGTCAGTTGATCGGTCCGGCGGAACCTGGAATGCCTAGAAAGACTTTCCAAAAATTCCGCCGCTCCGGTGTGGCCGGCACCCGTGAGTTTTCGGGTATGGCAGAACCGTATCACATGGTAGAGACGGTTAATGCACCCCTACTACTTTTCGTCGTACACCGACGGTTCCGCCGGAATGGTGGCCGGACTCGGCCCTGATTCGGCTCCCGACAGCTGATCGAGTTCTTCACGACGCAACAGCGGAACGACCGTTGCGACGATGGCGATACCGATGGCGCCAACCACCACCGCTCCCGCATATCGGGGCTCGAAGAAGATGGTGCTGGCGGCTCCGAAGGCGATGATCGCCACCCACAGGTAGATGATCAGCACGGCCTTGCGATGCGAGTGCCCGATCTGCAGCAGCCGGTGATGCAGGTGCATCTTGTCTGGACTGAAGGGGCTCCGGCCCGCCCGGGTCCGCCGGATGATCGCCAACAGGGCGTCCAGTGCGGGCACCAGCAACACCGCGATCACCAACAAGAACGGCGACAGGAGGACGAACATGTCCTTGGCGCCGTACGAGCTCTGCGAGATGGGGCCCGCAGCCGTCGTCGACGCGGCCGCCAGCATCAGGCCGATCAGCATCGAGCCCGAATCCCCCATGAAGATGCGCGCCCGGTGGAAGTTATGCGGAAGAAAACCAAGGCACGCCCCGGCGAGCACCACCGAGATCACCGCGGGCGGGTAGTACAGGACGTCACCGCCGTGGCTGCGCAGCAGGCCGATCGAGAAGATGCAGATGGCAGCTGCGGTAATAAGCCCCAAGCCGGCGGCGAGCCCATCGAGGCCGTCCACGAAGTTCATCGCGTTGACGATCGACACCGTCAACGCGAGCGTGACCAGGATGGAGGACATCTGGTCCAACACGATGGTCCCCACCCCGCCGAAGGGGATGTAGATCATGCTCCAGGCCACCCCCATGGTGACCAGGACGCTCGCGGCCGTGACTTGGCCCGCGAACTTGGTCAGCGCGTCCAGGCCCCATTTATCATCGATGAGCCCGACGACCATGATGATGCCGCCCGCGACGACGACGGCGGGCATACCCGAGGAGTAGACGAAACCCCTTGTCAGGGCGGGCAGTTGCGAAGCCAGGAAGATCGCTGCGCACACACCGAAGTACATGCCGAGGCCGCCCATCCGGGGGGTCGGCTGTAGGTGCACGTCACGCTCGCGCGGGTAGGCAACCGCACCAACTCGGGTGGCGAACATACGCACCCCACCGGTACAGAAGAACGTCGTGATGGCCGCCGTCAGCCCAACCAGGGCGAGCTCACGCAGAGGGACACCCGCGCCGCGATCGGCGAGGGCCAGCAGCTCACTCACGCATCCGACCGTACTTCAAGATCCTGTGGGTTCCGCCGACTCGCCGGGCCCGATGTCGCCGCCAATCACATCGACGATCTGTTCCCGGGTGATCGGCCCTTCCCTCAGGATCAGCGGTACCGGCCCGGTGAGGTCGACGATGGTCGACGCCGCGCCGAGCTCGGCCGTGCCACCGTCCAGGTACACCGCAACCTTGTCGTCCAACTGATCGAGGGCCTCGGCGGCCGTGAGCGCCGCGGGCTGCCCCGATACGTTGGCGCTGGAGACCGCCATCGGACCGACAGCGCGCAGCAGCTCGATGGCCACGGGATGCAGGGGCATCCGTAGCATGACGCTGCCCTGCGCATCTCCAAGATCCCAGGACAGCGACGGCGCGTGCTTCACGATGATGCTCAGCGGCCCCGGCCAGAATGCCTCGATGAGTTCACGGGCGGCCGACGGAACCGCGAACACCAGCCCGTCGATGGTGTGCCATGACCCGACGAGCACTCCGACGGGCATGTCCCGGCCCCGCCCCTTGGCGGCCAGCAGTGCCGATACCGCGTTGGAATCGAATGCGTCACAACCCAATCCATAGACGGTGTCGGTGGGCATGACCACCAGTTCTCCCGCCTTGAGCGCGCTCACCGCCGCTGCGATCCCCTCTTGGCGGGTCGCAGCGTCCTGGCAGTCGTAGACGACGGTCACGCACCCAGTCTATGGGGTCGGGGATTTCCGGCGAGCGGTAACGAAGCGCGGCCGCCCCGCCAGGTCGTATCGCTGCACAACCTCATCGAATAGGCCACTGGCCGTGAACAACTCACATGTTCCATCACCATTGGTGTCGTCGTGCTCAATACCGATGCGGCCTCCCGGAGCGAGGAGACGACCGGCAGCCGTCACGATGGGCGCGATGATCGCCAGCCCATCGACACCGGCGAACAACGCCAATGGCGGATCGTGCTGCGCCACTTCGGGCTCCAGTTCGGCGCCGTCAGGGATATAGGGCGGGTTGGCGACGATCAGGTCGACCATTCCATCCAGCTCCGCCAGCAGCACGGGCGAGGTCGCATCGGCCTGGATCACCTCGACCGGAGTTCCTTGGGTGTTGCGCCGCGTGTAGATCAATGCCTGCTCATCAAGCTCGATCGCGAGGATACGAGCGGCCGGCCGGGCATGCGACAAGGCGGCGGCGAGCGCCGCCGATCCGGCGCATAACTCGATAATCGTCGCGTGATTCGCCAATTCCCCTGTTGCCCAGGCATACAGAGACTCCGTCTCCGGGCGCGGGATGAACACACCGGGGCCCACGAATACCTCGATAGGGCCAAATGCAGCACTACCTGTCAAGTGCTGCAGCGGAATCCGCTGCGCCCGCGCGGCCACCAGTTCGCGGTATCTCTCGGGAAAACTCGGCGCGAACTCGGCAAAACGCAATCGCGATCGCGGGATGCCGAGCAGATGTGAGGCGAGCTCTTCGGCGTCTACCTGAGGGCTGGAAACTCCTGCTCGAGAAAGCGATTCGATCGCTTCGGCGATCAGCTGACGCAACCCGATCATCTAACTCACGCCTGCTGCAGGCGCGCCTTCCGATCGGCCACGGCCAGCGCATCGAACAGTGCGTCGAGGTCACCGTCGAGCACCTGATCCAGGTTATGCGCCTTGAACCCGACGCGGTGATCGGTGATCCGGTTCTCCGGGAAGTTGTAGGTGCGGATCCGTTCGCTGCGATCTACGGTGCGAATCTGGCTGGCACGACCGGCCGATGCGTCGGCCTGCGCCTGCTCCTCGGCGAGAGCCTGCAGCCGCGCCGCCAGCACCTGCATGGCGCGCGCCTTGTTCTGCAGCTGCGAACGCTCGTTTTGGCAGGTCACCACGATCCCGGTGGACAAATGAGTGATGCGGACCGCCGAGTCGGTGGTGTTCACGCCCTGGCCGCCCTTGCCCGAGGAACGGTAGACGTCGATCCGAAGATCCGACTCGTCGATCTGGATTTCCTGCACCTCTTCGGGTTCGGGATAAACCAACACACCCGCTGCCGAAGTATGCACGCGTCCTTGGGATTCGGTGACGGGAACACGCTGGACGCGATGCACCCCACCTTCAAACTTGAGCCGCGACCAGACGCCGTCGGCGGTGTCCCCCTTGCTCGCAATGGCCAAGGTGGCGTCCTTGTACCCGCCGAGGTCGGATTCGGTCTCGTCGAGAACAGTGACCTTCCAGCCATGCCGTTCGGCGTAGCGGATGTACATGCGGGCCAGGTCGGCAGCGAACAGCGCCGACTCCTCGCCTCCCTCACCAGATTTCACTTCGAGGAGGATGTCGTCACCATCATGGGGGTCACGGGGCGCCAGCATGTCCGACAGCTGAGTTTCCAGCTCGGCCACCGACGATTCCAACTCGGTCACCTCATCGGCGAATGAGGGATCGTCCGCCGACAGCTCACGGGCGGTGGCCAGATCATCGCGAGTAGCGACCAGCTTGCGGTGGGTGGCGACGATCGGCGAGAGCATCGCGAACCGGCGGCCGGCCTTGCGCGCCGCGCCCGCATCCGCGTGCAGCGCCGGGTCGGCCAGTCGCTTCTCCAACTCAGCGTGCTCGGCCAGCATTGCTTCGATCAGCGGCGTTTCGCTCATGCGCCCTCCTCCCAATGTTCATACGCTCAGTCGTCATACAAAAAAACCGACGCCCGGACTGCACAAAGGCAAATCCGGGCGTCGGCAAGGAAGCTATTTGTCGGCTGCGGCCTTGCGCTTGCCGTACCGGGCCTCGAACCGGGCGACGCGACCGCCGCTGTCCAGGATCTTCTGCTTGCCGGTGTAGAAGGGGTGGCACTGCGAGCAGACCTCGACCACGATGTGGCCGCTGTCCTTGGTGCTGCGGGTGCTGAAGGTGTTACCGCAGCCGCAGACCACGCTGGTCTCGACGTAGGTGGGGTGGATACCCGATTTCATTGCTTTTCCTCTGCGTGTTGTGGTCGCCGGGTCGCTTTGTGGGCGTGAACCGGAACCCTTCAAAAGGCTGAGAGGCCATTATGCCAGCTCAGTTACTTAGAACCTAAACGGCGCCGACCTGCCCACTATTCCCACCGGCGTACGTTGGTACAGGAACGCCGATTCGGAAGGGACAACGCATGAACATCAAGAGATTGATCGTCACAAGCGCATCCGCGGCGGCAATGGGCTTAGCCGTGTTCGCAGGTGCACCCGGCCTGGCCAATGCCGACCCCACACCTCCGTCACCGCCCCCCATTCCCCAGGCTCCACCGATTCCTCAGGGAACGGGGGTACCGCCCATTCCCCAGGCACCGCCGATTCCTCAGATTCCGGCCATCCCGCAGCCTTGATACAGGCCCGATCTCGGGCATGTAACGGGCATTGACATCCTGTCGATATCCCCAACGGCAGCCGCGGCATAAGCACCACGACGCCGCTGCTGGATCTCAATACGTTCGGTTGAGTCGGGGCGAACCGCCGAGATAATCGGACAGGAGTCGCACATGAATCTGAAAAGTCTTGTGAGCCAAGGTGTCATCTTTGGCGCACTGACGATGGGCACGGTGGGATTGGGCGCCGTTCCGGCGTACGCACAGCCCACTGGCCAGCCCGGTTACACCCAGGATCATCCGAATCGTCCACACGGTGACGACGATGACTGGGGCGATCACGACGGCTGGCGCGGCAACGGGAACTGGCGCGGCAACGACAACTGGCGTGATCGCGACCAGGACTGGCGGGATGACCGCAGGTGGCGGGACGATCGTCGGGAATGGCGTGACAACCCGTGGCATTACGACCAGCGCCCGCCCTGGGGCTGGGCCCCGCCGCCCCGCCCCGCGCGGAATGGCGTGGGCCACTCCCCGACCGCTGGGGTCCGCCTCCCCGTGCCTTCGACTACTGGGGAAACCGGGTCCAGCCAATCTGGGATGACGGATTCCGGACCTGGGGATTCTGGCTGTTCGGCATCTGGATCCCGCTCGCGTCGATCGGCTAGCCGACGCCCAACCGGATTCCGTTGACGGCGCCCGATCCCCTCGCGAGAAAAGTGCGCGGTATCACCGATACCTACCGGTGATACCGCGCCACGCGCTAGCTGTACTGCGGTTCGTCGGCGTTCATCCCGCCCGGAGCGGTCTTGGAGACCTGGAGCAGGAACTCGTAGTTGGTCTTGGTCTTGCGCAGCTGACTCATCAGTAGATCGATGGCCTGATGTGAATCCAGGCCCGAGAGCACGCGGCGCAGCTTGTGCACGATCGCGAACTCGTCGCCGCTCATCAGCAGCTCGTCCTTACGGGTACCCGACGGGTTGACGTCGACGGCCGGGAACACCCGACGCTCGGCGATCTTGCGGTCGAGCTTGAGCTCGGCGTTGCCGGTGCCCTTGAACTCTTCGAAGATCACGGTGTCGCCGGTGGATCCGGTCTCGACCATGGCCGTGGCGATGATCGTCAGCGAGCCGCCGTGCTCGATGTTGCGTGCCGCGCCCAGGAATCGCTTGGGCGGGTAGAGCGCGGTCGAGTCGACACCACCGGACAGGATGCGGCCCGAAGCGGGTGAGGCATTGTTGTACGCACGTCCCAGACGGGTGATGGAGTCGAGCAGCACCACGACGTCCTTGCCCTGCTCCACGAGGCGCTTGGCGCGCTCGATGGCAAGCTCGGCGGCCTGGGTGTGATCTGACGGCGGGCGATCGAAGGTCGAGGCGATGACCTCACCCTTGACCGAGCGCTGCATGTCGGTGACCTCTTCGGGCCGTTCGTCGACGAGCACCACCATCAGATGACATTCAGGGTTGTTCGCAGAGATCGCGTTGGCGATGTTCTGCATGATCGTGGTCTTACCGGCCTTCGGCGGCGACACGATCAACGCGCGCTGTCCCTTGCCGATCGGCATGATCAGGTCGATGATGCGGGTCGTCAACTTCTCGGTG
This sequence comes from Mycobacterium sp. D16R12, assembly GCF_002013465.1. Classification (GTDB taxonomy): domain Bacteria; phylum Actinomycetota; class Actinomycetes; order Mycobacteriales; family Mycobacteriaceae; genus Mycobacterium. Next base: position 28,919 of record NZ_MAFC01000010.1, on the reverse strand, counting down.
GTGGTCTCCAGCCGCAGCCGCTGATTCGGGTACAGCGGGGTCAGCTTGGTGAAGTCGGGGCGCTTCTTGGCGTCCTCAACCGGGCCACCGTTGACGGAATCGAGGCGTACCAGCGGGTTGAATTTCTGCCGCTGGTTCTGGTTCGCGGCATCCTGGTCGCGGGGCACCCGCACCGCACCGGTGATGGCATCGCCACGGCGCAGACCGTTCTTGCGCACCAGGTTCATCGAGACATACACATCGTTGGGCCCGGCCAGATATCCGGACGTCCGAACGAACGCGTAGTTGTCGAGCACATCGAGAATGCCGGCCACGGGCTGGACGACATCGTCCTCACGCAGCTCGGTCTCGCCGCCACCGCCGCCACCGTCGTTGGTGGTGCGGTCGCGACCGCGGCGGCGCTCACGGGTACGACGACCACGACGGCCGCGGCCGTCGCCGTCATCGGCGCGGTTGCCCTGGTTCTGGTTGTTGTCTTGGTTCTGATTATCCGAGTTCTGGCCACCCGAGCCGCCATCGCGACCCGAATTCTCGGAGCTCTCGGCATTCGCGCGGCTGCCGTTCTGCTGCTTGCGCTCACCGTCGGCATTCTGGTTCTGGTTGCGACGCCGCTCGCCGCGGCCCTCGCGGGGCGCGCCATTGTTCTCGGCGTCCTTACCCTCGGTCGCCTCGGCAGAGCCGGCGTCCGGAGTGGACTTCGGGGCCTCGACAGGCAGCTCAAGGGCAGTCTGGGCCGACTCGGCCTTGGGGGCCGATTCCTGCTGAGCGGCCTCGGCCGGGGCCGGGGAGGCCTGCGGCTGCTGGGCCTGGGTGCTCTGATTGTTGTTCTTCGACGCGCCCAGCGCGCCCTGATGCTCACGAATGGCGGCGATCAAATCGCCCTTACGCATTCCGGAGGTGCCCTTGACGCCTACCTGGCTGGCCAGCGCACGCAACTCCGGCAACACCATCGTCGACAGCGCACCCAGTCCATCCCCCCGGCGCTCCTTGGCAGAGCGATCGGAAGAGGCTGCGGTGGGCGCCTCCGGAGTTTCCGGGGCGGCTTCGGTCGCGATGAGGTCCGTATCGGTCACGGATTTCCTTTCCTTCCCCCGCCAAACATGGGGCGAGGGGTCTCACTTCGGCCAGTCAGGTTGCTGGCCGCGAAGTTCATGCTGCGGGCCCACAGAGATAGGGCCACGCGAGGTCCGGAGAAATAGCAGCTGACCATTGACCTTGCGCAATATCGCCGACTGTCTGGGACGACGGAGACATCGGAAAGAACTAGGAGAATTTGTGATCGTCCTCGTTCTCGGCGCAGGTGCGCAGAAGCTGCAATTGCTGGGACTGATACCGAGGATAACCCCCTGACGGGTATCAAGCAACCAGCACCCCCCCGGCGAGTCCCCCGCCCACCAGCCATAACGCAGCTATCGAGCCGACACACCCGCCGACACGGATAACGCCACGAGTGAGAAACCTTGATCTTCAGCGTATTTCACCGCGGAATCGGGGAGATCGCCCACGGTCAGCGCCAACACCGCAGGTCCAGCACCGGAAAGCACAGCCGCAACCCCTTCGCGGCGCAAATATCCCAGAAGCTCCGCGGAGGCCGGCATGGCGGCGGCGCGCTGCGGCTGATGCAGGCGGTCCTCGGTGGCAGTCATGAGCAGATCCGGCCGTGCGGTCAACGCGACGGTGAGCAACGCCACCCGGCTAATGTTGAATCTCGCATCTACATGGGTGACAGATTCGGGCAGCAATACACGAGTGTGCGCCGTCGAGGACTGCTCCTCCGGGATCGCGGCGACAATCTTGATATCGGGATGCACATCGAGACGAGTGGCCGCATAAACAGGAGCCGCACCCGAGGTCTCCGACCAGGACACGACCGCTCCCCCGAGCACGCTGGCCGCCGCGTTGTCCGGATGCCCCTCGAATTCCGAGGCCAGCTGCACCAGCACGTCATCGGAAAGCACCGGGCGCCCAGCCTTGGCCAGCAGTCCGTTCGCGACCGCCAGGCCGGCCACTGCCGCGGCGGCCGACGAACCCAACCCGCGCGAGTGTGGAATCTTGTTGTGGCACTGGACGATCAGGCCTGGCGCGGCAACTCCCCCGGCGGCGAGTCCTCGCTCGATAGCGCGCACAACGAGGTGGCTGCCATCAAGTGGAACCTCACCGGCGCCCTGACCTTCGACGGCCACCTTGAGGCCGGATTCGGTTGTGTTCACTTCGATCTCGTCATAGAGCGACAGCGCAATGCCGAGACTGTCGAAGCCCGGACCCAGGTTCGCACTCGACGCGGGCACCACCACGGTGGTGGTTAACCCCGCGGGCAGAAGCTCGCTCACGCGAGTTCCAGCGCCTCGGCGACCGCGCTCGCGTGCACCGGAATCGGAGTCACCTCAGGCATGCCACTCAGGGCGTTATCGGGATCCTTCAGGCCGTTCCCCGTCACGGTGCACACCACGGTGGAACCCTTCGGAACCCAGCCGTCGGCAACCGATTTCAGCAGACCCGCGATGCTGGCCGCCGACGCGGGCTCCACGAACACGCCCTCACTGGAGGCGACCAACCGGTAGGCGTTGAGAATCTCCTCATCGGTGACGGCCAGGAACTTTCCGCCCGACTCCTGTTGTGCGGCAACAGCACCCGACCATGACGCCGGCGATCCGATACGGATTGCGGTGGCAATGGTCTCCGGATTCGCCACGGGCGCTCCGTTGACCAGCGGCGCCGCGCCCGCGGCCTGCGCACCGAGCATCTTGGGCAGCCGGTCCGAGAGACCATCGCGGTAATACTCGTTGTACCCACGCCAGTACGCGGTGATGTTCCCCGCGTTGCCGACCGGCAGCGCATGAATGTCCGGGGCGGTACCGAGGGCATCCATGATCTCGAAGGCGGCCGTCTTCTGTCCCTCGATGCGCACCGGGTTCACAGAGTTGACCAGAGCGATCGTCGGGTAGTCCGCGGTGGTCTTGCGCGCCAGCTCCAAGCAGTCGTCAAAATTGCCGTCCACCTGGATGATCCGCGCACCGTGGATGACGGCCTGAGCCAGCTTGCCCATCGCGATCTTGCCCTGCGGAATCAGCACCGCACAGGTGATGCCCGCCTTGGCGGCGTAGGCGGCCGCAGAGGCGGAGGTGTTCCCGGTCGAGGCGCACAGCACCGCACGCTGGCCGCGGGCCAGTGCATCGGTGACCGCCATGGTCATGCCGCGGTCCTTGAACGAACCAGTGGGGTTGAGCCCTTCGACTTTCAAATGCACCGTGCAACCGGTGAGCTCGGACAGGCGCGCCGCGGGTAGCAGCGGAGTGCCACCCTCGCGCAGTGTCACGGGCTGCCAGTTCTCTCCGATGGGGAGGCGGTCCCGGTACGCCGCGATGAGGCCGGGCCAAGGGGTGTGAACGGTCACTCTTGTGTTCCTTCCAGCCGGATGACACTCGCGACACCCAGCACCACATCGAGTTCGGCAAGTGCAGCAACGGTTTCCGAGAGTGCAGCGTCTGTCGCCTTGTGGGTGAGCACCACCAGCCGGGCGCCCGTCTCGTCAACCTCGCCCTCCTGCCGAACGGTGGCGATGCTGACCTCACGCTTGGAGAACTCGGCGGCGACGGTGGCCAGCACGCCGGGCTTGTCGGCGACCCGCATCCGCACGTAGTACCGCGTTGGGATGAGACCGATCGGGGCGATGGGCAGCTTCGCATAACGGGACGCCCGCGGGCCGCGTCCACCCTGCACCCGGTTGCGTGCTGCCATGACCAAATCACCGAGCACGGCGGACGCGGTCGGCGCACCGCCGGCACCCTGCCCGTAGAACATGAGCTCGCCGGCGGCCTCTGCCTCCACGAAGACGGCGTTGAACGCGCCGTTGACACTTGCCAGTGGATGCGTCAGCGGTACCAGTGCCGGGTAGACCCGGGCCGAGACTCGTTGGGTTCCATCGGTGTCGGTAAGCCGTTCGCAGATCGACAGCAGCTTGATGGTGCACTGCAGTGCCCGCGCGGAGTCGAAGTCGTCGGCACTGATCTTGGTGATGCCCTCGCGGTAGACGTCCTCAGCGCTCACCCGGGTGTGGAAGGCGATCGACGCGAGAATGGCGGCTTTCGCGGCGGCGTCGTAGCCCTCGACATCTGCGGTCGGGTCGGCCTCGGCGTACCCGAGCTCCCCCGCCTCGGCCAGTGCCGTGTCGTATCCGGCACCGGTGTTGTCCATGGCGGACAGGATGTAGTTGGTGGTGCCGTTGACGATCCCGGACACCCGGATCACCGAATCTCCGGCCAGCGATTGTGTCAGGGGACGGATGACGGGAATGGCTCCCGCCACGGCCGCCTCGAAATAAAGGTCGACTCTTGCCTTCTCGGCGGCCTCGGCAAGCTCACCGGCAGACTGGGCCAAGAGCGCCTTGTTGGCAGTGACCACCGACTTACCCGCGTTGAGCGCACCCAGGATGCCGCGCCGCGCGGGTTCCACCGGGCCCATGAGCTCGACGACGATGTCGACGTCATCGCGCGAAACCAGCGCGTCGATATCGTCGGTGAGCAGGTCCACCGGGACACCGCGGTCGTCGGCGACACGCCGCACACCGATTCCACGGATCTCCAGCGGAGCACCGATGCGGGCAGCGAGATCACTCGCGCTGCTCTCGATGATCCGGGCTACCTCGCTACCGACATTGCCCAGGCCCAGGATCGCTACGCCTATCGCATCACTCATTCACTTACCTCCAAACTCACCAAATCCTCGACGGTCTCGCGCCGCAGGATCAGTCGCGCCTCCCCGTCCTTGACGGCGATGACCGCCGGACGGGTCAGCAGGTTGTACCGGCTGGACATCGAGTAGCAGTAGGCACCCGTCGCGGCGACCGCCAGCAGATCTCCGGGGGCCACGTCCTCGGGCAACCACGCGTCCCTGACCACGATATCGCCGCTTTCGCAGTGCTTTCCGACCACCCGGGACAGCACCGGAGCGACATCGCTATCGCGGGAAACCAGCTGCGGGTGGTACTCGGCCTGATACAGCGAGGTGCGGATGTTGTCACTCATCCCGCCGTCGACGCTCACATACCGGCGCTGACCGTTGGACAGAATCACGTCCTTGGTGGTGCCGACCCGGTACAACGTGACGGTACCGGGACCGGCGATGGCGCGGCCCGGCTCGATCACCAAACGCGGCTCGGGTAGACCGGCCAGCGCCGACTCGGTGCGCACGATCACGCCGAGTTTGGCGGCCAGATCCCCGATGGGGGGCGGATCGTCCGAAGGCACATAACTGATACCGAGGCCGCCACCGAGGTCGATGATGTTGAGCTGCGCGGTCTTCTCGGTGCCGAATTCGGCTACCACGTCACGCAGTAGCCCGATCACCCGGTGGGCGGCAACCTCGAACCCGTCGACATCGAAGATCTGCGAACCGATATGGCTGTGTAACCCGACCAGGCGCAGATTGTCGGTGGCGAAGACGCGACGCACGGCCTCCAGCGCCTGCCCACCCGCGAGGGACAACCCGAACTTCTGGTCCTCGTGCGCGGTGGAGATGAATTCATGGGTATGCGCCTCGACACCGACGGTGACACGCACCAGAACGTCTTGCACCACACCGGCGCTGCCCGCGATCTCATCCAATCGTTCGATCTCGATCATCGAATCGACGACGATGTGCCCGACACCGGCCTGCACCGCCTGCGCCAGTTCAGCCTCAGATTTGTTGTTACCGTGCAGCGCGATGCGCTCCGGGGGGAACTCGGCACGCAGCGCGATGGCCAGCTCACCTGCCGAGCAGACATCGAGGCCCAGTCCCTCGTCTTTGATCCAGCGCGCGATCTCGGTGCACAGGAACGCCTTGGAGGCATAGTGCACGCGTGCGGCGCCACCGAACGCCGCCGCCATATCCCGGCAGCGTGAACGGAAATCGTCCTCGTCAATGACGAACAGCGGCGTTCCGTACTTCTCGGCGAGCTCGGAGACGGTCAGGCCCGCGAGGGTCACCTCGCCGTCGATACCGCGAGAAGCATTGCGGGGCCATACGTTCGGTGCCAACTCGGTCGGGTTGGCCGGTGGTGCACTGGTCATGGCGGTGTGCTGTTCCCCTTCTGCGTGGCGGGGGCCTGCCGGGTGTGCGCTCACATCCGCTCCGGTGCGCTCACGCCGAGAATGTCCAGGCCGTTGGCGATGACCTGCCGGGTGGCAAGGCATAGCGCCAGGCGTGCCGCGTGCAGATCCCCAGGTGTTTCGTCACCCTGAGGGAGCACCCGACACGAGTCGTAGAACCGGTGGTAATCACCGGCTATATCTTCCAAATAGCGTGCGACACGGTGCGGTTCACGCAGCACGGCCGCGTTCTGCAGGATGCGGCCGAACTCGCCGAGCCCACGGATGAGCGCACCCTCCTTCTCGTGGGTGAGCAGTTCGAGATGATCGGTCGAGTGCTGCAGCCCCAGCTCGGCGGCATTGCGCGCCAATGCGCAGAGCCGCGCGTGCGCGTATTGGACGTAGTAGACCGGGTTCTCACTCGACGCGGAAGCCCACAGCTGGAGGTCGATGTCGATCGAAGTGTCCACCGAGGACCGGATCAATGCGTAGCGGGCGGCATCGACTCCGATGGCGTCGACAAGGTCATCGAGGGTGATGACGGTGCCTGCGCGCTTGGACATCCGGACCGGCTGGCCGTCGCGTACCAGGTTGACCATCTGGCCGATGAGCACCTCGACGCTATCGGCCTGGTAACCCAGCGCTGCGGCAACGGCTTTCAGGCGCGCGATATACCCGTGGTGATCGGCACCGAGCATGTAGATGCACAGGTCGAAGCCGCGTTCACGCTTGTCGAGGTAGTAGGCGATGTCACCGGCGATGTAGGCGGGGTTGCCGTCACTCTTGATGACAACCCGGTCCTTGTCGTCGCCGAAGTTGCTCGAACGCAACCAGGACGCGCCGTCCTTCTCGTAGATGTTGCCGGTCTTGCGCAACTGCGCGATGGCCTCCTGCACCCTGCCGGAGGTGTGCATCGAGTCCTCGTGGGTGAAAACGTCGAAGTCCGTGCCGAACTCGTGCAGTGACTCCTTGATGTGGGTGAACATCAAGTCCACGCCGATCTCCCGAAAGGCCTCGGCAGCCTCGGTCTCGGGCAGCGAGAGCGCATCAGGACGCTGGGCGATTACCTGCTTGGCGATATCGGCGATGTAATCGCCGGCGTACCCGTCCTCCGGAGCAGGCTTGCCCTCGGCCACGGCGATGAGCGAGCGGACAAACCGGTCGATCTGCGCGCCATGGTCATTGAAGTAGTACTCGCGGGTGACCTTGGCGCCCTGACGGGTCAGCAGGCGCCCCAGCGCGTCGCCCACCGCGGCCCAGCGGGTACCGCCGATGTGGATCGGCCCCGTCGGGTTGGCCGATACGAATTCCAGGTTGATCGTGTGCGTGCCCTGCGCATCGGAATTGCCGTAGGACTCGCCCGCCTCGAGGATGTTCGTGACGATGGTGCCCTGCGCATCGGCGGCGATCCGCAGGTTCACGAACCCGGGCCCGGCGATCTCGGCGGCGGCGATGGCGTCGTTGGCGACAAGCGCATCGACGAGCCAGGTGGCCAGGTCACGCGGGGCGACACCGACCTTCTTGGCGACCTGCAGGGCCACGTTCGTCGCGTAGTCGCCGTGCTCGGGATTACGGGGGCGCTCGACGGTCACGGTGGCCGGTAGTGCCGACGTGTCCAGGCCTCGCTCGTCCAGCACCGTGGTAGCGGTGGAACGTAGCAGGTCGGCAAGGTCGACGGGAGTCACGGCGATCATCCTATGGGCTGGGGTATCCAGGCCCCGAATCCTTTACATGCGACCGAAACGGTGTGCGGGGTGCCGATTGGGATGCGCTAGGCTGTCAGGGCCCTGATGCCCTCGTAGCTCAGGGGATAGAGCGTCTGCCTCCGGAGCAGAAGGCCGCAGGTTCGATTCCTGCCGAGGGCACACACAATTGTTTGTAATTCAGAAGGCCATGTTCCGGGAGATGCAAGAGCTGGCGAGGAAGAGCGCCTGAGTCGTCACTCGCAGCACAGGGTGCAACTCTTGACAGTGCGCCTCCAGTCACAGCCTCGAACCAACCGATCGCCGATGTCGACGCATGACCTCGTACGTCCAGAGAGAGCAGCAGGTTTAGACAAGACCTAAGCCCACGGACGTACGTCCGCTTGGCCCAATGCGACGTCTTGAGGAGCGGTCGTCTCCACTCGTTCGCTCGAAGTATCTGATGCCTGAAGTCCTCGGAGTTTGTCGCGCAGAAGAGTATTCTCGGCTGACAGTTCGAGCACACGCGCCGTCATCTCAGTAGGTAGGCCGTGCCGAGCGCCGTATAGGTCATCCAACATCGCAGCTATCCGGACACTTACATCTGCACTAAACCGGTCATACGTATCGGCTGCACGCCCCGCCCAGACCGCCCCAGATGTTGACATCGGCCTTTGGATCCTAAAAGCCACTGGTACCTCGTTTGGCGAGAGGCCGCCCAATTGAGCGGTCACGTTCGCCGCAGCTCTCGCCTGCTTGCGCTGGTAAGTGGCGACGGCCGCTGACACCATCGCCGCAAGTGTTGCCGCCGCCATGCCGAGCAGTAAAAGCCATTCCTGCATCACGCCTCGTCCTCCTGCGTACTAAGCCAAATGCTACTCGCGCCAAGAAGGAAGCTCAGTACAAATGCAGCAAGGGAGATTACGGTGTAATTCGCATGATGCGGTGACCCAACAAAGGCTTGCTGAACTGCGGAAATAGCAATCTCGCGCTGGCGAACCATGATACGGCTATAGAGCCAAGCGCCTAGCACCAGAACGACCAACGAGGCAGCGAAATTAACTAGGCCGAAGTTGGTCAATCCACGGTCCTTTGACACGAGCTCGCGGACCGCCCCCGCAGCGAGTGCGATAGAAACCAGAACGAGCCCTCCCCCCGAGAGTACGTCGTCAAGGCCGTGGGGTTTCCCACTGTCCCACAGCTCAAAGGCCACAAAAGAAAGCGGCAAAAGACCGATTACGACGCTAAAGAGGGTCCAGACGATCAACCGGCGACTTAGTGTCGGCCACTCGGCAGTGCCCAGTAGCCAGTGCCTTCTTGACACCCAGTTGAATCCCTCCGCGAAAGCTATCCGGTCTTACCCGATTTGCTTGACCAACATCCTTACCCATCACGCCACCAATCGGGGCGATTTCAGAGGCAACGGCGGGCAGGCAGCGCCACTCAGTGGACCCGAATCCCCAAACGCGCACATACCGCTTCGGCCCGTGGGGAACACGGGGCACTGACAATTATTCGGCCGTAGGACCTTCCGCCGCGGCGGCAGCGTCACGGACCTGCTGCTTCTCGACCTTCACCCGCCGTCGCCAGTTGCGCACGACGAAGAACGAGACAGCCAACACCACCAACAACGCGATGATGGCCCCGATGGCCGTCGCTCCGCGGAATCCCGGAGCCTCGACATCGAGCACTCGCTCACCGGCATGCGCGGAATTGCTGGTGCCCAGCACGATCGTCAGCGTCATCAGGTTGGGCACTGCGATGATGACGGCGAGCAGCGTGAGCACCCCGGCGAAAAACTTCCCGCCGCGGCGACCCCGCAGCAGAAACGCCCACAGCACGAGCAACAGCGGAATTCCGGTGCACAGCACCCCGAGCGTGAGCCCGGTGCCTATCCCCTTGGTGAAACTGCCGTGACCCGACATGTCGGCGATGCGTTGTGCCCACCAGCGCGGGATGAAGGCCGATAGCGCGAAATACACGGCCACCAGCGCCAGCAGCAAGGCGATGACCCCTATGACGCGCCCACGCCACCTGGCCCACAACGACTCCTTGCCCGCAGGCCTTACCTCGCCGCTCCCAGCCATACCGAAAAGGCTAGGCCAATAGAATTGACTTCGTGCGCCAGAAAGCAGCGATCGCTCTGATCGGTACGGCATTGATGCTGGGTTGGGCACCGATCGCGTACGCCGATCCGATTCCGGTCTGCCCCTTCAACCAGCCGTCGGGATGGAACGGGCAGCAATGTTTCCCCCAACCGTGCGTTCCCCCGTACGCACCGGGCGTCCCGCCGTGCTTCATGCCGCCACCGACCTTCACGCCGCCGCCGATGGCACCGGGCGGCATCCCGCACTGACGAACTCAGTCTGCTGACGGTGCGATGGGCCGGCGCCGGGCGTACAACAGCGACAACGCGAGCACTCCGAGCCCCGCGACCGCCAACACCGCGCCGACCAGGGATGGAGCGCGGTAGCCATACCCGGCGGCGATGACCAGACCACCGAGCCACGCGCCGCCTGCGTTGGCCATGTTGAGTGCCGAGTGATTCAGCGCGGCAGCCAGCGTCTGCGCGTCATCGGCGACATCCATCAGTCGGGTCTGCAGCGCGGGCACCAGTGACGTTCCCGAGACCCCTACCGCGAACACCAGCACCAGTGCGGCCCAAATGTTTCCGGATACCACGACGAAAATCACCAGCATAGTGGCGACCAGCACCAGGCTGATGGTGATGGCGCGGACCACACTGCGGTCAGCCATCCACCCGCCCAGCACGTTTCCGGTGACCATGCCGATTCCGTAGAGCGCCAACGCAAGCGGGACAGCGGCCTTGGGCAGCCCGGAGACGCTGGTGAGCGTGGTGCTGATGTAGGTGTAGAAGGCGAACATGCCGCCGAAGCCCACGACGCCGATGAGCAGGGTGAACCACACCTGCGCGCGACGCAACGCGCCGAGCTCGGTCAGCGGGTTCGTGATTTTCATATCCGTCAGCCCCGGCAGGAATTTCAGCAATGCCCCGATCGTGATCAACCCGATGACCGCGACGACAGCGAAGGCCGAACGCCAGCCCACGGTGTTGCCGAGCCAGGTGGCCACGGGAACCCCCACGACATTGGCCACCGACAGACCCAGCATCGTCTGGCCCACAGCCTTGGCGCGTTCCCCCGGACCGGCGAGGTGCGCGGCCACCAGGGCCGCGACACCGAAGTACGCACCGTGCGGCAGGCCCGAGATGAACCTGGACACAATGAGCAGCGCGTAGCCGGGCGCGAACATGGTTGCGGCGTTGCCGATGGTGAAGGCGACCATGAGCGCGATGAGCAATGTCCTACGGGAAGCACGAGCCGTGAGCGCTGCGATAACCGGCGCACCGACCACGACGCCCAGCGCGTAGGCGCTGATGACATGCCCCGCTTCCGGCTCGGTGACACCCAACCCGTGCGCAATATTGGGTAGCAACCCCATTGCGACGAATTCTGTTGTCCCAATTCCGAATCCACCAACCGCCAGCGCGAAGATGGCGCCCCGGCGCACTCGCGGCGACACCGGCGATGCGAGCTGTGCACGCGAATCGACAACGGCAGTCATCAATGGGCTCCTGTGCGGTATGCGATGGGATGCCGCGTGCCTAAGACACGCGGCGGCGCACACCGATGAGCGCCTTGGTCGGTCAACCGCCAATTCTGCCCGGTTCATTCCCTTCAGGCGAACTGTGGTCGTCCCGTAGTTGTCTGCAGTCCTAGCGGAATGGGCTGACGATGTCGCGCATGAGCTGACCGATATTGGTGGGCGCATCCCCGTCGGGGAAGCTCGCGGTGGCCAGCACATTGCCGCCCGCGTCGGCGAAGTTCCGGCCTGCACGCTGCTGGTGGGTCGAGTTCGTCACCAGGATGATTCCGGAGGCGCCGGCCTGCTTGGCCAGCGGCACCGAGAACTGCGCATTCTGCACCGTGCTGTTGGCGCGCGGCTCCACGATGATCCGGTCGGACGGATATCCCAGGCCGACAAGCATATTGCGCATCTGCTCGGCCTCCGATACGCCGTTCTGCGGGTTTCCGCCCGTGACGATGATGAACGAATTCGGGAACATGTTGGCGATCGCCCTACCGGTCGCGACGCGCTGATAGAGCTTGTCCCGCATTGAGCCGTCGGGCTTGAGCCCATATCCGAGGATGACCACCGCCGGCTTCGAGAAGTCCTTACCCATCGCCATGGGTTCAGCGCTCGTGGTCACGGCGGTACTCAGCATGAGGACAGCGCTGACGACCATCGCGGTCGTCCATCGAGTGATCAATGCGTCCTCCAAGACCCAAGTGACTTCTGAGACGGACGAGATACATGGTGCCAGAGTTACCCCTGTCAAGTCGACCCGCCGGTCAAATCTCCCGCGATTCCCCCTGGTGTGACCGACATGACAGATGTAGTCTGTGTTATCAGACACATGTCTACTAACACCACAACGCCGTGGAGGGTGACGTGACCGAGGCTTCAACCATCGACCGAGACGCCGATACACCCGAGCCGATCGCTCCCCCGCTCGTGACAATTCCCAAGCTGGCCCAGGGCATCGCCTTCGTGGCCTCACGGCGCTGGACCACGACCCGGCTGGCCAAGAAGTACGGCAAGGTCTACACGATCAATATCCCGAAGTTCGGGTACACGGTCGTGGTGGCCGACCCGGACCTCACCCGGCAGGTGTTCACCACCAGTACCGAGATCCTGGGCAATATCCAGCCCAACCTGAGCCAACAGCTCGGGCCCGGATCGGTCTTCGCGTTGGAGCGCAATGAACACCGGCACCGCCGCAAGTTGCTCGCACCGAAGTTCCACGGCAAGGCGATGATCCAGTACGAGCAGATCATCGAGGAAGAGACGCTGCGCGAGTGCGCGTCATGGCCCGAGGCTCAGCAGTTCGAAACCATGGAACCGATGATGCGGATCACGCTCAACGCGATCCTGCGCGCGGTCTTCGGCGCGGACGGAGCCGAGCTGGACGAGCTGCGCGAACTGATCCCGCCGTGGGTGGTACTGGCCTCTCTGACGACTCGGGTGCCGCAGCCCAAGCGTGACTACGGACGCTTCAGTCCGTGGGGCCGGTTGAAGGCCTACCGTGCACGCTACGACGAAGTGATCGCACTACTCATCGACAAGGCCCTCGCCGCAAAGGATTTCGAGGATCGCACCGATATCCTGGCGCTGCTGTTGCGTTCCACCTACGACGACGGCACCACCATGTCGCGCAGCGATGTCTCCGACGAACTACTCACCCTGTTGGCAGCCGGCCACGAGACCACGGCCACCACACTGGCGTGGGCCTTCGAACGGATCACCCGGCACCCTCGGGTGCTGTCGCGTCTGACCGAGGAGGCGCAGACCGAGAGCGGCGAATACCGCCAGGCGACAATCCTCGAGGTACAACGCAGTCGGCCGGTCATCGACTTCGCGGGCCGCCACGTGCTGGCACCTTATGTCGACATCGGGCCCTATCGCATTCCACAGGGCCACTCCCTCGTCGTGAGCATCAACCTCATGCACGATGACCCGGACGCCTTCCCCAACCCGGAACGCTTCGACCCCGAGCGCTTCACAGGCGCCAAGCCCGGCAATTCGTGGGTTCCCTACGGCGGCGGTACCCGGCGCTGTGTCGGGGCGGCCTTCGCCAATATGGAGATGGACATCGTCCTACGGACCGTGTTGCGGCACTTCACCATTGAAACCACGACGGCGCCCAACGAAAAGTGGCACTCACGCGGGGTCGCCTCGTGCCCGAAGAACAACGGGCTCATGACGGTGCGGCGGCGCTGACGCCGTCAGACAAGCCTGCGCATCACACGTCAGGGATGCCGTTTGCGCAACTGCATGAGGATCTCGCCTTCGGGACCGCCGGTGAAGGTCACCTCACGGCGCGGCTTCTGGCCCGGCACCAATTCCAATTCATATGCCTGGGCCAGCGAAGCAATCCCGATGACGGCTTCCAGGTTCGCGAACCCCGAGGCGATACACATGCGCTTGCCTGCGCCAAAAGGCATGTGCGCCTTGCGTTGTTCGGGTTGCAGGTTCTCCTTGAGGAAGCGTGAAGGATCGAATTTCTCCACGTTCTCCCACACGCGCTCGTTGCGGTGGATGCCCTCAATGAGAACCGCGACAGTCGTCCCAGCGGATATCGGGTAAGTACCCAACACATCATCGTCCTTGGCGGACCGCGCCAAGCCGATGATCGGCGGGTATACCCGCATCGCCTCGTTGATCACCGCCATGGTCCACGGCAAGTTCTCCACGTCAGCGGCCGTCGGCAGCCGGCCTTCGAGCACCCTGTCAACTTCCTCGCCCAACTTGGCGCGGGCATCGGGGTTGCGGGACAACAGATACCAGGTCCACGCCAACGCCGCGGCCGTCGTCTCGAACCCCGCACCCAGGAAGGTCATCAGCTCGTCACGAATCTCGAGATCGGTGTATCTGGCGCCCGTCTCGGGATCTTCAGCGGCCATCAGCAGGGCCAACAGGTTGTCCTGTCGGGTAATCCGGCCGGCGTGATGATCGGCGATGAGCTGGTCGATGGTGTGCTCCACCCAGCGCAGCCCCCGCATCGTCTTCGGCGCGACGACCGACGCCCCCATACGCAATGCCCGGATAGCCAGACGCGGTGTGTGCGCTGATAATTCATCGGGTCCATGAGTGGCCAGTTTGTCCACCAGCCATCGCAGCGGAGGCGAGGCCCCGACGATGAAGCCCACGCCGAAGAGCTTGAGCAGTCGCGCAAAACTGATCCGCATCTTCTCAGCCATATCACCGGCCAGGTCGATGCCGAACATGGTCTGCGCGACGATATCCATGGTGAGGTAATTCATCTCGGCGGTGACATCAACCGCCTTGCCCTGCTCGTGTAGAGCGTCCCAACGCGCGAGGGTACGCGCTGACGCTTCGGCCATCTGGGGGGCGAACAGGTCGACCTGCCGCTTGGCGAAGATCGGCTGCACCAACCGCCGGTTCCGGTTCCATAGCCCTTCATTGAGGTCGGTCACCAGACCCCGGCCGAAACCCACTGCCAGCAAGTCATATTCGGCGCTCTTGATGTAGTTGTCCTGATTCGCCACCAAGACGTGGCGTGCCAACTCGGGGTTTCGGACGATCACCATCTTCCGCATCGGTGCGCGGGCGACGATGACGTCATCCTGGCCGGGCAGGTCCGAGATGTACTCGGAGATGGTGTGCCGGTACGTGGACCAGACCGCACCCAGGGCCATACGCCATGACCCCAGATAGCCGACCTTGGTGTCATGCCACCGCAGGAACGTCGGGCCGCCCGGATACAGGTCGTGGTTGAGCGGACATTCACCAACCGGCTCGGCGGGAGGCGCGGAAAGGGGTTCTGGCCGCAACGCTGGAGCCGACACGATTAGACCCGCTCCTGCTCGGAGGCGCCGTCGCGCACCTCGTCAACCTCTGGCTCGGAAGTCGCCTCTTCCACCACGGCGTCTACCTCGTCCTCGGCGGTGTCATCGGCGTCTGCGGCGGCGTCGAGATCCTCGTCGGCGAGGTCGACATCGTCGTCCTCGGCCAGGTCCTTGGCATCCCACCGCTCCTGATCGGCACGCGCTCGCTTACTGGCCTCCGCGATTTCGAACCCGTCAGCCACGACACCGCTCACCTCGCGGGCAACTTCCCCCACCGTCCGCGTGATGATGCGGATGATCCGGCCGACACGCGACCCGACCGACTCCACGACTTCCTGGACGACGTTGACGTTGCGCTCAACAGGTCCCACCATGCTGCACTGCCCCTTCGAATTCGGTGGCCAAATAGTGAACAATCGTGCACTGAGATCAGTGTGCGTAACGCAGATGAACCTGTCAATACCAGACATCAACGCGGTTTCGAACGAAACAGGTCGAACGATAAGAGCACGCCCGTACACTGACAGGTATGCGCCATAGCCGTGCCGAGAAGAAGCTGCACACCCGCCGCGCATTGCTCGACGGAACCTTGGATCTACTCAAGGTGCGTGGCTTCGCCGCCGTGAGTCTGCGTGAGGTGGCCCGATCCGCGGGTCTTGTTCCTACCGCGTTCTACCGGCACTTCGAATCGATGGAGGACCTCGGCACCATCCTGGCCGAGGAGAGCGTTCGTGCGCTTCGTGACACCTTTCGTCAGGCCCGACGCGAGGTGGGCAGTGACAACCCTGCCAAGATTCTCGGCCTCATGGTCGACCGCGTGAGCGAGCACGCGAACAACTTCCGGTTTCTGGTACGTGAACGTCATGGCGGCTCGCCTCAGGTACGGCGAGCCATCAACAACGAAATGCGCATGCTCACCAACGACGTGGTGGTGGAGCTCGCACGCAATCCGGCGACGAACCATCACACCACCGAGGATCTTGAGATCGCCGCGGACCTCATCGCGGGCTCAATCCTCAGCACGATCGGCATGCTGGTGGACACCGATCACCCCACCGAGGCCGACGCGAACGCCGCCCTGAATCGCGCGCTGCGCCAGTTAGACCTGGTCACCAGCGGGCTGGCCCACACCGGCACCATCACGACCGTCATTCCGAAGCCTGGCGCCGCCGAGGCTCACCACGAATCTTCCTCCACAACCACAGGCCCGTGAGCAGTCCGACCGCATCGGCGAGCAGATCCAGCAGACTCCCGTCGCGGTGCGGAATCCACAGGGCCTGAATCACCTCCGAACAGGCGGCGAAGGCCAGAACCCAAGCCAGCGTGGTTTTCTCGCAGATCCGTGCAAAACGCGAGGACACGGCCAACATCCCGAAAATCAGAACGTGCACCACTTTGTCCGCTCCCGGCGGACCCGACGGAACGGTGCCACCTGGTGTGAACAACAGCAGACAGGCAACCGCGAAGGCACCCAGCAGCGTGAGCCAGCGAAGGCACCAAAACCAGGACTGAACCATGTGAATCATCGTGACCCATATTGCCGCTTCGGTTCTGGCTGATTCAAAGCGATGCCGCCAATGGGCATGCTGCGTAGAACGAAGACATGACTTCCGCTCCGTCAGTCCTCGACATCCGCGCGCTGCCCGGCACCGAGACCTACCGGAATCTGCTGGCCCAGGTGGCGAGCGGGGCGCGGGATCGTGACCTTGCCGACGAGAATCCCTTTGACCAGGTTCGACTACTCAAGGAGGCGGGGATCGGACGGTTGCGCATCCCTGTCGAACTCGGCGGCGCGGGACTGTCTGTGCGGCAACTCTTTTCCACCATCATCGATGTTGCGCAGGCCGACCCCATCGTCGCGCACATCTTCCGCACCCACTTCTGGTTCGTCGAGGAACGACTACGCACGCTATCGGACCCGGTGTCTGCCGCCTGGCTGAGCAAGGTGAACGAGGGCAACCTCTTCGCCAATGCGTTCAGCGAGAAGGGCGTGTTGGCCGTCGGCAGTCTGGTGTTCAACACCCGGTTGCTGCCGGCCGGTCACGGATATCGGTTGAACGGGGAGAAGTTCTACAGCACCGGGACATTGTTCGCGGACTACCTGACGGTCACCGCGACGACAGACCGCGACTCGGTGGCATCGGTCATCGTCCCAGGTGACCGTGACGGAGTGCGCCTCGTGGACGACTGGGACGGGTTCGGCCAGCGGCGTACTGGGACCGGGACCACGATCTTCACTCAGGTAGATGTCGCCGAGGACGAAATCCTCTCCGAAACACCGTATGACGCGGCCCCGGTGCCCACTACGCAGTACGCGTCGTTGCAGCTGTACATCCTGGCGATAGTCGCCGGTGTGCTGCGGTCGGTTGTGGACGACGGCGCGGCGCTGTTGCGCTCCCGTCAACGCAACTTCAGCCATGCCCTCACCGAACGTCCGGTTGACGATCCACTGCTGCAGCGCACCCTCGGCGAGCTGAGCGCGACCGCCTTCGCCGCGGAAGCAGCGGTTCTTGCCGCGGCCGATGCCATTGACGCCGCCAACGCATCCTTGCGCGACGGAGTCCCCGATGCACAGCTGGCCGAGGAAGCACAGCTGGCGGTCGCCAAGGCCAAGGTGCACATCGATGCCGTCGCCCTCGATGCCGCTACCAAGCTGCTGGATCTGGGTGGCGCCAGCGCCTCCAGCCGGAGCCGCAACCTGGACCGGCATTGGCGCAACGTCCGGACCATCAGCCTGCACAATCCGGTGCACTACAAGGCGCGGGTGATCGGGCAGAACCTGCTACACGGCACGCCGGTTCCCGCGAACGCCTACTTCTGAGAGATACCGGCGTTTAAGGGGCACCGGCGGGGGCTGCCGAACCGCTCAGGCCGACAGGCTGATTCGCTGTGCCCCGGTGACCGCGTCATAACGGTCGGGGCTGCAGGTCAGCACGATCACCTGGGCCTCGGTACCCACCGCACCGAACACCTCACCCATACGCTCCAGCCTGTCGCTGTCGGTGAAGCCCAGCGCATCGTCGATGATCACGGGCACGGCGTCCTGCGGCGCGACCAACGCGGCACTTGCCAGCCTCGCGATGATGCCCAGTTGTTCCTTAGCGCCGCCCGATAGCGACTCATAGGGAACAGTCCGGCCCTCCAACGTGCGACTGCGGATGCTCAGATCGCTGTCGATATCCACTTCGAAGGTGGGGCCGAAAACCATGCGGCCCAACCGCTCCAGCTCCGCACGGAACGGGTCGACATAACGCAACCTCATGCCGTCTCGATGCCGCAACATCACCGATCGCAAGGTGTCGACGGCCCGGGCCTTGGCGCCTATCCGCGTGAATTCCGTTGCCGCGTATTCCCGTTCAGAGGCAGCGGCATCCAGATGATCTTTGCGGCCCTGTCTGCCAAACACCTCCAGCCGCACCGCGATGTCGCGCAGCCGGTGCCGTAGCGACTCGTGTCGCTGATCCAGCCCCTGCGCCTGCACGGAGACCTCGGCGAGTTCGGTGCGCACCCGCTCGGCTTCCAGCGCGGCCAGCTGATTCACGAGATCGATGACCCGGCGCGCGGTCAGGTCGGCCGCTTGGACGGCCTGATCATGGCGCTCGGTCAGCAGATCATCGGAGGCTGATGCCCGCACCTGAGCAAGGCGCTGCTCGACAGCGGCCAGCTCTTCAGCACGCGCGGCTTGCTTCTCCCGCAATATCGTTGCCTCGGTGGACTTCTCGGCGAGCCGCTGACCGGCCACCTGGACGGCCTGGCGGTGCGTGGACTCTTCGGCCTGCAGCCGGTCCACCTCAGTCAGCAACCGGGCGACCTCGGTGCGCGCCTGCGCCGGATCGATGGCATCCCATAGGCCAGTGGCTTCCGGTGCGAGCTCGCGTAGCCGGCCGAGCTTCTCCCGCAACGTGTCAAGGTTCTCCGAGCCCATCAGCCCATCGAGTAGCGCCGTCAACCGGTCACGTTCGGCATTGAGTTCGGTACGCCGTTCATACTGCTTCTGCGCCTGCCCGAGGTCGGCGACACCGGCAGTGGCCAATGCGGCGGCGAGCGCCGCACGGGCGGCGTCGAGGTTGCTCCGTAATTGAGCCGCGTTGGCCCCCGGAATGATTCGGGTGATTGCCATGCCAGGAGCAGTGATCTCGATGGTGTCGGTGGCCGCACTCGCCCACTGCTCTCCGGCCTCGACCCGCAGCTGCTCGCCATTGACAGTGATGTCGACATCGGCGAGCGCCCGAACCTCGACCTGCGCCGAAGCAGTGTCCAGAGCGACCTCTGCCATGCCGACCGTGCGCGCGGCGGACTCGATCGCCCCCAGGGTCTGTGCGGTGATGGCCAACGCCGAGAGTTCCGCGCCGACCGACGTCAACTGCCGGGTCGTCAGGTCGATACGCGACACCCTGGCCGCCAACCCGTCCACCTCGTCCCGGGCGAGCGCGCGATCCAACGTGTCTCGGGCTCTCTCCAGTTGGGCGCGGGCGCCGTCTATCGCTTGAGTCGCGTGGGTCGCGGCGGCCTCAGTGGCCTCAGACAGCTGCTGCGCCGTTTTGTGCGCCTCCTTCGCGGCCGATGCCTGCTCCGCCAGCCCGGCGATCAAGGCCCGGCGGGCCTGGATATCGGCAACCAGCTGCGCCCGTTCATCGCGTTTCGTCTGTGCCGCTACCGCCGCGGCTTGCGCTGCCTCCGCGACCACGTTCGCGTTGTCGCGCTGCTGCAGCAGCGTCGAGACAGCTTGGGAGGCTTGCTCTAACGGAGTCAGGCGACGACTCACCTCGGCGCGATCGGCGATGACGGTGGCCAGCTCCCGGGTCAACTCGTCATGCTCGCGAACCTGCTGATCGACCTCGGTCACCGCGGCGTTGGCGACGGCCAGTGCGTCCTCTGCGGCGGTCAGCCGCACGTCGGCCTTCGCCCACTCGCCGGTAGGGCGCCCCGTCGCGGTGAAGTACAGCGCGTATTCCGCATCGATCCGCTCCACCAGATCGGGCTCGCTACCCGAGAGCGCAACCGATTGCCCGGCAGCCAGATCCAAGGCACGCGTGAGCGCATCGCTTGAGGACAGGTCGAGCACGCCCGCACCTGCCGACTGCAGGACCCGTTGCGCCTTCCACAAGTTCATATCGATGGACTGATCCAGCATGTCCAGCACCCGCTGATGCGCTTCATCGCCGGAGAGCTGCTCGCGGCGTGGCGCAATGACCGTCAGGTGTGTCTCGGCGCGCTTGTG
Source organism: Mycobacterium sp. D16R12 (assembly GCF_002013465.1). Lineage (GTDB taxonomy): Bacteria > Actinomycetota > Actinomycetes > Mycobacteriales > Mycobacteriaceae > Mycobacterium. Next base: position 8,557 of record NZ_MAFC01000010.1, on the reverse strand, counting down.
GAAACGCTTGCGGTACACGAATCTAAAAGCTCCACAGCTGATTTCGGCCTCGACCTCAGAACCGACATCGGCGAAGGTGGGCTTGACCTGCTTGACGTCCTTCTTGGTGGAACGGTCTTTGGATTCGATCAGCAGGTCAAGCGCCTCGATCATGGACGTCTTGCCGATCTCATTCGCTCCGCTGACCACCACAACACCGCGATCGGGAAACGTGATGTCGCGATGGGCGATTCCGCGATAGTTGGTCACCGACAGGCGGTGCAGCTTCACGCCGCCGACCCTCTTGTCAATGTGCCCCTGGCCGGACCGCCTCGCCCGGCACTCGATGTGAGGCGCAACAGCAACGACAACGCGCCCTGAGCATCCGCGGACGAATCTCCACCGGCGGCTGCCATCTCCTTCAGCTCGGCTATCGCGGATTCGGCGAAGCCGCCGACGCCGAGATCACTGAACTCTCCATCGGCGGGCACCACCGCGATATCGGTGTGCCGCTCCCATGTCCGCACACTCGCGAAAAGCCGGGTGTACTTGTCCAGACACTCTTCCAGCACGGCGTTATCGGTCACGCTGAGCGTGCCGGTCAAGGCCAGGCGCACCACCGTGCGTTCCTTGTCGAGCAGCAGTTCGAGGTTGAGTGCCAGATCGGCGATATCGCGCGCGTTGTCCACCGACCGCCGCAGCGTGACGAACCGCCATCTGCCCACGTGATGGGCATCAACCTGCACCGCACCCGATTCGTCCAGACTCACCACGAGGGCGTGTCCCGGATCGGATTCGACATCGTCGTAATTGGTGACCTCAGGCGCGCCCGAGTACCAGACCCGCCCACTGGAACCCACCTGCGTTCGGGAGTGCTTATCCCCCAGCGCCACGTAATGGACGGCACCACGGGCAAGGGCGTCCTCGACGGCCTTCAACGCGATGAGCGCAGGCTTCGTCGGGTCGGGATCGAGAACGTCGACACCGCCGTGAGCCACCACGATGCGCCGGGTGCCGTCGACAGGTAGACCCTCTAGCTGTTCGGCCACGAGATCATGCGTGGGCGCCTTCGATCGCCACGGCACCGCGACCAGCTCAACTCCGGGAGCCACATGATGGATGCCCGCGGTATCGAGCACGTGGACGTTCGCGGGCTTTTCAACCAAGAACAGCTCGCTGGTGTACACCGAGGCGGCGTCCAGGGGATCGTGGTTGCCGGGAAGCAGATAGATGTCCACACCGACGCCCCGCATCACCTCCAGTGCCTGACTGATCACGCGCGGGGCCAGCTGATTGGACTCGAAGACGTCTCCGCACACCACCATGAAGTCGCAACCCTGTGCCACAGCAACCTCGCCGAGGGAGGCGATGGCCTCCCGACGCGCGGCTGAGTACTGCGGCTGGGCTTCACCGGCAAGGAAATGCCGTGTCATGCCGAGCTGCCAGTCAGCGGTGTGCAGGAACTTCACATGCGAAGTCTATGGCCGTGTACCGACAACCTTCGGGAGGCCGCGCCTGACCTCTGGGGTCCGGCCGGATGACTTATCCACAGGTCTGGCATTTGCCCGGCGCTCATCGCGTACCCCGGCTACCGTACGAATCATGTCGGAGGACGCCAAGCGCACCCTGATCCTGATGCGGCATGCGAAGTCGGCGTATCCGCCCGGAGTCGACGATCACCAGCGTCCGCTGAATCTGCGCGGTACCCGACAAGCCACCCAGGCTGGCACTTGGCTGCAAGACAACTTCAATCGGATCGACGCGGTGCTGTGTTCGACAGCCACCCGGACCCGCGCGACGCTGACGCAGACCGGGGTCCACAGCCAACTCGTCAGATTCAGCGACAAGCTCTACGACTCGACGGTGGGTATCACCCTCGGCGAGATCAACGGGGTGCCGGATTCCGCGACTACCGTGCTCGTCGTCGGGCATGAGCCCACCACGTCGCAGTTGGCGCTCGCGCTCGCCGACACCGGCACCAGCAACGCGGAGGCCGCGAACCGGATCTCCACGAAGTTTCCTACCTCGGCGATCGCGGTGCTGACGACTCGCGCACCATGGTCGCGGCTCGAACTGGCCGGCGGATCGCTGACCAAGTTTCACGTGCCGCGCTAGCGGGCCGCCCTCAGACTTTCTCCGCTACCTGGGTGGACAGCTTCATCGCGCAATGGCAGGCGTCCGACGATGTGCCGTGACCTGCGCCAAGCAGGGTGACCGCCAATTCGAAGAACTGGCCGTTCCCGTACTCCAACGCGGTGACGCACATTCCGTACGTCGAACTGATGAAACCGCTCTTGCCTCCGGCCGAGAAGTCCTTAACCTCGTCGCGCGTCCGTTCCTCGCCCTCCCGCTCGCGGCCGATCGGGCTACCCCGATACCAGGAGAGAGTGACGTTCGGGAGCGCACTCCATGATCCGTTCGGAGACCACGTACATCCGGCGGGGGTCTTTGCAATCAGCTTGAGGTCAGCCCGGTGTACGACAGCCGCGATGTCGGGTGTGGTGAGGCTGCCGCACTCGGAGTACACGGGGCCGACCCGGATGTCATGCCCGACCGTCACGTCGTGCCCGTCGAGTTCACGGTGGTGGCCGGAGCATCCGGAGCCGAGCAGGACTACCGAGGCCAGCACAAGACACAGCAGTATCCCGGCGATACGGGACGAGCGAACACGACCTGTCAGATGTTCACTGACAGCGTCATCTCCATCAATTTGATTGCCTGCGTGCATGAGTCTCCGCCTTGGCCCTGCGGGTTGACCCACCATCCAACAACACCTGCGGCGTCGCTGGCAACTCCACAGGCGCCCGGCTGGTCCGGCGGCTTCATCACGATCGACGGAATACCCTGGATCGCCCGTTCCTGAACGTTGTATTTCAGACTGTTCGCTGTGGCCTTTTCGGCTTCGAGGCTGCCGGTCTCGAACCAGAAGCGGGTGATGTCGACGAGACCGCCGCTCTTGCTCATGGCCTGCCACCGGCACAGCGCCCCCACAAAGGTGCTCTGAATGTCCCTCGGGTCGGCGTCGACAGACTTGGCGAGAACGTCGGTGGTGAGAACGTCGCACTCCTTGAGCAGATTGGGGTACTTCTGCTCGGCGGGCGTGCCGTCACCCAGATCGCCCTTGCCCGGCATGACCGCCTCACCGGCGACCGTGCCGCCGCAGCCGGCCGACCCAAACGTGACAAGTGCGATGCAGGCCGCCGCGAACAGTGACTTTGTTTTCCGGTACGTCATTTCTTGGCCGCCTTGATGGACGTCTCGGTCAGCTGCTTGGCCACGTCACAGGAGTCGGGTGCGCCTGATCCGGGCTCGAAGTTGATGGACCATTCGATGAAGTCGTTTCCGAAGTCCATGCCGATCTCGCACAGCGTGGTCACGGTGCCCGGGTAGCCGTTGGTAGCGATGAATCCCTTGTACCCGGCAATCTCGATGTCCTCGACACTCGGGCGCGTCCGCTCTTCCGTCGCGCGCTCGCGACCGATGGGGCTGCCGCGGTACCAGTTGAAGGAAAAGTGCGGTCCCACGATGCTTCCACCGCGAAGCCAGACGCACCCGACAGAGTTCTTGGCGGTGCCGACCAGGCCCATGACCTTGGTCGTCTGCGTCATCGCCTGGTCACTGACTCCGCCGCACTCCGTGAACATCGGACCTTCGACGCCCTTGGATTTTGTCTGTGCCGGCGCCGTCGCATTCGGTGCATTGCCATTGGGCTCATCGGACTTATCACCGCCCGAACAGCCGGCCAACACGAGTGCAACCATCGCCAGCGCGACAGCACACCTGCCCCACACGTTGCGCGAATCCAAGCCCAACCTCACATGTGCACTGTAGCGGCACAAACCTGAGTCAACCACTGAGCTGCGGGTTTGTTACGGACGGCGATGAGCCACTTGCGCGAAGACCACGTCCAGCGTGTGCGACAGTGGTGCCCATGCCTCAGGGTCAGTTGCGGGCCCTCCTGTCACGTTATGTCCGCCCCTACCGCAGCCTGGTCGCCGTCGTCGTCACGCTGCAGATCGTCAGCACACTGGCGTCGCTGTATCTGCCGACCGTCAATGCAGCGATCATCGACGACGGGGTGGCACAAGGCGATACGCCCACGATCATGCGGCTGGGCATGGTGATGCTCGGGGTGACACTGGTGCAGATCGTCTGCTCGATCGGCGCGGTGTATTTCGGGTCCAGGACGGGTATGGGGTTCGGCCGCGATATGCGGTGGGCGCTGTTCCATCACATCACCGGCTTCTCCGCCGAGGAGTCGGCCGGATTCGGTGCACCTACGTTATTGACCCGCACCACCAATGACGTGCAGCAGCTGCAGCTGCTGGTCCAGGTCACCTGCACCATGCTGGTGACGGCGCCGATCATGTGCATCGGCGGTATCGCCATGGCGATTCACCAGAACGCAGGGCTGTCCTGGCTGCTCATCGTGAGTATGCCGGCGCTCGGTTTGGCCAACTGGTACATCGTGCGGTCGATGCTGCCGATCTTCCGCAGAATGCAGCGACTCATCGACGGCATCAACCGAGTCATGCGTGAACAATTGACCGGCATTCGGGTGGTACGCGCATTTACCCGGGAAGCGGTGGAGCGCACCCGATTTGGCGCGGCCAACGCTGAAGTATCCGAGGCGGCCCTAGCTGCGGGCCGGTGGCAAGCCCTGATGTTGCCCACCACCTCGCTGGTCATCAACACCTCCAGCGTGGCGCTGATCTGGTTCGGCGGGCTACGCATCGATCAGGGCCAGATGCAGGTGGGATCGCTGGTGGCCTTCCTGTCCTACTTCTTGCAGATCCTCATGTCGATGATGATGCTCACGATGCTGGCCATCATGGTGCCGCGCGCATCGGCGTGCGGCGAACGGATTACCGAGGTGTTCGAAACGGTCGGATCCATCACGGCCCCGGCGGATCCTGTTGGCGTCGACGCCATGGATCCCACCGTTGAGTTCGCTAATGCGGGGTTCCGCTATCCCGGCGCCGAACGCGCTGTTCTGGACGGGGTTTCCTTCACGGCACGGCCCGGAACGGTCACCGCCGTGGTCGGCGCGACCGGATGCGGCAAAAGCACGCTGGTGTCGCTGGTCCCCCGCTTGCACGATGTGACGGCCGGTTCGGTACTCGTGGGCGGTAACGATGTCCGGCGGTATGACCCCGAGAACCTCTGGACCGTAATCGGTTTGGTTCCACAACGGGGATACCTGTTCTCCGGGACGGTGGAAAGCAATCTGCGTTACGGCAAGGCGGATGCCACCGAGGATGAGATGTGGGAGGCACTGCAGGTTGCGCAGGCTGCGGATTTCGTCCGAGCACATGGCGCAGGCCTACAGATGCCGGTATCGCAGGGCGGCATCAACTTCTCGGGCGGGCAGCGTCAGCGCATTGCGATCGCACGCGCGGTGGTTCGTCGTCCGAGTATCTACCTATTCGATGACGCGTTCTCGGTATTGGACGTGCGCACCGACGCGCGACTGAGAGAAGCGTTGCGCGGCGTTTCCTCGAGCGCGACTATCGTCGTAGTGGCACAACGTATTTCGACGATCATGGATGCCGACCAGATCGTAGTACTGGAGGATGGCCGGGTCGCCGCGGTGGGTACCCATGCCGAGCTGCTGGGGTGCTGCGGAATGTACCGGGAGATCTGCGACTCGCAGGCGGTGTTGCAGGTATGACTCGAGCGATCGGATTTCGGGGCGTACAGCAGGGGCCCGCTGAACGTTCCCGAGACTTCCGCGGCACCGCCATACGGACGGTGAAGCGTCTCACTCCGCAACGGCTTCTGACCGCCGCGGTGATTACCCTCTCGATGACGGGTATCGCGATCGGGGTAATCGGGCCGCGCATCCTGGGGCACGCCACCGATCTGTTGTTCAACGGAGTAATCGGACGGGAGCTGCCCGCGGGGCTAACCAAGGAACAGGCCGTCGAGGCCGCCCGTGCCCGGGGGGACGGCCAGTTCGCGCAGATGCTGTCCGGCATGAACGTCATACCCGGGACGGGTGTCGACTTCCGTGCGGTGGGGATGACGTTGGCGATGGCTTTGAGTTTGTATCTGGTGGCCGGGTTGTTGGCGTGGGCGCAGGCGCGGCTTCTCAACGTCACCGTGCAGCGGACCGTGGTGGCCCTCCGCGCCGACGTAGAAGACAAACTGCACCGGCTTCCATTGTCGTACTTCGATTCCCGTCAGCGCGGTGAGATTCTCAGTCGCGTCACCAACGATGTGGACAATATCCAGACATCTCTGCAGATGAGCATCAACCAACTGCTGAGCTCGATGTTGACGCTGGTGGCGGTGCTGGCAATGATGCTCAGCATTTCGCCGCTGCTGGCCGCGATCACGCTCGCGACGGTGCCGATGTCCCTATGGGTGACACGCACGATCGCCCGCAGGTCGCAACTGCTGTTCGTGGCTCAATGGGCCAACACCGGGAAACTGAACGCGCATATCGAGGAGACGTACAGCGGTTTCACCATCGTCAAGACGTACGGGCATCGCGCGGAAGCGGAGGCGATCTTCGCGGATCGAAACGCCAAAGTATACCGAAGTTCCTTTGGTGCGCAGTTCTTCTCGGGGTTGGTATCACCGGCAACGGCGTTCATCGGAAATCTGAGCTATGTGGCGGTGGCCGTGGTGGGCGGCCTCAAGGTCGCCTCGGGCGATCTGACCCTGGGCAGCATCCAGGCATTCACGCAGTATGTGCGGCAATTCAATATGCCGCTGACGCAGGTGGCCGCCATGTACAACACTTTGCAGTCCGGACTCGCCAGCGCCGAAAGGGTTTTCGAGCTGCTCGATGCCGACGAAGAATCGGCGGACCCGGTATCTCCGGCCTCGATTCCTGTCGGGTCTCCCAGTGTCGAGTTCGAGAACATCAGCTTTGGCTACTCCCCCGATACCCCGGTGATCGACGGACTGTCACTCACCGTCGAACCGGGGCAGACGGTCGCGATCGTCGGGCCGACCGGGGCGGGAAAGACCACTCTGGTGAACCTGCTGATGCGCTTCTACGACGTCGACTCAGGGCGAATACTGCTTGACGGCGTGGATATCTCGATGATGAGCCGTCATGACCTGCGGTCGCGGATGGGGATGGTACTGCAGGACACCTGGCTGTTCGGCGGATCCATTGCCGAGAACATTGCCTATGGGCGGCCCGGGGCCTCCGAAGACGAAGTTCGGGAAGCGGGACGTGCCGCCTATGTGGACCGGTTCGTGCAGACACTTCCCGACGGATATGACACCAGGATCGCCGACGACGGTGAGAACATCAGCGCCGGCGAGAAACAGTTGATCACTATCGCGCGGGCGTTCCTGGCGCGTCCACAGCTGCTAATACTCGATGAGGCAACGAGTTCGGTGGATACCCGAACCGAGCTGCGGATCCAGCAGGCCATGGCCGAGCTGCGCCGAGATAGGACGAGTTTCATTATCGCCCATCGGCTTTCCACCATTCGTGATGCCGACCGGATCGTGGTGATGGATGGCGGCAGCGTCGTCGAGAGCGGCACCCATGCTGAACTCCTGGCGCGCCGAGGCGCCTACTTCGCGATGACGCAGGCCTAGAGCTGCGGACCCTGGGTTCGCAGATCCCGAACCTCCGTCATGGCGCCGCGTAGCTTGTCCAGCCAGTCCTCGGTGTGCTCACCGACCAGCCGCACCGCCCAGGCCAGCGCGTCGGCGCGGGAGCGGGCGACTCCGGCCTCGACCAGAGTGTCGAGCACCTGACGCTCGGGCTGTCGCAGCCGCGTCATCACCGGAACGGCGATGTGGGTGAACAGGATTCGCTCTGTTGCCTCAGCGGCGCCAACATCGACACCCCAGGAAACCTTGCGTCCATACCGGGCCTGCGCCTCGTCGGCGATGCGCATTCGATGAGAGCGAGTCTCTTCCCGGAAGCGAGAGGCACGGCCCGATGCGCGAGCCTCGCTTTCTTTGTCGTCCTCATCGGCGGTCAGCCGACCAATGACGGTGATTTCTTCGCGGTCAACGACCACTTCGGGGTCACCGCTGAACCAGCCGTCGGGCAGGCGCCCGGCGAACCAATCCGCGGCGTCGGAAGCGTCGGATTGTTGATCTCGTTTCATGATTACAAGATTACATACTTACAACTGGCAGGGCGTTCGCCTACAGCGAACAGCGAGAGAGAAGCTGGGCGCGAGCTCGCACCCAATAGTCGCGAGCTAAATCAGCTGCGGCGCATGACGATCGCGGCGCCACCGGCGAGCACGATGACGACGGTGAGCACCAGCGCCCAGCCGAGACCCGCGATCCACCACACCGCTCCGAGCACTGCCAGCACCGGGACGGCGGCGAACAGCGCCATCCCCGGGTGCTGACGGATCACCGCCAGCGCGGCATTTGCCCGCTGCTTATCGATTTCCTTACCAGGCATATCACCAGCATGCCAGGTGAGCGAGGTGCGCGCACTCATACCGGTTCTGGGATGAGCCGGTCGGGGTGTTGGTGGTTGGCTCTTCGAGTTGGAGGTGTGGTGGGGTGTCCATTTGGTGGTGCCGTTTTTGTGTTTTCGGGTGGTCCAGCCGTAGTCCAGGAGTCTGTAGTGGGGTGCGCAGGCGAA
>NZ_MAFC01000009.1 GCF_002013465.1 Mycobacterium sp. D16R12 | reverse complement strand
TCACCGGGAGGCGGCGGGGGCGCTGGTGCTTCGATACCCGGATCGCCGGGATCACCCGGTTCTGCGAGGGCAGGAACCACTCCGGCACCCAGCAGTCCTGCGACACAGACACCGCTGACAAGGGTGCGCCGGAACCAACGAGTTAAGACAAGCATGCTCACTCCTGTAGACACGACACATCCAGTGTGTCATAGGGTTCGTCGCCACCAGGCAACACGATGTTTCACCTGCGCGAGAAAACAACTCTTGACCAGGTCTTATCGCCGTTGATTAGAAAAGGTCACATTCATAACCCCGTGGGGGTACCTGACGTGACGCAGCAGGCTAGGTGGCTGATGGGGATGCCCAGGTCACCCACCCAGCTAAGTGCTCCTAAGGAGTTTACCGGCTCAGAGCACGGGCGATGAGCATCAGCTGCACCTCACTCGTCCCTTCGCCGATCTCCAGGATCTTGCTGTCGCGATACTGGCGCGCGACCGGAGTCTCATTCATGAACCCCGCGCCCCCGAAGATCTGCGTGGCGTCACGCGCGTTGTCCATGGCCGCTTCACTGGCGATCAGCTTGGCGATCGAGGCTTCGGTCTTGAACGGCTTGCCCGCCAGCAGCAACGCGGCAGCGTGGTAATAGGCCAGACGGGCGGTGTGCGCGCGGGCCTGCATCCGGGCGATCTTGAACGAGACCGACTGATAGTCGATGATCGCGCTGCCGAAGGCCGGGCGGCTGCGTGCGTAGCGCAGGCTTTCGTCCACGCACCCCTGCGCGGCACCGGTCGCCAACGCCGCGATCGCGATCCGACCCTCATCGAGAATGCGCAGAAATCCCGCGTACCCGCGGCCACGTTCACCCAGCAGGTTCTCGTGGGGCACGCGCACGTCGTCGAAGCTCAGCGGATGCGTGTCCGAGGCATTCCAGCCGACCTTGTCGTACCCGGGTTCGACGGTGAATCCCGTTGTGCCCGAGGGTACGTGAATGACGGAGATCTCCGGCGATCCGTCCGCAGAACGTCCAGTCACTGCCGCGACGCCCACCACCGCCGTAATATCGGTCCCGGAGTTGGTGATGAATGCCTTGGAGCCGTTGATAACCCAGCTGCCGTTGTCCTCGACGGCCCGGGTACGAATCGACCCGGGGATGTCGGTGCCACCGCCGGGTTCGGTCAAACCGAAGGCCGCCAACGATTGTCCGGAGGACAGTTCGGGAAGCCAGCGCTGCTTCTGCTCTTCGCTACCAAATCGGTAGATCGGCATGGCGCCCAACGACACGGCTGCCTCAAGGGTGATGGCCACACTCTGGTCCACTCGGGCCAGTTCCTCCAGCGTCAGGCAGAGGGCGAAGTAGTCGCCGCCCATACCGCCGTATTCCTCGGGGAACGGCAGACCGAACAGCCCCATGTCGCCCATCTGCGCCACCACCGCGTACGGGAACGTCTTGGTGGCGTCGTGGTGTGCGGCAACCGGCGCCACTACCGAATTGGCAAATTCCTCAACGGTTTTGCGCAGCGATTCGTACTCGTCCGGCAGCTCCGCGGTGCTGAATGTCATGCTCTTCCCTCCTCGGGGTCAACAGTCGGATGGATGGTGGCCAGGAGTTGATCGACCGCGACCTGGTCGCCGACGGCCACCGAAACGGCCACCGTTCCGGCTATCGGTGCGCGCAAGGTGTGTTCCATCTTCATGGCCTCGACCACGACAACCGGGGCATCGCGTTCGACGACGGCGCCCGTGCTCACCGACACCACCCGGACGACTCCGGGCATGGAGCTACGGATCTCTCCGTCCTCGTCCTCACCGTCGTGGTGCCGCAGCCGTGGTTCGGGTGCGATATCGGCATGCCAGGTCCCTTCCTGGGTTGCGATCCACGCCCCGCCGCCGGTCCGTGCCGCATCTGCCCGGTACAGCTGGGCGGCGAGTTCGACGCTCACGTGTCCCGGTACGCAATGAGCTCTGGCCGGTACCCGTTCGCCGTCTCCGATGCTGACGTCGGCCACCGGGTCGCCCCAGATCCGAACCACTTCGGTCGACTCCCCGATCCGCAGCCGATACGAGCGCGGCGCGTGTTCACCGATACGCCACCCGGACTTGCTGTTCCACAGTGCTCCGGGGACGGATTCGTCGTCCAACAAGGCCGACGCGGCCAACCACACCCAGGGCGGTGCGACGGGAGGGTGATACTCGGAGGCGATCTTGTCGAGCAGCGCCGTATCGATATCTCCCGAGAGCACAACAGGGTTCGTCACCAGCGCGCGCAAGAAATCGATGTTGGTGCCCACACCGAGTATCCGGGTCTCGGCCAGGGCCTGGTCGGCGTCGGCCAGCGCGCTGTCGCGGTCGGCCGCGTGCACGATGACCTTGGCGAGCATCGGGTCGAACCGAGAACCCACCACCGACCCCGTCGCCAATGCGGTGTCTGTCCGTGCACTGCCCGAAAAACGTGCCAGGGCAACCGTTCCGCCGGTCGGCAGGAACTCGCGGGCCGGGTCCTCGGCATACACCCGCGCCTCGATGGCATGGCCGGTCAGCGAGATCTGTTCTTGTGTCAACGGGAGGCGTTGTCCGGCCGCGACCAGGATCTGCCACTGCACCAGGTCAACCCCGGTCACCATCTCGGTAACCGGATGTTCGACCTGAAGCCGGGTGTTCATCTCCATAAAGTAGTAGGACTCGGGAGTATCTCCGTCCAGGATGAACTCGACCGTCCCGGCACCGAAATATCCAACGCTGCGGGCGATCTGGCATGCGGTCTGACCCATCGCGGCGCGCAGCTCCGGGGTCAGCAGCGGTGACGGTGCCTCTTCGATCACCTTCTGGTGCCGGCGTTGCAGGCTGCATTCACGCTCGCCCAGGTGCACCACATTGCCGTGGGTGTCCCCGAAGACCTGAACCTCGATATGCCGGGGGCGGGCAAGGTAACGCTCGACCAGCAAGGTGTCGTCGCCGAAGATCGCGGTGGCCTCGCGCCGCGACGCGACCAGCGCATCGGGTACCTGACTCAGGTCGTGCACCACCCGCATGCCCTTGCCACCGCCACCCGCGGACGGCTTGATGATCAGCGGGGTACCGATCTTCTCCGCCGTGACGACCAGCTCGGCATCGGAGAGTGCACCTACACTGCCCGGCACGACCGGCTCTCCGGCCGCGGCAACCGTGTCCTTGGCCCTGATCTTGTCGCCCATCGCATCCATGGCTTCGGCAGGCGGTCCGATGAAGACGATGCCGGCCGACTCACACGCGCGTACGAAATCGGCGTTTTCCGAAACGAATCCGTACCCAGGGTGAATGGCGTCGGCGCCGGTCTGTTTGGCGGCGCTGATGATGGCGTCGATGTCGAGATAGCCGGAGGAATCCGCGCCGAGACGCACTGCGGCATCGCAGGCCCCGAGGTGGTCGGTGTCTGCATCGGTATAGATCGCGATGGATCGAATTCCCATGGCCCGCAGTGTTGATGCGATGCGCACCGCGATCTCGCCGCGGTTGGCGATGAGTACTGAACGAATCACTGACCGCACCTTCTGTTCGTCGCGTAAACGGCCCCCGCAAGCGGGAGGTACCCCCACGTCACTGTCACATCCTGAAGACGCCGTAGGAAACCGGTTCAAGCGGTGCGTTGGCGCAAATTCCCAGCGCCAATCCGAGCACCGTTCGGGTATCGGCAGGGTCGATGACTCCGTCATCCCATAGGCGTGCCGTCGAGTAATACGGATTGCCTTGCTGCTCATACTGTTCACGTATCGGCGCCTTGAACGCCTCCTGCTGGTCCTCGGTGAACTCCTTGCCCGATGCCGCGCCCTGATCAGCGCGCACCGTGGCGAGCACCGAGGCAGCCTGTTCACCACCCATCACCGAGATACGAGCGTTTGGCCACATCCAGAGGAATCGCGGCGAGTACGCCCGCCCACACATCGAATAGTTACCGGCCCCGTAGGAGCCACCGATCACCACGGTCAGCTTGGGTACCCGCGCGCACGCCACGGCGGTAACCATCTTCGCCCCATGTTTGGCGATACCGGCGGCCTCGTAATCGCGGCCCACCATGAACCCGGAGATATTCTGCAGGAACACCAGCGGGATACGTCGCTGATCACACAGCTCGATGAAATGAGCCGCCTTCATGGCACTTTCGGCGAACAAGACACCATTGTTCGCGATGATTCCGACCGGGTGCCCGTGCAGCCGTGCGGTTCCCGTCACCACCGACTTGCCATACTCCGCTTTAAACTCGGTGAAGGTGCCGCCATCGACCAATCGGACGATCACTTCGTGGACGTCGTACGGAATGCGTGGATCGGTGGGCACCACGTCATACAACGTGTTGGGATCCCGTTCCGGGGCAATCGTTTCCACGACCGGCCACGGCGCCTCTGCCCTGGGCGCCAGCGTGGACACGATGCGACGCACTATCCGCAGCGCATCCTTGTCGTCGGAGGCCAGATGATCGGTGACCCCCGAGGTACGCGAATGCAGGTCACCGCCGCCGAGCTCTTCGGCGGTCACCACCTCGCCCGTGGCAGCCTTCACGAGCGGCGGACCGCCCAGGAAGATCGTGCCCTGCTTGCGCACGATGACGGCCTCATCACTCATCGCCGGCACATACGCGCCGCCCGCGGTACAACTGCCCAGCACTGCGGCGATTTGCGGAATTCCCTTGGCGCTCATGGTGGCCTGGTTGTAGAAGATCCGGCCGAAGTGCTCGCGGTCCGGGAACACCTCGTCTTGCTTCGGCAGGAAGGCACCACCGGAGTCCACCAAATAGATACAGGGCAGCCGGTTCTGCAGCGCGACTTCCTGGGCGCGTAAATGCTTCTTGACCGTCATTGGGTAATAGGTGCCGCCCTTGACCGTCGCGTCATTGGCCGCAACAACGCATTCGCGCCCCGACACACGACCAATACCGGCGATCATGCTCGCCCCCGGAGCGTCGTCGTCGTACATGCCATTGGCCGCCAGCGCAGATAACTCCAGGAATGGGCTGCCCGGATCCAGCAGCGCCTCCACACGGTCGCGCGGCAGGAGCTTGCCCCGGTCCACATGCCGTTGCCGAGACTGTTCGGTGCCGCCGAGCGCCGCACGTGCGAGCCGCTCGCGCAGCTCGGCAACGAGCCGGGAGTGCTCAGCCCTGTTCTGCTCACCCACCAGAGTCATACCCAGCTCCGAAGTCTTGAAATTTCAGTTAATGAGGATTAACTTGTTTTAAGATAATCTTCATTAACTGATTTGTCTAGACCGAACCGCCCGAGAAGGTTTGATGACCAACCTGATACCCGAGTCGGCGACTCCGAACAAGCGCGAACGCGCCAAGGCGGATCGCCGGGATCAGCTGCTGTCCGCCGCGGCCCGGCTGCTGGCCATGCGTGGATTCGCTCGCGTGCGACTGGAAGATCTCGGCTCGGCCGTCGGGATCAGCGGGCCAGCGATCTACCGGCACTTCCCGAACAAGGAAGCGCTGCTCGTGGACCTGCTCACCGATGTCAGCCGCCGGCTCCTGGAAGGTGGCACGGCTGTCGCCGAAGCGGCGGCCACGGCGCCCGGGGCGCTCTCGGGTCTCATCGATTTCCACCTCGACTTCGCGCTCAACGAGAGCGATCTCATCCGGGTACAGGATCGCGATCTCGACTCGCTCCCGGAGAGCGCGCGTCGTCAGGTGCGCCAGTATCAGCGTCGTTATGTCGAAGCGTGGGTACAGGTGCTCTGCCGGGTCGATCCCGATCTCGACGAATCGGATGCCCGGATCAAGGCACATGCCGTCTTTGGTCTGATGAACTCCACGCCCTACAGCGCCGGTCGATCAGCGCCGGCACAGACGCGGGCGGTGTTGCGGCAGATGGTGGTCGCCGCGCTGGGCTCCTAGCTGCGTACCAGCCGGGCGATCGCCGCGGAGGCCTCAGCCAGCTTCTCCTCGGCATCGGCGCCGCCGTCGGCAACGGCATTGGAGACGCAGTGACCGAGGTGCTCGTCGAGTAGTCCGAGTGCAACCGACCGCAACGCGCTCTGCGCGGCGCTGATCTGAGTCAGCACGTCGATGCAGTACTTGTCCTCGTCGATCATCTTGGCGATGCCCCGCACCTGCCCCTCGATCCGCAGGAGCCGCTTGGCGTAGTCATCCTTTTTCAGCGAGTAACCGTGTCCGGTCGAAGTCTTGGTGCTCATGTTCATTATCCCTTGAGAAGGCCTTGCATCTTGTCGATCTCAGGCTGCTGATTATCGATGATCTGTTGCGCCAACTGCTTTGCCGAAGGGTACTGGCCCCCGGAGAGTTCCGCATTCGACATGGCGACGGCGCCCTGGTGGTGAGCGATCATCGACTGCAGCCACAGCTGGTCGAAGACCTCGCCATTGAGGGTCTTCATCCGGTCCAGTACCGGCGTGTCCACCATGCCAGGCATATGCCCCGCGGGGTCATGCCCCTCCGGCATGAGTGGCTGGCCCCAGTTCTTGAGCCACTCGGTGAAGGTGTCGATCTCGGGCTGCTGCGCGGTTTCGATGTTATTCGCCAGCTCCAGTACCGCGGGGTTGGCGGTGCGTCCCTCTGTCAACTTGGACATCTCGACGGCCTGCTGGTGATGCATGATCATCTGCTGCGCGAACGTCACATCGGCATCGTTGTGATCGGATGCCGATGCCGTCGCGGGGTTGGTATCGAGCGTCGTGGTCATCCCCGACATCCCGGAATGACCCGAATGCTCGGATGTCGTCTCATCTCCCTTTTTGTCCGAGCTACACGCTGACAGAATCAGCACCGCAGCAGCAGCGCCGGCAAGGATCGCAGTCCGAGTTCGGTTTCGCATGCCCCCATCGTAACTCAGATACCCCCGTAGGGTACAAGGTTGTGGCAGGGTATACCCCTCGCGGGTACAGCACCCTAGGCGACCGACTCCTCCAGCTGCGTCAATGCCTCCTCCAGATGAGTGAGGATGCGCTGCAGATGCGGCACACTCGTGCGACATCCGGTCAGCCCAAAATGCATCGAAGGCCCACTGCTGGTGCACGTGATGTTCAATGCCACGCCGTCGATCGGGATGGACACCGGATAACACCCGTCCATCTCGAACCCGTTCCAGAACATGTCGGTACGCGGACCCGGCACGTTAGAAATGATCACGTTGAACGCAGGTGCGGCCCGATCAGCCAGCCCCGGTACCGCGCTGCTGATCACGGGGGCCCCGTTGAGCGCGCCGACCAACATCCGCTGCAGGGGTGTCATCTCCGAGAGCACCGACTTCGCGGCCTGCACCGAGTCCCGGATCGCACTGAACCTCTCCAACGGATCGGGCTTGTCCGTCGCCAGGTTGGCCAGCAGCGCGGTGATCGAGTTCCCCGCGTTCTGGTCCCCCTCGGCCCGGATCGACACCGGACACATGGCGATGAGCGGTTTGTCGGGTAGCGCGTTCTGTTCCTCCAGATATGTACGCAACGCACCAGAGCACATGGCCAGCACCACGTCGTTCACGGTGCCGCCCAGCGCTTTGCCAGCCTCCTTGATCCTCGCCATCGACCAGGTTTGCGCCGCGAATCGCCGCGCGCCTCCTATCGAGACATTCAGCATCGTGTGCGGTGCCGACAGCGGCCTGACAAGCTGCGGGTCCGACAGCGCGTGGCGTCCGTACTTCAGCAGACCGGGCGGAATGGACACAACCTGTCTCACCGCGCCGGCCGCACCCCTGACCAGATCCAGCGCCGAGGTATTCGTGGTGCTCACGATGCTGCTCTTGGCACGCCGCTTGGCCGGTGCCCACACGGCCTGGCAATCGCGCGCATCAGGATCATCGGAGAGCGAGCGCATCATCATCCGCAGCGCGCCGACACCGTCGATTACGGCGTGGTGCATCTTGGTGTAGACGGCCAAGCGTCCGTCTGAAAGCCCTTCCACCACATGCATTTCCCACAATGGGCGGTGCCTGTCCAACGGGGAGCTGTGCCAGCGGGAGGTGACGGTCAGCAGTTCACGCACCCGGGCCGGGCGCGGAAGTGCCGAGCGGCGCACGTGGTACTCCCAGTCAACCTCGTCGTCGATGATCCAGGTGAGGTTGCCCATCACGGCCAGCGGTTGCCCGGGTCGTTTGCGGAAGTCCGACGACACCTCGGTGGTGGACATCAGTTGTTCGTAGAACACCTCGGCGTAGTCCGGGCCCACGTCAGCGGGTGGTTTGAACAGCTGAAGACTGCCGACGTGGAACGGATGCTCTCGCGTCTCGCCGATGAGGAACATCGAGTCGCTGACCGGCATAAATGGCATGGCGGCCATGTTGCCACTTTGCTCGGCTTCCGGAGGCGGAATCCGCGGCGATGAGCTGCTGGCGCGAAGAGCGAATCCCCTTTGACCGGCTAAGTAGCCGCCGGGGATACTTAGATGCATGTCAGCCCACGACGCACCCGATATCAAGCCGCGTAGTCGCGACGTCACCGATGGTCTGGAGAAGACCGCCGCCCGTGGAATGCTGCGCGCGGTAGGCATGGGTGACGACGACTGGGTCAAGCCGCAGATCGGCGTCGGTTCGTCGTGGAATGAGATCACCCCGTGCAACATGTCGCTGCAGCGCCTGGCCCAGTCGGTCAAGGCGGGCGTGCATGCGGCCGGCGGATACCCACTGGAGTTCGGCACCATCTCGGTGTCCGACGGCATCTCGATGGGCCATGAGGGTATGCACTTCTCGCTGGTGTCCCGTGAGGTGATCGCCGACAGTGTCGAGACCGTGATGCAGGCGGAACGGCTCGACGGATCCGTGCTGCTGGCCGGATGCGATAAGTCGATCCCCGGAATGCTTATGGCCGCAGCCCGTTTGGATCTGGCCTCGGTGTTCTTCTACAACGGGTCGATCATGCCCGGCAAGGCCAAGCTGACCGACGGCACCGAGAAGGAAGTCACCATCATCGACGCCTTCGAGGCTGTCGGCGCCTGCGCACGCGGGCTGATGTCGCGTGAGGACGTCGACATCATCGAGCGTGCCATCTGTCCGGGCGAGGGTGCCTGCGGCGGCATGTACACCGCCAACACCATGGCCAGCGCCGCCGAGGCCCTCGGCATGTCACTGCCGGGCAGCGCCTCTCCTGTTGCGATCGATAAGCGGCGCGAAGAGTACGCACGCCAGTCCGGCGAGGCCGTGGTGGAGATGCTGCGCCGCGGAATCACCGCGCGCGACATCCTCACCAAGGAGGCCTTCGAGAACGCCATCGCCGTGGTGATGGCGTTCGGTGGGTCCACCAACGCGGTGCTGCACCTGCTCGCCATCGCCAAGGAGGCCGAAGTCGACCTGACCCTGGCCGACTTCACGCGCATCGGCAACAAGGTGCCCCACCTGGCCGACGTGAAACCTTTTGGACGCCATGTGATGAAGGACGTCGACGAAATCGGCGGCGTGCCGGTGGTGATGCGGGCTCTGCTGGATGCCGGGCTGCTGCACGGAGATTGCCTCACGGTCACCGGCCAGACCATGGCCGAGAACCTTGCACATATCGCGCCGCCCGACCCGGACGGCAAGGTGCTGCGCGCCATGGACAACCCCATCCATCCGACGGGTGGCATCACGATCCTGCACGGCTCACTGGCGCCGGAGGGTGCCGTGGTGAAGTCGGCCGGCTTCGAGTCGGACGTGTTCGAAGGCACCGCAAGGGTTTTCGAGCGGGAGCGGGCGGCCCTCGATGCCCTCGAGGACGGCACCATCACCCACGGCGATGTCGTCGTCATCCGTTACGAGGGCCCGAAGGGCGGCCCCGGCATGCGTGAGATGCTGGCCATCACCGGTGCCATCAAGGGTGCAGGTCTGGGCAAGGACGTGCTGCTGATGACCGACGGCCGCTTCTCCGGTGGCACCACCGGTCTGTGTGTCGGGCACATAGCTCCGGAGGCCGTCGATGGCGGGCCCATCGCGTTCGTCGAAGACGGTGACCGCATCCGGCTCGATGTCTCCAACGGCAAGCTGGACCTGCTTGTCGACGAGGCCGAAATCGAAAAGCGCCGCGAGGGATTCGAGCCATTGCCGCCGCGGTACAAGACCGGGGTGCTGGCCAAGTACACCAAGCTGGTGCAGTCGGCCGCCGTCGGAGCCGTCTGCGGCTAGACCTTTCGGCCTCTCTTGAGCGCGGGGTGGCTCCGCGCAACCATGCGGGTGAGCAATCCGCGGGGAAGCAGATGGTTGGCGGCCGCACCGATCCGGTTGGCCAGACCGGGCACGATCACCGTCTTGCCCGCTGCCAGACCGTCGACCGCCGTCCTGGCGACGGTCGCTGCGTCCACCCACATGACCTTGGGCATCGCGGCTTCGGCGTCCTCGTCCGAGATTCCTACCGCCGCACCGAATCCCGTCTTCACCGGGCCCGGACACAGCGTGGCGGCACTGACGCCGGTGCCGCGCAGCTCCTCGTTCAGCGCGTGGGTGTACGACACCACAAATGCCTTCGCGGCCCCATAGGCGGCCTGCCCGGGCAGCGGGCCGAACGCGCCGACAGAGCCGAGGTTGAGCACCACGCCCCTGCCGCGGGCCACCATCTGCGGCACCAAACGTGAGCAGAGGTCCACCACCGCGCTGACGTCCACGGTCACGAGGTTGAGCTCGGCGGCGGGGTCGGATTCGGCGACGGGCCCGGCAGTGCTCAGCCCGGCGTTGTTCACCAGCACATCAACCACGAGTCCCAGCTCTGCCACGCGATGCGGCAATTGGGCGCGTTCGCGATCGTCGGACAGGTCGACGGGCAGCACCCGCGCGGATGGCCCCAGCGTCTCGGCCAGCTCATGCAGCCGATCGGCGCGCCGCGCCACCAACACCACGGGGTAGCCGCGTCGGGAGAACTCGCGGGCCAGCTCTTCGCCGATACCCGATGAGGCTCCGGTGATCAGGACGGCGGCGTCGGCACGCGGTGAAGGAAGCACCCACCGAGCCTATGACGCCGCCGTCCCATGGCTGCCGGCGTCATATGGCAGAGGTGAATCTTCCGGCTAGGGGAGACGTGCGGGATCGCGATAACGCTGCGCGTTCCGTGCAATCTCCCCGGGCTCCGGAAGCGGCTCCTGACTATCGAGATAGACACCACCCGCACGCAGGTTGTCCTCGACGATGAGCCAGATCCGCCGGACCAGACTCTCGATCAACCGCTCTTGAGAGATCTCCCCCGGCTGGTCGAGCCAGTAACTCACCGAGGTCTCGGCCATACCGACGATGCCCATCGCCAGGAGCTCGGTATCGGTATCGACCCCGAACGCCTCGAGATAAACGGCGAACACTCGCGAAAGGTGCAGTCCCGCCGACATTTTGATGTCAGCGATGGCATCGGGTGTATCCGATCCCTCCGATAACGAGCAGCGCGCAAGGTACCGATACAGATTGCGGTGCCCGACCAGAAAACGCACGTAGGCACCGATACCCGCATCGATGATCTGTGCCATCGAACCGAGCGGCTGCCATACGGGCGCAAGCTCGGCGATGATCATGTCGCTCGCCCGCTGCGCGACGGCACGCTGCAAGTCCGCCGCGTCGCTGAAATGCCGGTAGAGCTTTGTGCGGGTGACGCCGACGTACACCGCGATCTGCTCCGTGGACGTCTGCGGTCCGTGTTCGGCAATGGCGGCGAGGGCAGCCTCGATGAACTCGGCCCGGCGCCGTTCGCGCTGACCGTTCCACCTGCCAGCTGGGAGTTCTTGGCCGTCGGGCTGCACGAACTCACTCTAGCAATGAGGTGGTACGTCACGTACCATGTGACCCACCGAACACATCACTATCCGACTTCGACTAGAGCGCGAGCTGACTTCCATGACCGACGTACAGATCGAATCCCCCGTCGACCAGGCACTACAGGACTTGGCCGAAGGTGAAAAGGCTTGGGCCGAAACCTCGTTGGCAGATCGTCTGCAACTGTTGGCCGATACTCGCCAGCGCGTGATCGACAACGCACAGCAATGGGTGCAAGCCGCGGCATTCCAGATCAAGAAGCTCGACCCGGAGTCCCCGCTGGTCGGCGAGGAATGGATCTCGGGCCCGTACGCCGTCGCGGGGGCCATCGCCTCCCTGATCGCCAGTCTGGAGCAGCTCCAAGCCGGGCACAGCCCGCTTCGCGACGCCAAGTTCGGTGTCACCCCCGGTGGACGCACAACGGTTTCGGTGTTGCCGCTCAACATCTTCGACAGCCTGCTGCTGTCGGGATTCAGCGCCGAACTATGGCTACAGCCCGGCGTCGATCAGGCCGAGGCCCTGCGCACCGCGGGCCTGGCGCAACGCGATCCCAGCCACACCCACGGTGTCGGCGCGGTGCTCGGTGCTGGCAACATCACCTCGATCGCACCCCTGGACACCCTGTATGAACTGTTCGCCAACAACCGCGTGGTGGCGCTGAAGCTCAATCCCATTACCGACCCGCTGTTGCCGGTGTTCACCCAGGTGCTGCAGCCCTTCATCGCGATCGGCGCGGTGCGGATTCTGACCGGCGGAGCCGATGTCGGTACCTACCTGGTGCACCACCAGCTGGTCGATCACGTCCACATGACCGGAAGCTCCGTCACCCACGACGCGATCGTGTTCGGCACCGGCGACGAGGGCGCGCAGCGCAAGGCCGCCAACCAGCCGATTCTGGACAAGGCCATCACCAGCGAGCTCGGCGGCGTTTCGCCGACCATCGTGGTGCCCGGCAAGTGGAGCTCTTCCGACATCGAGTTCCAGACCCGCCACATCGCCACCCAGCGGCTGCACAACAACGGCTACAACTGCATCGCCTCGCAGGTTGTGGTGCTCTCCAAGGCCTGGCCACAGCGCGAGGAGTTCCTTGCCGCACTGCGTAAGGCTGTCGACGAGGCACCGCCGCGGCCCGCCTACTACCCCGGCTCGGACGACCGGGTGGCCGGCGCACAACAGTCCTACCCCGACGCCGAGCGCCTCGGCCAGAACGGCGCGCGAGTGCTTGTCGTCGACCCCGAAGATCGCACGGCCCTACTGCGTACCGAGTACTTCGGGCCGGTCCTCGGTGTCATCGAACTTGATGTCGCCAATGACCCGGACGGAGCCCTCTTCATCCAGGAGGCAGCCCGGGTCGCCAATGACGAATTCGTGGGAACCCTCGGTGTGAACGTCCTCGCGCATCCCGACACCATCAAGGCGCTGGGCTCGGATTTCGACACCCTGGTCGAGAACCTGCGGTACGGCACCGTGGCGGTCAACGCCTGGACCGGCGTGGGCTATTTGACCCCCGCGGCCACCTGGGGTGCGTTCCCGGGCCACGTCCTGAACGACGTACAGAGCGGTGTCGGCGTCGTGCACAACGGTTTCCTGGTCGAGAAGCCGGAACGCACCGTGGTGCGCGGCCCGTTCCGGCCCTTCCCGCGGTCTTTTGCGCATGGAGAATGGGCACTGTCCCCGAAGCCGCCGTGGTTCGTGAGCAATGCCACTGCAGCGGGCACCGGCGAACTGCTGGTCGACTTCGCCAATAAGCCCAGCCTGCTGAAAGTCCCGAAGATCTTCATTTCCGCGCTACGGGGCTAAGGGGCTGAGGTCTTACGACGGCCACCTGGTGGTGGTCGTCGGGGTGAATATCCGCGTGGGACTGATGCGCGGGTAGTTAAAGGGTGTCCGGGTTGGTGTGCGCGGGCGCGGCGGCATGTACGTGAAAATGTCGATGAAGTACATGATTCCGCCGACTAGGGCGGAGAGGCCGCAGACCAGCAAGATCAAATCCCACGGGTCGAATGTGGCCGTGCCCGGATCCGCGGACATATATCTGTACACCGCCCGGACGAACAGCACAGTCAGCGACGTTCCCCCGATCACGCCGAAAATCGCGAAACACGTGTGGAAGAAGGCCATATGTTGCGAGCCGCCTGCGTAGCCGACGGCATTGCCCCATCGACTCGCCATCAACCCGCCCAGGCCGAGTATCGCGGGGACACTCACCCCGACGACGATCTTCCCGATCACATCGCGATAGTCGACAAGCGCCATTACCGACTCCTTCGGCCGCAACGACAACGGGCTAGGTGTTAATACCACGAGGTTCACGCCCACGACTCAAAATCCAGGAAACGGGCGTACCCTCACGGAAGTGACTCTCTCCCAATCAGTGTGGACCGACACAGACGACTACCTGGAGCGCACCGTCGCCACCGACGCTGCCGAGCTGGACCACATCCGCCAGGCGCAGCAGGACGGCGGCCTGCCCGATATCGCGGTATCGGCCGCGCAGGGCAAGTTCCTGTATCTGCTGGCGACGATCGCCAAGGCCAGCCGGGTGCTGGAGATCGGCACGCTCGGCGGATACAGCACCGCATGGCTCGCCAAGGCGGTCGGCCCAGACGGCGCGGTGGTGACGCTGGAGTTCGAGCCCAAACATGCTTCCGTCGCGCAGGCCAGTCTGGAGCGCGCCGGACTCGCCGAACGGGTGCAGGTCCTGGTGGGCCCGGCGCTCGACTCGCTGCCTTCGGTCGAGGGGCCGTTCGATCTGGTGTTCATCGATGCCGACAAATCCAACAACCCGGGCTATCTCGATTGGGCGCTACGGCTTACCCGACCGGGGGCAGTAATTTTGGTGGACAACGTGATTCGCTGGATCGCCGAGGAGGGCCCGAACGCCGAAGGGACCCGCCAGGCGCTGGAGCGGCTGGGTTCTGATCCGCGTCTGGATGCCACCGCGCTGCAGACTGTGGGTGTCAAGGGCTGGGACGGGCTGGCGATCGCCGTCGTGCGCTAACGCACACCCTCACGGGCGTAGACGGTGCGCAGGATGAACTCCACCTCCGGCCCCATGGCCAGCCCTGCCAGCTCGGGATAGAGCGTGACGAACTCGTGCCCGTGCGCCGGGCCGTCCGGCGGGCACAGGTGGTGCGCCAGCTCGTGCAGGATCACCAGTTCTCGCATGGCCCAAGCACTTCCGTTGCGATCGTCGGGAACGGCGATCGCCGCCCGGTCTCCGTCGCGCTCGTAATGCGCCGCAGTCGCGCCGCGACGGGCACGCACCGTGACGGGTCCGACGGACCATCTGCCCGCCACGAGGGCCAGCACGTCATCGACATAACGCTGCACCGATTCCACCGAGGCGAAGCGCGCCTCGGGCGGGAGCGTCAGCCGGGTGCCGAAGAAGTCGATATCGCGCTGACTGTGACTCGCCGCCCGCGTGAACATGGTGCGCACGAACTCCTCGGCCGCGTATACCTTGGCGCGCTGAGAATCACGCCGATGAGCCGCTCGCGCGAAGACATCCGACTGTGGCCGCGGCTGATCGCTCAGTTCTGCTCCAATGCGCCACGGGCACCGGCCAATTCGGAACTGTTGCCAAGCCTGGCCCGCCGCCCCGCACGATCGCCTGCGCGACGGGCGTGCGAGGAGTAACCGGCCTGCGCGCTCACCGCGCGCCACCGCCCGCGCGCCGTCGAGGCGCCCTTATAGAAATCATGCAGTTCGATGTCCTTGTCACGCAGCACCAGTTCGGTTCCCGTGCCCCGCTTCTCGGTCTTCACTGCCTCGGCGCGCGCCTCCTGTCGGGCGTCGGAGAGCCGCTGCCCCACCCTTGTGCCGAACGCCAGCTGGAAGTTCAGGCGGGCAGTGATCGTCGGGGTGGGCCGGTGCGCACCGGAACCGATGTAGGTGTCCGAGGCCCTGACCATCTGGACCACCAGGCTGGCGTAGAGCGCGTGCACGGCGTCAATGTCCTCGGCGAAGCCGTAGGCGTACACATAGGTCGAGTTGGACGCGACGTCGCATGTGACGTCGTTGGCGCCGGCGATCAATGCGAACAGGTTGACGTAGGTCCGCAGGCCGCGGGTGCCCGCCTCACCGATGGTGACGGTGCGCTGAGTGGGCCGCGCCTGGGTGTCTCGCTTGGCCGAGTGCGCGCGGGCGACCGCCAGGTCGATCGACGTCGCGGTGGCCAGTCGCTGCGCCGCCGCCATGAAGGCCTCGGCCTCGTGCGCATTGTCAGTGCCCTCGGCCTGACGGAGCAGAGCGGCGATCCGCGAGAGCTGCTTGTCCTCTGTCACGAAGGCCAGGTTAGGCGAGCCCGGGGACATACCGCGGCAGCAAGCACCACCCACACTTCTGACAACCATGGTTGTCAAGTCGTTCGGGTTGTGTTTCGATAGCCGCACACCGGACATAGGGAGATAGTGGAGGCCGCGTGACCCTTCAGGAAAATGCCGTACTGCCTGCGGCATACGCGGAGAATCTCGCGAACCCGGCACCGGCGCACACGGGAGTACGGAATGCCCTCCGCCGCTGGACAGGGTTCGATCTCACTCCATCGGACGAGGTGGTGCGCCAATACGGGGCGGGCCTGTGGATAACCGATCCGGTCGCCGAGCGCTTTGTTGAAGAGATCTATTACGGGGAGGTCGGCCCGGAGCGCGGCCGGGCGCTACTCGACCGCGCTCTCAGCGAGGGAATCGACGCCGTCGACGACGCACCCGAATCGATGCGGGCGTTGTTCGCCGAGTTCGACACCCTGCCTGCCTGGGCCGATCCGGAGCTCATCGAGGCCGGGGCCGCGGTATGGCGGCGCTGGGGTTACGACATGGGCTCGATTGCCAATGCCGGCACCATGGACACCTACACCGAGGGCTGGTTGGCAACCCCGCTCTCGCTGGCGGGCGGCTATGCGGGCCAAGGCGCGATGCATCGCCACCTCGAAACCAGCAGGTGGTGGCTGGAGTGCGCACGAGCAGGTGCCGCCTTGGACCGGTACTCAGTTGCCCGGCAGATCACCATGAAGATCCGCGTCATGCACGTCTCTGTGCGCCGTGGCGTGCGCCAACATCCCGAATGGCGCCGCGAGCAATGGGGTGAGCCCATCAGCCAATCGGAGATGCTGCTGACCCTCATCGCCGGCAGTGTGGCGCCAGGTCTCGGACTGTGGGCCGTCGGCTATCTCACGACTCGATCGGAAATGGTTGCAGCCCTGCATTTTTGCCGATACCTAGGCTATCTGCTCGGGGTGCGATGCGATGACATCTACCCCGAGACGGTCGCGGATGCGGTACGGATTCTGTATCACTTCGACGCCACCCGCGCCTATGACGGCGGGAACGCCTCACGTGAACTCGTGGAGTCGTTCGTCCCGTCGTTCACCCCGAGCCGCGGCTCATCGCACGTCAATCGCCTGCGGGGGCTGTTCCATCTGCAGCTGCAGGCGGGCTTCACGAGACTGTTCATGCTGCCGTGGAACCGCAGGCTCTATCGGATCCCCACCGGCTGGCTCGGCACCGCGGCACTTGTCGCACGTGCTCCGTTCATCGCGGTGATAGAACTCGCTCGCCACGCTGTCCCCGCCGTAGACCGCCGCTGGCAGGACGGCAAGATGCGGCGCTGGGAACACTGGATCGACTGGCAGTCCGGTGCGCACACCCATGACTTCCGCGATCTATCGCAGATGCGTCGCTAACCGCCACTGTTCCGCTTCGACACGCCGTCTTTCCACGCATTCGTCGAGTGGCACGAGCAGAACGCGGCGTGTCGGCGTCAGGAGAGGCGCGCGTCGATCCACGACACCACCTCATCGAGCACGAGTTCCTTCTCGAACTCGTTGAAGATCTCGTGGTACAGGCCATCCCAGATCTTCAGCGTCGCATCGGGTGCCGCCTCGGAGAGCCACACGCTGCCTTCGGGCGCCGTCAGATGGTCGTCTCCGCCGTGCATCGTCAGCACCGGACGCTTCAGACCCGCGGCGCGCTGACGCATCGTCTTTCCCACACCCAGCAGTGCCCGGCCGATCCCCGCGGGCACCCGGCCGTGATGGACCAACGGGTCCGCGTTGTACGCGGCGATGATCGCCGGATCATGAGAGATCGCGCTGACATCGAGCTTCTGCACCGGGAGCCCGGGCAGCAGCCGTCCCACGACCGGGGCCACCAATGTCAGCACATACGGCAGTCCCACCTGCGCGGCGATCGCGGGCCCGGAGAGCACCATCAGGTCATAACGGTCCTGGTGGTCCGCCCCGTACGCGAAGACGATCCCACCGCCCATGCTGTGCCCCAGCACGATCCGCTTCAGGTCGGGGTACTCGCGTGCCGCGATATCCACCAGGGTGCCGAAGTCGTCGGTGTACTCCGAGATGTCCCTGACGTAGACGCGCTTGCCACCTGAACGGCCGTGGCCGCGGTGATCCAGGGCGTACACCAGGTATCCGGCGTCGTTGAACCGCTGCGCGACATGGTCGTACCGACGCGCGTGCTCGCCGAAACCGTGCGAAAGCACCACGACGGCGCGAGGCGTTCCCACCGGCGTCCAGGTGTCATAGACAATCCGCACGTTATCGGCGCCGTCGAAGGCGCGCTGCACCCGAGATCCACTCACCCCGGAAACTCTACGGAACTGCCGAACCTGCCAACATCAACTAGAACACGTTCTAGTGTGAGCGCATGGGATTCCTCAAGCCCACACTGCCCGTCGTCGATGTCGCCGAATGGAGCAAGGGCACCCGCGCCGAGAAGATACGTCCGATGGCCAGGCACTGGGCCGAGGTGGGCTTCGGCACACCGGTCGCCTTGCACCTCTTCTACGTACTGAAGATCGGCCTGTACATCCTGGGCGGGTGGCTGTCCGCCATGGTGACCACCCACGGAATTGACGAATTGGCCGATTTCTCCGCGCCCATCGTCTTTCAGAAGGTGGTGCTCTACACCCTGCTATTCGAGGTCGTCGGCCTCGGCTGCGGTTTCGGGCCGCTCAACAACAGGTTCTTCCCTCCCCTGGGATCAATCTTGTACTGGTTGCGCCCCAATACCATTCGCTTGCCACCCTGGCCCCGCATTCCGCTCACGAAGGGCTCCGCACGCACCCCGATCGATATCGCGCTCTACGCGGCGCTCCTGGTGATCCTCCTGGTCGCGCTGTTCTCCCAGCCCACCGCGACGGGGTTGCTCCCTACCTGGCTGGTCGCTACCGTCCTGGGGCTGCTGGCTATCGCCGGGCTGCGCGACAAAGTGATCTTCCTGGCCGCCCGCGGCGAGGTGTACGGCGCTCTCACCGTCACGTTCCTCTTCGCCGGGGCCGACATGATCGTCGCCGCCAAGCTCATCTTCGTTGTTATCTGGATGGGGGCGGCGACGTCAAAGCTCAACCACCACTTCCCCTTTGTCATCTCGACGATGATGTCCAACAACCCGCTCATCCGTGCCAAGCGGCTCAAGCGGGCGTTCTTCGAGAAGTTCCCCGATGACCTACGCCCCGGGCGGCTCTCCCGCCTTGTCGCGCATCTGAGCACCGCCATCGAGATGCTGGTGCCGATCGCGCTGTTCTTCAGCCATGGCGGCTGGGTCACCACCATCGCGGCCATCGTCATGGTGTGCTTCCACCTGGGCATCCTGACCGCCATCCCGATGGGTGTACCGCTGGAATGGAATGTGTTCATGATCTTCGGTGTGCTGTCGCTGTTCGTCGCGCACGCGAACATCGGCCTCGCAGACATCGAGCACCCCATGCCCGTGCTGCTCCTGTTCGCCGTCAGCGCCGGCGTGGTTGCCGCAGGAAACCTGTTGCCCCGCAAGATTTCCTTCCTGCCGGGCATGCGGTACTACGCCGGAAACTGGGACACCACGCTGTGGTGCATCAAACCGTCTGCCAGCGCGAAGATCGACAAGGGCATCGTCGCGATCGCGAGCATGCCGCAGGCGCAGATGGAGCGCTTCTACGGCACCGAACAAGCGCCCCTGCTCATGTACATCGGCTATGCGTTCCGCGCCATGAACACACACGGGCGCGCCATGTTCACGCTCGCGCACCGCGCCATGGCGGGACAGAACGAGGATGAGTACGTCATCACCGACGGCGAGCGGATCTGCAGTACCGCCATCGGCTGGAACTTCGGCGACGGGCACATGCACAACGAGCAGCTGATCGCCGCGATGCAGGAACGCTGCCAGTTCGAACCCGGCGAAGTGCGCATCGTGCTGCTCGACGCCCAGCCCATCCATCGTCAAACCCAGCAATACCGACTCGTGGACGCTGCCACTGGCGAGTTCGAAAGCGGCTACGTCCGAGTGGCCGATATGGTCAACCGTCAGCCCTGGGATGACGAGCTGCCCGTGCACGTCAACAGCCAGTAACAACCTGACAGGTGTCGGTGGACGGGACTATCCTCGCGCCCGTGACGGCACAAGCCATCGAGGATGAATTCCTCCTCCGCACCGAACAATATCGGCGCGAGATTCTGGCCCATTGTTATCGGATGACGGGGTCCATCCACGATGCCGAAGACCTGGTGCAGGAGACCTACCTGCGCGGCTGGAAGGCGTACGACCGGTTCGAGGGCAAGTCGTCGGTGCGCACCTGGCTGTACCGGATCGCCACCAATACGTGTCTGACGGCGCTGGAGGGCAAGCAGCGCCGGCCACTACCGACCGGACTGGGCGCCCCCAGCGCCGACCCGCTCGATGAGTTGGACGAACGCGCCGAGATCCCGTGGCTGGAGCCGCTGCCCGACGACGCGACCGACCCGGCCAGCATCGTGGGATCACGGGAGTCTGTGCGCCTGGCTTTTGTCGCCGCCTTGCAGCATCTGCCCGCCAAGCAGCGCGCGGTGCTGGTGCTGCGCGAGGTACTGCAGTGGAAGGCCCAAGAGGTCGCCGAGGCCATCGGCTCCACCACCGCCGCCGTGAACAGCCTGCTGCAGCGCGCCCGCGCGCAGCTGCAGGAGGTGTCGCCGCAAGAAGACAACCTGCTGGAGCCAGAGGACCCGATGCTGCGAGAGCAGCTCCGCCAGTACATCAGCGCTTTCGAGCGCTACGACGTCGATGCCATCGCGAAAATGTTTACCACCGAGGCGATTTGGGAGATGCCCCCGTTCACCGGTTGGTATCAGGGCGGGCAGAGCATCGCCGCACTCATCAAAGAGCAGTGCCCCGCCGAGCATGCCGGCGATATGCGCCTGCTCGAAACCTCCGCCAATGGTCAGCCGGCGATCGGCCTCTACATGCGCGAGGGCGATGGGGTGCACCGCCCGTTCCAGATGCACGTCCTGGATGTCACCACCGGCGGCGTGGCCCATGTGGTGTGCTTCTTCGATATCTCGCTGTTCGAGAAGTTCGGTCTGCCAAGCGAACTCGCCGACTAGCGGCCCCGCTCACCGCGGCGCGAGGCTTCCGGGGAACAGATACTGGTCGGCGGGACGAGTCGTACTGTGGAACCAGGCGGTGAAGAATCCGGACAAGTCCTTACCGGCGACCTTCTGTACATACGCCTCGAACTGCGGCCAGGTGGCGTTACCCCATCGGTGCGCTGCGGGCCACGATCGCAGAATCTCCAGGAATGCCTTGTCCCCGATGGTGCGGCGCAGCGCGTGTAGTGCCAGCGGCCCCTTGCCGTACACGCCCAGCGGATTGAAGACCTCGTCGGCGCTGCATTCGGCGCCGTCCGGGCACATGTCGTACAGCAGGTTCCCCCAGACCTTGTCCTCATCCCAGATCTTCTCCACCGTCTTGCGGTAGTGCTCGTCGATGGACTTGCCTTCCTTCTCCTCCGACCACATCCACGGCAGATAGGAGGCGAAGCACTCGTTGAGGCAGATATCACGCCACTGCTCGACCGACACCAGGTCGCCGTACCACTCGTGGGTGTTTTCGTGCACGATCGTCGACAGGCGGCCTGGCTCTTCGGTATCGCGACTGAAGGTGTAGTACGGACGCGTCTGAGTTTCCAAGGCGCTAAAGGCGATGTCCTCGCGGATCGGATCGGCGAAGATGCCTCCGGCCGCCACGTGTGGGTACTTGCCGAGCTTGGATTCCAGGAACGTGAGTATCTCCGGCAGGCGTGCCTCGGAATCACCCGAACCGGCGTCGGGCGCAAATGCGCTCACCACAGGGGTGCCGCTGGGCAGCGTGGAACGGAACACCGAGAAGTGATCCACGGCAAACGGAACCAGATACATGGCAACGGGATTGGGCTCGTTCCAGGTGGTAGTGGTCCAGCCGCCCGACTCGGTGGCGTTGCCCTCCCGGCCGCCCGCCACCGCGGTCCATGAGGACGGCACCGTCGCGGTGAGCTTGAATGGGGCCTTGTTCACCGGGGTGTTGTTCGACGGGTACCAGTTCTCAGCTCCGTCGGGCTCGCCGCCCTTGGCGTACCCGCCGCTGGTGCTGCGGACCCAGCCGGGCAGCGCGCCGAGATCACGTTCCTGCGCTTCCTGCTGCTCGTTGAACGCGTAGGTGATCGTGGTGGTGAAGGAGCTTCCGCTGCGAATGCCCTTTTCCGGGGTGACGGTCATTTCGTGCTCACCGCTGAATTCGGTGTCGGCCGGACGTCCGTCCACGGATGCCGTCACAGTCCCCAGATCCGAGTAGTCCAGGTTGAAGCTGGACAGGTTCTGGGTGGCGGCGGCCCGGATCACCATCGTGCCGTGCACATCGGTGCTCTCCGGGTCGAATCGCAGGGTCAGGTCGTACTGGGTGACGCGATAGCCGCCGTTGCCATCCTGCGGGAAGTAACTGTCGACGCCGTTGGGCGATCCGGGTGTGAAGGTATCGGTCGCGTATGCGGGCGCAGCGCAGACGCCACCACCAACCACGAGCACCGCGACAGCGGCAGGGATCCCGACAATCCTGTGTGTCATGTGAGCCTTACGTAGAGCGGGCCCCAGTGACCCTAACGAGCGACTCTACGTAAGGCAGCACCGATTGTGCGTAGCTACTGCAGGTGCGCCGGATCCATCCAGCTGACCTCCCACACGTGTCCGTCCAGGTCGCGGAACGAACGTCCGTACATGAAGCCAAGCTCCTGAGCCGGCATCCAATCCACCCCGCCCGCGGCCAGCGCCGCATCGGTCAGCTCGTCCACCCCGTCCCGGCTGTCAGCCGAAACACAGAGCAGCACTTCGCGATTCTTTGAGGTATCGGCAATATCGTCGGCGATGAAGCCGCGGAAGCGGTCCTCCTCCAGCATCATCACCCAGGACTGCTCGTTGATCGCCATGCAGAGGGTGTTCTCGTCACAGAACTGGTCGTTGAACGAAAAGCCCAGGTGATCGAAGAACTTGCGGCTTGCCGCGGCATTGGCGATGGGAATGTTGACGAACAGCATGCGGGACATCGGGGCTCCTCGGTGCAAGACGGCGGCATCTCCACCGTTCACCGATACCGACTGTTCCCGCGTTCGAAACTCATCGACGCTCCCAGGCGTACGGCGGCACCTCACGAAGGATGTCGATCAGATAGCGGGCGTGCGGCTCCACCCATTCTGGTTTCAACACTCCGCTGCGCCAGGTGAAGAGGTTGGAGTTGTCGAATCGCAGCGGCAGCACAGATCGCCTGTCGGTGAGCATGCGGTGCATCGCGGTGGGGTTCAGAACGTCGTAGGCGAACCGATCATTAGTGGTGCGGACTTGGAAACGGCTGTTGAAATCCTCCGATTCGAGCTTGAGGTCTCCCAAACCCACCACGTCGAACAGTTTGGAGAACGGCCCCTCGGGCGTCACCAGCAGCATGTTCGGTGACGGCGGCGTACAGATGCACGTCACCATCACACAGTGGACGGTTTCGGAGTTGTCCGAGGAGTCGCCCGTGCGGAATGTGTAGGTGAATGACACGAATGCCACACCCTCCAGTACACCGCGGATCACATCCGTCGCTAATCGACCGTGCCCCATGCCAAATGGCGCGCGCAGCGAAAGCCCGACCAGGCCGGGCTCAGTTTCGGCGAAACTCCACCCACGACCGGCGGCAAACGACCACAGCCACCCCGAGCGCCGTTGACGGTTTCGCCGGGCAGTCTTGAACAGCCAGATGCCCAGCACCGCCAATCCTCCGACAATGGCAGCGAACGTGCCGACGCTCAGCAGGCCGATCAGCGTGCTCATCTACTGCTGCGGTGGCGGATTCAGGCGGTCGAAGGCTCCACGGATGTTCGGCACCTGCCGCGCCGCCGGATCGTCCAACTCGAAGTATTCGGTCTCGGTGAACCCGAACCACTTCGCGACAATGTTCGACGGCACCGTCTGCACCTTGGTGTTGAGGGCACGCACATTCCCGTTGTAGAAGCGCCGGCCGGCCGCGATGCGGTCTTCGGTGTTGGCGAGCTCGCCCTGCAGCGCTACGAAGTTCTGAATCGACTGCAGCTGCGGGTAGCTCTCGGCGATGGCGAAGAACCTCCCCAACGCTCCAGAGAGCTGCTGCTCGGCCTGAGCCTGCGCCGCGACGCCCTGATGCGTGGTCGCCGCGTCGCGGGCAAGGTTGCGTGCGGCGGTCACCTGCTGCAGCGTGTCCCGCTCGAACTGCGCTGCCGCGCTCGCGGTTTCGATGAGGTTGGGAATGAGGTCATGACGCCGCTGCAGTTCGACCTCAATCTGTTTCCACGCCTCCTGGACCAGGTTGCGGATTCGGACGAATCCGTTGTACGTGGCCAGAAGCCAAAGTCCGATTATCAGCGCGAAGAACACCGCGATGACGATCACGATCAGAAGTGGGGTCATTTCCTTCTCCTAGTGTTGTTCCCACGCATACGCCGGGACGGGTTCGACGGTATCGATCAGGTATTGCACCTCACTGGCGATCCTCTGCTCGTCCAGCTTGCCGCGACGCCAGGTCAGCAGTCTCCCGTTCTCGAATCGCAAGGGCTGCGAATACCTTTGGTCGGCCAACATCCGTTCCATGGTCCGTGGATTGAGCACGTCGTAGGCAAACCGCTCCGGATTGGCCTTGATATTGAACCGCTTGTTGAACTCTTCGGATTCGAACTCCAGATCCGTAAACCCCACGGCACGAGCAAGTCCCGCGAGTACGCCCTCGGGCTTGATCTCCAGCCGGTACGGCGACAGTGGCGTCACGATGCAGGTCACCATGTAGTAATAGGTCTCGGTAGTTCGATCATCACCTGAACCGGTGGTCACCTTGTAGAAGTACTCAAAGGACACGAACTCGTGTCCTTTGATGCTTCCGTTGAAGGCGTCCCGCGTAGTGCGACTATGCCCCTGGCCGAAAGGCTCATCATGGGACAACGCCAGCAGGCTCTGATCATCGGCGGTGTACGTCCAACCATGCGCCTGGGCCCAGGCGGTAAGGACGGCGATTCGCTTCTTACGCATCCGGGACGAGAGGAACCACACCCCCGCAAAGACCAGCACGAAGAGAGCGACACCCGCCACCATCAACAGACCCTGAGACACAGTTCCCCCCTTGTCGCCCGTTGCCCCTTGGTGCATCGTAGCGGGACACTGGAGATTGCCTGTTAGCTCGATGAATTCCACACCCGACACAGTTCCGGACGGCAGGATTGGGGTATGCAATTCACCCAGTGGCTGCACCGTGCCCTGCAGCAAGGCCCGAACCGCCCGATCACGATCTATCAGGGCCGGGAACGCACCGTGGAACAGTTCGCAGACCGTATCGCCCGGTTGGCCGGGGCGCTTCGGACCCTCGGCGTCCGGCCGGGCGACCGGGTGGGCATGCTCTCTCTGAACTCCGATCGCTACGTCGAATACCTCACCGCGGTGCCATGGTTGGGTGCGGCGCTGAACGCCGTCAACATCCGCTGGAGCCTCGCCGAGATCGGCTACTCCCTGCGTGAGTCCGGGACCCGCGTGCTGTTCGTGGACGATGCGTTCAAGGCCGCCGCCGCACCGCTTCGCGCGGCATGCGCATGCCTGGACACCGTCATCTACTGCGGCGACGGTCCGGTACCCGAGGACATGGTCGGGTACGAGGACCTCGTTGCCGCGCACGAGCCCGTCGCCGACACCCGCACCGGTGGCGCCAGCCTGCTAGGCGTCTTCTACACCGGGGGAACCACCGGAAATCCCAAGGGCGTCATGCTCTCTCATGACAATGTGCTGACCTCGGCCATGGGGTCGCTGTCCACCGGAAACTTCCTCACCCGGGACGGCCGGCTGCTGCATTCTGCGCCGATGTTCCACATGGCCGACTTCAGCGCGGTCCTGGCGGGGAATCTCTCGGGTTCCGCGCACGTGATCGTCCCGTCATTCACTCCGCAAGGGGTGCTGGATGCCATCGTCGAACACGATGTTCAGGACATGCTGTTGGTGCCCACCATGATTCAGATGCTGGTCGATCATCCCGCGGGCGCGCAGCTCGACCTCAGCGGTATCCGCGGAATCATCTATGGCGCCTCGGTCATCTCCGAGGCGGTGCTGCAGCGCGCCAAGCACGTGTTCCCCAACGCGCGATTCACCCAGGCCTATGGCATGACCGAGGTGTCCCCCGTGGCGACGCTGCTGCTTCCGGACGATCACGACGACCCCGCGCTGCTGCGCTCGGCAGGCCGCGCGGCCCCACATTGCGAGGTGATGATCGTCGACTCCAGCGGTGACACCGACATCGAAGTCCCACGCGGCGAGATCGGCGAAGTGGTCGTCAGGGGCGACAACGTCATGCTCGGCTACTGGGAGCTACCGGAAGAGTCGGCGGCCGCCGCCCGGGACGGATGGATGCACACCGGCGACGCCGGACGAATGGACGAGCGTGGGTACGTCTACATCGTCGATCGCATCAAAGACATGGTGGTGACCGGCGGCGAGAACGTCTACTCGGCCGAGGTAGAGAACGCGCTGGCCAAGCATCCGGCGGTAGCGGCGTGCGCGGTGATCGGCATTCCCGACGAACGGTGGGGTGAACGCGTGCACGCCGTCGTCGTCAAACAGACGCAATCCGAGTGCTGCGGCGAGGACCTCCAGGAGCACTGCCGCGAACACATCGCCAACTACAAAGTGCCCCGCAGCTTCGAGTTCGTCGACGAGCTCCCGTTGTCCGGTGCGGGCAAGATCCTCAAGCGTGTGCTCCGCCAGAAGTACTGGGATACCCGCGACGCAGGCGTCTCCTAACAAGACCTCATAATCGTGCATAGGTAGTCGTCAGAGGCACTCTTGGCCCCTTGACCACGCACTTTTAGAACGCGTTTCACTTTTCTCGTAAAGCCGCTATCCTCGTCCACGAGAGTGATCTGGTTCACGTGTATCTGGAAGGACTAGCCAGTCAATGAAGACAAAAGGCGCGCTGATTCGCGAGCTCAACAAGCCGATCGTCGTCGAAGAGATCACCTTCGGTGATCCGGCCGAGGGCGAAGTTCAGGTCCAGTTACACGCCGCCGGCATGTGCCACTCCGACTACCACGTGCTGACCGGCGCCACCCCGATGGAGCTGCCGGTGCTGCCCGGCCACGAGGGCGCGGGCGTCGTCACCAAGGTGGGCAAGGGCGTCACTTCCGTCCAGGAGGGCGACCACGTCATCTTCGCCTTCATCCCCGCCTGCGGTAAGTGCCCGCCGTGTATGCGCGGCTACCGGTCGCTGTGTGACCGGGGCGCAATCCTGCTGGGCGGCAAGGCCATTGCCGACGGCACCAACCGCATCCACGCGGGCGACACCCCCGTCTCCGCGATGAACCTGCTCGGCACGTTCTCGCCGTACGCCGTGGTGCACGAAGATTCCGTCGTCAAGATCGACGACAGTGTGCCCTTCGAGTCTGCCGCGCTGCTCGGCTGCGCGGTGCCCACCGGCTTCGGCTCAGCCACCAACATCGCCGAGGTCAGGCCCGGCGAGGACGTCATCATCATCGGTGTTGGCGGAATCGGCATGAGCGCCCTGCAGGGCGCCGTCGTCTCCGGCGCCCGATACGTCATCGCGATCGACCCGGTGCCGTGGAAGCGTGAGCAGGCCCTCAAGTTCGGCGCCACTCATGTCTACGCCTCGATGGCCGAGGCCATCCTGCCGGTTATGGATCTGACCTGGGGCATCATGGCGCAGAAGACCATCATCACGGTCGGCGAGATGAAGGGTGAATACATCGAGGAGGCCATGATCCTCACCGCCAAGACCGGCACCTGCGTGGTCACCGGCATGGGCGCGATGGTCGATGTGGACGTCAAGTTCAACCTGTTCCTCTTCACGATGCTGCAGAAGACGCTGAAGGGCAACATCTTTGGTGGCGGCACCACGCACACCGAGACCCCCCGTCTGGTCGGCCTCTACAAGCAGGGCCTACTCAAGATCGACGAGATGGTCACCAGCACTTACAGCCTGGAGCAGATCAACGACGGCTACCAGGACATGCTCGACGGCAAGAACATCCGCGGCGTCATCAAGTACACCGAAGCCGACTGGTAAGCCGAATCTTTCGCCGACAGTAACGCCACGCAGACGATTCCCCGGATTCCCTGCGTGGCGTTACTGTCGATATATGGCTATCGACGTCCGGCGCGCGAGTGAGCGGCTCGCGACCACGATCTCGTGGCTGGATTCCAAGCACTCGTTTTCCTTCGGTGAGCACTACGACCCACACAACACCCACCACGGACTGCTGCTGGTCAACAACGACGACATCGTGCTGCCAGGCGCCGGGTTCGAGACGCATCCCCATCGCGATATGGAGATCGTCACCTGGGTGCTCCAGGGGTCGCTGGTGCACCAGGATTCCGAGGGCAACGCCGGAGTGATCTATCCCGGGCTGGCACAACGAATGTCGGCAGGCTCAGGCATCCTGCACTCGGAGAAGAACGACTCCTGGCGGTTGTCCGGCGAGCGGCACTCCGACCCGGTGCGATTCGTCCAGATGTGGGTGAGCCCCGATGACTCGGGGATTGATCCCGGTTACCAACAGTTGGAGATCGACGCCGAGCTGCTCAGCGGTGGGCTGGTGACAGTGGCCTCGGGAATGCCGCGGCACCGGGATCAGACGGCGATCACCATCGCCCAGAAGAACGCGGCGCTGCATGCGGCACGCATCCCTGCTGGGCACAGCGTCGAGCTTCCGGCGGCACCGTTCGTGCATCTCTTCATCGCCCGCGGCGCGGTGGCCCTCGAGGGAGCCGGCGAGCTCGCCGAGGGGGATGCCGTGCGGCTCAACGACACTGGGGCCGTGCGTGTCACGGCCACGACCGGTGCCGAAATCCTCGCATGGGAGATGCACACCCGCTTGGGCGGCTAGCGAGCCCTTCGCGACGCTGCCGATGTCCGATCGATCCCCACTTGTTACCAAAGTTGACTGTGTTGCTGCTGTGATTATCGTTGACTATTCAAGATCGTCACAGGAGGGACCGCCGTGGGCATTTCACGCTTCTCACGTCTTCCGCGGGCCCGTTCCGGACGTCGCCTACTCAGCGCCGTCTTCGGCATGATGCTGGCGGTGGCACTGCCCATCCCTACTACCCACAACACTGCCCGTGCCGAGGCCGCCCACGACGCGGTGCTCGCGGCCATCGCCAACACCAAGGGCACCTTCCTGGTCTACAACTTCGGCGGCGGCAACCCGGCGCCCTTCCGTAACGCCGCCGGCAACGAGTACACGCTGGACAATGGCGGCCACCTGATGGTCATCAAGAGTGCCTCGTCGCGGTTGCGTGCAAACCTGTTGGTGGACAACCATTCCGGCTATCAGTCCCGGTGCGAACGCGATGAACGTGCACGTACGGCCGAGGGCCTGTGGCAGGCCTCCGAGACATATAAGCCGATGGCCGCCTGGATGACCATGGGCAAGCCCACGTTCATCATCAACGCCAACTTCTTCGACGTCCGGGGCCAAAAGGGCGGCACCTGGAAGAGCACCGGATGTACCTCGCCGCTGGGTGCCTATGTCGATACCGCCAACGGCAGCGCCAATTACAACAAGCAAGTCACCGGAACGCGGGTATACGCGGGCAAGCAGGCACTCTCCGGCGGCGACGAAGTCTGGACAGCGCTGGCCACCATGGTCTTTTCCCCAGGGTCAGCGCCCGAGGTCATCGCCTCCGCAGGACCCAAGGATTACGGGTACGCCACCGGCCCGCTCGAAGGCCTGATGGACAAGGGAGTTCAGTTCGTCGCGGTGAGCGGGTTAAAACTGTTGCTTCCAGGATTCACCGAACAGCTGAACGACCCAGGCCCCGCTGCCGCCCGCACCGCGCTCGGCTACAAGTCCGCGACCGACGAGCTCATGGTCTTCCAGGGCGGCAGCTACACCCCCGACAACCTGCAGGATCTGTACCGCGGACTGGGCGTTGACAAGGCCATCGCGCTCGACGGGGGCAGTTCCTCGGCCATCGTGCTGAGGCGCGACGCCGGCGGCATGTGGGCGGGATACGGCTCCCCCAAAGGCAATTGCGATACCACCTACACCCTGTGCGACGCCGCGGGCGGCGTCGGACGGGCACTGCCCAGCTGGCTGGGATTCAGCTAAGCCACCTACTTCGGTGGCTCGATCGGGAGCGTAGGTCCGCCGTACGGTGTGGGAATACTGAAGCGCCCCTTGGGGGTCGGGTCGGCCACCTTACCCAAATCGGCGCCCTTGGGCGGGCCGGCGGTATCGTCATCGGCCGGCCGCGGGGCATTCTTGGCACCGCGTATGAGCACCGCAGGGTCCTCATCTCGGCAGTAGCCCGCATACAGGAACGGCTCCGGGTAATCGGCGGCCGATACCGCAGTACGCGGATATCCGTAGTCGCAGGTGTAACGGGGATATATGTCGGCGGTGGCCCACACGCCGTGGTCGTAAAAGGTGTTGCCCACCGCCTCGATCACCGATCCGCGATACGACGGGAACAGCGCATTGAGCGCCGGCACGCGCACGTAGGACAACTGCGCCACCGTGGTGAGGTTCCCCAGCAGCTGCGCCATGCTGTCGGAGTTATCGGCGAACACAGCGTCGGTGGTCGCCAGCGGCCCGGGCACCCTGTCGATCAGCGTGCGAAAGCCACCATCCATGCGGGCCACGCCGTTTAGAGACCGATTCAGGCCCTGTGTGGTGGTGGCGAGGCCGTTGTTCATCTCCGCAAACGAGGACAACGTCACACGGCTCTTCTTGAGAACGCTGACCGTCTCCGGAAGCACGGAATCCAGTGTCGACAAGAGGAATACGCCGCCGTCGATGATGTCGGTCATCTTGCGCGGCGCCTCGCGTGAGAGATGGAGTTCCTTCTTGATGATCTCCAACTTCTGCGGATCCGCCTGTGCAAGAGCACCATCGGCATTGGCAAGCAGCTTCGAGAGCGATACCGGAACAGTCGCCTGCCCACGGGCGATCACACTGCCGTTGTCCAAGTATGGGCCGGTCGTCGTCACCGGCGCGAAGTCGACGTACTGCTCACCCGCCGGCGAAAGCCCGGATACTCGCACGGGACTGCCCACCGGAATCTTCACGTCGGACTCGATATGAATCAGCGCGACCGGTCCACGAGGAGAAGGCGTCACCGAGTCCACCCGGCCAATCCGCATGCCGCGCAGCGCCACATCCTGGTTGGGGATCAAACCACCGGACTCCGGCAGCTCGATCGACACCTCATAGGTCGAGGCGAATGCCCTGGCGCGCAACGCGCCCACCGCCAGGTAGGCGCACGCCACCGCCAGGGTGGCCACGAGGGCGAACCCCGACAGCCAGAAGCGGTTGCGGTGCCCCATCTTTACGGCGTCCACCACCGTGTTGGCCA
The DNA here is from genome assembly GCF_002013465.1 of Mycobacterium sp. D16R12. Lineage (GTDB taxonomy): Bacteria > Actinomycetota > Actinomycetes > Mycobacteriales > Mycobacteriaceae > Mycobacterium. Next base: position 308,326 of record NZ_MAFC01000009.1, on the reverse strand, counting down.
GTACGTTGATCATCGCGGCGGCCCCTGGGGTACGGGCACAGCGCCCGGTATCGGTTCGATGACTCCGGGCTCGGTCGGACTCGGGCGCACCGGAATTGCCGGAGCGTCGGGTCCCTTACCCACAACACGCTCCTGCAGGCGCCACAGGGTGTACTTGAACGATCCGACCAATTTGGCCCAGTCATAGCGCTTCGGGCCATGCAGCCCCGGATCACCCTGGTAGCCGATATCGGGTATCGATCCCAGCACCAGTTTGTCTATTGATACCCGGGCGGCGAATGCCGAGCCTGCCATGATCTTGATGATGGGGGGCATCAGCCGATTGAGCGCGGCAAAGCTGGTGTCGGGACTGACCGCGATGTCATTGAATGAACCCGCCAGAGTATTGAAATCGGCGATGACACTGCGGCCGCTGGTGTCGGTACCCGCGATCGAGGGGAACTTGGAGAGCTGCTTGGTCACCGCACCCACCTGGTCGGCGAGGTCTGCGATATTCGATGCATTGGCCGACAGGGTGTCCGTGGCAGGCGCGGCAGCGACCAACAGCTCCGAGAGCGTCTCGTGCCGCGTATTCATCTCAGCGGCAAGCTGTGCGGTGTCCCGCAGCGCGGAATCCAGCTGACCGGACCGGGCGTTGAGAGTGCCCAGCAGCCGGTTCGACTTTCCGATCAGATCGCCGAACGCCGCACCGTTGGGCCCGGTGGCGCGACCGAGGCCGTTGATCGTGCCGGTCAGATTGCGTACCGCACCGCCGTTGACGATGATGGCCGCCGAACTCAGCACCGCCTCCACCGTCGCGGCGGCGGTGGTCGAATCCAGACCAATCGTGTCCCCGTCGCGCAGGAGGGGTGCGCTGGCGTCGGCGGGGTGCGGCGGTTTCAGCGCGACGAAGACGTCGCCCAGCGGCGTCGCGGTGCGCAACTCCACGGTGGTCCCCTTGGGAATCTCCACATCCGAACGGATCCGCATCGTGACCACGGCGGTGTAGTTGGTGGTGCTCATGGAATCGACCTCGCCGACATCGGCTCCGCCCAGTTTCACCTTGGCACGCGACGGCAGGTTCAAGATGTTGGTGAACACTGCCGTCAGGCCATACGAACCGCCCGTCATGCCCGGTGCCGGAAGCGGGAGGCTGGCAAGACCGTTAGTGCTGCAGCCGCTCGTCAGCAGCACAGCGAGAACCGCCGCGGCCCCTGCGTATCTTTGCCATCGGTTCATTTCTGCCCCATCGCCGCGAGACCGTCGAGCACATACGTCAATCCGAAATCGGGTCCGTAGTCCTGCAGGGTGCCTGTGCTGCATCCCAGTTGGCGCAGACCCATGAGATTGCAGATCTCCTTGGCGGCCTGGGTGTCGAACAACAACCTGTCCACCGGCACATGGGCACGCACCACGTTGTTGATGGGGTCGACGATGTTGTAGACGTTGTCCGCCATCATGGGAAGCAGGTCGAACCCTTCCGATAACTCCCGCCGGTTGTCGTAAATCGCCTGGGCGATCTGGTTGGAGTTACCGACCGATTGTTTGATGGCATCGCGATTCTGCTCTAGCAGTGAACCTGCTTGCAGCAGAATGTTATTCAGCTGTTTGCCGGTGGTGCCCGATCCCAGCTGCTCCTGATCGAGCACCTGGGACAACTGCCGCACCTGGGAGGAGAAATCCCGGATGTTCTGGTCATTACGTGCCGCGGCATCGAAAAGCGAACTGAGGCGGGTGATGATCTTGGTCAGCTGATCGCGAGTCATCGCACCGCCGTCGGCACTCAGACGAAGCGCCTTGGACAACTCGTCCAGCGAGGCCCTCATCAACTCACCGTTTCCGGACAGCGCATTGGCGCTGTTGTTCACAACATCCGCGAGTGGCCCGCCGCCCTTACCGTCGCCCTTCATCGCCTTGGAGAGCCTGTCGATCATGGCCAGCACCCGGTCGAATTCCACGGGCGTCTTCGTGCGGTCCAGCCCGATGACGTCCCCGTCCTTGAGCGTCGGTCCACCACGATAGACAGGTGTCAGTTCGATGTGACGATCGGTAAGAATCGAGGTGGACACCGTGACAGCCTTGGCGTCTGCCGGCACCTTGACCTTCGAGTCGACTTCGAATTCAACTTCCATGTAGGTACCACGCGAGGTGATCTTCGTGACCTTGCCGATCGGCATGCCGAGCACCGACACCTTGTTATCGGGATAGAGGCCGGAGACCGATTCGAATTGGGCCGTGACGGTGAGCCTGTTGATCCGCTCACGCACGTAGGTCCACCCGACGGCCGCCACCACCACCGCGACCACCACGGCCAGTGCCCCCGCGATCCAGATGACTCGCCGCGTCCGTGTGCTTATCGGTGTGCTCATTGGCAGTCCTTGAAGTACGGGATCATGTTGAACTGCTTGGCTCGTCCACTGATCGCGCACATCCACGAATCCACCGCGAGACCACCGGGCGCGCTCAGCTCGAGTGCGTTTCCGTAACCCGTGAGATTGGTGAAGTTCCGGGCCGCGACCGCCGTCACCTGCAGAATGCTCCGGAACAGGTCATCATGGCCACCGATCAAATTGCTGAAGGTCTTCACATCGGCGATGAGCGCATCGACCGCGCGCCTGTCCTTGACGACAACCTTGCTCAGGAAGTTCGTCAGCTCGGTCACCGCGCGCATCATGGAGTGGAAACTCGCTTGCCGAGAAACGAACTCGCCGAGCAGATCACGGCCCTGAACGATCAGTTTGCCGATATCGCCCTGTTGCCGGTACAGAGTGCCCGACACCAACTCGGTACTGGCCAACAGTGTGCCGATCTGATCGCGGCGATGCGATATCACCGACGACAGCGTCTGAATGTTCTCCATCGCCTGCGGCAGCACAGCGGGTAAGCCCTCGAGCTGTTTACCCAGTATCCCCACAGACTCCGCGATCTTGTCGGCGTCTACCTGTTCGAAAGTGGCGGCTGCGTCCTGGAGTGTGGCCTGTAGGTCGTACGGAACATCGGTGTGCGCAAGATCGATTCGACGGTTGGGCAACACACCCTCACCGCCGTTGCGTAACTCCACGTACTGATTGCCGAGAATCGTGGTGATCTTGATCGACGCTTTGGCGTCCTTACGCAGGGTGATGTCGTCGCGGACCCGCATACCGACTTCGATGTGGTCGCCCGCCAGCTCGACACTCGTGACGTTCCCCACCGGGACTCCCGCATACGACACATTGGCCCCCGGTTGCAGCGACGCCGCCTGCAGGAACTCCCCGGTGTAGTGGCTGTAACCGACGCCGATTGCCTTCACCAGCAGCATCGCCCCCACCAGGGAGCCGATCACCGCCAACGCTATTGCGCCCAACCAGATCTTGTTGTATGTCTCGACAGGGCGTCGCGAAATACGTTGCCACACTGTGGGTTTATCCATCTGCCAGGTTCCTGCATTTCGGAGTGTATTGAGCCTTGTTACCGGGGGTGGCGGCATTCACGATGATCGGAACGACGTCGTTGAGTCCGGGGAAGAACCCGGTGATGTTGAGATCGCAGACGTATCCGTTGATGAACGCGCCCTCTTGGGTGGTTCGCGCAACACCCTTGAGGAGTAGCGGCAGATTGGCGCCCGTGAAGGCAAGCTGGGGTTCGACGGCGTTCAGGTGACTGACGAATCCCGGTTCCCGGTAGAGAATTTGGTTGAGTTGCGGATACACCGTGTCCGATATCTTCGACAGCCGACGTACCGCGAAACCCGTCGAGCCGATCGAATCCACCAACCCTGCGCGGCGGCTGTCCAGGACCGCCACCATCTCACGTGTGTGCGTCAACACGCTGTCCAGATTCTTATTTTGTCCAGCGAGGGTTTTCGTCAGGCCGTTGAGATTGGTGATCACATCGTCGAGAACCTTGTCGCGGCCCGCGAAGGTCTCGGTGAGTCGCGATGTCTGGTCAACCAGACCGACGATCGAGCCGCTGTCCCCTTGTAGAGACTTGACGACACCATCGGTGAGGTTGTCGACCTCGGTGGGATCGAGCACGCTGAAAAGGGGTTCAAATCCGTGCAACAGCATGCCGATGTCGAAGGACGGCTCCGTCTGCTCCACGGGGATCACGCTGCCCGGCTTGAGTCGATCGGTACTGCCGGTCTTGCCAAGGGACAGTCCGAGATAACGCTGACCGACGATGTTCTGGTACGTGATCGTCGCAATCGTGTTGCCGTACAACGGCTGCTCGGTCTGTACCCGGAATTCCACCTTGGCCAGATCACCGTCGATCGCGACCGATTCGATGCGTCCGACCCGAACACCCGCCACGCGCACGTCATCCCCGTCGCGCAACCCGGTGACGTCGGTGAACATCGCGGCATAGGCGTAGGTCGATCCCGCGACCTCGCGACGCAGGGTGGCGTACACCAGCCACGTCATCGCCACCGCGATCACCATGAATACCGACAGACCAATCAACGGTCCACGAAATTTCATCGCTGTCCCCCCGCCTGGGCCTGCTGGGCCACAACGGGTTTGGTACCGCGCGCGACCGGACCCAGCAGCAGCTGGGTGGACGAGGTTGCCGTGTTTCCGGTGATCATGCCCAGTTGCTCACGTTCGGTCTTACTTCCGATCGGCCCAACGGCCCCACCGAACGAAGCGGGCGCAGTAGCAGCGGGGGCCGCGCCGCCGGGCACTGGTGGCGGTTCGGCGTCATCAGGATCCGCGGTGCCGGGGACACGCGGTGACGGATTGGGCTGCCACCACGGCAACGGCGGGTTGGGATCCTGCAAGTTGGGAGACGGGTTGTGCAGCGGCGGCCCGGTGACGATCAAATTCCCGTCCGGACCGACCTCGGTCCCCGGCGGCGGCGCAAGATCGGGCGGTGGCTTGAAGTTCTGCGGCAGCAGTACTTCGGGAAGATCCGGGCGCACCACCAGCTCGGGCGCGGTGAAGCAGCTCGGCCCCTTCAGCTCCCCGTACCGCGGGCAATCGGCGCGGGTGTACATCGTCGACGGCGTGAAGGACAGATTTCCCCGAATGTTGACGACGTCTCTTTCCGGATCCCACACGTCGCTGAAAAACTTGTCGGAGAACACCTTCAGTCGCGCCGCGATCGGCAGGAAGTGCACCGAGTTCTGCGCGAGCACACCGACGACCGGGGTCAGCTTGGTGGTGATGTCGATCATCCGGTCGGTCTGGTTGTCCAACGACTGCCGGACGATACCGGTGGTGTGCAATCCGGCGTTGAGCAGAGTCTGTAACTGGTCTCGCCTTTCGGCCAGCGTCTGCATGGGCTTAACCGCTTGATGCAGCGCATCGACGAGCTCCGGGGCGGTTGTCGATAGCCCCTTGGTCGCGTTCAGGAGCGCAGACAGGGTCGACGGGCCGGTATCCGTCGCGACGACGTCGTTGAGTTGGTCGATGATCCTGGTCAGTTGCCCGGCCGCGTTCAGAAGAGTCGCACGCCGGCCCTCCGTCGCCGCGGCGATGACGGCGAAGATGCCCACGGAATCGTCGTTGCGGCCGCGCCCGTTGGCCAGCAGGATGTCGCGCAGCTTGCTGATGGTCGTCTGGAACAGCACCGTCGGGAGCTCGGTGTCCTCGCCGATAACGGTTCCATTGGTGATGGCCGCACCGGGGCCGTGGTCGACAAGCTCCACCGAAGAAACCGCGAAGACGTTACTGGGGACCACTCTGGCAGTGACCGACCGCGGAATCGTGGGCGCCAGATCGGGTTTCAGATCGATGTGAACGACATTGGGCCTACCGCGCTGCGAGGGGGTCAGATCGTTGACCGAACCCACGAGCACGCCCTGGAATTTGACGTCCGACTTCGCGGGAAGGCCGTCTCCTACGTTCGTGAGTTCTGCCTCCACACGCACGTAGTTGTTGAACCGGCCGGTCGACTTGATGACCAGGGCAGTGCCTATCAGGGCGGCCACGAGGGCGATCGCCACGCCGCACAGCAGCAGCTGTCGGTCCGACGGACCGCGGCCGTCGGACTCAAAGGAGTTCGGCACACCGACCTCCTTCGGCATCTGGACGCGCGTCGATGCGGCGCCACCACAGCATCCGAGGCATCACCAGGTCCCTTTCGTCAGCAAACGCGGCCTGCAAATATCTACAGGTTCGGTCACGCCAACCCCTCCGATGTGACGGCGATTACAGGAATGTACATTACGTACAGTTCTACGTATTACGCTTTACCAAACTTTTCTGAATCCAGATTCATGTTTGCTATCAACTACCACCGAACTGCTTGCGCAGCTCGTTTTTGAGAACCTTGCCCGAGGGGTTGCGCGGTAGCGCATCCACGACCACGAGATCCTTGGGGTGCTTGTAGCGGGCCAGCCGCTCGGTGAGAAATCCATCGAGATCACCGATGGTCAGAGCCTCTCCATGGATGGCTGCCACCGCCACCGGCACTTCGCCCCACTTCTCGTGCGGCCTGCCGATCACCGCCACCTCGGCGATTTGCTCGTGCTCGGCGAGCGCGTTCTCCACCTCCGCGCAATAGATGTTCTCTCCGCCGGAGATGATCATGTCCTTCTTACGGTCCACCACCCACACGAAACCGTCCGCGTCCTGACGGACCAGGTCACCGGAGTGGAACCAGCCACCCGCGAACGCATCGGCCGTCGCCTCGGGGTTGTTCCAGTAGCCCTGCATCAGCGTCGGGGCCCGATAGACAATCTCCCCGACCTCACCGACCGGCACATCGTTCATGTTGTCGTCCACAACACGCGCAGACACCGTCGGAATCACCCGGCCAACGGAACCCATCTTCCGGATGGCGTCTTCTCCCATGAGCATGCAGGTGACCGGCGACATCTCGGTCTGTCCGAACGCGGCCAAGATCCTGGCGTCGGGGAACGTCTCGGACATCGTCCGCAGCAGCACATCGCTCGCGGGGGCCGCCCCCCAGGAGAGCGTCTTGAGTTTGACCTTGCGCGGGTTTGCCTGCTGCGCCGCGCAGACCGCTTGCCACTGAGCAGGGACCAGGAAGATTCCGGTGACACCCTCGGACTCCAGAACGTCCAGCAGAACGCCCGGATCAAAGGCTCCCAGGGGGTGAATGACCGTGGGTAGGCCCAGCAACAAGCCGGTGATCATGTTGCCCACGCCGGCGATGTGGAACATGGGGACGCCAATGAACCCCACATCGGAATTCAGGTCGACAGTGGTGCTCAGCAGATAGCTCATCGCCTGTCCGGACAGATTGAGGTGCGTCAGCACCGCGCCCTTGGGCCGGCCCGTCGTGCCGGAGGTGTACATGATGAGCGCGGGAGTATCGCCGGGCAGATCCACTTCTGCATGCGCGTCACCAACTTCGGCTATGACCTCTTCGTATCCGAGAGCACCGTCCGCGGACTCCGAGCCGGCGATGATGACCGTCTCCAACGCGGACACCTGTTGGCGTACCGCGGCCGCCACCGGAGCCAGCACTGTCTCGGTGATCGCGACCTTGGCCCCACTGTTCTCGACCAGGAACGCCACCTCCGGCGGCGTCATGCGGAAATTCACCGGGATCGCGATGGCTCCCAGTTCGTTGATGGCCAGCCATGATTCGACGTACTCGGGGCGGTTGAGCATGAGGATGAGCACGCGGTCGCCGAATCCGACACCGCGGCGCGACAGCGCATCGGCCAGCGATTGCACACGCTGGTTCAGCTCTCCCCAGGAGATGCTGCGCCCCAGATACCGGATCGCCGTGGCGTTGGGTTGCATGAGCGCGTGCCGGGCCAGCTGGTTACACCAATTCTGCCGTCGTGCACGGTAAGGCTGGTCAAGACTCGTAGACATAGCGGTCGCATCGATCGTGTCGGTCACTGACTCTCCTACTAACTGAATACGGGGCGACGGCCCTCAAGGAATGCGGCGAAGCCCTCTTGGGCGTCGGGTGAGATCAACAGTTCGATCTGGCCCTCACGCTCGCGGGCGATGGCCTCGTCGAACAGCTTCAGCGATACCGAGTTCATGGCTTCCTTGGTCAGCTGCATCGCACGACGGGAGCCGTGGGACAGCCTGCGCGCCGACTTGTCGACGCGCTCGCGTAGCTGGTCCCCCTGCAGCACCTCGTTGACCAGTCCGGCCGCAAAAGCGTCGGCAGCGTTGAGGGGCTGGGCCAGCAGCGCCATCGCATTGGCCTTGACGCGGCCGATCGACGCCGAGACCAAGGCGCTCGATCCGCCGTCGGGCATCAGCCCGATGTTCGCGAAGGCCAGCAGAAAGAAGGCCGTATCAGCGGCATAGATCAGATCGCATGCCAGACCCACCGACGCACCGATACCGGCGGCCGCGCCGGTGACTTCGGCGATGGTGGGCGCGGGACAATTCAGAACGGCGCGCACCAACCGCTCGGCGTTGTCCATGGTCAGTTGGGCAGCTTGCAGCGGCGTCAGATCTCCGGCCCCTGCCGCCAGCTCAGCGACATCGGCACCCGCCGTGAAGGCGCTCCCGGGCACTCCTCCGCTGATGACGACGACTCTCACGTCATCTCGCCCGGGAACTGATTCCAGGGCCTCGATCAATCCTGCAGTGGCCGGCCCGTTGAGCGCATTCATCCGATCGGGCCTGGTGAACGTGATCCGCATGATGCCGTCGTCGACGGCTACATCGGGTGCGCCGACAGATTCATGGGGACTCAAGTCACTGCCTCCTGGATTGTCGCTTCGTCGCGTCGGGTCAAATATATTTGATATGACTTTAGATGCAAGTGCGTCACCCCACATGGAAATGGCAGGCAGATCGGATGAATGTTCCCCGGGCCCAGACCCGCGAGATCCGTAGGCCGCAACTGTCCGAGGAAGTTGCCGGCCGCCTCCGCGCGTCGATCATGACGGGCGAGCTACGTCCCGGTGAGTACATCCGAATGGACGAGACGGCGACTCAACTGGGTGTGAGCGTTACCCCCGTACGCGAGGCGCTACTCACGTTGCGCGGCGAGGGGATGGTGAGCGCCGTCCCGCACCGCGGGTATGTCGTGGCCCCGCTCAGCCGAAGCGATGTCGAGGACATATTCGCGCTCCAGTCCCATCTGGCGGTCGAACTTGCCAAGGCTGCTGCCGCACGTATCACCCCCGAACAGGCTGAGGCCCTGACAAAGCTCAATGACACGCTCCGCAACGCCACCTCAGCCGAGGCAATCACCTCGGCCGAGTTCGAGTTTCACCGGTATCTCAACCGTGTGGCCGACCGTCCCAAGCTGGCTTGGTTCCTTTTGCAGGCGGTGCGATACACACCCGATCAGCTGTTTGCCTCGGATCCGTCCTGGATTGGACCGACAACGGAATCGCACGACAAACTCATCGCCGCGTTGCGTGCGGGAGACATCGTCGAGGTGGTGGCCCAGACCGAGGCTCAATTCATCGACGGCGCACGCAGATTGATCGAGTACCTAGACCGCGCCGGGATGTGGTCCGGGGGGTAGGTGCGACTCGGCCGGGTGCTGATAGGCCGGGGCGGGTGCCGGTGGTTGCTGCGGCACGATAGCCCCCGACGCGATCTGCTCGGCCCGGTTTTTCAGTCCCTCCGCCAAATGCTCGAGGACCTGGTTGGCAAGCTTCTTCACCATCGGCTTGGGGATCGGGAGCTTGGTCTCGACATCCATATCGACCGTGAGCAGGCAGGTGGGCCCCATCGGGACAATGGAAAACGTCTGTTCCTGCTTCTCGAAGATGTCGCTCTCCAGCAGTCGCGTCGCCACCTGAGCGGCGTTGAGATAGGCGATCTCGGCGACGTTGGTCGAGGCCATGCCCGTCATCTCCACCTTCAACCGCACGATGCGGGGGCGGCCGTCGGGGAGACGATCCAGGATCTCGACGCTGGTGATCTCCTTGTTCCACTCGGGGTAGGCCTCGTAGTTGGTGACGATGGAGACGATCACCTGCGGAGGCGCGGCCACCTCGACGGTCTGACTCACGACTGGCATTGGTTCACTCTACCTTTGTAGTTGGCGGGCGCAGGAACTCACGCACGAGCTCGTACACCTCATCCGGGCATTCCAGATGCACGAAATGTCCACCGCCATCGATGATTTCAACGCTGCGGTCGGGCAGATCCGGGCGCGCAGACTCTACCAGTTGCTGCGTCATGCACCCATCGGCGCGACCGTGCAGATAGAGCAGCGGAGTACGCGCGCCATCCAGGAGGGATCGTTGGGTCTTCCAGTACTTCCGTGACGGAATCAGGGCCCGCCCGATGTTTGCACGGTAGTAGCCGATGACTGCCCTGCGGTTCCCCTTCTGAAGCATCGCGTCACCGGTGTACAGCAGATCAGCATGCGCGTCGTACCCCGGCGACCATCGCCGCCAGTACAGGCGAAGTAGCCAGGGCAACAACAACTCCGGCAGTACCGGAATCTGGTGGAACAACGTGTACCAACTCATCAGCAACTGCCGCCCGAGCACACCGGGCCAGCCGGTCGGCCCGATCGCCGCGAAACTTGAGCCGAGGACCTCGAAAGGAGGCACTGCCATGGTGACGATGCTGGCGAACGGCGACAGGCCGCTGCGAGCGAGGGCGTTACCGACCAGTGCTCCCCAGTCGTGGCCGATGTACACCGCGCGCTCGTCGCCGCCCAGCACCGTGTGGATGTCGAGGATGTCCTGCATCAGGGCACCCAAGCCGTATTCGGCGTCAGCCGGTATCTCACTGGGTGAATAACCCCGGGTGAACGGCGCCACCACGCGCCACCCGTCCGCGGCCAATCTCGGACCCAGCAGACGCCAGGTGTGGGCGGAGTCGGGAAAACCGTGTCCGCAGATCAGCAGCGGACCGTCTTGCGGACCCCAGGACAACGCCTGCAGTCTGACGTTGGGCAGGTCCAAAGTCAGGATGGAATCAGCGGTCACTACAACGTCCGGCGCTACGGTGTGCCGTCAACAGCCGTCGTCGACGCCACACCCAACGGATCGTTGATCCGAGTTGCCTCATCCCGAATCAGCCCCCGCAACAGCGTGGTGCTGAACTCCACGGCGATCTCCTGGGCGCTGCGTCGGCCGCTCGGATTGAGCCAGCGGTAGGAACCGAGAACCATCCCGATGTAACCGAGTGCCATGACGTGCGAGTCGCACTCGACGAACTCGGAACTGGCGATGCCTCGCTCGATGATGTTCTGCACCCGTTCCTGCACCATGTCCTCGCGCTTGCGGATCTCGGCGACCTGTTCGGGCGAGAGCCACTCAGAAAGGAACGGGTTCTCCTGGAAGTACACCGCACCCTGCTCGCGGTTCGAGAAGATGAGCGCGAGCATGCGGCTCGTGCATTGGTACAGCGATTCACGCGCCGACCATCTCGGGTCGTCCTGCAGGCAGGCCAGCGTCTCCTCGGCAGCCTTGAAGTAGATCTCATACAAGATGAGTGCCTTGGAGGCGAAGTAGTGATAAACCGTCGCCTTGTTCAGGCCCGCGACATCAGCGATGTCGTCCATCCTGGTGCCGTGATAGCCCCGCGCCGCGAACAATTTGGACGCCACCGCCACCAGTTCCTCGCGGCGACCGGCACGGCGCTGCGAGGAATTGCCTGCCTTCGAGGCAGCGGGGACCGGTTGCATGGTGCCTCACTATATGCGCAGGCCTTCCACGCACGGACGAAATCCCGATCAACTGGTTGGATTATTCGGGCGTTATGTTCGCCGGCCCCGACGCCAGAAGCACGTTAAGCTGCCCCCGTCCGGCGCTCCACCGACCCTGAATAGGTAACCACATGACCAGTGGCTTGCGGGCCATGGTGGCACGCGATCCCGCGCAACCGCATCGCGCGTCCACCCCGCTAGAACTGCTTTTCGACCTCGTCTTCGTGGTCGCGGTCTCGCGCGCCTCCGGAACCCTTCACCACTTCTGGGCCGAGGGCCATTTCGCCGAGGGACTCGCCGGGTACGCGATCGGCTTCTTCGCCATCTGGTGGGCCTGGATGAACTTCACCTGGTTCGCCAGTGCCTTCGACACCGACGACTGGCTCTACCGGGTGACCGTGTTCGTCCAGATGGCCGGAGCGCTCACCGTCGCGGCCGGTGTCGAGCGCGCGATGACCGGGGCCGACTTCGGCATCGCCATCGGTGGCTACGTGCTCATGCGCATCGCCGCGGGCAGTCAATGGGTGCGCGCGGCCATCAGCGATCCCACCATGCGTGCCACCTGCCTGCGCTATGTCTCGGGTATCGCCGTCGTCCAAGCGGCATGGGTCTGCTGGGGACTGTTCGCACCGGAACATCTGCGGATACCGCTGTTCGTGGTGATCGCGTTCGCCGACCTGTCGGTACCCGTGTTCGCCGAGCGCGCCACCACCACGTCGTGGCATCCCCAACACATTGCCGAACGCTACGGGTTGTTCACGTTGATCGTGCTCGGGGAGTCCATCCTGGCCTCCGCGAACTCGATCATCGGCGGCGCCGAGGAAGCCGACCACACCGGCACCATGATCGGCATCGCGGTGTCGGCCTTGATCATCGTCGCCGCGGTGTGGTGGATCTACTTCGATCAGGAACAAGAGTGCAAGGACGCCTCCCTGCGGTCGACCGTGTTGTGGGGTTACAGCCACTACTTCATCTTCGCCGCAGTCGCCGCGCTGTCGGCGGGATTCGAGATCGCCGTCGACGAGGGACTCGGCAAGAGCCATCTGAGTTCCACCGTCGCGGCCCTCACGATCACGGTCCCGTTCGCCATCTACCTGGTACTGGCTTGGCTGGTGCTGCTCTTGCAACGCCGCGACGCCATCTTGAACGTCGGGTTACCTGCGATTGCCGTTGCCTCAGTTGCCATCTCGACGTTGCCGCACACGTTGTACTGGCTGGCCGGTCTGGCGGCGCTGGCCGCCGCGCTGGTCACCTGGCGGCGCATCGAGGACACCGAGCCCTCCTCTTAACGCACAGGGCAGACCGCTTCCAATGCGGCCATCGTGTTGACGGCGCGGGCCATATCGTCCCCGGGCGGCTCGAGCACACCGTCCACGGAGGTCGCGGCGGCCATCACGTTGGCGTAGTTCTCCGCGCCCGCCGCAGCGTCCAATGCCCGGTCGCGCACCGCGAGGTCGGATGTATCCCCCGCAGCGGTCCGAAGGAGCACGGCGATCGCTCGGTTTCGCGCGACAGCTGTCTGGCGAACCGCTACCCCGTTCTCCCGTGAGAGCCCGCGGATCTGATCGCGCGCCCGATCGACCGAAGCACAGTCATGCGGGTCCGCCGCGGCCACCGGCGCCAACACGGCCCACCCCACCACAAGTCCGACCAGCGGCCAACGCATAAACCCCTTCATACGCCGAATGGGAACCTCACGAGGATTTCCGGCCGGATTTCCTCGTGAGATTCCCACTCGATGGCAAAGAGGTTGGGCTACAGCGCCTTAAGCTCCTCGATGACAGCGGACACCGACTTCTTGGCGTCCCCGAACAACATCGAGGTCTGCGGCTGGAAGAACAGCGGGTTCTCGATACCGGCGTAGCCCGAGCTCATCGAACGCTTCAGCACGATCACCGAGCGCGACTCGTCGACGTTCAGGATCGGCATGCCGTGAATCGGGCTCGACGGGTCGTTGCGAGCCGCCGGGTTAGTGACATCGTTGGCGCCAATCACGATCGTGACATCGGTCCGGTTGAACTCGCCGTTAATGTCATCCATTTCCTTCATGGCGTCGTACTCGACATCGGCCTCAGCGAGCAGCACGTTCATGTGGCCGGGCATGCGACCGGCAACCGGGTGAATGGCGTACTTGACCTCAACACCCTTGCTCTCCAGCAGGTCCGCCATCTCCTTGACGGTGTGCTGGGCCTGCGCGACGGCCAGGCCGTAACCGGGCACCACGATCACCTGGTTGGCGTAGGCCATCTGAATCGCAGCGTCGGAGGCAGACGTCGCCTTGACCGTGCCCTGCTCGGCCGAACCAGCGGCGGCTCCGGTGTCACCGCCACCGAACGACCCGAACACGATGGCCGGAATCGACCGGTTCATCGCAACGGCCATCAGGTTGGTCAGGATCGAACCGGAGGCGCCCACGATCATGCCGGCGACAATCATCGCAGTGTTGTTCAGCGCCAAACCTGCTGCGGCGGCAGACAAACCGGTCATCGCGTTGAGCAGTGAGATGACCACGGGCATGTCGGCGCCACCAATGGGGAACACCACGAACAGACCCATCACACCGGCGAAGACCAGTACCGCGACGATCCACCAGACCGGCAGGCCGGGATGTAACCCGATGTAGACGGCAGCGCCGACCGCAGCCAGCAGCAGCACGATATTGGAGGCCTGGAAAAGCTTGGCGGAAGCGACAAGCCGCTTCTCGACATTCTTCGGGATGGACTCCTGCAGTTTGGCGAAGGCCACCAGCGAGCCCCAGAAAGACACCGAACCGATGACTGCCGCGAACAGCGATCCTACCACCAGCGCCACGGTCGGCGACTGATCTGGCTTGAACTCCGAAAAGCCCTTCGTCTCAATGAATTCCGACCAGGCGATAAGCGCCACCGTGCCACCACCGACACCGTTGAACAACGCCACCAGCTGCGGCATGGCGGTCATCTTGGTCTTCAGCGCTGGCGGAATGCCCAGTACGACACCGATACCCAAGCCGGCACCGATCAGAATCCAGTCCAGCGTGGTGGCGGTCTCGCTCACCTTGATCAGCGTGGCAAGCACCGCGATGCCCATGCCGACGGCGGCAATCCAGTTGCCGCGCACTGCGGTCTTGGGTCCGGTCAGGCCGGACAGACCATAGATGAAGAGGGCGAACGCGGCGATGTAGAGAACATCGACGAGGTAGTTGAGGCTTTCGGTGCTCACTTGGCCGCCTCTTTCTGCTCAGGCTTCTTCGACTTGAACATGCCCAGCATGCGGTCGGTCACCAAGAAGCCACCGATCACGTTCAGGGTTCCGAAGATCAGCGCGACGAACGCGATCATCCGGGTGCCCCAGCTGGCGTCGGCGGGCAGGTTGCCCAACACGATCAGCGCACCCAGCACCACGATGCCGTGAATGGCGTTGGTGCCCGACATCAATGGGGTGTGCAAGGTGTTGGGCACCTTGGAGATAACGGCGAATCCCACGAACCCTGCAAGCACCAGGATCGCGATGTTGGCCAGTAGCTGTCCGTACATATCTAGGAGACCTCCCGGGTAACGCAGGAGCCCGCGACGATCTCATCATCGAAGTCCGGCGCCAGAGCGCCATCCTTGATGAGGAGCTCGAGAACGGACGTGATGTTCTTGGCATACAGCTCGCTGGCGTGCTCGGGCATGGTGGCCGGCAGGTTGAGAGGCGAAGCGATCGTGACACCGTACTTGACGACGGTCTGGCCGGGCTCGGTCAGTTCACAGTTGCCGCCGGTCTCCCCGGCGAGATCCACGACGACAGAGCCGGGCTTCATGCCCTCGACTGCCGCAGCGGTCACCAGCCGCGGCGCCGGACGCCCGGGCACGAGTGCCGTGGTGATGACGACGTCGAATCCCTTGATGGCCTCTTCGAGCGCTTGCTGCTGCTTCTGGCGCTCCTCCTCGGTGAGCTCGCGGGCGTAGCCGCCCTCGCCGGCCGCATCGATGCCGAGATCGAGCCACTGGGCACCGACCGAACGGACCTGATCTGCCACTTCGGGGCGAACGTCGTAGCCGGTGGTACGCCCGCCGAGCCGCTTGGCCGTGGCCAGGGCCTGCAGACCGGCCACACCGACACCGAGCACCAGCACCAGCGCGGGCTTGACGGTTCCGGCGGCCGTGGTGAGCATCGGGAAGAAACGAGTCGATTCCGAGGCGGCCACGAGCACGGACTTGTACCCGGCGACGTTGGCCTGCGACGACAGCGCGTCCATCACCTGTGCGCGGGAGATGCGCGGAATGGCCTCCACGGCAAAGGCTTGCACGCCCGCGCTCTTGAGCGCGGCGATGCTGTTGTCGGCATTGCGCGGGGCCAGGAAGCCGATGAGGGTCTGCCCCTCACGCAGGCGAGCGACCTCGGTGGGCGAGGGCGGCGCAACCTTGACGACGATATCGGCGGACCAGGCGTCACCCACCGTCGCACCGGCTTCGGTGTACAGCTCGTCGGGCAGCAGCGCGCTCTCTCCGGCGCCGCTTTCTATGACGACGTTCACACCCTTGCCAATCAGGCCGGCGATCGCCTTGGGCACCAGCGCGACGCGGCGCTCGTCCTCACCCGACTCTCGGACAACTCCGATAGTGACTGGTTGATCGGTCATCTACTCGCCCTTCACCCTGTGGTGCAGCATGCCGACGGATACTAAGGAAAGGCATGCTTGTTAACAAGTCTTCCGTTTTTGTAAATCCTGCAAAGGTCGTTAACCAGGGCAATGACCGTGATCTGGCACGCGTTCCGACTCTGTCGGCGCCCCCGGCGGGGTGCCATCTCCGAATGGTCTACCACCCAGTGTCTCGCGTCCATGCGAGGTAAGCCAGTCACGCAGATCCGGTCCCTTCGGGACGATGCGCGTGGGGTTGATATCGGTGTGGACCACGTAGTAGTGCTCCTTGATCTGTCCGAAGTCGACCGTGTCACCAAACCCCGGGGTCTGATACAGATCGCGCGCGTAAGCCCACAACACCGGCATCTCGGTCAGCTTCTCGCGATTGCACTTGAAATGTCCGTGGTACACCGGATCGAACCGGACCAACGTGGTGAACAGTCTCACATCGGCCTCGGTGACGGTGTCACCTACCAGATACCGTTGCCCGGCAAGCCTTTCCGATAACCAATCCAGCGCCGTGAACAGCCGGCCATAGGCGGCGTCGTACGACTCCTGGCCCCCGGCGAAACCGCAGCGGTACACGCCGTTGTTGACCTCGGTGTACACGCGACGGTTTACCTCGTCGATTTCGGTGCGCAGCGCCTCGGGATACAGCTGTGGGGCACCGGGGCGGTGGTAGTCAATCCATTCGGTGGAGAAATCCAACGTCATTTGCGCGTAGTCGTTGGTGACGACCTCCCCCGTGGACTCCTCCACAACCGCGGGCACGGTGATGCCTCGCGGATATTCCGGGAACCGCTTGAGGTAGGCATCACGCAGGAAATGGATGCCCAAGACGGGGTCTACCTCACCCGGGTCAAGATCGAAGGTCCAGCTGCGCTTGTCATGCGTGGGACCGCAAAGCCCCAGTGACAAGACATTTTCCAGCCCGAGAAGCCTGCGAACGATCAGAGTCCGGTTGGCCCACGGACAGGCACGTGCCGCGACGAGCCGGTATCGACCCGGTTCCACCGGGTAGCCGTCGCGGCCGTCCGCGGTGATCCGCGATTCGATGTAGTTGGTGTCCCGCTTGAACTCACCGGGCTCGACGTACTTTGTGTTCTCCGGGGTTTGGCTCACACACTCCAGTGTGTCACCGCGCCGCGGTAGTGCGGCCGGGCTCACTGCGCTGTTTTGTCAGGTTCACCCTTCTCGTTCAGCGGCTGGCTACCCCTAACGCCCTGGACAATTCCGTTGGGAAAGGCCCCGGATGCATTGAGGCCAGCTGTCGGCGCGCCCGGTATCACCAGACAGGTGGTGTCAATCGGGATGCTCGGCAGATTCGGCCAGCCCTTGTCCGAGTGATACCGCGCAAAAGCGTTGATCTCCATGTCCACGACTCCTTGACCGCCGGGGTCGGGATCCGCACGGAAGGCCGTCAACTGTGCCATTGCCGCATGATCGGGGTCGGTCGGTGACTTCTCGAGAGTCACTTCAACACCCGACAGTGTTTGAGGGGCGCTGACCGATGACATCGGCCGGCCTACCGCGCCGCAGTGGGCGTAGGTCAATACCCATCCGTTCTGCAAGGCCTTCTGTGTCTCGCGGGCGGCGACGTCCAAAGGATCGCCGGCTGTGAAGGACGCGGTCCTGACCACCGCCTCGCGTGAGATGTTGTTCAGCCCGTTGTACGAGGCGTGGTACGCCTTGGCGGGAGCAAGCCAGGCATCCGCGGCCAGCCGCGCAGATCGCGCTGCGTCCACATCGTTGGGCTCGAAGGTCTCGGGGTGCCCAGGACAGGACGCCGCCAGTACGAAAACCAGCAACAGCACCGGCGAAAGCCGTATGCCCTTCACTTCGGTATCACCTCGCCCCATGGCCGATAGCGCGTTTCGCCGCCGAACGATATTCGGTTGTTGACGAAATCATCCTTCGGGATTGTCATCTTCTGCCCTGATGACGGTTCATAGATCTCCAGTGAGTCACCCTGCATTCCCGTAACCAAGACGATGTGGCCGTTCACTCCGCTGCCGACGAACAGCGGCACCGACTGCCCGGACTGGACGGCCGCACTAATTGCTTGATAGTCCCCCGACGGGCCTAGCGGATTCGCCACCTCGAATCGGTATGCACTGCCCGGGACACCGGGACCACCGGGCTTGCCCATCTCGTCTGCGGCGCCCCCTGGGGGTGTTCCCAATGACTCCGGCCAGGTGGTGCCCCAACCGGGGACGATCGCGTTGTTGGTCGAGTCGTGCATTTTCTTGGCTTCATCCGCGAACTTGGCCGTGACCTCGGATGTGGACATCGACTGTCCCGGCTGTGGCGGCTCGGACGCTGACGGGTCGTACCCCGTGAGCACCTTCATCGCATACACCGGGTCGTTGATCATCTTGGCGACGACAAGAGAAGACGATCCGCAGGTGGTGCCGTCAGGTTGCGTCAGAACGCCCGGATGATTCTTGGCGTACTCCACCGGGTCAAGCTCGCGCACCTGTTGATCATCCATCAGCGCTAGTTTGTCCGAGAAGTGTTGCAGTGTACCGATATCCGTTCCCCTCGCGAGAGCCGAGACGATCCAGTTGCGTCGCGCCTCGTCCTTCGCGTTGTCGAGCAATGCCTGCGCCTTGGCTCGATCCTCGGGACTCATCGCCGCCAGGTTGGCATCTGCACGTTCTTGAACGCCGGGCCGCAAACCGGTTCCGTCCTTATGTCCATCTGGATCGTCCTTGACACCCGACCAATTGTTGACCGAACCGATCGCACCCGCCGCGACGGACGTGTGATCGGGCAAGGTGATGCCCTGCACAGCCTTTCCGAGTTCACCTTTGGCGGTATTGACTGCCTTGTCGGCGTCCCCATATGCACCAGCGAGTTCTTCGACACCGTGCACGACGTCGCCCACGAGCTTTCGGACATACGGGATGGCGTCCCATGGCGCCTTCGGAATGTTGTTCCAGTCGACATCGTCCTTGAGCGACGCAAACGCGTTATGCCAACGGTCGCGTGCCTTTTCCATCGATCCGCCAAAGGTCTCCAGGGAGGTCGCCACCCCCGTTGCGGCCGGACCTATCGTCGTGGATCGCGTCTTGAAGTTCGCGATGCTCGTGCGCGCCTTATCCCCGGTTGTCTCTCCGCCCGGATCACCCGGCGTCCGTCCCCACACCGTTTCCGGGATTGTGTTCTGCGCCTGCTGAACATCGTTGGCATGCCACTCCCCCATCGCGGGCGCCATCTCTCGCCAGCGTGCGGCGACATCACGCACGGTCGCCGGATCGGGTGGAGGCGGCTCAGTGGCCACCGCGATGACCTTGCGGACGGCGCTGACTACCTTTCTGGCGATAGGCCAGACCGTGCTGATGGTGATCTCACCGATCTGTCGAAGGTCGGCGACAACCTGCTCAAGCTGCTTTTGTGTGTCTCCCAGAGTCATCGCACACCGGCCCTAGTTGAGCACCGGGAACTTGACTCCGGCATCACTCAGGTTCCCCGCGTTGCGCTGATCCATCTCGACAAGGGCCTTGGTGCACGTGCGGATGTTCTGCGAAATCTCTTTCTGCACAGCCGCAACGGTGCCCAGCGCGCCCGATACCCTGTCCCGTGCAGCGTTCATGGCATCGGTCAGGTCGCCGAGGTCCTTGCCCTCCGTGGCGCGCAGCTTGCCCTTGGCGAACTCGACGTGCGCATCTGTCGCATCGAGTTGCGCCGCACACTTCTCCGTCGCTGCCGGGTCGATCTTCATCTGCTCCCCCTCTGAACATGCCCCTCCCGCATGTTAGTCCGGAACGCAGTACCTAGCCAGACCCTGGGGATAGCCCGTCTAGCTGGGCAAAATCGCGGTGAGGTAGTTGCCCTGCTCGATGAGTTCCACGACGTCCTCCGGCAGATCCGGGACCTCGACCCCATAGGCCGCGGCCAGTTCCAGGGCATGCGCACCCTGCACCGTCCATCCGCGCGCGGCCAGCCACTCCGCGACATCAGCGCGATCTTCGTCGTAGAACAACGAACTGATGTCCACCTTCGACATGGGATGGCTGTCGTCCGCGTACTTCTTCTGGACCTCACCCCACTTGGCGATGTTGGGCCTGCCGCGGGTGGCTTCCACGGCGATCCGACTGCCTGGCGCCGACAACGCGACAACCCGCTCGAACAGCAGATCCTGTGCGGCGGAAGGCAAATAGACAATCAACCCCTCCGCCGACCAGGCCGTGGGGACCTCGGGGTCGAAGCCCGCGGCGAGCAGTGCCGCCGGCCAGTCATCCCGCAGATCGACGGCGACCTCACGGCGATCAGTCGTCAGCGTGGCACCACGTTCGGCCAGTACCCGGTCCTTGAATTCCAGTACCTGTGTCTGGTCCAGCTCGAAGACCTTGGTACCCGCCGGCCACGGCAAACGATGCGCGCGCACATCAAGTCCGGCAGCCAGAATCACCGCCTGCTTGCAACCGGAATTCGTTGCGCCGAGGAAGAACTCGTCGAAGAACCTGCTGCGTAGACCGATCTGCCTCAATGCGGAGGTGGGATTCAGTGTCTGCGCGTCGGGATTGTCCAGCAGCCCAATCAGGTGTGGCTCACCAGCGGCGCGCACGAAGTGTTCCGCGTACTGGTCACGCACCAGCGGATCGGTCTGTGTGTTCTCGAGTGCGCGCGCCGCGGCCACCCCCAGCGCCGTGAACCCGACGCTCGACACGATGTCCCAGGAGTCGCCCTCGCTACGCGACCAATCCTTGTCCTCGATGTTGGTCATGACGATCCTTTCAGTTCGGCAGCGTGCAGGTCAGGTAGTGCATCGCACCGGCAAGTTCCCTGATGTCCTCGGGCACTTCCGGATGCTGCACGCCGTATCGGTCGGCCAGCGCGAACATGTCCAGCCCCTGGGTGTTCCATCCGCGTGCGGAGAACCACTCGATGGCCGGCGTCTTCTCCTCGTCGTAAAACAGCTCGGTGATGTCGATCTTGCCGAAGGTGTCCTTCTCGGATCGATACTTCTGCTCGACCTTCGCGAATTGACTCATTCCCATGACACCCGTCGGGCCCTCGATGGCGGCCTGACTGCCGGGTGCCGAGAGTTCGGCCACCCGCTCGAACAACAGCTCTTGCGCGGCCGCGGGCAGATACGGCAACAGCCCTTCGGCCGACCACGCGGTCGGCTGGCTGGAATCGAATCCGGCCGCCTTCAGCGCCACCGGCCAGTCATCACGCAGATCCACCGCTACGGTCCGGCGATCACTTGTCGGTGCGGCGCCCTGCTCGGCATACACCCGGTCCTTGAAGGCCAGCACCTGCGGCTGATCCAACTCGTACACGGTCACCCCGGCAGGCCACGGCAGCCGGTGCGCCCGGGCGTCCAGCCCCGCGGCGAGAATCACCGCCTGCCGGATACCCGAAGCCGCGGCATCCAGGAAGAACTCGTCGAAGAATCGGCTGCGCATGCCCATGCCACGCAGGTACTCGAACGGAGACGCCTGTGGTGCATCGCGTTTGGTGATCGTATCGATCAAATGGGGTTCGCCCGCCGCGAGCACGAAATGTTTGGCGAATGGGTCGGCGATCAGCGCGTCAGGCCGCTCACTCTCCACGGCTCGCTGCGCACTGACACCCAGCGCGGTGTAACCCACGCTCGATACGATGTCCCACGAGTCGCCGTCGCTGCGGATCGAATTCTTGTCCTCGACGTCAGTCATGGTGCCCTTTCAGCTTGTCCGGGTAGCGGTGAAAAACTTGGTGCGGAGCAATGTTTCGAACGAGCGTGGTTGCTCACCGAACGGCCGCCCGTATCCGACGGCCGCATCAACAAGGTCAGTTTCCGTGATGGCCCAGCCTCTTTCGGCAAGCCACGATTTGGTGTCGCGCCGAGGATCGTCATACCAGAGTTCGGATACCCGTGGATGGCCCGCGGAATCAGCGCCTGCCGGCATGTCCTGCTCAAACTGCGCGATCTCTCCTGGCCCAGGGCCCAGCTCGGCCGCAATCCAGCTCCCCGGAGCCGACAGCTCATGCAACCGCTCAAAGAGTGCGTCCTGCGCCGCTCCGGGCAGGTAGGGCAAGAGCCCTTCCAGAGCCCACGCGGTGGGTTGCGTGGCGTCGAATCTTGCTCCCACCAATGCTTTCGGCCAATCATCACGCAAGTCGACGGCCACCGGCACCCGGCCGGCGGCAGGTCCCGCATCCACCCCGGCGAGCACCTGATCTTTGAATTCAAGCACCCGGGGCTGATCCACCTCGAAAACGGTCGTCCCCGTGGGCCAGGGCAATCGGTATGCGCGCGCGTCTAATCCGGCAGCCAGAATGACCACTTGACGCACGCCCGTACCGGCCGCGTCGGCGAAGAAGTTGTCAAAGAACCGAGTCCGCACACCGACCCATCCAGCATTGGCCCCGGCGAAGCCACTGATATCACCGGCAACCACCGCCTCGGCGAGATGCGGTTCACCGGCGGCGGCAACGAACTTCTCGGCGTACTCATCATGTGCCAGTGGCGGATCCAGCTTGGCATCGAGTGCGCGAGCGGCCGCCACCGCGAGGGCCGTGTAGCCGACACTCGTCACGATGTCCCAGGTGTCTCCCTCGGTGCGCGCCACGGCTACGCGCCGAGCACTGCGGTGAAGTACCGGCTCTGCCCCATGGCATCGGTGAGCTCATCCTCACCGGCCAATGGAGCCCGGTTGTATCGCTTCAACAGCTCACCTGCGGTCGTCGCCTCGACGGTCCAACCGCGGCCGGTCAGCCATTGCGCCGGATCCTCGCGATCATCGCCAAACCACAGGCTCGACGGGGGCGCATCATCTTCCACGATGCTCTTGAAGATCCGCTGCAGCGCGCCGTCTTCCTTCTCCATCGCGTTCGACATCCGATCCGCCTGGGTGCCGGGAGCGCCGAAGTCCTCCACCGCGATCCGGCTTCCCGGTACGGACAGGTCGACAATGCGCTCGAACAGCAGATCCTGGGCGACACCGGGCAAGAAGGGGAGTAGCCCCTCGGCCAGCCACGCTGTGGGCTGCGTGGGATCGAATCCCGCCGCGCTGAGCGCCGCGGGCCAATCGTCACGGAGATCTACGTGCAGATCACGAACGGTGGCCGTGGCCCGAGCCTCATGCTCGTCAAGAACCTGCTTCTTGAACTCGAGCACCTTCGGGAGGTCAAGCTCGTAGACCGTGGTGCCAGATGCCCAGGGCAGCCGGTATCCGCGAACATCGAGCCCAGCCGCCAGAATCACGGCCTGCCGGACACCCATAGCTCCGGCGTCCAGAAAGAAGTCATCGAAGTACTTCGTCCGGGCCCCGAGGTAGCTTGAGAACAGCTGCACGTCAGGCTCCTGGGCGACGGCGGGGTCCTCCAACAGTTCGGAGAAGATCGGCGCCTCGACCTTGGTCGCCGCCACGAAATACTGCGCGTAATCGTCTCGCGCGAGCGGTTCCGCCTTACGCGCCTCCACGGCACGCATGGCCGAGACGATGAGCGCGGTCGCCCCCACGCTCGTCACGATGTCCCAGGTGTCACCTTCGGTTCTGGCCACGGCAGGTCTCCCATCAAACGTGCATGTCAGGTGTGCGTACATTTAAAGACGCAGGTCAGTGGGCTTTACCCAAGACAAGTTCGCACAACTAACTACAGTACGCCGATTGGCTGGGAGCGCCACCGGCCCCTTTCGCGGAGACCGATCCGAAGAGCTACTTGCCCTTCCAGACGGGCGCGCGCTTCTCGGCGAACGCCTTCGCCCCCTCCTTGGCGTCCTCGGACACGAAGATCGGCATGAGGATCTCGCCCTGCTTGGCGAAGGCTTGCTCGGGCGCCCAGCTCGCCGACTCGATGATGATGCGCTTGGTGGCGGCGACAGCCAACGGACCGTTCGCGGTGATCTTGGCCGCCAGCTCAAGTGCGGTATCCAATGCCTGTCCATCGTCGACGAGCCGGTTGATGAACCCGTACTTGGCAGCGTCTTCCGCGGTGAACGAGTCGCCGGTGAGCGCCAGCTCCATGGCCACCTGGTACGGGATCCGGTTCGGCAGACGCAGCAGGCCACCTGCACCGGCCACCAGACCGCGCTTCACCTCGGGGATGCCGAACTTGGCGCTCCGACCGGCCACCACGAGGTCGCAGGAGAGCACGAGTTCGGTGCCACCGGCCAGGGCGAAGCCCTCTACCGCGGCGATGATCGGCTTACGTGGTGGCACGTTGGTGAAACCAAGGCCGCGCTCGGACAGCACCGCCTCGCCGCTCACGAACGCCTTGAGATCCATTCCCGCGCAGAAATTTCCACCCGCGCCGGTGAGGATGGCGACGGATAGCTCATCGGAGCTGTCCAGCTGGTCCGCCGCAGCGGCGAGCCCCTGGCTGACGGCCCTGTTGACCGCGTTACGCGCGTCCGGACGGTTGATGGTGATCAGCAGGACACGGTCACGCTGTTCGATCAGGACTTCGTCGGCCATGGCGATCCTCTCGTCGGTGAGTTTGTTTATTGATGCTAACCAGTAGTCGGTATCAGGCTGCGAGCCACCGAAAGCAGCCTGGGTACACCCTCGTCCAGCTCCGCAAAGAAGGGGTCATCGGTGGTTCCGGCGAGATGCCGTTGATAGGACACCTCCAGCAGTGTGGCCAGCTTCCAGCCGCCCAACACCTGGTAGTAGATCAAATCCTCTGGTGTCCAGTAACTTTGATCTCCAGTTCGTGCCTCGCGGTAGGCTTCGGCGATCTCGACATGTGAGGGGCAACCCTCTTGCGCGGTTACCGCCCCGGTGAGCTCTGCCATGGCGACCTCGCCTCCAGGCTCCGGGGTCATATACAGCAGGTACCCCAGGTCCGCCAACGGATCGCCAACGGTCGCCATCTCCCAGTCCAGCACCGCGGTAATCCGCGCCGTTTCCGCATCGACCAGCACGTTGTCCAGCTTGTAATCACCGTGCACCACGGCCGCGGGACGATCCCCCGGATAATTCTGGGTAAGCCATCCGGTAATGGCCGTGTGATCCTCCAGATCACGGCCGGTAGGCAGCTCCTTGATGGACTCCCACTGCGCACCCCACGTCTTCAATTGTCTTGCCAGGTAACCAGATTCGCGCCCCAACTTGGCCTCCACCAACCGCGTCGGATCTGCGTTGTGAATCTCCGCCAATGCGACCGCGAGGTCGAGCACCAGCTCACGGCGTGCCGGGCCGACAAACCATTCTGGTGAGACATCTCTGATCACCTCACCCTCCTGACGCTCCATCAGATAGAACGGAGCGCCGAAGATCTCGGCATCTGTGCTGGCCAGGGTGACGCGCGGAACCCGCACCCGCGCCGTGCTGAGCGCATCGAGCACCCGGTATTCGCGCATCACATCATGCGCGCCGGCCTGCAGTCGGCCAAACGGCGGGCGCCGCATAATCCACTGCGCACCAGAACTTCCCGTGACCACATAGGTCAGATTCGAATGTCCGGCGGAGAGCCTGCGGACGCCGGCCTCCTCCCCCAGCTCGCGGTTGAGGTAATCCAACAGGCTGGCGGGAATGGCATCAGCATCGGGCGCCGCGTCTCCGGCGGGGCCTTCAGGTGAAGAGGACACATCCTTGTGCATGGGTCATGTTTACCTGACGGCACAAACCCCGAGCGAGGGGCCGTGGCATTCCTTAACCGTTCACGCTGCCAACTGGGCCGATGTCCCTCAGTATTGGTGACCAATGAACCTCGCTACCCGCCTCATCGTCATGAACTTCCTGCAGTTCTTCGTGTGGGGAGCATGGCTGCTGACGCTCGGGGCGTACTGGTTCAACGACAAGCACTGGTCGGGTGCATACTTCGGCGCGGCCTTCTCCACCATGGGCATCGCCGCGATCCTCACGCCGCCCATCATGGGGGCGATCGCCGACAAGTGGGTCAACGCCGAAAAGCTTTACGGAATATTGCATCTTGGAGGAGCCGCAGCACTTTTCAGCCTTCCTCAGGTGAGCAGCCCCACCGTCTTCTTCTGGGTCCTATTGCTCAACATGTTGTGTTACATGCCGTCGCTGTCACTGGCGATCACGGTCGCCTTCAACGCCCTCAAAGACGCCGGCAAGGACACCGTTGTCAGCTTCCCGCCGATCCGGGTGTGGGGCACCGTCGGATTCATCGCCGCATTGCACACGGTGAGCCTGCTGAAGCTGGAGACTTCGGCCGGCCAGTTCTACGTCGCCGGGACGGCGGCGCTACTGCTGGGGCTCTATGCGTTCACCCTGCCGAGCTGTCCACCGAAGCTGCTGGACCGCAAGCACGGCACCACATTCGCCGACAGATTCGGGCTCACCGCCTTCAAACTCTTCCGTCATCGCACCATGGCGACCTTCTTCATCTTCGCGATGCTGCTCGGCGGCGCCCTACAGCTCACCAACGCCTACGGCGACACGTTCCTGCATGACTTCGCGAGCATCGACACGTACAAGAACCTTTTCGCCGTCGAGCATCCCGCCATCATCATGTCCATCTCGCAGATCTCTGAGACGCTGTTCATCCTGGCGATCCCATTCTTCCTGCGCCGCTTTGGAATCAAGACGGTCATGCTCATGAGCATGGTGGCGTGGACACTGCGCTTCGGCCTGTTCGCCTACGGCAACCCCGGAGCCGGACTCTGGATGATCGTGCTGTCGTGCATCGTCTACGGCATGGCCTTCGACTTCTTCAACGTGTCGGGCCAGCTGTTCGTCGAGGACCAGTGCGATCCCGCGATCCGAGCCAGCGCGCAGGGCCTGTTCATGCTGATGACCAATGGGGTGGGCGCCATGCTCGGCAGTCTCATCAGCGGCGCCGTCATCGAATACTTCTTCACCTATCCGGATCAGAGCAAGGACTGGCACGGCATCTGGATGAGCTTCGCCGGGTACTCGTTGGTGGTCACGGTCGCGTTCTTCCTGCTGTTCCGCCACAAACCGGGCGAAAGCGCCGTCGAAAAGGCGCCCGCTACCGTGGGGGTGTGACGATCTCCAACGCCGAATCGACCGCCTCCGCCTCGGACAGCCCTGTAGAGGGCATCTGGAACTTCCGGGATGTCGGCGGTTCGGATTCACCGGTCACCCTCAGGCCAGGGGTGCTGTTCCGGTCCTCCGAACTGAGCGGTCTGACCGCGGCAGGTGCCCAGGCATTACGCGCCCTCGGCGTCACCGATCTGTATGACCTACGCAGTCCCACCGAGATTGCACGCACCGGTTCCGATCGGGTGGGCGGCGCAATCCGGGTACACGAGGTTCCCTTCGCCACCCCGGCAGCCGGGGAGGAGCGCGCTCCTCACGAAATCGCCTACCGGCAGATGATGATCACGAGCATGACCTCGGGGCGTGGCCCGGACCCGGCATCGCAGGTGGAGTTCATGCTGGCCGAGTATCGCCGGTTCGTCGAACTCCCCGGCACCCTGGTCGCCCTCAAGGCAGTGGCCGATCAACTCGCTAGCGGCGCAACGGCTTTAGTGCACTGCGCGGCGGGCAAGGACCGGACCGGCCTCCTCATCGGCGTGGTGCTGCATTCGGTCGGCATCGACTACGCCGATATCGCCGCGGACTACCTGCGCAGCAACACCGCGATCGCGGCGATGCGGGCCCACATCTCCGCACAGATGGATGCCGCCGAACCCGAGCTCGCACAGACCATGGCTGCGATGCTCTCCGATGAGGTGCTCGGCGTTCGCGAGGAGTATCTTGACACCGGATTCAGTGAAATCACAAGGCTTTTCGGTTCACCTGAGGCGATGCTGACGGCTGCCGGGATCGATGGCGAAGGTCTTGCGGCGCTGCGGACAGCACTGACCTAGTCGACGACTCAGGTCAGCACGGCGCCGAGCCAGATGCCTGCCGACACCATCGCACCCACCATCTCGATGCCGATCGAGGTGGCGACCGCCTTCACAGCCGTGACGGTCGCTCCCCAGGCTTGCTTCTGGCTGTTGCGTCGCAGGAACTCCGCGAGATAGATACCGAGCACGAAGCCGATCACCAACCCCACCACCGGGATCACGAAAAACCCGACGATCGCCGCGGCCGCGCCAAGCACCAGGCTCAGCGTGGGTACCCCGGCCTCGCGCATGCGCGCAGCGGGCCACACGTACTTCACCACCGTGGTCGCGACGGCGAGCGCCGCCACGATCCCCAGGACCACCCAGGCCTTCGTGGTGGATTCGATGAGCGCCCATGCACCGATGGAGAGCACCACCAAGGTCGTTCCTGGCACCATGGGCACCACGATGCCGACCATTCCGATGGCGATCCCCAGGGCGACAAGCAGCAGCCCACCGATGGTCATCGGATGGCCGTCTTAGGTCAGCTCGACATCGCTGGCCAGCCAGCGTCCGTCAATCTTCTCCATCGTCATCTGGACTCGGCTGCGGTCCATACGAGGCTCGGGCACCGCGACATTGGACACCGACTGATCGATGAACAGGAGCACCTGAACCTTATCCGGCGTCGCAGTCTTCACCGCGGAGTCGACGACAACCCCGCGTGAACTGGCCTTGTTCTCCACCAGGATCTGCCGCAACTGCGCACTGGACTTGTCGTACATGTCCTTGAACTTGCCCGTGGACCCGTCCATGGTCTTGTTGTAGTTTTCGTCGAGCTTGGCACTGTCCACATTGGTCAGTATCCCGGCGAATTCCTGTGCCGCGGCGAGGGCCTCACGAGACGACTGCTCTTCCGCGCGCTGCTCTTCGTAGAGCCGGCCGATGACGGCGGTCCCGGCGGCAATCGCGATCACCACGACTGCGGCCGCGGTCCAGACCCAGTGCCGCCCCTGCATGCGCTTCGGATTCTTTTCCTCTTCATCCGGTTCGAGGCTGATGTCCTCGTCATCGGAGTCATCTGAATCCTTCGCAGCTGCCTCCGCATCGAAATCAGCGACCTCGTCCGCGACGGCCGCGGTTGCCTCCTCGGGCGTGGACTTGGCCGGCGACGACGGAGCCGAAGATTCCTCGGCCTTCTCTGTATCCGAGGTCACCGCGGACTCATCCGCCTTCTTGGCGTCCTTGCCGGCAGCGTCATCTGCCATGGTTGTGCTCCTTGCGCGTCGTACTGGTACCTGTCCGAGCGCACCTAGCGTCCGGTGGGTGGAGTATTACCGAAGCCGGGAGGCGCTGCAGGCGCATCGGGGGGTAATGGTGCATCTCCGGGAATCGGGAGAGGCCACTGCGGTCCACCATACGGCGTCGGAACGCTCCACTTGCCCCGTGGCGTGGGATCGGCCACCTTCGACAGGTCCGCGTTGGGCGGCGGGCCCGCGGTGTCGTCGTCGGCCGGACGCGGTGCATTGCGCGCACCACGAACCAGCATGGCCGGGTCGGGGTTGGCGCAGTACGTGGAGTACAGCGCCGGCTCATAGAAGCTGGCGTCCGAGACGGGCTTACGCGGCGTCGCGTAGTCACATGTGGGCCGCGGATACAGCAGGTCCGCAAGGGCCCAGATGGCGCCATCATGGAAGATCGTCGCCGCGCTCTCCAGCGCCGAACCGCGCACCTCAGGCCCAGGGAACAGCGCGTTGAGCGCCGGGACCCGCACATAATTCAGCTGCGCGACCGTCGCGAGATTGCCCAACAGCTGCACCATGGTGTCGGAGTTGTCGGTGAAGAGGTTGTCCACGCTGTTCAACGCCCTCGGGGCGGTACCGAGCAACGTCCGGAAACCGCCGTCCATCTTCTTCAACCCGCCGAAGGTGCTGCCCAGCTGCTGACCGGTCGCATCCAATCCCGAGTTCAGGTCGACGAGCGTCGAGAAGGTCACCTTGCTCGACTTCAACAGGGTCACCGTTTCCGGCAGCACACCGTCGAGCGTCGTGATGAGGAACGTGCCGCCGTCGAAGATATCCCCGAGCTTTTCCGGACCTTGCGCGCTGACACCGAGCTCCTTGCGGATGGTGCTCAGCTTCGCGGTATCAAGCTGTGCCAGCAGCCCATCGGAATCCGCCAGCACCTGCGCGAGAGTTATCGGAGTCGTGGCCTGGCCCAGCGCGACAACGCTGTTGTTACCCAGGAATGGGCCGTCGTTGGTCGTTGGCCGGAAGTCGAGATACTGCTCACCGGCGGGCGAGAGCCCGGAGACGCGCACCTCGCTGTTCGCGGGCAGCTTCACCGCGCCGTCGATCGCAGCGGTAGCGACCACGCCGCCCTTCTCCAGATTGACGGACTGCACCCGACCGATCGGCACTCCGCGCAGCGTGACTTCCTGATTCGGCAGCAGCCCACCGGATTCGTGCAGCTGCACCTTCACCCGGTACTTGGACTCGATCGGGTTGACCTTCAGGGTCCCGAACATCACGTACCCGACGCAGATGACGAGGATGCCCACCAAACCGATCACGGACAGCCATTTCCAGCTGCGCTTGAACAGGTCGGATACCGCCAGCAGCCCACGGGAAATCGACTCCAGCAGACCGTTGGACTGTGCGGGACCAGTCGCGGGCGCGGTCATCGGCCCGGTCCTGGTTCAGGCGTCGGGGCGGGCGCGGGTGCCGGAGCAGGCGGGTTCGGTCCCTGACCGACAACCCGTTCCTGCAACCGGTATAGCGAGTACTTGAAGCTGCCGACGAGGTAACCCCAGTCGGCCTGCTTGGGGCCATGGAACGTCGGGTCACCCTTGTAGCCTGCATCGGGCCAGTTGCCCAGCGCGAGCTTGGCCATGTTGACGTCGACGGCAAGGCCGCTACCCGCATTCGCCTTCACCAACATCGGGATCAGTCGGTTCAATGCGACCAGGCTCGTGTCCGGGCTCACCGTGATGTCGTTGAAGCCCCGCGCGAGCGAGTTGAAATCGGCGATCATGCTGCGCGTGTCGGTGCCCTGGATCGACGGGAACTTCGCCAGCTGATTGGAGATGCGTCCGGCGGTGTCAGCGAGATCGCCGACCTGGTCGGGATCGATCGCCTTCAGCGCCGGCGCGCCTGCCTCCAGCAGATCGTTGATGGTCTTCTCCCGCGCCGACAGCGTCGAGGCCAGCTGAGAGGTCTTGTCCAACGAGTTCTGGATCTGCGACGACCGGCCGTTCAACGTGCCCATCAACTGATCGGACTGCTTCACGATCTCACCGAACACGATGCCGTTACTGCCATTACCGCCGGAGGACTTTCCGAGCCCATTCACCACGTGTGTCAGATTGCGGAAGACACCACCGTTGACGAGCACGGCGGCCGAGGCGAGCACGCCTTCCACCGTGGCTGCCGACGAGGTGCTGTCCAGGTCCAGGGTGCCCCCGTCCTTGAGGAGCTGGCCCGTACCTTTGGTGGGCGGGGTGACGGCGACGAACACATCGCCCAGCGGGGTGGCCGTGCGCAGCTGTGCCGTGGTTCCGACGGGCAACCGCACACCTTCACGGATGCGCAGCTGGACCACCGCCACGTAGTCGACGGCGTCCATCGACTCGACCTCGCCGACGTCGGCGCCACCGAGACGAACCTTGGCCTTCGCGGGGAGGTTGAGCGCGTTGGCGAACCGCGCGGTCAGCTGGTACGACTGTGACCCCATGTTGGGAGCCGGAAGCGGCAGACTATCGAGTCCCGGTGGGCTGCATGCCGATACGGCAAGGGCCCCGGCCGCAGCCAATGCGACGACCCTCGCCTTGGAAACCTTCAAGCGACTCATCACCGGCCCATGTTCTTCGCGCAAGCGGCTCATCACTGCCCCATCCTGGCCATGCCGTCGAGCATGTAGGTCAGCCCGAAATCGGGCCCGTAGTCGGCCAGCGTCCCGGTGCTGCACCCGAGCTGCCGCAGGCCCATCATGTTGCAGATCTCCTTGGAGAACTGGCTCTCGAGCAGCAGCTTGTCCAGCAGCGGGTGCAGGCGGATCGACCCGTTCACCGGATCGATGACGCGGTCCACGTTATCGAGCGTCAGCGGCAGTAGATCCAGAGTTTCCTTGAGCTCGCGCTGGTTGTCGGTCAATGCCTGCAGCGTGACGTTGCCGTTTCCGACAAGACCCTTGATGACGTCGCGGTTCTTCTCGAGGAGTTCGGCGGTGTTCTTCAGCACTTCGTTGGCCTTGCGCCCGGTGTCGCCGGTGCCGAACCGCTCGGCGGCCAGCACATCGGCAGTGCCGTGCACGGCCGAGCCGAACTGACGAATCGCCTTGTCGTTCTCCCCCATCGCGTTCACCAGCGAGCTCACGCTCTTGATGATCGTGGTGAGCTGATCCTTGGTCTCGGCGCCATCGGTGGTCATCTTCAATGCCTTCGACAGCTCATCGAGGGCGGTCCTGACCTGTTCGCCGTTACCCGCGGCCGCCTGGGCCCCGATGTTGACCAAGTCGGCGGCCGGACCGCCGCCCTTTCCGTCGCCCTTCATCGCCGAGGCAAGCTTGTCGACGGTCGCCAGCACCCGGTCAAATCCGACGGGCGTGCGGGTGCGGTCGAGCGGGATGACATCGCCATCCTTGAGCACCGGGCCCTCGGTGTACGGCGGGCTCAACGCGACGTGCCGGTCGGTGAGGACCGAGCTGGTGAAGGCGGCGGCGATGACATTCGCCGGGACCTTCACGTCCCTATCGACGTTGAACTTGACCTGGACATAGGTGCCCTTGGCCTCCACCGATTCGATGGCACCTACCGGCAGGCCGAGCACCTCGACCACGTTGCCCACGAAAAGACCTGAGCCTTCATCGAATTGGGCGGTGACGGTGATCTTGTCATCTACTACGCCGGCCTTACGCAGACCCAGGTAGCCACCGATCGCGGCGGCCACTACCAGCACCGAAACCACACCGATCATGAAGATGCGGCGCGCGGTGGACCCCTGCTGTGTCACGTTCACGCTCATGCGCAGTCCTTGAAGTACTCGAGTAGACCCCACTGCTCGGCGCGGCTGCTGATCGCGCACATCCAGTTGTCCACGACCAGACCGTTGGTCAGGTTGATGTTCATGGAGTACGCCGAGCCGGTGGCGTTGCTCAGGTTCCGCAGCGGCACGGGCAGGATCTGCAGCAGGTTTCGCATGTAGTCGTCATGATCGCTGGCCAGCGCCGTGACGTCGCGCAGCTGCTGTAACAGCTTCTCGAACGCGGGCCGGTCCTTCACGACAACCTTGCTCATCAGGTCGACCACCTTGGTGATCGACGCCATCAGACGCTGGAACGATGCCTTACGGGATACGAACTCCCCCAACAGGTCCCGTCCCTGAAAGACCAGATGCCCGAGGTTCGCCTGCTGCCGATGCAAGGTGGCCGTGACGGTCGCCGCACTCTTGAGCAACTCGCCGATCTGCGTCCGTCTGGTGGAGACGATCCCCGACAGCTCCTTCAGATTCTTCATGGCGTCGGGCAGCGCCTCGGGCAGCCCGTCGAGCTGCTTGGCCAGGATGTCGATGGACTGAGCCAGCTTGGTCGTGTCGACCTGCTCATAGGTGGCAGCGGTATCCGCAAGCAGCGCCTGCAGGTCGTATGGCACCTCGGTGTGCGACAACGCGATTCGCTTGTTCGGGATGACGCCCGCGCCGCGGGGCCGCAACTCGACGTAGCGCGAACCGAGCAGCGTGGTGGTCTTGATAGCGGCCTGGGTCTCGGCGCCCAGCTTCACCTCGTCGCGCACCCGCATGTCGACGAGCACCTTGGTGCCATCGAGCACAACGCTTTTGACCTCACCGACATCCACCCCTGCGACGCTGATGTAGTCGCCCTTCTTGAGCTGTGCCGCCTGCGCGAATTCGGCCTTGTATCGGGTGTATCCAAAGCCGATCTGGCGGTACAAGAGCATCGACGCGATGATCGCCGTGACGACGCCGACAGCGATCATGCCGATCCAGAACTTGCTGCGATCTTCTAACCTGC
The DNA here is from genome assembly GCF_002013465.1 of Mycobacterium sp. D16R12. Taxonomy (GTDB): domain Bacteria; phylum Actinomycetota; class Actinomycetes; order Mycobacteriales; family Mycobacteriaceae; genus Mycobacterium. The sequence continues at coordinate 274,466 of NZ_MAFC01000009.1, read as the reverse complement.
GTTCACGGGGGCTCATTCGGTCCCTCGGCATTTCGGTGTGTACTTGGCGACGCCACCGTTCGTGGCGTGCCGGACGATCGCGGGCACCAGATCATTGAGACCCGGGAAGAACCCGTTGAGGTTCAGCTGGCAGGCATACGAATTGCCGTAGGCGCCGTCCTGCATTGTGCGGGCCAGCCCCTTCAGAAGAAGCGGCAAATTGGAACCGAGGAAGGCGAATTGGTCTTTGTTGGCAAGAATATGCGCGGCGGCACCCGGTTCGCGATAGACAAGTTCCTGCAGCTGCGGATACACGTTGTCGCCGATGGTCTGGATCCGGCTCACCACATGCGTGGCCGAACCGATGGACGAGACCAGGCTCTGGCGACGGTTGTCCAGTTCGCCGACGACGTTCTGACTCTGGACCACGAGTTGATCCAGGTTGTCGTTCTGCTTGGCGACGTTCTCCAGCACGGTGTTGAGGTTCTCGATCAGCCCCCCAAGCGACTGATCGCGTCCGGCAAAGGATTTCGTGATCTCGGTGGTCTGCGCAACGACATGCGCCAGCGCGCCCTTGTCGCCGGCGAAGGCGTCGATGAGCCCATTGGACAGGTTGTCGACCTGCTTCGGGTCCAGCAGGGTGAACAACGGCTCGAATCCGTTGAGCAGCGCACCGACATCGAAGGACGGCTCGGTGCGCTCCACCGGAATCACGCTGCCTTCAGGCAAACGCTCCGGGCTGCCATCCAACCCCCGGGACAGCGAGAGGTACCGCTGGCCGATGATGTTCTGGTAGGTCACCGACGCAATCGAGTTTCCGTAGAGATTCTGGTTGCTCTTGACCCGGAACTTGAGCTTGGCGAGCGAGCCGTCCAGCTCGATCGAGTCGACGCGACCCACGCGCACGCCCGCGATGCGCACGTCGTCGCCGACTCGCACACCGGTGACATCGGTGAAAATCGCGCTGTAGCTCTTGGTCGAGCCCGTGGTGTCGCGGAGCAGGGTGCCGTACACCAGGGTCGTCACGCCGATGGCGAACACGACAAACAGCGATAGTCCGACCACCGCGGCCCGGAAGTTCTTCATCGTCCGCCTCCCAGGGCCGAATTGGCTTGGCCGGAACCGTTGTCCGACCCCTCACGACTGACCGAGATCGTTGTCCCACGAGCCACCGGGCCCAGGAGCAGCTGCTGTGCGGCGCTCGGGTCCCCACCGAGTGCCTTGCCGAGTTGTGTGCGCTCGGTCGCACTTCCCACCGGTCCGACGTTTCCGCCGAACGCGGCCGGTGCCACTCCGGCAGGTGCCGCGTTGGGCGGTGGGCCGAAGGGCGGCAGCACCGGGTTCGCGGCGCGGTCGACTTCCTGCGGGTTCGGACCTGAGCCGTGCAGCATGATGTCTGCGGCGGTCGGCGGGAAGATGGTTCCCGCCGGCGGTGCGATATCCGGCGGCGGCTTGTAGCTACCGGGCTGCAGCACCTCGGGAATGTCGATCCACTGACGGGTCTCGGGTGCGGTGGTGCAACTGGGTCCGGCCAGGTCTCCGTACCGTGGGCAGTCGTCGCGGACATAGGTCCAGGCCGGGCTGAACGACAGGATCAGGTTCAGGCCCAGGACCTGGCGGCCCGGATCCCATCCGTTTTCGAAGATCGCATCCGACAGCACCCTGATGCGCGACGCGATCGGCACGAACTGGCCCGAATGCTGTGCCAGGACACCGACAACCGGTGTCAGGTGCGTACCGATGCCGATCATCTGGTCGATGTGGTTATCAATGGCAGTGGCCGCGGTTCCGGTCGTATGCAAACCGGCCGAGAGCAGCCCGCGCACATCGGTTTGCTTCTGGGCCAGGGTGCGCAGCGGCACCAGGGCGTTCTCCAGGTTGTCCAACAGTCGCGGCGAGCTGGTGCTGAGCGCCGCCGACACCTTCTCCAGAGCCGCGATCGTCGAGGGATCGTTGGGGCTCGCGGTCACTATGGCGTTGAACTCGGCGAGGATGGACTGCAGCCGGGCACCAGCGGTCAACAGCTTGTCGCCGCGGCCCTGGGTGGCCTCGCCGAATACGCCGATCAAACCGATCGGCGCGTCGCCCCGTTGCCGTTCGGTGGCGGCAAGCACTTGGCGCAGCTTGTTGGTGGTGGTCTGGAACAGCACCGTCGGCAGCTTGGTGTCCTCGGTGATCACAGCGCCGTCACGCATGGCGGCACCGTCACCGTTGTCGACCAGCTGCACAGAGGACACCGCGAACACGTTGCTCGGCACCACGCGTGCGGTGACCGTGCTCGGAATTCCGCTGGCGTGCTCCGACTTCAGGTCGATGTGCACGATATTCGGCTTGCCGTCTTCGGCCGGCGTCACCGAGGTGACGGCGCCGACGAGCATGCCGCGGAACTTCACATCGGCACGCTCGGGCAGACCGTCGCCGACATTCATCAGCTGCGCGTTGACCTTGACGGTGTCTTCCAGCAGGCCTTTGGACTTGGCGAGCAGCAGCCCGGTCACCAATCCCAAGATGGCCAGCACGGCGATACCGGAGAGGAGCAGCGCACGATCGGACCAGCCGCGCCCGTTTCCAGAGAATGAACCAGCACTCACGTCAACCACCGAACCTTGCGCCAGCGTCGACTCCCCACAACGCCATGGTCAGAAGCATGTTCACGATAATCACGACGGTGATGGCGGCACGCATCGCGTGCCCGGCGGCCACACCCACGCCTTCGGGTCCACCCGAGGCGTTGAACCCGAAGTAGCACTGGATGGTTGACGCGATCCAGACGAAGATGACGGCCTTGATCACCGAGTAGACGATGTCGGTACCGCTCAACATCATCGTGAAGTAGTGGTTGTAGGCACCGCCGATCGAGCCGCCGCTGGAGATCCCGACAAGCAGGCGGCAGGTGATGTAGCTGATGACCAGGCACAGCAGGTACAGCGGAACAACCGCAACGGTGGAGGCCATCAGGCGGGTGGTCACCAGGTAGGGGATGGGCCGGATCGCCAGCGCGTCCAGCGCGTCGATCTCCTCGTTGATGCGCTGTGCGCCCAGCTGCGCGGTGAACCGGCAGCCGGCCTGCATCGCAAAGGCCAGGGCGGCCATCACCGGCGCCAACTCGCGCGTCGAGACCAGCGAGGAGATGAATCCAGTGGCCGGGCCCAGGCCGATGATGTTCAGCAGGTTGTAGGCCTCGATACCGATCAGGGCGCCGATCGTGGCGCCCAGCACGGCGGCGACGCCGACCGTGCCACCACCGGTGACCAGCGAGCCGTTACCCCAGGTGACGTCGGCCAGCAGCCGGAAGAACTCCTTGGAGTAGTAGCGCAGGGCATTCGGAATGGAGGCCATCGCCTCCACGAAGAACGCCAGCATGTGTCCCAGCCGCCGAATCGACTGGGCGACCCGATGCCCGGCGTCGATGATCGGCTGGATGCCCTTAGGACGGTATGTAGAGATGGTCACGATGCGTCCCTATATCCCGTGCCGGGGGAAGACCATGACGTACACCTGGCTGACGAGCACGTTGATCAGCATCAACACCAGGATTGACTCCACGACTGCGGCGTTCACCGAGTTGGCGACGCCGGCCGGTCCGCCCTTGGTCGTCAGCCCTTTGTCGCACGCGACGATGGCAACGATGAGACCGTAGAGAATCGCCTTGAGCAGGGCCAAGATCAGATCGTCGACCCGTGTGAACGAGGCGAAGGTCGCGACGAAGCTTCCCGGTGCGCCGTGCTGGAAGTAGACGTTGAACAAGTAGCTCGCCAGGAAGCCTACAAAACAGGTTGTACCCGTGAGGCCGACACCGACCAGGACCGCGGCAGCCACACGCGGGACGACGAGCCGCCGGATCACCGACACACCCATCACTTCCATGGCGTCTATCTCTTCACGCATGGTTCGTGACCCCAGGTCCGCGGTGATGGCCGAACCCACCGCGGAGGCCATCAGCACCGCGGCAACCAGCGAGGCACCCTGGCGCACGATCGCGACACCACTGGCGGCACCTGCCAACGAAGCCGCGCCGACCTGGCCCGCCAGCAGCGCGAATTGGATCGACAAGGTGACACCGATCGGAATGGCCACCAGAAGCGTCGGGACCACGGCACTACCCGCCATGAACGCGCCCTGGTGGATGAATTCCTTCCAGGGGAACGCGCGGTGGACGAGGTCCGAGAACATGTACTGCATCGCTCGTACACCGAGGACGATCTGACTGCCGGCGGTTTCTACCGCCTGAACCGGATGCTTGCGGACGTATTCCTTGAGGGCACCGGATACGGCGTCACGGGATGGCGTCGCGGGCCGGCCTGCACTGGCCGTGTCGAACGTGGTCATCGCGCGCTCACGATCGACTGCACCGAATACCCCAGGGCAACACGTCCGTGTGCTGACTGACCCACGTGATGCCCTCTCATCCAAACCTCTCGGGCCCACCATCTTCGCTGGTCACAGAGAATGCAGGGCCCGAACTGAGCAGTAACATAACACCTGACTGACGTGATCTACACATCGTCGTAGATCGCGGTGAGATTTTCGACACTCTGCGATATGCGGTGTCCAACCTCTTGACAATCGACGACAAACCGACGGGTCGCGATTTCATTGGGCGAGAATGGGTATCACGCCCACAACCTCGTTGACCTTCAGCTCTTCCGCGTACCGGCCGAAATAGCCTGGGGTCCCAGATCTCTAACGCGGTCTTCCGATTGGCTACGCGATGTAGCGCGAAATCGATTCGGCCACACAAGCTGGCTTGTCGGCACCCTCGATTTCGACGGTCGTCAAGACCGTCACGTCCACGGCGCCGGGCTTCTGCTCGACATTGGTCACCTCGGCACGGGCCCGCAGCCTCGACCCCACCCGAACCGGGTTCAGGAACCGAATCTTGTTGTACCCATAGTTGATCCCCATCGCGATGTTGTCGACGCGGATCAGCTGGAATTGAAACTGCGGAAGCAACGACAAGGTGAGCAACCCGTGCGCGATGGTGCCACCGAACGGGCCATCGGCGGCCCGCTCGGTATCGACGTGTATCCACTGGTGATCACCGGTGGCATCGGCGAAGGTGTTGACACGCTCCTGATCGACCAAGAGCCAATCGGTGATCCCGAGGTCACCGACGGCGACCTGGTCAATTCCGTTGAATACCTTGGTACTCACGGTACGAGCACCATCTTTCCGTACACCTTGCCGTCGGCGAAGTCCTGGAGTGCCTGGCGGCCTTCCGATAGCGGAATCCGCGCACTCACCGGCGGTCGCATACCCTCGGCCACCAGCTTCTCCAACCCTGCCTGCGTCTCGTACAGATAGTCCGTATGCGTGCGCAGGAATTCGCCCCAGGCCACCCCGATCAGCGAGGCGTTGCGCAGCAGCAGGCGATTCACCTTGATCGTCGGTATCGCACCGGCCGCAAATCCGACGACGAGCAGCCGGCCCTCGGAGGCCAGTGTGCGCACCGCGTCGTCAAAGGCGGGCCCACCGATGGGATCCACCACCATGTCGACACCGACTCCACCGGTTGCCTCACGTACCGCCTTGGCCCAGCCCTCTTCTAGCGGCAGCACGATATCGGCACCGACGCTCTTGACGAATTCCGTTGCGGCAGTCCGATTAACCACGGCAATGACCTTGGCGCCCATCCCCTTGGCAATCTGGATCGCCGCCGTGCCGATACCGCCCGCGGCACCGAGTACCAGCACCGTCTCCCCCGCACGCAGCTGCCCTCGGCGAGCGTAGGCGAAGTACATGGTGTGGTAGTTGGCAATGAGGGCGACGGCCTCGGCATCGTCCAGCTGGGGCGGGGTCGGCAGGATGTTGGACGGTGCCACCGCTACCCGTTCGGCATACCCACCAATGAAATTGAAGGCCATCACCCGGTCACCGGGATTGATCCCGGAACCCTCCGGAGCCGACCGCACCACCCCGGCGGTCTCGATTCCGGGAACGAAGGGCGGCTCCATTTTCAGTTGATACTCGCCCTTGGTCATCAGATAGTCGGGAAAGCAGACTCCCGCGGCCTTGACGTCTACGACGACGACGTTGTCACCGCGTGGCTCCTCGACGTCGGTGTAGACCAGCCCCTCCGGGCCCGACAATGACTGTGCCTGTATCGCTTTCATGCGAGCGACGGGGGGCCGGCCTTGACGGCGTTAGAAAGATCCGCGATCTGCGACCACTTCTCGGCAACCTCATCCACAGTGGGCGGCGCGTCGAAGTCCGCGCCGGCGTTCTCGAACAGTGCGACACGTTGCACTTTGCCGCCGCCAACGACGAAAACCGAACCGTTGTCGGTGCTTTCCTCGGTGCACAGGTATCCAACGACTGGTGCTACGAAGGACGGTGGCAGCTTGTCCAACACCGCCTCGGGGGCGATATCGGCGGTCATGCGGGTGGCCGCGATCGGCGCGATGGCGTTGGAGTGGATGTTGTACTTGGCGCCCTCCAGGGCGAGGGTGTTGATGAGTCCGACGAGGCCGAGCTTGGCGGCGCTGTAGTTGGCCTGCCCGAAGTTGCCGAACAAGCCGCTGGTCGAGGTGGCGACCACGATGCGGCCGTAACCCTGATCCCGGAAGTGCTGCCACGCGGCACGGGTGATGTTGTACCCGCCGTACAGGTGAACCTGTTGCACCGCATGCCAACTGTCGTAGGTCATCTTGTGGAACGTGCCGTCCCGCAGGATGCCTGCATTGCTCACCACGCCGTGAATGGCACCGAACTCGTCAAGAGCGGTCTTGACGATGTTGGCCGCGCCATCTTCGGTGGCGACGCTGTCATAGTTGGCGACCGCACGGCCCCCGGCAGCCTTGATTTCGTCGACCACACTGTCGGCCATCGCGGACCCGGCGCCGGATCCGTCGCGGGCACCACCCAAGTCGTTGACAACCACCGAGGCGCCCTCACCGGCAAGGGTGAGCGCGTACTCGCGGCCCAGCCCCCCACCGGCTCCGGTCACGACAATTACCCGGTCTTGCACTCCCGGCATGCAGAACTCCTATTCACTTGGCACTTCGTTGGGTTGCTGAATAATATGGAGAACGAAAAGCTTTATTACATAAGCTTTTTCATCAACTTCAGGTTCTTCTCCAGATACGGCGGATACGGCAGCTTGAGGTCCATCTTGGTGCTCTTGTACAGAGTCGACTTGAGGTGGCTGAATTCATCGAAACCGGCCTTGCCGTGGTAGGCGCCCATACCGCTGGCACCGACACCACCGAAGGGCAAGTTCGGGATAACAGCGTGGTACAGCAGATGATTGATCACCGTGCCACCGGCGGGTACATCGTCGATAAATCGGTTGCCGATCCGCTTCGACTCCGTGAATGCGTAGGCCGCCAACGGCTTTGGACGAGAATTGATGAAGTCGATGGCGTCGTCAAGGGAGTCGGCGGTCAGCACCGGCAGGATCGGACCAAAGATCTCGTTCTGCATGAGCGGCTCATCCGCGCTCGGATCCACCACGATCGTCGGCTCGATGGTGAGCGCGGAAGCATCGGAGGCACCGCCGGTGGCAACCTCACCTTCGGTCGCGGCCAGGTAACCCACCAGGCGATCGAACTGGCGCTGGTTGACCACGCGCAGTCCCTTGGATTCCTTGTCGGCCTGGAACTCCGCCCACGCGGCCGTGATCTTCTCGACCAGCTCATCGCGAACCGCCGGGTCGACGAGGACATAGTCGGGTGCCAGACACACCTGGCCTGAATTGAGGCCCTTCATGTATCCGATTCGGCGCGCAGCGACCTCGATGTTGGCGTCGGCAGCCACATAGACGGGTGACTTGCCACCCAGTTCCAGCGCGACCGGTGTCAGATGTTGTGCAGCACCTTCCAGGATGCGCTTGCCGATCTCGGTGCCACCGGTGAAAAGTGCCTTGTCGAAACCCTGCGCCAATAGTTCCTGCGTCACCGAGCCGTCGCCTTCGACGACGGCCACTGCGTGCGGGTCGAGGTACTGCGGAATCAGTTTGGCCATCAACGCCGATGAGGCAGGCGCGATCTCCGAGGGCTTGATGGCCACGGTGTTGCCCGCCGCCAGCGCGCCGACCACAGGCCCAAGCGTCAGGTACAGGGGGAAGTTCCACGCACCGATAACAAGCACGGTGCCATACGGCTCAGGCACCGACCATGCCTTGGCCGGCTGCTGGGCCAAGGGAAGACCCCGCACGCGCTTGCGTCGCATCCAGCGCCGGAGATTCTTGCGGGCATAGACGACCTCGACGACCGACCCGACAACATCGGCGATCCAGGCTTCGGCCGAGGAGCGCCCCAAGTCCTCGTGCAACGCGGTGGCGATCGCGGCCTCGTTCTCGGTGAAGAGTCGCTCCAGGCCGACGAGCTGCGCCTTGCGCCAATCGTATTCTCGAGTCCTACCGGTCGCGAAGGTCTCGCGCAGGCCCCGGACGATGCCCGGAATGCGTGAGGGTTCGGACGCAGCGTCCTGGTCGGCGGGCGTAGAGATCTCGGTGGTCATATCCGTTCCTCTCGATGGCACGCTCATCAATGAGTACATCTCCGCAGGTCACGTACGCGTACACGGACAAGCGATGGCAGCTGAGTGAGCTGTATCACCGATGGTAACCAACCAGTTGGGACCTGAGAACCCCGCACCCCGGCGGCCGAGCTCCGTCAGCCCTTGAGCTCGGCCTCTATCAGGGTGTTCCCGCGTAAGTCCTCTTCGATGTAGCCCAGTCGGCCCGCATCCGACATTTCCACCTCGGCCGGAATCGCCCGAACCGTCCACCCACGCCCGGCGAGCCACTGGGGGACATCGGTGCGGTTCTCGTCGTGGTACATCAGCGATCCGACATCAAGGGACTCTCCGTCCATTCCCGCCAGCTTGCGGGCCCGGTCGAAATGTTCGCGCATCTTGCTGCGGAACTCGTGCCGCTTGGCGTTATCCGGTCCCACGGCCTCGACGGCGATTCTGCTGCCCGGTGCGCTCTGATCGACGATCAATTCGAAGAGCCGGTCCTGCGCCTCTGTCGGCAGATACATGAGTAGGCCTTCGGCCAGCCACGCAGTGGGCGATGTGACGTCGAATCCCTCCTGCTGCAACGCCGCCGGCCAGTCCTGCCGAAGGTCGACGGGCACCTCGCGGCGAAGACAGGCAGAACGCACATCGTGCTCGTCGAGTGTTTGGCGCTTGTACTGCAACACGAGCGGCTGGTCGATCTCGTAAACGGTGGTACCGGCGGGCCAGTCCAGGCGATACGCACGAGAATCCAGGCCGGCGGCCAGGATCACCACCTGGGTGATCCCCGCCTGTGACGCCCGTTCAAAGAATCCGTCGAAGAATCGAGTGCGGACGGCCTGGTAATCCACCGCGTACTGCATGATCCGGTCGGCGTCGGGGTCGAGCTCGGCGAGCTGCTGACGCAGCTCATCGCTGGCGATCACCGACCAGGCCCCGGCCCCCGCGCGTTCGACGAGGAGCTGCGCGAACGGATCGTTGATGAGCGGCGTTTCACTGCGGGTTTCGGCCGCTCGCGCCGCGGCCACCATCACTGCGGTGGCTCCCACGCTGCTTGCGATGTCCCAGCTGTCATCATCGGACCGGGCGGTGGTCGCGTCGGTCACCGGAGTTCTCCCTGGATCAGCTGGCCGCGGAACGTCCCCTGCTCAACATCCTCGGGCACGGGCCTGTCCAGCCGCGCCATTTCGTCGTGCGCATCGGTCTTGGTCACCGACCATCCGTGTGCCCCAAGCCATTCTGCCGGGTCGGCCCGGTTCTCGTCCTCGTAGATCAAGTTCTCGATAGCGACGTCGACATCGATCGCGGTCTTGAACGCGGCACGCACCTGCTCCCGGCGCGCCGCCTCCTGCTCGCTCTCGTCCAGGACCAGCTTGCCCTCGTATCCCTCCACGGCAATACGGCTGCCCGGGGCGCTCAAGACACCGATGTTCACAAACAGGCTGTCTTGAGCGTCGGCGGGCAGATACGGCAACAGGCCTTCGGCAAGCCACGCGGTGGGTTGCGCGGAATCGAACCCGGCCTCACGCAGCGCGGCCGGCCAGTCCTCGCGCAGATCGATGGCAACGCCGCGTCGTTGCGCCTTCGGTTGATGGGCAGCGAGGGCGGCGGCCTTGAATTCCAGCACCCGGGGTTGGTCGATCTCGAACACGGTGGTGCCGGCGGGCCAGTCGAGCCGGTACGCGCGGGAGTCCAGCCCCGAGGCCAGGATGACGATCTGCCGGACGCCCGCTGCGGTCGCGGCCAGGAAGTAGGCGTCGAAGAAATGAGTGCGCGTGGCCTGATAGTCGACCATCCGGCCGTAGATCCGGCCCGCCTCGGGATCGGGCCATTCGATGTCGCCGGTCGCCAACCGCTCCCAGCCCGTCGATTTACCGGTCGCCTCGACCAGTATCTGTGCGAACGGATCGTGGATGAGTGCGTCGGCGCGCAATGTCTCGGAAGCGCGTGCGGCCGCCACCCCGAGGGCGGTCGCCCCCACGCTGGAAGTGATGTCCCAGGTGTCCCCGTCGACCCGCATGCGGCTCCTCTCAAGGCAAACTAGACCCAATAGTGAGCAATGCTACAGATCTCCATCGGTGGCCGGCATTGTGCCGCGGGTCACATTCGCCCTGGTTGCGCCCCGGTAACCGCATCATTCATTCATTTGCCCGTCACTTTGGATAGGCTGTGCTGCGGAACGTCAACCACCCAGACACACTTGGTCAATTTGTGCAGTTCCTACCCGGATCTGTCATAGGGTTCATCATCGAATCCGTTTGATGACCCACCCTGGCGAAGTTCGCTGGCAGCGGGCTTACTAAAATCCGGTCCAAGAGATAGCTCAGATGAAGTTCGAAAGGGGATAGAACGTGCTCGTCACGTACATGTCCACGGGGGGATGTCAATAATGACCAAACCATCTACCGCAAACGGCGGCTTTCCGAACATCGTCGTGACCGGCATGGCCATGACGACGTCGATCGCACCGGATGTCGAGGGCACCTGGAAGGGACTACTCGCCGGCGAGAGCGGCATCCGCACCCTCGAAGACGACTTCGTCGCTCACTACAACCTGCCCGTGAAAATCGGTGGGCACCTCAAGGTCCGTGACTTCGACAAAGACATGACGAAGATCGAGCACCGTCGTCTGTCCTATGTCCAGCGCTTGGCCGCGATCATGGGTCGTCAGGTCTGGGAGGACGCCGGGTCCCCCGACGTCGACCTGGAACGTCTTGCGGTGTCGGTCGGCACCGGTCTGGGCGGCGCCGAGAAAATGGTCGAGGCCTACGACGATATGCGCGCCAAGGGCACGAAAGTCGTTTCGCCCCTGGCCGTTCAGATGTTCATGCCCAACGGGGCAGCCGCCGTCATCGGGCTGGAGCGCAAGGCCCGCGGCGGCGTCATCACGCCGGTATCGGCATGCGCGTCGGGCAATGAGGGCATCGCGCACGCGTGGCGCCAGATCGCCTACGGCGACGCCGATATCGCCATTTGCGGCGGTGTCGAGGCGGCCATCGAAGCTGTCCCCATCGCGGCGTTCGCCAACATGCGCATCGTGATGTCGACCGATAACGACAACCCCGCAGGTGCATCGCGTCCGTTCGACAAGAACCGCACCGGCTTCGTCTTCGGTGAGGGCGCGGCTCTCATGGTCATCGAGACCGAGGAGCACGCCAAGGCGCGGGGAGCGCGGATTTACGCTCGCCTTCTCGGTGCCGGCATCACGTCGGACGGTTTCCACGTCGTGGCACCGCATCCGGACGGCATTGGTGCTGCCAAGGCAATGAATCGCGCCCTGGAGACCGCCGGACTGGACGCCAAGGACATCGACTATGTCAACGCCCACGCCACCGCAACAAGCGTGGGAGATGTCGCCGAGGGCAAGGCCATCCATAACTCGAACCTGCACCACGCCGCGGTCTACGCACCCAAGGGCGCCCTCGGGCACTCGGTGGGTGCGGTCGGTGCCGTCGAGGCCGTCATCACGGTGAAGTCGTTGCAAGAGGGCATCATTCCGCCGACCCTCAACTATGAGACGCCGGATCCGGAGATCGAACTCGACATCGTCAGCAAGGAGCCCCGCACGGGCGACTACAAGTACGCGATCAACAACTCGTTCGGGTTCGGTGGCCACAACGTGGCGATCGCCCTCGGCAAGTACTGATCCAGTTCTCTTCCCCGACACGCCGCCTGGCGGCGGATTCGTATCGCACGATTCCGCAGCTAGGCGGCGTTTCTGCGTTCGGGCGCTGACCTACCGGAACGCCGGGATACCGGTGAGGGCCTGGCCGATGACCAGGGTGTGCATCTCGCTGGTGCCCTCGTAGGTCAACACCGACTCCAGGTTGTTGGCATGACGCATCACCGGGTACTCCCCCGAAATACCGTTCGCACCAAGGATTGTTCTGGCCGTTCTGGCGATCTCGATGGCCTCGCGCACGTTGTTGAGCTTGCCCAGGCTGACCTGCGGCGTGGTCAACGTGTCCGCGTCCTTACGACGGCCCAAATGCAATGCCAACAACACACCCTTGCCGTACTCGAGGGTCATGTTGGCCAGCTTCTCCTGCGTCAACTGAAACCCAGCGATCGGGCGATCGAACTGTTCTCGGGTCTGGGCGTAATCGAGTGCGGTACGCAGACATTCACGCGCCGCACCCATCGAGCCGAAGATGATGCCGAAGCGCGCCTCGTTGAGACATGACAACGGCGCCTTGAGCCCGATCGCCAGCGGTAGCCGGTTCTTCTCCGGCACCCGTACATCGCTGAGACTGAGTTCGGCGGTCACCGATGCGCGCAAGGACATCTTGGACCGGATGGTCTCGGCGTTGAATCCCACTGAATCGGTCGATACCAGGAAGCCACGAACCCCCTCGTCAGTCTGCGCCCAGATGACCGCGACGTCGGCGATCGACCCGTTGGTGATCCACATCTTGGTGCCGTTGATGATCCAGTCGCTGCCATCGCGCCGGGCATGGGTGCGCATTCCGCCGGGATTGGAGCCGAAATCCGGTTCGGTCAGTCCGAAACACCCCAGCTCCTCCCCCGTCGCCATCCGGGGAAGCCACTTCTGTTTCTGCGCATCGCTGCCGTAGGCATAGATGGCGTACATCGCCAGTGATCCCTGCACACTGACCAGTGAACGGATCCCGGAGTCGCCCGCCTCGAGCTCCATGCACGCCAGTCCGTATGCCAGAGAAGATGTTCCGGAGCATCCATAACCCTGCAGGTGCATACCGAGCACACCGATCTTGCCCAGCTCCAGCGCAAGCTTGCGTACCGGTAGATCACCGTGTTCGTACCAGCGCTGAACGTTCGGGACCACGCGCGCCTGAACCAGAGCACGCACGCTATTGCGAATCGCGCGTTCCTCGTCGCTGAGCAGCGCGTCGATACCGAACAGCTCGTCGGGGTCACTTCGATCAGCATCCGCAGCCATGTCGCAGACCCTAGCGCCCGGGGGCCTCGCCCCGGCCAGGAACTGAAGCGGTACAGCCGCTCAACACTGCGGAGCCAGGGAAGCCTACCCTCGGAAACATGTCCACTCCCGACAGGCCGCACCTGGTTCCCGGCCCGGACCACCCCATCGACATCGTGCCCTCCAGTACCCGCGTCGTAGTCACCTCCGGCGATGCCACCATCGCAGACACCACCGACGCGTTGCGGCTGCAGGAGTCCACCTACCCGCCCGTGTACTACCTCCCACCCGACGCGGTGAACTGGGAGGTACTACAGCGCACCGATACCCACACCTACTGCCCGTACAAAGGCGAGGCGTCGTACTACTCGGTGCACACATCAGAGGGAACGATCGAAGACGCCGTCTGGACCTACGAAGACCCGTATCCGGCGGTCTCCCAGATCGCCCGTCATCTGGCCTTCTATCCAGACCGGGTCAACATCACCGCGCAGTGAGTGCACCCGTCTGGCGACCCCCTGGTTGCTGGCGTACCTTGTGCCCATGACGACGGTTCAACGGCGAGCTTTCAACGACCAGGTGACACGGTTCTGGGGCCGTGCCGCCAAGGCATACGACTGGGCACCGCTACAAGAATGGGTGTACCGCCCCGCACAGGACGAGATGATTGCCCTGCTGCGTCAATACGAGTCCCAGCGAGTTGTCGATATCGCCTGCGGTACCGGCATTCTGGCGACACGCATCCAGGAGGAACTCGAGCCCGGACAGGTGCACGGGGTCGACATGTCCGAAGGGATGCTCGCCCAGGCGAAGGCCAGGTCGACGCTGGTCGACTGGCAGTTCGCGCCTGCCGAGAAGCTGCCGTTCGACGACGGTGCGTTGGACGCGGTGGTGTCCACCTCGGCGTTCCATTTCTTCGATCAGCCCGCTGCGCTCGCCGAATTCCATCGCGTGCTGGCTCCCGGCGGATTCACCGCCATCACTACCTTCACCCCCGACCGCGCCTCCGCCCCAATCCTGCGCCGTATCTTCGGCGACCGCGTGCCCGCAAGCGTTCCGTCGAAGGCCGAGATGCGCCAGATGTTCGAGACCGCCGGATTCGAGGTTGCGGTGCAGCGACCGGTGCCCCACCCCTTCACTCTGCCCTTCGTGGAGTTCGATCGACTCACGGTGGGTATCAAGCAATGACCCGGTGGCTGCTGCTACGTGGCCTGAGCCGCGAGAAGCGCCACTGGGAACAGTTCCCGCACGTCTTCGCCGAATCGCTTGGTGTTCAGGTGGAATGCCTGGACGCGCCCGGATTCGGCACCGAGTTCGAGCGCACCTCGCCCGCGAGCATCTCGGCGATCACCGACGACATCCGGTCCCGGCTGGACCGTGGCAGCGACACGTGGTCACTGCTCTCCATATCTCTGGGCGGCATGATCGGACTCGACTGGTGCGCGCGCTATCCCGGGGATTTCGAGCGTGCCGTCATCATCAATTCGAGCACCGCCGCGACGCCGGTGTGGCAGCGGTTTCTGCCGTCGTCGATTCCCAATCTGGTGCTCGGACGATTCCGTGACGACGTGCCGCGCGAGCGCGCAATCCTGGCCCAGACCGCCAACAACCCCGACCTCGATCTCGACGCACTCTCCCAGCGGTGGGCGGGGTACCTGCAGACCCAGCGTCCCTCGAGCGCCAGTATCGCTCGCCAGATCACCGCGGCCATCGCCTTCCGGATGCCGAAACGCATCGACACTCCGCTGCTGGTTCTGACCTCCGCAAACGATCGGCTCGTGAGTTCCTCCGCGTCTAGCACGATCGCCAACACATTCGGCGCGCCCTTGGCGGTGCACACTTCCGCCGGGCACGACCTTCCCCTCGACGACGGCGCATGGATCGCCGAGCAGGTAAGACGGTGGATCGACTAAATTCACCAGCTGTGCCCCAACGTCTTTCGGCTTGGCGATTCGTCACCACCTTTGGCGTCATCAGTATGTTCGCCGACATCGTCTATGAGGGCGCGCGCTCGATCACCGGACCACTACTGGCATCACTCGGGGCAACCGCTCTCGTCGTGGGCGTGGTGACCGGGATCGGCGAGGCCGCCGCGCTGGCGCTGCGCCTGGTGTCGGGTCCCCTCACCGACCGCACCCGCATGTTCTGGAGCTGGACTATCGCCGGCTACGCGCTCACGGTGGTCACGGTGCCGTTCCTAGGTCTGGCAAGCGCGCTCTGGGTTGCCGCCACTTTGGTAATCGCCGAACGTGTGGGCAAGGCGGTACGCAGCCCCGCCAAGGACACCTTGCTCTCGCACGCCACCTCAGTCACTGGCCGCGGCAAGGGTTTCGCGGTACATGAGGCCATGGATCAGGTCGGCGCAGTCACCGGTCCACTGGTGGTCGCCGGCATGCTCGCCCTCACCCAGGGGAACTACCTGCCGACATTCGCCGTCCTGGCGATTCCGGGTGCCGCAGCGCTTGCCCTACTGTTCTGGCTTCGCCGACGGGTACCCCATCCCGAACGGTATGAGGACAGCACGGATACCCATGACACGTCCGCCGTGCGCCAGAAACTCCAACTGCCGATGAGATTTTGGCTGTATGCGGGATTCTCCGGGATCACCGTATCCGGATTCGCAACCTTTGGCGTGCTGTCATTTCACATGGTCGACCGGGGCATCCTCGCGCCCGCCGCAGTGCCGCTGGTGTACGCCGTCGCGATGGCGGCCGCCGCCGTCGCCGCCCTGTTCTCCGGCTGGACGTATGACCGGATAGGGCCGAAAACCCTTGTAGTGCTGCCCATCGTCGGCGCCGCCGTGCCGATGCTGGCATTCACCGACTCATTGGTGGGTATCGTGCTCGGCGCGCTGCTGTGGGGCACTGCCGTCGGGATTCAGGAGTCCACCCTGCGCGCTGTGGTCGCAGACCTCGTCCCGTCGCCACGCCGGGCCACCGCCTACGGGGTTTACGCGGCCGTGCTCGGCACGGCAACCGCGATCGGCGGCACGCTCACGGGTTACCTCTATGAGGTGTCCATTCCCATGCTCATCGCCGTGGTCGGCGTGATTCAGTTGGTCGCGTTGATCGCCGCCGCACCCACCGTGCTGCGGCACACCGATCAGGTGTAGGGCAGGCGGCTGCTGGCGTCCTCATCGACGTGGACGCTGCGGCCAATGTAGGGAAACGCACGCTGTGCGCACGATTCACGCACACACACCTTGCAGCCCGGGCCAATCGGCACGGCGGTTGCCGGATCGTCGATCGCGATTCCAGTCGAGTAGACCAAACGATGCGCGTGGGCGATATCGCATCCCAGCCCGATCGCGAACGACTTCGGCGTGCTCAGGAATCCACCTGTTGACGTGCTACTGGTTCGTGCGACCCAGAAGTACGTACGGCCATCGGGCATCTCCGCGACCTGGGTCACGAACTGCCCCGGGTTCGAAAACGCCTCGTGCACAACCCACAGGGGGCAGTTCCCACCCACCCTGGAGAAGTGAAATGCAGTGGCGGATTGACGTTTCGAGATGTTCCCCGCGCGATCGGTGCGCACCAGGATGAACGGGACCCCACGCATGGAGGGACGCTGCAGGGTGGACAGCCGGTGACAGACGGTCTCGTGTCCGACCTCGAACTGCCGTGCCAGAATGTCGACGTCATACCGGCTGGACTCCGCCGCATGGTGAAACTGTTTGTACGGCAAAAGGAATGCACCGGCAAAGTAGTTCGCCAGACCAATCCTGGCGACGCCGATGGCCTCCGGGCTCAGCTGCTCGGCGCCAGAGAGGATGGCCGCCATGGTCTCGGTCTGCGTCAACAAGGCCAATTGGGTGGCCATTTGGAATGCGCGCTGGCCGGGCGTGAGCCAATGCGCGATACGCAAAACCCCGGCTTCCGTGTCGAACCGGCGCTTAGACGAATCCGTAAGTGCCCCACCCTTGGTCACCGTTGCCGCAATGCCATGATCCTGCTTCAACACCGTGGCCAGCTGCGCGTCGAGTCCGCCAATGTGCAACCCGTAATGCTCGAATAGATCTTCGGCGGCGGTGTCGAGCTCACCGAGGTAGTTCTTGTGATCGTAGAAGAAGTCGCGGACCTCCTCGAACGGCATGGGACGCAGTGGCTCTCGTATCGAGTCACCGATAGTTGCCGCATTCTCGGTCGCGCGATAGCTCTCCAGCTCCGCAGTGACGTCCCGCAGCCTGCGATGCATGCCCACCAGGGTCTGGCCCACCGATGGCATCCGGGCGACCAGCTCTTCGAGCTGCAGGTCACTCACCTCACCCACGGCCGCCTCGGTGAATATCTCACCAAGATCCGCGACAAGCCGGGCATCGGAGTCCGGGGAGAAGTAGTGCGGCGACAGGTCGAACCGTTCGGTGAGCCGCAGCAGTACCGCAACCGTCACCGGACGCGCGTCGTTCTCCAGCTGATTGACGTAGCTCGTCGACAAATCCAGAACACGCGCAAGCGCCGCTTGCGTCAGGCCACGCTCCTCGCGCAACCTCCGCAACCGTGCTCCGGCGAACGGTCTGGACATGTCGTCAGGATAACTCCATATCTATTCACAATGTTTGCAAGATATGCCGACTAAGGATACATAAATACGCATTTACATGGTCTTTTTATCTACTGACCACGTGCGTAATGTGCGAAATATGCACGTTCACTCCGTACACACCCGCCGCAGCGCCGACGACTTCCCCCGCGACCAACACCTCGCCTGGAAGATCGCCGAGGTCGCTTCGGACCCCGTTGCCGTTCCCGCCGACACCGAAGCGATGGTCATCAACCGGATCATCGACAACGCCGCCGTCAGCGCCGCCTCGGTTATCCGTCGTCCCGTCACCGTCGCACGCCGCCAGGCACAGGCACACGCGGTGTCTTCGGGTGGACGCGGCGCCAACGTCTTCGGTGTCAGCGGTGGCTACTCGGCCGAGTGGGCGGCATGGGCCAACGGCGTCGCCGTGCGCGAGCTGGACTTTCACGACACCTTCCTGGCTGCGGATTACTCACACCCCGGCGACAACATTCCACCGCTGGTGGCCGTGGCCCAGCAGCTCGGTGTCGGCGGAACCGATCTCATTCGCGGTCTGGCCACCGCATACGAAACTCAGATCAACCTCACCCGCGGAATCTGTCTGCACGAGCACAAGATTGACCACGTCGCACACCTGGGTCCCTCGGTGGCCGCCGGCCTGGGCACCATGCTGAAGCTCGACACCGAGACGATCTATCAGGCCATTGGTCAGGCCCTGCACCTGACGACTGCGACCCGACAGTCCCGTAAGGGACTCATCTCCAGCTGGAAGGCCTACGCACCGGCCTGGGCCGGGAAGGTCGCCATCGAGGCCGTTGACCGTGCCATGCGCGGCGAGGGTGCGCCGTCTCCGATCTGGGAGGGCGAGGACGGCGTGATCGCTTGGCTACTCGGCGGTCCTGAGAAGGTCTACGAGGTTCCGCTGCCGGGCTCCGGCGAGGAGAAGCGCGCGATCCTGGACAGCTACACCAAGGAGCATTCCGCCGAGTACCAGAGCCAGGCACCCATCGACCTGGCCCGCAGGATGCGTGAGCGCATCGGCGACCTGGAGCAGATCGCGACGGTCGTTCTGCACACCAGCCACCACACCCACGTCGTGATCGGCACCGGATCCAACGATCCGCAAAAGTTCGATCCCGACGCCTCGCGCGAGACACTCGACCACTCGGTCATGTACATCTTCGCCGTCGCGTTGGAGGACGGCACTTGGCATCACGAGCGTTCGTACGCACCCGAACGCGCACATCGCGCCGAGACGATCGAACTCTGGAACAAGATCAGCACCGTCGAGGATCCCGAGTGGACTCGCCGCTACCACTCGAGCAACCCCGACGAGAAGGCCTTCGGCTGCAAGGCCGTCGTCACTCTCAAGAACGGCGAGGTGATCACCGATGAGCTGGCGATCGCCGACGCGCACCCGCTGGGGGCACGCCCCTTCGCCCGGGAGAACTACGTCAACAAGTTCACGGTGTTGTCCGACGGCGTCATCGACCAGCATGAGCAGGACCGATTCCTCTCCGTGGCACAGGGATTGGCCGATCTGAAGGCAGGCTCACTGGGTGCGCTCAACCCGCTCGTAGATGCCGTTGTCCTCGACAAGGCGCCCACGACTCCCGAGGGGATCTTTAAGTGACCTCACTTCTTGCCTCCGCCACGGATGCGGCCGCCAAGCGCGCCGCATTCCGGGAAGGCTTGGCCTCGGGTGATCTGCTGCGCCTACCCGGAGCGTTCTCGCCCCTGGTGGCCAAGCTGATTCAGGAAATCGGGTTCGAGGGTGTTTACGTGTCGGGGGCAGTACTGTCTGCCGATTTGGCCCTGCCCGATATCGGGTTGACGACACTCACCGAGGTGTCGGCCCGGGGTCGCCAGATCGCCTCCGTCATCGACCTGCCGACGCTGATCGATGCCGACACCGGCTTCGGCGAGCCGATGAGTGCCGCCCGCACGGTTACCGTCCTCGAGGACAGCGGGCTATCCGGCTGCCACTTCGAGGATCAGGTTAATCCCAAGCGGTGCGGGCATCTTGACGGCAAGGCCGTCGTCGAGACCTCGGAGATGGTTCGACGGCTCCGCGCGGCGGTTTCCGCCCGGCGCGACCCCAATTTCGTGATCTGCGCCCGCACCGATGCGGCGGGCATCGAGGGGTTGCCCGCGGCAATCGAGCGCGCAAAGGCCTATGCCGATGCGGGCGCGGATCTCATCTTCACCGAGGCGCTCAGCGACATCGGTGAATTCGAGAAGTTCCGTGCCGCGGTCGATGTTCCGCTGCTCGCCAACATGACCGAATTCGGGAAGTCCGAACTCGTGACGGCAGACCAGCTCCGCGAAGTCGGGTACAACGTCGTCATCTATCCCGTCACGACCCTGCGGCTGGCGATGTTCGCCGTAGAGCAGGGTCTTCGCGAAATCGATTCGGCAGGAACACAGTCGGGCCTGTTGGACCAGATGCAGCACCGCAGTCGCCTCTACGAGCTGCTCCGCTACTCCGAATACAACCAGTTCGACACCGAGATCTTCAATTTCAGCCTCAATGGAGGAGGAGCCCGATGACCACCGCGACCCCGACTATTCACAAGGGACTTGCCGGCGTCGTGGTGGACACCACCGCCATCTCCAAGGTGGTGCCCGAGACCAACTCGCTCACCTACCGCGGATACCCGGTACAGGACCTGGCCGCCCGGTGCAGCTTTGAACAGGTCGCCTACCTGCTGTGGCACGGCGAGCTGCCGAATGAGGGCGAGCTCGCGCTGTTCAACCAACGCGAGCGCGCGCAGCGCCGCCTGGACCGCTCCCTGATGGCACTGCTGGCCAAGCTGCCGGAGACCTGCCACCCGATGGACGTGGTGCGCACCGCGATCAGCGTCCTGGGCGCCGAGGATCCTTCCGAGGAAGACAGCAGCCCGGAAGCCAACTACGCCAAGTCACTTCGCATGTTCGCGGTGCTCCCGACGATCGTCGCGGCCGACATGCGCCGCCGCCGTGGACTGGACCCCATTCAGCCCCACAGCCACCTCGGCTACTCGGCCAACTTCTTGCGGATGTGCTTCGGCGAGGTGCCGGACCCGGTGATCGTCACAGCGTTCGAGCAGTCGATGATCCTGTACGCCGAGCACAGCTTCAATGCCTCGACCTTCGCCGCCCGTGTGGTGACCTCGACGCAATCCGATATCTACAGTGCGGTCACCGCCGCTATCGGCGCGCTCAAGGGCTCGCTGCACGGCGGCGCCAACGAGGCCGTCATGCACGACATGATCGAGATCGGCGACGCCGCCAAGGCCGCAGAATGGCTGCAGGGCAAGCGCACCCGCAAAGAGAAGGTGATGGGCTTCGGGCATCGCGTGTACAAGAACGGCGATTCCCGGGTGCCGACGATGCGCGCCGCGCTGGAGGATGTGGCGCGGGTACGTGATGGTCGTCAGTGGCTCGAGATCTACAAGGTGCTGGAATCCGAGATGGACGCGGCCACCGGCATCAAGCCCAATCTGGACTTTCCCACCGGGCCTGCCTACTACCTCATGGGATTCGACATCCCCTGCTTCACACCGATTTTCGTAATGAGTCGGATCACCGGATGGACCGCACACATCATGGAGCAGGCCGCGGCGAACGCCCTGATCCGACCGCTGAGCGAGTACTCCGGAAAGCCTCAGCGCTCACTCGCGTCGTAAGCGTGATCGCCGAGTGTGCGGTTTGTGTCGAGATTCGCTGATTTACCGACACGAACCGCACACTCGATTCGGCTAGTCCGGCATCCTGTCGCAGAGCAATTGGATGAACAGCTCATCCGGCGAGGACGCCTCCGAGTCAATGTTAAAGAAGTTGGTGTAGAGACCTTCTAGTGAGTGCACTGCATTACTTACTTGCCCGGCAATGCCCGTGACAACACCCGCGTAGCCACGCGTATCGTTCACACTCAGCCGAGGGTCCGCGAGATCGACTGTCATTCGATCACCCCGCGACGGGATCACAGTGCCAAATGCGTCTGGAGGACCGAACACATGCAATGTCCTGCGGCCGCGATCCCGCGCGTCGCGCAGCGCCTCAATGTCATCGCCGGTCGGCTCCACCGCTGAGGTCACACGCAGCCCCACAACGGATCCCGTAATCGCTCGATGCCCGATCTCGCCCACCGGTGGCTCATCGGGCCATCCCGTCGCAAGTTCGATGGGCCGGTAACGAAACGACGACGGTCCGTGGCGCACGTGTCGAGACTCGTCCAGATAGGTAGTGGCCGACACGTCATACAGTTCCTCTATGACGCCTAGCAGACGGGGCCAGCTTTGACTCTGGTGCCAAGTGGCCCAGAGGATTACCAGCGCATTCGCAGGGTCTCCAAGTGCTGGATCCCAGCTCGCACAACCGTAGGGAAACCGGATGATCTCACGGTCCTCGTCCCAGGCCACCGCAGCAGCCGACGCCAGTAAGTAGCCAGTCTCTGCGGGGTAGGCGCAGACCTGCCAATCGACAGCCTGACCTATCTCGGGAGTCCTACCGCAGCACTGGTACTCCCAATTCGAAATACCGAGGTATACAAGAGATTCATTCCGATCCGGAACCCTGTTGATCACTGAAAGGACCGGGTGTTAGGCGAACGGAGCACGAACACTCCGGACCCGGTGTACCGATCGCAAGGTTAGCCAGCATCACGCCGAGCGTCAACACTCGGCTACTCGGGGCGAGACAACAGCCCGCCTACCCACCAATCGGCAGGTTCCTCTCGCCGATACGAGCGCTGGCGCAGCAGCCCCTCCATCTCGAACCCGACAGCTTCGGCCACTGCCCGCGAACCGTCGTTGCCGACAACAGCCCACCACTCGATGCGATGGGCGGCCAGGACGTCGAATCCCCACTGACACAGTCGCCTAATCGCCTCGGCCGTAAGCCCTTTGCGTCGGTGACTCAACGACGAATTCCCTGGCATTCTCAGGGGTGTAGGGCACCGACACCGGTAGGTAGTGAGCGATCTCCGGGTCGTTGCACGCTTCGACAAACGCGGCCTCATCGGCCGCTGTCACCGCGCGCAGCAGTAGCCGTTCCGTCTGCAACTCAACCCGTTCCATGCACCCAGTCTCGACCACGAATTCGAACGTGGTCAAAGGAATTCCGGGCGACCGTGCTTCGTCAGGCACTCTCGCGTGCGGGTGACCAATACTCCAGCATCTCGGCGAAGGTCTCGAAGGCCGGCCTGGCAAGACCGTACGGTGCTTCGAAGTGCACGCTCAAGGGAAAGCCGAGGTCTGCCACCCCGTCGATGACCCGTTTATAGAGATCGACAAGCTGTGGACGTCTGACGTCGGGTTCGCAGGCGGCCAGTGACTTGACGAAATTCTGTTCGCGCGCAACGGCTTCATTGCCGGGATCCTGGATGAGCCAGTCGATGAGCCCGACCTTTGACTCCAGCTTCGGCACGAAACCGAACGAAAGCAGAACCTCCGGGCGGTGCTCGCTTGTGCGCGCGAACTCTTGCAGAAAGCCAACCACCGCATCGGAGTACAGCAGCTGGGTCATGGCGAAGGTGGCGCCCTTATCGCATTTGAAGGAGAAGCGGCCCTGTTCTCCACTGCGGGTGGGGATCAGAATCACTCCCCTGTTATCGACGATGTCATCGAACTTCGACAACGCGTCGGTCGGTGGAATGCCCGAGCCTTCGCCATCGCTCATGGTGCGCGGTACACCGACGAAGATGACGCCGTCCATCCCTGCTTCGGTCAGGCCGGTCAGCCGGCTGCGCAACGATGTCTCATCCGAAAAGGACGTGACCTGCGTGCACAGCCCCCGCATGGTGGGCAGCTCGGACCGGATGATCGACCAATAGTCGACGACATCGAGCTTCGGCTTCATCTCCAGCGGGCGATCGCCGTCCTCCACGATCATCGAGGGGATCATGACGTGGTCGATGCGCCCGGCGATACCGAATTCCGCCGAGAACCTGGACAGTTTCTGCAGTTCTTCGGATGCCTTGTCGAGGCCGCCGTCGACATTGGGAGGCACCAACTCCAGCGCAACGGTATTCATGGACACCAGGGACCTCCGATTAGTCTCGCTAATGGTTTATACACCGATTAAATTCACGCGCGAGCAGTCCCCCGCGAAGGGGGACTGCTCGCGCGCTCATCGCCGAACTAGGCGCCCGCACGCACCTCGGTCGCGGCGGCCACCAGGTTGGCCAGCGAGGCGGTTACCTCGTCAGCCTTCCTTGTCTTCAGGCCGCAGTCGGGATTGACCCAGAGACGCTGAGCCGGAACGGCCTGCAGCGCCTCACGTAGCGAGTTCGCCATCTCGGCCGTCGACGGCACCCGCGGCGAGTGGATGTCGTACACACCCGGGCCCACGCTGTTGGAGAAGCCGATCGCGTTGAGGTCGTCGAGCACCTCCATGTGCGAGCGCGCCGCCTCAATGGAGGTGACATCGGCATCCAGATCGGCGATCGCACCGATCACCTCGCCGAACTCCGAATAGCACAGGTGCGTATGAATCTGCGTCGCATCGGACACCCCCGAGGTGGAGAGCCGGAATGCGCCGACCGCCCAGTCCAGGTACGCGGGCTTGTCCACTGAGCGCAGCGGCAGCAGCTCACGCAGCGCAGGCTCGTCCACCTGGATGATGGCGATACCGGCGTTCTGCAGATCCACCGTCTCGTCCCGAATGGCCAGCGCGATCTGGTTGGCGGTGTCCGCCAACGGCTGATCGTCACGCACAAACGACCACGCAAGGATGGTCACCGGCCCAGTCAGCATGCCCTTGACGTACTTGGGGGTCAGCGACTGCGCGTAGGTGGCCCACTCGACGGTCATCGGGTTCTGCCGTGCGACATCGCCATACAGGATCGGCGGGCGCACGCAGCGGCTGCCGTACGACTGAACCCAGCCGTTCTGGGTGGCGAAGAAGCCATCCAGCTGCTCGGCGAAGTACTGCACCATGTCGTTGCGTTCCGGCTCGCCATGCACCAGCACGTCCAGGCCCAGCTTCTCCTGTAACGCAATGACATCGGCAACCTCGGCACGCATCCGCCGCACGTACTCGGCGTCGTCGATCTCGCCCTTGCTCAGAGCCTGACGCGCCTTTCGGATCTCGACGGTCTGCGGGAACGACCCGATCGTCGTGGTCGGCAACTCGGGTAGCTTCAGCCGCTCGTCCTGGCTACGACGGCGTTCCGCGGCATCACCGCGTGAAACACCAGCCGACAGAATCGAATCCAGCCGCGCACGGATCTGGCCGTTGTTGAGACGCGGATCCGTCTTGCGAGATTCGACGGCCGCATTCGACGCCGCGAACTCCGCGGCAACAACATCGCGCGCCCCGCCCAATGCCTGCGCCAGCACCACGACTTCCTTGACCTTCTCGTCGGCGAAGGCCAACCAGCTACGCAGCTGGTCATCGAGTTCGGTCTCCGGCTCCAGCGAGTAGGGCACGTGCAACGTCGAGCAGGAGGTGGCTACCGCCACCGCGCCCGCCGATCCCAACAGCGTTCCGAGGGTGCCCAGTGCAGACTCGAGGTTGGTGCGCCAGATGTTTCGGCCGTCGACAACGCCGGCCACAACGGTCTTTCCGGCCAGCTCCGGCACCAACGCCACGCCCGACGCGGACCCGTAGACCAAGTCGACACCGATCGCCTCGATCGGGGTACGTGCCAACGCCGGGAGAGCGGCACCCAGGTCCCCGAAATAGCTCGCGACGAAGATCGCGGGCCGGTCGGCAACGGTACCGAGGCGGCCGTACACCCGCTCGGCCAACTCCGGGCCATTGGGCAAGATGTCGGTGACCAGCACGGGCTCATCAATCTGGACCCAGCCAACGCCGGCCTCCGCGAGCTGCACCAGCAGCTGCTCGTACAGCGATACCACCTCGTCGAGACGCTCGATGGGCGCACCGGCTCCGTCGACAGATTTGCTCAACGCAAGGAAGGTGATGGGGCCGACGACAACCGGACGAGCCGGAACACTCAGGGCTGCAGCCTCTTTCAGCTCACCGAACAACTTGCCCGGGTTGAGCGTGAACTTTGTGTCCGGTCCGATCTCCGGCACCAGGTAGTGGTAGTTGGTGTCGAACCATTTGGTCATTTCCAGCGGTGTCACGTCATCGTTGCCACGTGCGGCGGCGAAGTAGCGGTCAAGGTCATCGCGAATGCCGGCGACGCGGGGTGGGAGCGCTCCCAGCAGCACCGCGGTATCGAGAACCTGGTCGTAGTACGAGAAGGTGTTCACCGGCACGGAGTCGAGCCCGGAGGCCGCCAGTGCGGACCAGTTGTCGCGCCGAAGCCCGGCTGCGACGGTCTCAAGCTCGGTACGACTGATGCGCCCGGCCCAGTAGCTTTCGGTAGCCCGTTTGAGCTCACGACGCGGGCCGATACGCGCCGAACCGAGCGTGGTTGCCTTGAATGTTGGAGTGGTCATGCTGTCCTCTGTCTACGGCGTGGTGGCCACCGCCCAGGACAAGCAAGCCGAGCCCGAATAACCAACACACACTGGTGCTGGTTGAAACCGATTCGGCCATACGCCCATTCCGCGAGGCGATGATCCGTCGGGCGCGGCGCACCCGACACAACTGGCAGGTCTTCGGACTTGCAGGCATTACCCGGGCTCAGGTTCTCCTACGGACCGTCGCTTCCCAGGGGCTCTCGGTGGTTAACCGAGTGCTTAACCCAGTGCGTGTGACGGCGATCGTTCCTGCATACCGCTGCGGGACAGTCCCGGATTCTCACCGGGTTCCCTCTCATGACGGTCCCCGTGGGGCCCGCCACTCGGTGTCGGCGCCGACCGAAGTCGACACCAACAAACCAGCTGCGCCTTACATCATATGCACGCTCGCCAACACTGTTATTAGTGACTACTCTCTAATATTGTGATCACGCGTGACCAGGCACAACAGGTGCTCGACGCCCAGCCATTCAGTCGCCTTCTGGGCGCGTCGATAAGCCGGATCGACGAGTCCGGGATACAGCTCTCGCTCGATATTCGCGACGAGCTGCGCCAGCAGAGCGGATTCATACACGGAGGAGTGCTGAGCTACCTGGCCGACAACGCCATCACCTACGCGTGCGGGCTCGGTCTGGGCACCGACATTGTCACCAGCGGATACACCATCGAGTACGTGTCACCCGCCCGTGACGGCGTGCGCCTACTCGCCGACGCGACCCTGGTGAGCGCCGGACGCACCAAGGCGCTGGGCCGCTGCGAAATATCCGTCGAGGACCACGCGGGCAACACCAAGCTGGTCGCGGTCGCTCAGGGCACGAGTATGGTCCGGCACCGTGGGGCGTAAGCCTCGATACACCGCCGACGACATCCTCGACGCGGCACTCGTATTGGTGAGCACGGGTGGACCGTCGGCAGCCACGGCTACCGCCATCGGCCGGACCCTCGGCGCGCCCTCGGGATCGATCTATCACCGGTTCTCCAGCCGCGACGAGCTGATGGCCCGCCTCTGGCTGCGTTCGATCGCCCGCTATCAGGCCGGGATCCTTGCGGCGCTCGCATTGCCCGATCCCCAGGAAGCCCTCGCCGCGACCATCGATCACGCCTTCGACTGGACGGGGACCAACCGCAACGAGGCGTTGTTGCTACTCCAATACGAGAAGGCCGATCTGGTGGCGCACTGGCCCGACACCCTCGCCGGCGACCTCACGTCGCTGAACTCGCGGGTCCGAATGGCGTTGCGCAAGTACGCCGGACGGCGATTCGGCGTGGTCACTCCCGAGGTGCTCGACAAGGTGATGTTCGCACTGATCGATATGCCCTACGCCGCGGTGCGACGTCATCTCCCCGACAAGGGCGAGCCGTCGCCGTGGCTGCGCGAGTTCATCCACGCCAGCGCCGGAAGTCTTCTCTCGCCCGAGAACTAGACCGTGGCGTATTTCTGACGCAGGGCCTTCTTGTCTGGCTTGCCGAGCGCGGTCAGCGGCAGCGAGTCGGCGATGATCACATGCTTGGGCGACTGCACCGAGCCCTTTCGCTCCTTGACCGCGGCCTGAATCTCGGACGTCATCTTGGACACCGCGTCACCGCTTCGGTCGGCGTCGGCACGCAGCACCACGATCGCTGTCACCGCTTCGCCCCATTTCTCGTCGGGGACCCCGATGACACCGACCTGCGCCACCGAAGGATGTTCGGCGACGACGTCCTCCACTTCGCGAGGGAACACGTTGAAACCACCGGTGACGATCATGTCCTTGGTCCGGTCGACAATGAACCAGAAACCGTCCTCGTCCTCGCGCGCAATATCGCCCGTGCGCAGCCAGCCGTTCTTGAAGGTGTCGGCAGTCTGCTCGGGCAGTTCCCAATAGCCGCCCGCCACCAACGGTCCGGCCACGCAGATCTCGCCGGGCTCGCCCTGTTTCACCAGCTGGTCGCTTTCGTCGAGCAGTGCGGTGCGCAGGAATGCCGAGGGCCTGCCGCAGCTGGATAGCCGCTGGGCATCGTGATCGCCCTTGGCCAGGTAGCTGATCACCATGGGCGCCTCGGACTGGCCGAAGTACTGCGCGAAGATCGGTCCGAAACGCTCGATCGCTTCGGCCAGCCGCACCGGGTTGATGGCCGAGGCGCCGTAGTAGACGGTCTGCAGCGAGGACAGGTCGCGGGTGTGTGAATCCGGATGGTCCATCAGCGCGTAGATCATCGAGGGCACCAGCATGGTGGCGGTGATCTTGTGTTCTTCGATCGCCTGCAGAACGGCGCCCGCATCGAACTTCGGCAGCACCACCATGGAGCCACCTTTCATCAGGGTCGGCATGAAGAACGCGGCCCCGGCATGTGAAAGCGGGGTACACATCAGGAATTTGGGGCGCTCCGGCCACTCCCACTCGGCCAGCTGGATCTGCGTCATGGTGAGAATCGACTGCGAGGTTCCGATGACGCCCTTGGGCTTACCCGTCGTCCCGCCCGTGTAGGTGAGGCCATTGATGTGGTCCGGCGACAGATTGATCGGCGCCAGCGGCTTCGCCGCAAAACCCGCGGCCGCGGCGACCAGGTCGTGCCCCACCTCGGCAAGCTCGGCGGGGACCGGGCCCAGTGTCAGCACGCGCGTCAGCGTCGGCACCTTCTCCACCAGGGCTGCGGCGCGTTCCACGAACTGTGGGGTGGGGTCGATGACAAGGGTCGTGATCTTGGCGTCGGCCAGCACATAAGCATGGTCGTCAAGCGACCCGAGTGGGTGCAGCGCGGTCCGCCGGGTGCCCAGCAGCTGCCCCGCGCCGATGACCAACAACACCTCGGGGCGGTTGAGTGCCAACATGCCCTGACCATCGGTGGGATCGGGCACCAGCGCGGTGAAGGCCTGGATGTACTTGCTGATCTCGTCGGCCATCTGAGCGCCGGTAAGCGTCACATCCCCAAGCACCAGCGCGGGCGCGCTCGCGTTCTTCTTCAGGGCGGCGACCAGCAGGTGCCCCGAGTTGATCGACCCGTGCAGTGGGTCAAATGAGTCAGGCATCGCGCTCCTCAGTAAATGGTCGCCGGTCAGGCACTTCGCTCGACGTTAGAACATGTTCTAGTTTTGGGCAAGGATATGTGCGCCCACCCGCTACGCAGCACTGCCCTGGGTCAAACGGCATCGAGTCTCGGCCGGCTCGTTACGGATAGATCCTCAGGCCGCGGTGAATCCCTTGGCCCGATGCGTGTCCCGGGAACTCCACAGCGTCGTCGAGGTGATCTCCGCCTTCACCAGCGGGACTACCTCTTCGGCGAATCGGCGCAGAGTGTCCTGCTGTTCCTCGAAGTCGGCCTCGGGGCTCAATGAGATCGATTGGAACTCGTGGCCGAAGGCCTCATGCCACTGAATGATCTTCTCGGCCACACGTTCCGGTGAACCGGCCAACACCGGCCCGCGATCTGCCGCGTCCTCGATGGATTCGAAGGACGGAAACTTGCCGACGGCCTTCGGATGGTCTTTGAGCTTCGCCATCTGCGCCAGGCGTGCCTCATAGATGGGCCGGTACTGCGCGATGGCCTGTTCGGTCGTATCGGCCAGGAACAGCCCGCCCGAGCCCGCACCCACATGCAGGTTGGCCGGGTCGTGCCCGTTCTGTGCGTACAGCTCCCGATATCTGTCGATAAGAACCTTGTAGTTCTCCTTGGGCTGCAAGGCATTTGCGGTGACTACCGGGTCACCCCACTTCGCCGCAAGTTCAACCGCGAACGTCGAGGTCGCCGACCCGTGCCAGATCCGGAACGGTCCGTCGTACGGCCTGGGCAGCGTGGTCGCGTCGGCAAGTGGGTGCCGGTGCGCGCCCGTCCAATCCACGCGCTCCTCACGCAGAAGCCGCCGCAGCAACTCGTAGTTCTCCTGCAGGTACTCGTACTGTCTGGCGATATCCAGTCCCATCAATGGGTACTGACGGTCTTCGTTGCCCTTCCCGATGACGATTTCGAGCCGGCCGCGGCTCAGCTGGTCAATGGTGGCGAAGTCCTCTGCCGCGCGCACCGGGTCCAACAGGGACAGCACCGTGACACCGGTGGACAACAGGATCCGATCGGTGGCGGCAGCCACCGCTCCCAGCAGCACCGTCGGAGCCGAGGACAGCACGTCTCCCGCATGCCGTTCCCCGACCGCGAAGGAGTCAAAACCCAGGCGCTCCGCCAGCACCGCAGTCTCGACCACTCGATTCAGCCGGTCGGCGGCGGGCGCCAACGCCCCCGTCACGGGGTTTGGCAGATGGAAGACAATGTCGAGAAGCTGAAAGCGCACACCACCAGTATGCATAAGCGGACTCCGGTCCGGCAGGGAGGAAATGCTCTGATGATCACCGAACTGGACTCGGTGCTTCTGGACGTTCCAAATCTCGCTGACGCAAAGGCCGCCTACTCGAGGCTACTCGGCACCGAAATTCCACATCCCCAGCTCCATCTCGGGCTCCCAGAATGGGCACCGCATCCCGGAATGTTGTTTCGCGTCGGGGACCTGTCGTCCGCGGCTCAGCTGGTCGATCGGCGCGGCCTCTCACTGGTTTCTCGCGGAGACCTCGCCGCGGGCCAGGCCGACGGACTCACCCTGGGACTGAGTCAGCGACCCACCGCGCCCGCCCAGTCGGACCCAGACAGTGGCGAGATCGATCACCTGGTGCTGTTCTCCCCCAATCGCGACAGAATCATCGCGACGTTGTGCGGACGGCTCGGCTTCGACCTGCGCTTGGATCGCATGCAGTCGTGGGGTGTGCACCAATTGTTCTTCCGGTGCACGGGGCTGGTAGTCGAGGTGGTGTTACGCGATGACGATCCCTCCGGCCCCGACTCGCTGTGGGGAATCGCCTGGCGCACAGCCGACATCGAGGCAACCCATGCTCGCCTGGCGGGCACCGATGTCACGCTCAGTGATATCCGCAACGGCCACAAGCCGGGAACACGAGTCACCACCGTCAAGGATCCCGGGCTGGCAGTCCCCACAATCTTGATCGAACAGCGCTAGCCGCCTACTAGGTTGGAGTCCATGACGACTCCGAACCCCGGAAGCTGGCAGCCTGATCCCGACGGACGGTTCGAATTCCGGTGGCACGACGGCCAGCGCTGGACGGACCAAGTCGCACACCAGGGCCGGGTCAGTTCGGCGCCGCTCGGAGGCTCTGCACCGGCCGAGCCACAGGTCGCCTCGCCGGCCCCGGCTGCACAGCCGGCGGCTCAGGCTCAGCCCATTGGCGACCAGTTCTCCGGTATCAGTGGAGATTTGGTGGATGGTCGGTTCAGCGAGAACGAAGCCAAGCCGATCTCCAACCAGAACGCAAAGCTGTTGCGCGTCCGCCTCGGCGAACCATTCCTGGCACGTCAGGGATCGATGGTCGCCTACCAGGGCAATGTCGACTTCGCCTTCGAGGGCGGCGGTGCGGCCAAGTTCCTGAAGAAGGCGCTGACCGGTGAAGGCCTGCCCCTCATGCGGTGCTCGGGCCAAGGCGACGTGTTTTTGGCCGAGCGCGCCTTCGACGTTCATCTGCTGAATCTGACGAACGCGGGCCTGTCGATCAGCGGCAAGAATGTGCTGGCCTTTTCGGCCGGGCTGAACTGGAACATCGAGCGGGTCAAGGGCGCCAGCATGGTGACCGGCGGCCTGTTCAACACGACATTGCGCGGAACCGGTTGGGTCGCGCTGACCACCGACGGCCCGCCGGTGGTGCTCAATGCCGCCGAGGCGCCGACATTCGCCGACACCAACGCGGTGGTCGCCTGGTCGGCGAATCTGCAGACCCAGCTCAAGACAAGCTTCAAGGCCGGCGCCCTCATCGGCCGCGGCTCGGGCGAAGCCCTCCAGGTTTCGTTCCAGGGCCAGGGGTTCGTCATCGTGCAACCGTCCGAGGGTGTCCCCGTCGTCACCGCGGGCTAGGGCCCTACCTTTCCCCAAACAGTCCCGAAAGTTCCCGCGCCCCCCGCGTCAGTGTCGTGATCAGTACTTCCCGCTCCCTCCGGGTCGCACTGGGCAGCAGTGGGCCCAACTGAAGTTCGTAAGCGGCGTCGGCGCCCTCGAAAATGGGCGCCGCCAGGTAGCTGATCGGCAGCACCTCATCGGATGTCAGCTCATCGCGCGAATAGGGACGCGAGGTGAGCCGGGACAGCTGTCGCAGCAGCCGTTCCCGCAGCGCCGCCTCCAGCACCTCCGAGCCCACCGAACCAAGGAGGTCCGAGAGCAGGTCCACCATTCCGGTGTCATCGTGATCGGGGCGGTAGACCACATATCCACAGTCTGAAACCTGCTGTACGAGCCGCTGACCGGAGCGCGCGCTCAAGCCACGCGCCGTACCGAGCCATTGCGCACGTTCGTCGGACGAACGCCAGGGCATGACCGCCGAACCGGCCGGAAAGGCAAGCGGGATGCTCTGCCCCACCGCGAATCCCGCGACGGCCCTGCGTCCCGCTTGTGCCTTGGCGACGATCGTCAACGTCTTAGCGCTGATTCGGCTGACCGTCGCCCCGGCCTGTGCCGTTCCGGCAATTCGGGCCAGCACATCCTGAATCTCCCGGGGCATGGTGGCCTCGACGGCACGCGGCAGGGCCAACCCGACGCGGTACCGAAGCTCATCGTCACGCACCACCCACCCCGCGGCCTCCAACTCGTTCACCACGGCGGTCGCGGTGGCGCGGGAAATACCCGTGGTTGCGGCGATCTCGCTAAGTGACTTGGGTTGTGTTGCAGCAGCGAGCATTTCCACGATTCGTACGACGCGGACGGTCGGCGGCGAGGTGGCCGGCATGGGTTCTCCCCTCTTGCGCGATGCAAGGTCCAGGTCTACAGTGCATCGACTATTCGCCCCAAGGTAGTCGAATATTCGACACGGAGGTAGACATGATTCTGGACCATTTCAGGCTCGACGGCAATGTCGCAGTCGTTACCGGCGCGGGCCGTGGACTCGGCGCGGCGATTGCCGAGGCCTTCGCACAGGCCGGTGCCGACGTACTCATCGCTTCGCGTACCGAATCGCAGCTGAGGGAGGTCGCGGAGAAGGTGGAGGCGGCGGGACGTCAGGCCGAGGTAGTCGTCGCCGATCTGTCCGATACCGAAGCATCCGCCTCGCTGGCCCAGAAGGCCGTCGACCGGTTCGGACGACTCGACATTGTCGTCAACAACGTGGGCGGCACCATGCCGAAACCGTTCTTGGACACCACCAACGAGGACCTCGCCGAGGCCTTCTCCTTCAACGTCCTCAATGGGCACGCGCTGCTGCGTGCTGCCGTGCCACACCTGCTCAAATCCGACAACGCGTCGGTCATCAACATCACGTCCACCATGGGCCGACTGCCGGGCCGGGCCTTCCTGGGTTACTGCACGGCCAAGGGCGCGCTGGCTCAGTACACGCGCACGGCCGCAATGGATTTGAGTCCGAGAATCCGAGTCAACGGCATCGCCCCCGGCTCCATCCTCACCTCTGCACTGGAAATCGTGGCGGGCAACGACGAGGTGCGCGGAACGCTGGAGAAGAACACGCCGCTGCATCGTCTGGGGGATCCGACCGATATCGCGGCGGCCGCCGTCTACCTCGCATCACCGGCCGGCAGCTTCCTCACCGGCAAGGTGCTCGAGGTCGATGGTGGCCTCATCGCGCCCAACCTCGACATTCCCCTACCCGATCTTTCCTGACCGCTTCCAGAAGGGACCGATATGACGAAGACACGTGTAGCCGTCTGGGGCACAGGAAATGTCGGCCAGCATGCGCTGGCCGGCGTGATCACCGACCCGAATATGGAGCTCGTCGGGGTGTGGGTCTCCGGGGCGAACAAGGCCGGAAAGGACGCGGGTGAGCTGGCCGGACTCGAACCCAGCACCGGGATCTGCGCGACCACCGACCCCGCCGAGATTCTGGCGCTCAAGCCCGACTGTGTGGTGTACACCGCCATGACCGACAACCGGCTGATGGAGGCGCTCGAGGATCTGCGGTCGATCCTGGCCGCCGGAATCAACATCGCCGCCAGCGCGCCGGTGTTCCTGCAGTATCCGTGGGGGGTCCTCCCGGAGAACATGCTCGAGCCCATCGAAACCGCAGCCCGGGAGGGCAACTCGTCGATCTTCATCGGCGGAATCGATCCAGGCTTTGCCAATGACCTGCTACCGCTCGCACTGATGGGCACCTGCCAACGCGTCGATCAGGTGCGCTGCATCGAGATCGTGGACTACGCCACCTACGACAGTGCGACGGTGATGTTCGACGTCATGGGCTTCGGAAAGCCGATGGACGAGACGCCCATGCTGCTGCAGCCGGGAGTGCTGTCCCTGGCCTGGGGCTCGGTGGTACGCCAGCTCGCTGCCGGCCTCGGCGTCGAGCTGGACGAAGTCACTGAGACATACGAAAAGCTCCCCGCGCCTGAGGATTTCGAGATCTCATCGGGTCATATCGCCACAGGCACGATGGCCGCGCTGCATTTCGAGGTGCGTGGCATGAAGGACGGCAAGGTGCTGACCGTCCTCGAGCACTTCACCCGCCTGCGCGAGGATCTGGCACCGGCCTGGCCACAGCCCGCACACGAAGGTGGCACCTACCGTGTCGAGATCACCGGGGAGCCCAGCTACATCCTGGATTTGGGCTCATTCAGCGCGCGCGGCGATCACAACTACGCCAACCTGATCGCGACGGCGATGCGGGTGGTCAATGCGGTACCTGCCGTCGTCGCGGCGGACGCCGGTGTGCGCACCACGCTGGATCTACCGCTGATTACAGGGAAAGGTCGCGCACGATAGCGCTCGGACGATAATCCCGGCGTGCGCCCAGTTGATCAGCCATGCCGACCCTACTGCGCAGACGGGTGGGAGGTTATGCCTTGGATTCAGCCGGAATGTACAGGCGGATGAGCTCCGCCAAACGCTGGCCGACGTCATCGAGCGTCTCGGTCGACTGCTCCGCGATCGACATGATGACCGCGCCTTCGATCGCGGCAATCATTGTCCTGGCCAGCGAGCGAGCGGCAGTCGCATCCACGCCGTGCTTCTCCAGGCGTTCGGCCAGAAGCGCATGCCAATTCCGGAAGGCGTCGGCTGCTGCCGCGGCGGCCTGAGGCGCCTCGGTGCGTCCCAGCACAGCCGCGACGATCGGGCACCCCGCCTGCATCTCGGTTTCGCCGAGTTGCGCCTTCCATAGCTCAATGAACAGCTCGATCCCCTGCGCCGGGTCGATCCCATCACCGGCCGCCTTGATGATGTCTGTCAGCTCTTGACCCGCAAGACGCGTTGCCTCGGCAACCAGTTCCTGCTTGCCGCCGGGGAAGTTCAGGTAGATGGTTCTCCGTGAGACACCGCTGTCCTCGAGCAGTGCGTTGAGACCGGTTCCCGCCACGCCCCTGCGCCGCACCAGACCCGTCACGCTTGCGATCAAGGTGTCACGTGCCGACATCCTGCCTGCCTCCAAACTTGTCAGGTGTTAACTATACCGCTCAGTCTACCGAGGCGCCCCGGACGCGGGGTGATTACCGGAACATTGCGGTAAACCAATCGGTGTACTAGCGTCGGCCGCGTGGCAGACCTACACGATCCCCTCCCCCTGGCCTCGGGCCAGATTCTGCGCAATCGGTTCATGAAGTCGGCCCTCAGCGAGGGCCTCGGTGACACCTCCCAGGGCCCTGACCACCGGCTCGTCGAGCTATACCGCCGCTGGGGAACCGGCGGATTCGGCCTGGTCGTGACCGGCAATGTGATGGTCGACCGCAGTCACTTGGGCGAACCGGGCAACGTGGTCATCGAGGACGACAGGCATCTCGACGGATTGTCCCGGTGGGCCAAGGCGACCAAGGACGGCGGCGGGCTGATCTGGATGCAGGTCAACCATCCGGGTAGGCAAGCGAACCCACTCGCCACGGCATGCCAGCCGGTGGCACCCTCGGCGATCAAGATGAACGTCCCCGGATGGCAGGCACCGCGCGAGCTCGCCGACGATGAGATCGAGAACATCATCGATCGGTACGCCACCACGGCAACGATCGCGGATGCCGCCGGATTCGACGGCGTGCAAATCCACGGCGCGCACGGCTATCTCGTGGCGCAGTTCCTGTCACCGCGTACCAACCGGCGCACCGACCGGTGGGGCGGTGACCCCGAACGTCGCATGCGCTTCGTCCTGGAAGTTGTGCGCCGTACACGGGCCGCGGTGAGCCCCGGCTTCTCTGTCGCCATCAAGCTCAACTCCGCGGACTTCCAACGCGGAGGCTTCACCGAGGAGGAGTCGCGGGCCGTCATCGCGGCGCTCGCCACCGAAGAGGTCGACCTCATCGAAATCAGCGGCGGTACTTACGAATCGCCGGCAATGGAGGGCAGGCCACTGGTGACATCGGCCTCGACCCAGGCCCGCGAGGCCTACTTCCTGGAGTACGCCCGCACCGCCCGTGAGGCGGCCGGTGACGTCCCGATCGCCGTGACAGGCGGGTTCCGCACCGAGGCCGCGATGTCGGAGGCCGTCCGATCCGGTGATTGCGATGTCGTGGGACTTGGGCGTCCGACCACCGTCAATCCCGAGTCCGCCGACAGCCTGCTGACTGCACGCCAGCACACGCTCACCGTCCCGGACGCCTCCCTTCCCATGCCCGCGTGGCTCGCGACAACCGGCAGGGCGAAGTCTTTCCTCAGCGCGCTGGAACTCCAGTGGCACAACACCCAACTGCACCGCCTGGGTGCGGGGACCGACCCGGACCCCACCATCGGCCCATGGATCACCGCACTGCGGCTCCTCAAGAACAATGGAGTCGACGCCTTTCGGAGAAGGAGAAGTTCATGACGGACAAGACACTGCGCAAGTTCCGCAGGGAGCGCGCGATGGGGCGCTATCTGCTGAATCCCACTGTCGCCCTATTGACGAAGCTTGGCCTGCGCACAGCCCTTGCATCGGAGCTGGAGACCACCGGCCGCAAGACCGGCCAGCTGCGGCGGGTCCCGGTCTCGGTCCAGTTCGACGCGACCGGCGCATGGGTGATCAGCCAACACGGCACCCGCTCGGGCTGGGGCAGCAATATTGCGGCCAACCCCAATGTCCGGCTGAAGCAGGGAAACCGGTGGCGCACCGGTACCGCCCAGTTCCGGCCCGATGATGACGTCGTCGCACGGGGCCGCAAGTTCGGGATCGTCGGCGCGCGGGTGGTCAAGGCGCTGGAGACCACCCCCGTCTCGGTGCGCATCGACTTCACCGATTAACCACCCTTGGCACACTTGCGCAGTTTTGTGCCATTGAGCTAGCGTGGTGCTCATGGTCGATCAGAGCGCCATCACTCACCCCCTCAGCCTGGACGAAGGGCTCCGGGAAGCGATTCCCATGCCCGTGGAAGATCCTGCGGACGACTCCGTGGAGACACCGCGGCTAGGTGCCGACTCCCTGGTGTGGAAGTTCTACGGCGACGTCCGAGGTGTCCTCGGGTTCCAGCGGGTGGCCGGCACCGAGAATTGCATCGAGCAACTAGGCAAGGCCGTCGAAGATCACTCGGTGATCTTCAGTGACACCCTCGGCCGTGCCCGCCGCTCCGGCCCGCCCATCATGAAGACGGTCTACTCCGCGGACCCGCAGAAGTGGGGTCGAACGGTGCGGGATTTCCATAAGCCCATCAGCGGGACCATCAGCGACGGCTCGCGCTACCACGCGCTCAATCCTGAGCTCTTCTATTGGGCCCATGCGACATTCGTCGATCAGGTGCTGTACATCACCGACACCTTCATCCGGCGTCTCTCCTATGCGGAGAAGGTGCGAATCTTCGAGGAGAGCAAGGTCTGGTACAGCCTGTACGGCGTCAGCGCGCGCAATCAGCCGCAGACTTACGACGAGTTCGTCACGTACATGGAGGGGATGTTCGACCGGTTCGTGCCGACGAAGACGATCCTGTACGCCACGGGGTACATCCGTCAGGGTGTGCCCGGGCCCAAGCAGATTCCCAAGCCCGTATGGCGGGTGTTGTCGGCGCCACTGAACGCCTTCATCCGGACGGTCATCGTCGGAACACTCCCGCCACAGATGAAGGCGGTCTGCCGACTGGAATGGAACGACAAGAAGGAACGCAATTTTCAGCGCTTAGCCACGATCATGCGCGCGCTCAACCCGGT
This sequence comes from Mycobacterium sp. D16R12, assembly GCF_002013465.1. GTDB lineage: Bacteria > Actinomycetota > Actinomycetes > Mycobacteriales > Mycobacteriaceae > Mycobacterium. The sequence goes on along the minus strand of NZ_MAFC01000009.1, from coordinate 236,125 downwards.
GTTCAACAAGCTGCCGGTGCGTGCGCTGTACCTGCCGTGGGCTTCCGAGGGCTGGAAGCGTGAAGGAGTCGACCCCCGCCCGCTGTACAACCGGGCGGCATGACCACATACCGATGAGCAGCTTGCGTGAAGAGGCGAATACTCAGGGAGTGACCAGCGCCCCAACCACCGACGCCGTGCTCGATGCCGCACGTACCGAGTTCGAGCGACATGGCATGCGCCGCGCCAACATGGACGCCATCGCGCGACGTGCCGGGGTAAGCCGACGCACCCTCTATCGCCGCTTTCCCACCAAGGAAGCGCTGTTCGAGCACCTCATCGAGGCTGAGAGCCTGCTCATCTTGGGCCAGCTCGCCGTCGCCGCCAACGGCCAGGATGCGCAAGGCGCCATTGTCGAGTGCTTCACATTGGCCATGCGGCTCATCACCGAGAACCGTTTGGCGGGCACCATCATCGAGAACGAGCCCGAGCTGGTGATCGGACTGAACACGCCCTCGGGCGATAAGGCCATCGTGCGCGCCAGCGCGCTGGTGGCGACCTCACTTCGGCACAGCGGCGTCACCATGCCCGACGAGGCCGTGCTGGCGGTATCGGAAATTCTTGTGCGCCTTGTGGGTTCGTTGCTCACCAATCGCGCGGGTGTTCTCGATATCACCGACACCGTGGCCGTGCGACGGTATGCGCAGACATATCTCGCACGCATGGTGTGGTGAGTCCCAGTTCAGAAACTGACCATGAGTCGGGATCTGACTAGACTACCGCCATGGCTACTCGGCGGCAGATGTACGCAGAACAGACTCGATCCGATCTTCTGGATTCCGCACGCCGGCATTTCACGACCACGGGCTACAACAGCGTGACCGTCGATGACATCGTCAGCAGCATCGAGGTCAGCAAGGGCACGTTCTACTACCACTTCTCCGATAAGCAGGCGATGTTCACCGCACTGCTCACCGAATGCCTGACCGAGACCGCCGACACCGTCACCACCGCCATCCGCCGTCTGGACAAGCCGGGACCGAGCGGCCCGCAGGTCGCGGCCGCCTCCGCATGGGTCTATCTGTCGCGATCGCTCAACGACAAGACCTACCGGGAGCTCATGCGTCAGGCGCCGATGGTCCTCGGCGAGGAGACGTACCGCCACATCGACGAGACCATCGTGTTACCGCCCCTGGTCACCCTCATGGAAACCCTCGCCGCCCGTGGCGAACTGAAAGCCGGCGTGCACACACCCATGGCGGCCCGGATGCTCATGACGATGTTCGTCACGGCCAACAGCATCATCGCCGAATCCGATGATCCCGCAACAACGATGACCGAAGTCGCCGACACGATCGCCACGATGTTCAGCGGCATCGTCATGGGCGATGTCCCACTGTCGAAGGCAGCGGCTAACGGATAGCCAGGAACAGCAGCGTCCGCAGGAACGGGCGCACCGCGAATGCCGTCCAGCGCAACGGGAACCAACCGACCCACTTCGGGGTGCCCGCCACCGTCCAGCGCACCAGCACCTTGTTCCCATCAGCGGACAACTCCCAGCGTTCGCCGAATGCCTTGAGCACCAGCGGAACTGAAATGCCTGTTCCGATCGCGACCAGCTTGAGGCCTTCCTCGCTGTGGACCACCTTCTCGGTGATCGCGAACAGCGGCGTGCGGGTCACAACCTGGTCGCCCGATCTCACCGGGCCGGATACGAAAGGAATCGACTCCAGATAGCCGCCCTCCGAGACCTGGGTCCACACGCGCTCGACGGGTCCCGGCACGCTGATCTGCGCGGTGACCGCAAACGATGCCGTCTTGTCGAAGAAGTCGGTGTCCGGCATGTCCACCCCAAAACGACGGGGCCCGCTGTCGCCGGAGGCGAGGGCAAAAAGCACCACAACCCCAAGCAAGCCCCCAAGGGCCAGCACTCCCACGATGATCCCGATCAGCACCGGAGTGGACATGGTCCTCCTTGAGTAAGAGTTGCCGCTAACTGACCCGAGAGTCAGTTAGCAAGCTAGACCACCCACCACCACCACAGAAGGGCAAGCGCGCAAGTTAGTGATCGAGGCCAGCCCGCGGCACCGTTTCCTGGGGGTGGCCCCCGTATCGCTACCGGCGGCCCGCACGCAAACTTGCGCCGGCAATTCGGGTAGCTCTACTCATGCCATACCGGGCGGCAGCTGCCACCGTGGTCTCATGAGCACCTCGGAGCCCACCGTCCGCGCCTCCACGGCGTACTACGTCCAGTCCGCGATCGCCTTCGCGGTCGCCTTTGCCTCCACGCTGGGAGGCATCGTCTATCTACCGATATCGCCGTGGCCCCGCGCGTTCCTCGCGGTGTGCACGCTGTTTCTGGTGACCAGCAGCTTCGGGCTGGCCAAGGTCATCCGAGACACCCACGAGTCACAACAGGTCCGCAACCGCATCGACGAGGCACGCATCGAGCAGATCTACGCCGAACACAACCCGCTGAAGTCGGCGGTCTAGGTCAGCGATCGATCACCCGCGCGCAGTAAAGCGCTCGGGACCTCGTGCCCTACTACCGATTGCACCACTCGGGCAGCCTCAATTGCGGCTTCGAGATCTACGTCGACGTCAATATCGCTGTCCCGCAGCAGATACACCAGATCTTCGGTGGCGATGTTACCGGTCGCACCTGGCGCGAACGGGCAGCCACCGAGTCCACCGATCGAGGAATCGAGTCGCGTCACCCCGGATTGCACGGCGGCGTAGGCGCTGGCCAAGCCGGATCCGCGGGTGTTGTGAAAGTGCGCGCCCAGCGGAGCGTCATCGACAATGGGTCGAACGGCCGCAACGAGATTCGCGACTCGGCGTGGGGTGGTGGTGCCGATGGTGTCAGCCAGGGCAAAACGGTCCACGCCCCATTCCCGCGCCCGGCGCACAATGTCGAGGACCCGGTGTTCGGGGGTGGGTCCATCGAAGGGGCAGTCCCACGAGCAGGCCACAATGACCTCCACCGCGGCACCCACATCACGCGCGAGCGCCAGGATCTCCTCGATGCGCGCAGTGGCCTCTGCACTACTGCTGCCGACGTTGGCTCGGCTGTGCCCGTCGGATGCAGAGACCACGTATTCCAGTGAGGTGAGCCCCGCAGCTAGAGCGCGCTTGGCGCCGTTGGGGCTGGCCACGAGTGCGGAGAACTCGATATCCGGGTAGTTGTACAGCTGCGCCGACAGCTCGGCGGCATCGGCCAGCGCCGGCATCTTGGAGGGTGACACGAATGCAGTGGCCTCTACCTCCCGCACCCCGGTCGCGGCGATCGCATCGAGAAGTTTCAGCTTGTCCGCCAGCGAGATCGGCGCCTCGAGCTGAAGTCCATCCCGCAGCAGCACCTCGCGGATGGTGACGTGGGCGGGCAGAGTCACAGCACCCCCTCGGCGTGCAGCTTCTCGATATCGGCGGCACTCTTACCCAGCAGCCCCACGAAGACGTCCTCGTTGTGCTGCCCGGGCCGGGCCGGGCCCGCATTCCTCACGCCGCCCGGCGATTCGGACAGCACCGGAACCACTCCGGGCCCCAGCACCGAGCGACCGAGGCGCTCGTCGAAATGCTCGACAAGCATCTCGCGCGCCTTGAGCTGCGGGTCCTGCACCACATCGGCAACGGTATTGATGGGGCCGGCGATCACCCCGGCCGCGCTGAGCACATCGATGATGTCAGAGGGCAGGCGTTGTGCCGCCCACCCGGCGATGATCGCGTCGAGCTCATCCTGATTGCGGCCACGGGCCACGTGATTGACGAATCGATCATCGGTGCTCAGCTCCGGTTGATCCATCGCCTCACATAGTCTGCGGAACACGGTGTCCTGATTGGCGGCGATGACCACCCAACTGCCGTCCGCGCTCTGGTAGATGTTGGACGGCGCGATACCTTCCAACCGGGTACCCGACGGTCCCCGCACTACCCCACCCACGTCGTAGTCGGGAATGGTGGATTCCTGTACCGCCAAACAACTCTCGGTCAACGCCGCGTCGACGATCTGACCACGCCCCGTGACGGTCCGCCGGTACAGCGCGGCCAGTGCGCCCTGGGCCGCGAACATCCCGGCGAGAGTGTCGCCAATCGAGAGCGCCATCCTTGGGGGCGGCCCACCGGGAAATCCGTTGAGATGTCGCAGGCCACTCGCGGCTTCGGCCACCGAGGCATACCCGGCCTTGTGCGCGTCCGGACCGGTCTGCCCGTAACCGGAGACACGGACCAAGATGATGCCGTTGTTGCGTTCGGCCAGGACGTCGTAGCCCAGCCCCCACTTCTCCAGGGTGCCGGGGCGGAAGTTCTCGACAATCACATCCGATTTCTCGACGAGATCCAGGAACAGTGCGCGCCCGGCCTCGGTGCGTAGATCCAGGGTGATGGCCTTCTTGTTGCGAGCGTGCACCGTCCAGAAGACGTGGTGTCCGTCGACCTCTGCCTGGCCCCAGGTCCGCAGTGGATCCGGTGCACCGGGCGGTTCGATCTTGAGCACCTCGGCGCCCATATCCCCGAGCAACCGTCCCGCGAAAGGCCCGGCGATCAAGGTGCCCAGTTCCAGCACCCTGATCCCATCAAGAGCACCCGTCATTGCAGTGACGCTACCCCGAACCAAATGGCCGTCGGCATCGTGTAACCACCGGCACTACTTCTCATCAGAGGCAGACATCCAGCTGCCTTTCGAGGGACATTTTGGGGACGGGACAACCGACGGTGATGACGCAACGTGATCCCACCGCCCGGCGCGGCTTGCGGGCCGTCCCGGCGGGCGACGATCACTACCCGGACTGGCAGTCCGTGTACCAAGACAATGCTGTCTGGGTCTACCGCACCATCTACGCGCGGGTGGGCAACAAACCAGATGCCGAGGATCTGACGGCCGAGGTATTCCTGGCCGCGCTGCGCCCGCTACGCCTGGCGGTGACCAAGGCCGAGGTGCGCGCCTACCTGCGGACGGTGGCGCGCACCGTGCTCGCCGCGCACTGGCGCGAGACGTTGGGGCGCGAGATCACCTCGATCCCCGACATGCAGGACATCGCCGACCGGCCTCCCGAATCCGAGGAGTCCATCAGCACCGCACCGCAGCACGCGAAGGCCGTATTGGACGCACTACCGGACAACTATCGTCGGATTCTGGAACTACGGTTCCTGCAGAGCTGTTCGATCAAGGAGTCCGCCGCCCAGATGGGTGTCACCGTCGCCAATGCCAAGGTGCTCCAACACCGTGCGCTGCGCCTGGCCGCCCAGATCAACGAACAGGACCTGTCATGAATCCGCGTGGGCTGCGCCGCTACGTCGACGACCTGCTCCGGGGCCGCCGGCCCAAGCCATTCCGCCCCGACGATTTCGAAGCGGCACAGATTCGGACCGCGATCGAGCTACGCGCGAGCCAACCCGGCGATGATGCTCCGAGCCAGGAGTTCCTCGCGAACCTGCAGGGGCGCCTGGCTGAGCAGATGGGCGATACCCCAGTGCCTTCCGGCCAGACGCGGTGGCAAGCACCCACCCGTCGGACCGTCCTCGTCGGGACCTCGGCAGCCGCTGCCGCCGCCGCTGTCGCCGTCACCACCGACCGCCTGATCACGCAAAAACCTCAGACCGACCCTCAGCAGGACGCGGGCGAGATCGTCCCCAACACCGGCAGTTGGCAGCGCGTCGCCGCCAGCAGTGCGGTCCCCGATGGCGGGGTGCATCCCTTCGACCTCGGATTCGTCAACGGATTCGTGCGTCGGGTGGGCGGACAGGTCGAGGCCGTGTCGGGTGTCTGCACGCATCAGGGCTGCAAGCTCTGGTTCGACGGGGCGCATGACCGATTGCAATGCCCATGCCACACCACATCGTTCACCACCGACGGACGGGTGATCACGCACCAGTTGCCCATCGCACCCAAACCGCTACCGAAGTTGGAAGTGCGCGAGGCCGACGGTCACATCGAGGTGTTCGCACCCGAGCGCCCCGTCTGATCCGGTTGTAACCCCCGCCCCTATCTCTGTGCGGTGGTCCGCGACTCGCCGCGGACTCATTCACGGAAAGGGGCCCACATGAAGATGTCTCGACTGCGCTGCGCCGTGCTTGTTGCGGCGGCGGCGATCCCGCTGGCGGCGTGTTCCGGCGGCGGTAGCACCACATCCGATGCACCACTGTCGATCACGATCGCTTCCGACGCCACCGGCACTCCCGGGATGTCCGGGCACAGCATGCCCGGCACCATGGCACCGCGCGGCACCACCTCGTCCGCACCCGCTCCCGCCGGGCCCGCCGTCAACATCGAGAACTTCGCCTTCAATCCCCCCACGTTGACTGTGCCCGCAGGCACCACCGTCACCTGGACGAACAAGGACGAAGAACCGCATAACGTGGTGGCCGAGGATGGCACATTCCGCTCCCCCGGAATGGACGCCCAGGGCACCTTCTCCTACCGATTCGCCCAGCCGGGTACCTACCAATACGTATGCGGCATCCACCCCTTCATGAAGGCCACGGTGGTAGTGCAATGACCGCGGAACAAGATCCCTCGTCCATGTCCCGGCGCCAGCTGATCCGGCACACCGCGTGGTTCGGTGCCGCCGTCGCACTGACTGTCGCTGGCGGAGAGGTTATTTCGCATGTGGCGAGTTCGTCCACGGCTGTCGACAACACCCGCCCGACACTAAGATTCGCACAGATCAGCGATAGTCATATCGGATTCCACGGCACCGCCAATGCCAATGTCGTCGATTCCTTCGGCCATGCGATCAACCAGATCAACAATCTGGGATACACGCCGGACTTCGTCATCCACACCGGCGATCTCACACATCTGGCCACCGATGAGCAGTTTGATCAGGTGAAGCAGATGATGTCCGGGCTCAGCACACCGCATGTCTTCACTGTTCCGGGTGAACATGATTCGGTTGACGACGCCGGACAGAAGTACCGTGGCGTCTTCGGCGGCGGCACCCGTGGCGACGGGTGGTACAGCTTCGATATTGCCGGTGTCCACGTGATCGGACTGGTCAACACCCTCCACCTGAAGAAGCTAGGACACCTCGGCGGTGAACAGCTCGAGTTCATCCGCAAGGATCTCGAACCGCTGTCTGCCGACACCCCGATCATCGTGTTCAGTCATATCCCACTGTTCGCGATGTATCCCGAGTGGGGTTGGGGTACCGATGATTCCGCCCAAGCCCTGAGCTACATGAAGCGGTTCGCATCCGTGACGTGCCTCAACGGACATGTGCACCAACTGTTCACCAAGACCGAGGGAAACATCACCTTCTACAGCGGGACGACGACGGCCTACCCCTTACCCAAACCGGGCGACGGTCCGGCTCCGAAACCGGTGACGCTGCCGGCCGGCCAGCTGCAGGACATCCTGGGCATCCGTGAGGTCAGCTACATGAAAGGCTCTCAGGCCCTTGCCCTTAAAGAGGACAAACTGACATGAACACTGCATATCGCCTCGCCTTGGCCCTGGCAATGGCCGTCAGCGGGTATACCCATGCCTATTTGTATATGCATGGATACCAACATATTCCGACCATCGGTCCCGCCTTCCTCATGCAGGCCAGCGTCTTCCTCGCGTTGGCCGCACTGATCGCCGTGGGCGCACCCCACTGGATCATCGCGGTGGCGGGTCTGGGTTCGGCCGGAGCGCTCGTGGCCTTCGTCCTGTCCCGTACCATCGGCCTCTTCGGGTTCTCCGAACACGGATGGGATCCGGCGCCGTACGCCGTGATCAGCGTGCTGATGGAACTGGCCGCCGTCGCCTTGGCGGGCGTCCTACTCGCCAAGTACGTACGGCGGCCAGTTCCCGCGACCTCGACGTCCCGGACGAGGTCGCTATCGCAGCAGTGACTACTTCGTGGTGTAGCCGCCGTTGATCAGGATGGTCTGCCCGGTGATCCACCAGCCATCGCTGACGAGGAACCGGATGAACGGAGCGATGTCCTCGATATCGGTCAGTCCGGTCTTCGAGAACGGCGAGAGTGCGGCGGCGGTCTTGTGATACGCCACGGCCTCCTCACCCTCCGCCGGGTAGAAGAACGGCGTGTCCATCGGGCCCGGACCTACTGCGGTCACCGAGATACCACGCTCCCCGAACTCCTTCGAGGCAGCGCGGGTGAAGTGTTCGACGGGCGCCTTGGTTCCCGCATACGCCGCGTAGAACGGGGTGTACGCACCCAGCAGCGATGTCACCAATGTGACGATCTTGCCGTTGTCGTTGACATGCTTACCCGCCTCCTTGAGGAACAGGAATGCGGATTTGGCGTTGACCGCGCTCGCCGAGTCGTACTCCTCCTCGGTGATTTCGGTGAACGGCTTCTTGATGACCTTGCCGACCGTGTTGATCGCGATATCGGGACGCCCCACCGCTTCGACGGTGTCCGCGAATAGTTTGCTTACTGCGTCTCCGGTGGTCAGGTCACCCTGGAACGCCACCGCCTTCGCGCCACCCGCTTGGATCGCGGCCACCGTCTCATCGGCGGCGTCCTTGCTCGACGCGCTGTTGTAATGGATCGCGACGGCACCGGCACCATTGGCTGCAAGATCCCGGGCGATGAGCCCACCCAGATTCTTGCCCCCACCGGTGACGAGAACTGTCTTACCATTTAGCGAATGATCTGTCACTCGATTATCTCCCTTTACGCGTACGTGGACCCGTCATTGCGGTTCGGCCTCATGGTTACCCACATCTCCATACAAAATCGTAGGTTGAGTTAACACAAGGAGAAACCACATTATTCTTGTATAAGCACAAGTAGGAGTTGTCATTGCAGATGAGCGCGACAGTCGAAGGTAGTTCGCTGGCCGACTTGCTGGATTCCCGGCGATTATTTCAGTTCGTCGTGGCCGCAGAGGCCCCGACACTGGCCACCGCCGCGGCGGAACTGTTTATCACCCAGCAGGCGCTGTCGTCGGCCATACGTCAATTGGAACGCGACCTCGGCGTCGAGTTGTTCTCGCGCGCGCAACGCAGTCTGCAACTGACCGCCGCCGGCCATGAGCTGTACACCGGCGCAAGGCCGCTCCTCGCCGGAATACGTGTGCTGGCCAATACGACACGTAACTTCTCGAATCCTCAGCGGGCCTTTGTCATCGGGCACTCTCCTGCGATATCCAGCGAGGAGGTCTACCGGATCATCGAGCCGGCGGTCATCGCCGACCCCACACTGTCGATCACCGTCCGCCAGGTCTTCCCGGGCACCATGCGCGATGGCCTCCTGGACGGCTCACTCGACCTGGCGCTACGCCGCGGGGTAGATATGCCCACCGACCTGGCCACCGACACTCTGCACTATCAGCCGCTGCGCATCGCGGTCGTACGGTCCCACCCCCTGGCCGCCAGCGATCGGATCGATATCACCGAGATCGCGGACTATCCCATTGTGGTGTGGGCACCGCCCCGCCACTCGTTCTACACAGACTTACTGGTTTCACATTGCCGCCGAAGCGGTTTCGAGCCCCAACTACTGGTCAATCCGGTGCAGGGCACCCCGCCGTACACGGCGGTGCTCGCACACCCCGATCATTGCGCGTTCGTCACCGACGACCCCGGCGTCGTCTACAACGGCAAGGTGCGAGTCCTCGAGATCGCAGATCCCCCATTGGCTCCAGTGCAGGCGGTGTGGCTCCCACATTCGGCGTCGGCCATCCGCAGCCGGCTGTTCGAGGCCGTGCAGCGGGTGGCTGTTGTCAGCACGACATCACCGTTGGAAGATGGAGGTATTCGGAGCACGAGCCCAAGACCCGCACATGTCACGCACGTATCGGATGTTCAGTGATCGCCAGGACGCCGGCCGCGTACTGGCGAGCATCCTTGCGCCATACAAGATGCGGGACGTGGTGGTGCTCGCGCTACCACGTGGCGGAATTCCGGTGGGACGAGAGATCGCAACAGCCCTGAGTGCCCCGCTGGACGTACTGGTCGTGCGCAAGCTCGGCGTTCCCGGACACGAGGAGTACGCGATGGGTGCCATTGCCAGCGGCGGCGAGGTGGTCATCGACGAGGACATAGTGCGCGCGATGGGAATCAGCCCGGAACAGCTCAGGGAGGTGACCGCCCATGAACGTCGTGAGCTGGTCCGACGCGAACAGCTCTACCTGAGTCACCGCAGCATCGAAATCGAAAACAAGACGGTCATTCTGGTCGACGACGGCGTTGCCACCGGTGCGACGATGCGCGTCGCATTGCTAGCGATCGGGCGAAAATCGCCCGCTCGGGTGGTGGCGGCCGTTCCCGTTGCCCCCCGATCGGCGTTCCACCGATTCGACTCGCTTGTAGACGATTTCGTGGTCGCGTCATGTCCCTCCCGATTCCAGGCGGTGGGCGATGCCTACGAGGACTTCCACCAGGTCTCTGACGACGAGGTCCGTACCCTGCTCTCGCCGCCGATCACCACATAGCCTGACCGGGGCCTACCGTGGGGACATGCGCACAGTGGTGATGGCAGTCTTGTCCCTCGTCCTCCTCGCGGGCTGTGGAGATCGTGGGCTCGATACGCCGCGGGCAGCGGCCGATACCTCGGCCACCACCCCGACGGAGATTCCCCCCGCCGCTTCATCTGTCGTATTTGAGGACGATGCGCGAGTCCTCGGCAGCCGTCCGATGACATTCGACGCCTGGAGTCGCTCCCCGGACGGCAATGCCGTGATCGTCCATTTCACCAGCGGCACTCCACAGTGCCACGGCGTACACGCGACCGTCCGCGAAACCGATGACGCCGTAGAGATCGCGTTGCACGGCGGCACGCCGCCGGAGGCCGTCGGCAAGGCGTGCATCCTGATCGCCGTCCAGGGCAGCCTCACCGTGCCACTGGCGAGTCCACTGGGCGACCGGCGAGTTCTCAGCGTGTCGTGACAGTCACTTCACGGGGTCGTGTTTGAAGGTCACCCTGACGATGCCGTGGTCCCCGGTACCGGTCTGTCGGTGATTCTCGAAGTTGAGATGGTCGTTGTTGATCAGTAGACCATCGAAGAGCCACACACGTTTACGGCTGTGGTCGTAGAACTGCTCGCTGACCAGCACATGGTCGAGTGACTCCCGCAGATCTTGATGTACGTGGGTGTAGTACACGTCGCGGGTGTCCCGATACTCCTGCAACGTCTGCGCCGAGTAAAGACCAAAGTCGCTGCCGCCCTGAGAATCTCCAACGAGATAGCGTGGCTGGCTGGTCAGGATGTTCGCCGTGTTGCTCTCTTTTCCGTCGTTCATGTCTCCCAGCACGATGACCGGAGTCTCCGTGTCGCGCATGACGCCGTTGAGCAGCACCCGCACGGCCACCGCCTCGGCAGTTCGGCGAATGGTTGAGATCCCGTCACCCAGAGCCTGTTGATGTGGCCGATACGTCGCCGAGGACTTCCTGTACCAGGCTTCTTTGCTGATCTGCGTGGGCAGCTTCGACTTGAGGTGCACCACAAAAACTTCCGTGGCAGGTTCGTCGTCGCGCAGCTGAACCTGGAAGTTCAACACGGGCCGGGAGAAGCTCTTGATCGCGACGTCGATGACGGGTGCCTGCGGGTCCCCGGGATCGTCCCTGGACTCAAGGCGCACAGCCTTGGGGAAGTCGGTTATCCATCTGGGTTTTCCGGTCAACAGGCCCTTACGAACCAGCGCAGCGCAGGTGATGGAGGTTCCCGTCGCAGGTGTGGCCAGGACGTCGTATTCGTCGGCCAGGCCCTGTGGGTCCACCGCAAGAACAGCATCCAGCGCACTCTTGCTCCACACTTCTTGCAGCCCGACCACGTCCGCCCCGATGATCCCCAATTGCCATGCTGCCCATTCGGTCTTGCGCTTGAACTCCTCGGGAGTCCATGGCTTCGAGGTGGGGTAGAGCGGTGTGTCCGCGTCCTGCAGGTTGTACATGTTGAACGTCGCGACACTGAAGGTGGTGCGAGCCATGCTGGCCACGGTATTCCGCGAACCTCCGTACGTCGAGAGTATTCGCCCGGTTGCCGCCCATCCGCCATGCCGGAATGCCGGCCGACCGTGAGCGCGCCAGGCGGGGTTCTCGTGTTGTTTCCCGTCCAGCAATGTTCCGTGGCTAGCTTCCAGCCATGGACATGGGTCTGGCGCCCGCGGACGTCATGGATCCGATGTATTGGCTGGGCGCGGGCGGATTGTTCGGCGGCGCCGTACTGGCCGGGGTCATGGTCATCGTCTTCATCGAGACCGGCTTGTTGTTTCCGTTTCTGCCCGGCGACACCCTGTTGTTCTCCGCAGGACTGATTGCTGCCCAGCCGAACTCACCTGTCTCGATCCAAGTGCTGGCTCCTTGCGCCGCGGTGGCCGCACTGCTGGGCAGCCAATGCGGGTACTTCATCGGGCGCCGGCTAGGTCCGGCGCTGTTCAAGAAGGAAGATGCTCGCTTTTTCAAGCAGCGGTATCTGACCGCTTCACGCGAGTTCTTCGATAAGCACGGACCCAAGACACTGCTGGTTGCCCAGTTCATCGGCGTGGTGCGCACCTTCACCCCGGTCATCGCCGGCATGTCCGGGATGCGTTATCCAAAATTCTTGCTGTACAACGCCATCGGCAGCGCAGCATGGGGTGTCGGACTCACGACGGTCGGCTACTTCCTGGGCAACGTCGCCTTCGTCGGCGAGCACCTGGACGTCATCATCCTGGTGGTCGCCATCTTGTCGACCGTCCCGGCCGCCGCGACCGCCGCCAAGCTGTTCCTGGAGAAACGGCGCGCGGTCACCGATAACGGTTAGGAGCCCGCCACGGTTTGGCGGTCGTAATGCCGCTTCACCCGAGCGCGGTTACCGCATTTCGGCGTGCACCATTCCCGCCGCGGGTGCTCCTTGACGAAGTAGAGCACGCAGTGTGACGCCAGGCAGGCACGCAGCTGGTGACGTTCCGGGCCACCGAAGAGGTCGACGGCCTGATGAGCGATCAACCCGACGGTCAACCGTGCCTGCGATCCGCGTGCGGTAGCCGCCCTACTGGGTTCGCCGTCCGCCGGCCACACCAACTCCGCCCGTGCACGAGCGAGCGTATTGATCGTGGCGACGGCCTGACTGTGCGTCATCCCGGACGTCGGCGGTCTCGGATCCTCGGTGACCTCGGCTGCCAGGCACCGTAACGCGTCGCGCAGGGCCCGCAGGTCACCGGCGACGAACTGCGCATCCTCCAATGAGAAGGCAATCGTGTGGGCACCCGATTCGGCCAGGATCCGATCCGCCATCGCATTGAGCCATGCGCACACCAGCTCGTCGCCGTCCAGTGCATCCCGAACCTCCCCGCGTCCACCGCGAACCGTGTTCATCAGTTCCACGGGCAGCGGTTCACCGAGGATGGCGGCGATGGTGACCGACGTGCTCGTTTCCATGCCACGACTGTATCTCTCCTAATGGATAGTGCCACATGTAACCATGTGGCCTATCTAACAGTGAAGAGGAAATACCATCTAATGGTTGATGGTTCCTCTAAACGTTAGAATTTTCGGACGGTGGAAGGAACCGCCATGAACACCCAGATCACTTCATTCACCCGGTCGGCCATCCGGTCAGCGGTTTCGTTCTTGGTGGCACTCGCCGCGCTCGGAGCGATGGCCGTGGCTTCGTTTGCGTTCAGCGCGCAGGCGTCAGCCTCCGCCGGAGGCGGGTCGTCCGCCGCGGACACCGTGAACCAGCTGCAGGCGCAGGGTTACACGGTCCAGCTGAACGGCATCGCCGACGCACCGCTGTCGCAGTGTGTGGTGACCGGCGTCGAGGGGCTTAGCGGTGCCACCGCCTTCTCGACGGTGTATGTCGACATCTCCTGCCCCACGCACAACTGAAATAGGGCCAAGTACGCGAACGCGGACCACCCTCGGTCATATGGCCGTGGGAGTCCGCGTTTTGCGTATTCGGTTGTCCAACTTTATCGAACAGGCCTGTGCCCCCGAATATTCCGCGCCGGGTTGACTGACTTGTCACAGGCCATCGCGGATGGCAACAGATAGTGCTCACGTTATTAGAAGCATCGCAAGTAGATCTTCAAAAGCATTGGAGCGCAGACACAATGACCGCCATCACCGCAACCTCGAAGGCAATCTCCACTAACGCAAGCCGCGTTGTCGCCGCGGCCGGCATCGGTCTCGCGATCCTGGTGCCAAGCTTCGCCGCCATCGAATTGACCGCCTCCCCCACCTCCGCCGTCGTCGCCGGCGCAGGTAATAACGGCTCGGGGGGTAACAACCGGGACCACGCTCGGCTGGGCACCGGTCAGTACACGATGAACAACTCCGGTCCTCAGATGCGCTACACCCCGCCAGCCAGCGGTCAGTTCATCGGCGGCATCAACTAGCCCGCCAAAGACCAAGGGCCGCTTCCGAATCAGCCTACGGAAGCGGCCCTTTGGTGTTTCGGGAGAACAGCGACGAGACCGACCCAATATCAGCGGACCTCGAAGTACTCGTCGTGGTACACACCCTTGCCCGCCGAGCCGTCACCGACGACAACGCCACGGAACACCGCGTGCACCTTGTTCAGCCAGCGGTACTGGTCGCTGCCGGTCTCGAAATGTGCATGTCCACGCAAGACCGCTCCAGCCGCAAAGCCCGCTGACATATCGCAGCGGCCATGGCCGTGGATGTAGATCGCCGCGCCGTCCGCGGTCTGCATGGTTCCTCGATAATCGGCGGTGCCAGTCCCGTCCGGCCCGATAACGAACCAATCGGCATTCGCGCCACCCAGAGTCTGCGCGGAAATCCCCCGCCCCTCCAGTCTGCCGTCCGGAATTTCGATGACAACGCGCGTACCGACCGGCGTGGTGGGCAGCACTACGTACCGAGCCACGCGCCATACGCCCCGAAAAAGCGGTAGCAGCGAGATGCCTTCGCCAACACCCGGCAGTTTCTCCTCGAACGTCAGCATCACTGAACCCTCCATTCGACGCGCTATACCTTGTAGCCTCAAGGTAAAACCAATACTTTGAGATGTCAAGGTAAACTTGACCGTATGAGTCAGCCTCGAACTCGCCGACACCCCGATGAGGCGAAGTCGTTGATACTCAAAGCCGCTGAGGAGCTTCTCGTCGAGTCCGGTCCGCACGCCGTCGAGGTGCGCGCCGTTGCCACCCGAGTCGGCATGACCGATGCGGGTGTTGCTCACCATTTCAAGAACCGCGACGGTCTGCTCGTGGCACTGCTGCATCACGGCGGTACCCGGATCCGCGATGCAGTCGCCAACGCCACCCACGACTGGGTAAGTCGCGGAGCACAGGTGTCTGAGTTGGTGGACTGCATCGCAGATGTCTACGAAGACGGCTACGGAGAATTGGCCATCGCCCTTCACGCTGCAGGGTGGCGCGATGACGGTGCAGGCCTACTCAATCCCGTCGTCGACACCCTGCATGCTGCCCGGAAGCCATCCCTCGGTCGCCGACCGCCCCGCGAGGACACCCGTCTTGCCGTCGCCGCTCTGCATCAGGCGCTGGCCACCGAAGCTGCTTACGGAGCGGCATTTCGCCGCAGCGCCGGCATTCTCGAACCAGACGCGAGTCGAGGCCGCCAACAGCGACGGTGGTGGGTGCGCACTCTCGTCTCTGTTCTGGATATTGACGAAACGCTCTCCACAACGCGCAGTGGCCGCTAGGGCAGGATCGAATCCACGTACCCGCCGTCGGCACGAACCGCGGCGCCCGTAGTGGCGGACGCGAATGCGGAGCTGAGGTAGACGACCAGGTTGGCGATCTCCACCGGTTCGATCAAACGCTGCAGTAGTGACTGGGGCCGATGCTTTTTCATGAATTCACGCTGCGCCTCATCCCAGGGCAGCGACTTGTCGACAAGCTGATAGACGAAGTCCTCGACGCCGGCCGTGTGCGTGGGCCCGGCGATCACCGAGTTGACCGTCACCCCGGAGCCGGCGGCATCTTTCGCGAAGCCACGCGTGACCCCCAACAACGCGGTCTTGGAGACCCCGTAGTGGATCATCTCCTGCGGAATGACAATCGCTGAGTCACTGGCTATCTGAATGATGCGGCCCCATCCGGCCTCGATCATTCCCGGCAAGTACGCCCGGATAAGGCGCACTGCGGACAGCACGTTCACTTCGAAGTAGTTCCGCCACTGTTCGTCGGTGATCTCACGTGCTGGTACGGCACCGAAGATGCCCAGATTGTTGACCAGAATATCCACCTCGGGGAGCTGCTCGCGGAGCACTTCGACTCCCTCGGCAGTGGAAACATCCGCCGCGACTCCGATGACACTGCCGTTCTGAAGCCCAATCTCGGAAACGGCCGCATCGACGCGGTGCTGCGAGCGGCCATTCACCACGGCCCGCGCACCACTGGCGGCGAGCTGTCGAACGATTTCCAGTCCAATGCCCTGCGTGGACCCAGTGACTAACGCGGTTTTACCAGTGAGGTCGATGTTCACGTGTCTATTGAAGTCCCACCGCACCCGAGTTCATTCCCGGAGGGCTGTGGCGGCCGCGCAGAGCTTGTCCCCGACGCGGCCGCCGATCCGCTCAGTCCGAGCAGCAGCATCCACCCTGCTGTGCCGATTCCAACTCCTCTGACACAACCTCAACCTTGCCGTCAGGACGCCAATCGAACGGGAAGTGCTTGCTCGACTCGCCGCGATGCTCGTGTGACCATTCGAACCCGACGGAGTGGTCCTTCTTGACCACACCCCAGGTCGCGACCTGACCTGGCCCCACTTCCGCTCCTGGTGCGTTCGCCGTCGTGACTCGACGACTGGGGTCGGCGGTCGGGCCGGTCAGGGCCTCGACGCGAAGATCCACCTTGCCGGGGATCTGGGCACCCCAACTCGCCAGATCGTCGGCCTTGTCGAAGTTGATCGGGACGTACTCGATACCGCGCAGCTCCTCGATGAGGCTTGCGAACTCCGCGGGCCAGCCGCCCTCTTTACCGGTGAAGATCCGCTCGAGCGCGATGCGCTGACGCGCATCCGCGGACTCATCGATGTAGAACATCAGCTTCATCGTCGCGTCCGGGTCACCGATCCACATGTTCCCCTTGAACTCGCCCTGAGCGACCACGCCCAGATTGCTCAACTCAACGTCACCCCAATGGCCTTCGCTGACATGCCACACCAAGGTGAAAAGGCAGTCCCCGTGTGTGGGTTCCTGCGCAAAGCTGCACGGGCAGGGCAGCTTGCAGCTGCACACGTCGAACCAATCGCCCTTGAGATTCCAGTCGTAGGTATCCGTCGCCGACATTTCGTCCATTCCTTTCTATACCCCATAGGGGTATCTGACATGCCGAACGTAACAGCGGACACCAAGTCTTGGCAAGTACCCCTAGGGGGTATCTTTCCGGGCCCGTGCCACGCTGGGTAGATCGATTGATATAGATAGGTCTATGCCCGCATCAGCGTTCGACCCCGCGCCCGTCAGACAGATCTGGCAGGAGCTGGACATCCCCGGGATCGTGGATGTGCACACCCACTTCATGCCCAAATCGGTCATGGACAAGGTGTGGGCCTACTTCGACTCGGCCGGACCGCTCATCGGACGGCCCTGGCCGATCACCTACCGCACCGAGGAGTCCCAGCGGGTGCAGACGCTGCGGGAGTTCGGAGTGCTCCGCTTCACCTCGTTGATCTATGCGCACAAGCCGCAGATGGCTGCCTGGCTGAATCAGTGGGCGACTCAATTCGCGGCGCAGACCCCCGACTGCCTCCACACCGCAACCTTCTTTCCCGAATCCGATGCGCTCGACTATGTGCGCGAGGCAATCGAGGCGGGAGCCCGCATCTTCAAGGTCCACATTCAGGTTGGCGCGTTCTCTCCCATTGATCCGCTACTCCTCCCGGTGTGGGGTCTTCTCCAGGACGCCGGAGTTCCGGTGGTGATCCATTGCGGGTCCGGCCCGGCGCCCGGAGAATTCACCGGGCCAGAGCCAATCCGGGTGCTGCTGAAGCAGTTCCCGCGACTCCGCCTGATCGTCGCGCACATGGGTATGCCCGAGTACTCCGACTTCCTCGATATCTCCGCGGGGTACGACGAGGTACGTCTCGACACCACCATGGCCTTCACCGCGTTCTCCAACGAGAAGGCGCCCTTTCCGGAATCTGCCTACCCACGGCTTATGGATCTAGGACACAAGATCTTCTTCGGCAGCGACTTCCCGAACATCCCCTACGGATATGCCGAGGCGATTACCGCGCTGCGGGCCCTGCCCGGGATCGACGACGGCTGGATGCGCGATGTTCTCTACCGCAATGGCGCAAAGCTGTTCGGCGTTGACACCTAGCTGAGCGAGCCGGCCCGATACGCCTCACGCACCGTGAGTCGCTGACGTTTCCCGCTCGTGGTCCGGGGAATTGTCCGGGCCGGCACCAGCACCACCTCGTCGAGGGAGAACCCGAAGGCTGCGCGGACCCCACCGGCGATGCGGGTGCGAAGTTCCTCATGCTCGTCGGCCGCCGCCCGGGTTCCGACGACGGCGATCACCGACTCGCGGGCACGCGTTTCATCGCGCAGGGAGAAGACAACCGAAAAGCCACCGGCGCCGCATATGCCGTCGATCTCCCGCTCGATGTCGTAGGGCGGGAAGTTGCGGCCGCGCACAATGAGCATCTCCTTATGACGGCCCACCACGAACAGTTCACCCTCGGCCAGAAAGCCTCGGTCGCCGGTGTCATGCCAACCATCTGCGGGCGTGGCGACCCGACCGTCTGCGGTCAAGTAGCCCAACATCACCGACGGCCCGCGCACCTGGATGTCACCCACCGCACCGTCGGGCGATAGCGCGCCGTCCGGGCTGACGATCCGAAGTTCCAAGCCATCAACCACCTGTCCGCAGGACACGACAGGCTGGTGATCGTCCGGTCTGCTACCAACCCGCACCCTGCCGAAGGAGGACACATCGGGCGCACAAGGTTGCAGCGCAACGGTTGTCGCGAGCACCGTTTCAGCCATGCCGTAGCACGGCACCAACACATCTGTCCGCATCCCCAGCGGTGCAAGTCGTTCGGTGACCTCGCGCAGCACCGAGAGCGGAATGGGCTCCGCTCCGACGTAGGCGTGCCGCAGCGCGGACAAGTCCAGGTCTGCGGGTGCTCCACCGCGTGAGATCGCCTCCGATACCGCCCGATACGCGAAGGGCGGGCCTGCGGTGTGTGTCGACCCGTGCTGGGACATGTGCCGTAGCCAGGACATCGGATCCCGCAGAAATCCCATCGGGGTCATCACCCCGACCCGCAGGCCGTAGAGCAGCGCCGCCAGCACCTGTATGAACCCCATGTCATGGTAGAACGGCAGCCAGCTGAATACCCGGTCACGTCCGCGTAAAGCCCTTGTGCCATAAGCAATTGTGCTGGCATTGTGCACCACATTGCCATGCGTCAACAGCACCGCTTTGGGAGCCGAGGTCGATCCGGAGGTCAGCTGGATGTGGTGGATATCGCCGGGAGCAGGCCGCAAACACCGCTGCAAGTCAATCGGGTCGGCATCGCTCAGCTCGTCGTACGTCACGACTACCGGGTGCACAACCGCCATCGCCACCCGGGGTTGCGCGATGACCATGGCCGGGTTCAGCACCCCCAGTGCCGCACCCAGGTGCGCCACACCCGCGGAATCGGGCCGCGCCGGAGTCGGCGGGGGTGCGATCGCGCACGGCACCGCACCCAGCAACAGCACTGCCAGCAGCGTGGTCAGGTACTCCTCGTCACTCGCCGCGATCATGGCCACCCGGTCGCCACGGTGAAGGCCCCGTGCGGTCAGCGCTGCGGCACGAATTCGCGTGGTAAGAACCAGATTTACCGCAGGAAGGGTGTACAGGTGGCTACGAGAGTCATAGAAGTCGATCTGCTCCAGCTCCGAGCCCAGCAGCATGGCGTAGTCGATCGCACCGGACGCCATGGCCGGAGCGTTCGTCTCCACATGCTGACGAATCGCAATATCACTCATGCCTGTTCGCGGCGTTTCGCCTTATCGCTAAGGCGCTGACGAATGAACGCTCCGATATCGCCCACCACCGTGAACGCGAAGGCTTCCTCTTCCGGAATGAAGACCGTGAACCTGTCCTCCAGCTCGTTCATCAACGCCATCAGCACCACGGAGTCGACGGGCAACGCGAGTAGCGGAGAATCGGCATCCACCGCGTCGAGATCGACCTGCGTCAGATCTTCCGGTGGAAGCAGCCGAGTCAGGGCATCTCGGAGCGCATCGACGATTTCCGCATCATTTGGCAGCACAACGGTTTCAGTCATTCTTCCTCTTTCTCCAGCAGCACGCCGTCCTCAAGGTGCAGCACACGATCAGCGATTCCCGTGAGGCGCAGATCGTGCGTCACGATGACCACCGCCGCCCCTTGAGTCCTCGCGGCGTCCGCAAGTTGCTCGGCCACCTTCTTGCCGGTGGCCGAATCCAGATTCGCGGTCGGCTCGTCGGCTAGTACCAGCCCGGGGCGCGCAACCAGCGCCCTGGCTGCCGCCACACGTTGTTTCTCGCCTCCCGAAAGCGCCGGCGGGCGGTGGTTGGTCCGGTGCGCCAACCCCAGCTCGGCCAGCAGTTCCTTGGCCCGCGCGACAGCGGACTCCTTCTTGACACCGGCATAACGCAATGGCAGTGCCACGTTCTCCGCACTGGTCAACGCGTTGAGCAGGTTGTACTCCTGAAATAGGAAGCCCAAGCGCTCCAATCGGATCCGCGCTCGTTCTCGCTCGCCGAGTTCACCGACGTCCTGGCCGTCGATCCGCACGCGCCCCGAGCCCGGGGTCAGCAACAGTCCCATCACGAGAAGTGCGGTGGTCTTACCTCCGCCCGAGGGACCGACAACCAGCACCACCTCGTGGGGTTTGACCGTCAAATCCAGACCCCGCAGAGCGCGCACCGCCGCGTCGCCGCTGCCGTACTGATGCTCAACATTCTCCAGTTGCAGAACAGGATTCATCGAAATCACCTCCGGAAGGCCTGAGCAGGGTCGATCCGTGTCACTCGCCGGACAGGAATCAGTGATCCGATGATCGCCATGACAACGGTGGCCGCCGCCATCGCGGCGAGCATGGTGGGAGTGACCTCCACCGTGACGTCACCCAGCCGATCCTTCACCAGGAACTGCACCCCATAGGTGACACCCGCGCCCAACAGGTATCCGAGTCCGGCGATCAGGACGGCCTGGGTAATCACGGTGCCGCACAACTGCGCCGGACGAACACCCAATGCGCGCAGCACTCCGAAATCACCCATCTGCTCGGTGGTCACCGCAAGAACGGTCAACCCCACGAGCGCCACCCCAACCAGCGCGGCGATCCCGATCATCGTCTTCAGTGGCCGCCCGATCATCGAGATGACAATCGCCCGGCTGTTCTCGGCGAAAGTGGCCGAGGTGAGCGCGTCCATCCCGGGAGTCGCCTTTCGGATCGAGTCCGCGACCTGATCGGCGGTGAATCCTTCGGCAGGATGAACCAGTAAGTAGGACACGCGATTTCCCGCGCGCAGGAGGTGGGCAGCGTCCGGCAGCGCGATGAATGCGTAGAAGTTGCCCACGGCGGCGGTCTGGTTGGACAAACCCACCACCGTGAAATCACCGTCCACGAGCTGCACCGTGTCACCGACGTGAATCTTGTTCTTCTTGGCCAGCACTCGATCAAGTACGACCTCGCCGGATCCACTCACGTTACGGCCCTCCGACAATGACCACGGGCCTCCGACACCGGTGGCCGTGTCGTATCCGACGACGAAGTACGCGGTATGGCCGCCGTTGTGCACGAAATCAGATGGCAGGCCGAGGATCGGCTCCGCCGACTGCACACCGGGAACCTTGAGCAACCGGTCCTTGCCGTCGCCCGGCAGCCACGACACCGCACGGAACATCTGGGAAACCCCGGGCTGAACTACCCACACCGCCCCCTTGGAGTGGTCGATGTAAGTGGTGACTTGATTCGTGGTGCCCACAAAAATGCCGGACATCACCAGCACCAGGATCACCGCGACGGCGACGCCGATCACCGAGAGGACAAATCGGGCACGCTCGGCGACAAGGTTCTTGACGGCGACGATCATCGGACCATCCCGCCTGCCACGACACGTAGCCTCTGCACGGCCCGGGTGGTGACCGCGATGACCCTCTCGACGTCCTCGGGCGACACGTCCGGCCCCATCGAGAATCGCACCGTGCCCCGCGCCTGGTCCTCGGTCAGCCGCATCGCCTGCAGCACATGAGAAACCGAGTCTTCCCCGGCGTGGCACGCCGATCCGGTGGATACGTAGATGCCGTGCATGTCGAGATCGTCGGCGAGCGTGTCGGCGCGAATGCCGACGAAGCGCACGCTGACGGTCTCCTCCAGTACCGGTTCGGTCACGTTGAGATGCACACCGCCCAGCGGGCGAAGCCCATCGATCAGCTGCTCGCGCCGATCTCGCATGCCCAGCCGGTATCCCATCGACGCCGTGCGCAGACATACATCAGCCGCGGCGGCCATGCCGAGTGCGCCCGGCACGTTCTCTGTGCCCGCACGCAGCCGGTTCTCCTGCGGTCCGCCGCGCATGACCGGCAACAGCTGGTGTCCGCGCCGTACCAGTAGCGCACCCATTCCGCGTGGGCCACCGAACTTGTGCGCCGACACCGAGATCATCGTGGCCCCAAGGCTTGTCAAGTCGAGCTTGCCTGCCGTGTGCACGGCGTCCACGTGGAACGCGGCGCCCGCTCGCATGACGGAGTCGGCGATTTCCCGGACAGGCTGAATGGCGCCGGTCTCGTTGTTTGCGTGCATCACCGAGACCAGCACCGTATCGCGGCGCAGCGCCCGAGCGACATCCCCGGCGTCGACATGTCCCGTCGCTGCCGGATCCACGAAGGTCACGTCCACCCCCAAGTCCTGCAGCGCATATGCGTTCGCCACGACGGCCGGGTGTTCAATGGACGAAGTCACGAGGTGGCCCCGAAATCCCACGGCGGCAAAGGTTCCCCATAACGCCAGGGTGTTTGCCTCACTTCCACCGGAGGTCAGTACCACCTCCTCGGCATCGGCTCCGAACAGCGCAGCGATGGTCTGTCGGGCATCGGTCAGGGCATCGGCGGCATCACGTCCGGCGCCGTGGCGGCTCGACGGATTGCCGACCAGCCGGTGTCCGGTCAATATCGCCTGGGCGGCCCGGGGGTGCAGGGGCGCGGTCGCGGCATAGTCCAAGTAGATCTCGGACGGCGCCGCCTGCGTGGGTGGACTAAGTTCCAGGGAGGGTGCTGACATCTTCGTCAATTCCGTTGCGGTAGTTGTTGGCTAGGCGTTGCGCGACGTCGGCACCGAGGGCTGCGACATGCTGCTGTTCCGGCGAGAGGCCCCCCGACCAATCGGCGACCTGCGTCGCTTCGATCGTCGCGATCGCTTCCACCAACATACCGGCGAGCCGCTCGGTGAGGATGGACGCGACCGCCAGGGAAGCCGAGCATCCGTAAGCCTCGAATCCGACCTGACTCACGACCTCCTCCCGGATCTGCGCGGTCAACAGGATCTGGTCCCCACACACCGGGTTACCGATGAAGGCGGTCGCATCGACCTGCGCCAGACGGCCCGAGTTGCGTGGGTTGGTGAAGTGGTCGACCACCGTCGGACTGAACCGTGGCACTAGGCGCCCGACCCTTGCGACGAGGCTCCGGCGGGTACCAGCTCACACTCGGCGACGACTTCCCTTGAGTCGATGTATTTTTCGATACTCACAGCGCAGCAACCCAGTTCGGCGCCCTGACGGCGCCGCCGGAACTTCACGGTTTGACCGGTGCGGCCGCAGGGGCAATCGCCCTCGTCGACCTCACCGATGTCGTCAGAGAGCAGGAAACCGGGATACGCGGTGTTCAATGCGTCAAGGATCGCTATCCCGCCGGTCTTACCGGGTTCAAGCTCGACGGTCGCGTCGGTGACGTCTCGGATAGAGAGGTAGCACCACGGCGGCACATGCTTGCGCTGATGCTCGCACTCGATGGCGAGCATGTTGGACTCGATCATGCCGTACATGTCGCGGATGCGGGTTCGGTCGATGCCCAGCACGCGCTGCGCCTTCTCGTTGAAATCATCTCGGCTGATGGAGTTTCCGGTGTACTGCTTCCAGCCCCCGAGCATGATGATCAGCGAATCGGGGTCCAGGGTCAGCGGAATGTCTTCGAGCTCGAGGTATTTGAGGAATCGGGCGATGATGAACGGTGGGCCGATCAGGTGCCGGGTCATCCTCCCCTCCCAGCTCCGCAGCTGCGCCAACGCCTCTTCAGGATCGAAGGAGTATTCGCGCACGATGTAGCGGTGATCGTCGAGCATGCCGGTGAGAAGATTGAAGATCTTGACCATGCCCATCTCGGGCACCTCGGCGGTGGACGGGCACAGGAATAGCCCCGCACCTTGAGAGATACCGAAAAAGTCCCGATATCCGCCGAAGATTCCCACGGACGCCCGGGTCACCGTCATCGCATCGCGTCGCGCCACCGACGGCACACCACTCGTGCCGGTGGACCGGATCTCAATCTCGACATCCTCAAGCCCACAGGTCATGAGCACATGCGCGCCAGCCTGTTTGAACATGCTGACCGGAAGCAGGGGGATGCGCTGCAGGTCAGCCCAGTCGCGAATGTCATTAGGGGTGAGGCCGACGGCGTCGCACTGGGCGCGATAGAACCCGTTGCGGTCGAAGTGCAACGCGAAGGCCTGCCGCACCACGTCGGTGAGCGACCCCCGCCAGTCGTCCCGCGTCGCCCGAAGGGCGTCCCCCGGCATCCCGAGCATGGTGACCAAGTCCACTGCGCATCTCCTTTGACTGCTCTAGCGCTCGCTGCCCATCAAGGGCACCGGTGGAGTGGTCGAATCATCGTGAGGAAAAGTTCCCGCAGAGTTTCGGGGCGTTATGGAAGAGTTCGGACCATGGCTGATGAACCGTTGCGCCCGGACCACGCCGAGCTACTGAGACGACGTGCGCTTACCGAGGACGCGGCCCGCCCCGATGCGGTTGCCCGCCGACATGCGACCGGCAGTCGGACCGCACGCGAGAACATCGCCGATCTGGTGGATGCGGGGTCATTCGTGGAGTACGGGCGGTTCGCCATCGCCGCACAACGTGGGCGGCGTGACATCGCCGACTTGATCGCCCGCACACCCGCCGATGGCCTCGTCGCCGGGACGGCACGAGTCAACGGTGAGATGTTCGGCGCAGACCGCAGCGCCTGCGCCGTGCTGTCCTATGACTACACCGTGCTGGCCGGAACGCAGGGCGCGCTCGGGCACCACAAAAAGGACAGGCTGTTCGATCTCATCGAACGCATGAAGCTGCCGACGGTGTTCTTCGCCGAGGGCGGCGGCGGACGTCCCGGCGATACCGACTATCCCGTGGTCTCGATGCTCGACGTCCGCGCGTTCAAGTTGTGGGCAGCACTGTCGGGAGTGGTGCCGCGCATCTCAGTGGTCAAGGGCCGGTGCTTCGCGGGCAATGCCGTTATCGCGGGTTGCTCGGATCTGATCGTGGCGACCAAGGACACATCGATCGGCATGGGAGGCCCGGCCATGATCGCCGGCGGAGGGCTCGGCGAGGTGCATCCGGATGAGGTCGGGCCGTTGTCGGTGCAATCCCCCAATGGTGTGGTCGATGTGGTCGTCGACGACGAGCAGCAGGCTGTCGCCATCGCCAAACGGCTCATCGGATACTTCCAGGGGGCAACAGAGCCAGGGCACGCAGCCGACCAGACCGTCTTGCGGACAATGATTCCCGAGCGTGCGCGGCGTGCTTATCCGGTGGCGCCCATCATCGAGACGCTGGCCGATGAAGGCACGGTGACGTTCCTGCGGGAGAAGTTCGCACCCGAGATGGTGACAGCCCTCGCACGCATCGAGGGCCGCGCCATCGGCATCCTCGCCAACAATTCGATGGTGATGGCGGGAGCGATCACCGCCGCCGCATCAGATAAGGCCGCCCGGTTCCTGCAGCTGTGCGATGCCTTCGGCTTGCCGGTGCTCTCGCTGGTCGACTGCCCGGGCTACATGGTGGGTCCCGCCGCGGAGGCCGAGGCGCTGGTCCGGCGTGCGTCGCGCATGCTCGTCGCCGGGGCGGCACTGCGCGTACCGCTTGTCTCGGTCATCCTGCGCCGCGGGTATGGCCTTGGCGCACAAGCCATGACGGGCGGCAGCCTGCATGAACCGCTCCTGACCGTGGCCTGGCCGGGCGCGCATCTGGGGCCCATGGGCCTGGAGGGCGCGGTGCGGCTGGGGCTGCGCAAGGAATTGGAGGCGATTCCCGACGAAGCTGCCCGGGAGGAGGCCGTGCGTCAGGGCACTGCCGCCGCACAGGAGAATGCCAAGGCGCTCAACGCCGCTCAGATCTTCGAGATCGACGACGTGATCGACCCGGCCGAGACCCGATCGCTCATCGCCTCGACATTCGCCGCGGCCATGCGAGAACCATTGCCGCCGCGCAGATCTGTCGTCGATACCTGGTAGCAGCTCAACCGGCGCAACCTCACAGAGCCCGTCACCGCGCCGGCTCCACGAACTCACGCTTTCCGTACCGGATAGTGGCGTCCCGCCAACGAGCACCGGAGGTCTCGACCAGGCCTCGCGCGGTGTCCACGTCCTTGATATCCGCGATCAGGATCAACCACCCGTCTTCGGTCACCGACCCGCCGGCCAACGCCTCGCGCGCAGTCGTGTCCGCGGCCAAAGCGTCGTGAAAACGCACCCGGTCGACACCCGGAACCTCCACGGCCACGGCATTGATCCCTGCGTCACCCGCGGGCAGATACTCGAAGGTGAGCACCGATTCCTGACCGAACTGCCGACCCACCTGCTCACCGATGCGTTGCAGATCATCGCGATCCACGCAGGCAAGTTCGAAGGCGCGCGACCGCTCGTAGGTCATGCGGTTGTTGTCCTGCGACCAATACACACCGTCGACCGGCGTGGACCGCACGGGCAGCACCAGGTTCTGGACGGTCATCGCGCTCACTTGCAGCGAGAAGTCATCGAGTGGATCCAGCAGGCGCCCATCTGCGGGGTCGGTGATGATCGCTGTGTTGCTGGTCGCGAACAACTCCGCCTGGGGACGGGCCGGGTCCCCCGCGACGCACGACTGCGGGTCGGCGTAGGCGTATCCCGCGGGCGGCCCAACCGTGACGAGCACCAGCATCGCCATACCGATCGCGAGTACGCGGTTCACCGGATGCATTATTCCGGC
This sequence comes from Mycobacterium sp. D16R12, assembly GCF_002013465.1. Taxonomy (GTDB): domain Bacteria; phylum Actinomycetota; class Actinomycetes; order Mycobacteriales; family Mycobacteriaceae; genus Mycobacterium. Next base: position 209,065 of record NZ_MAFC01000009.1, on the reverse strand, counting down.
ACGCCACCTCCCGACGGAAGTGCGTAACTACTGCCCCATCATTGTTTTCAAGGTGGGGCCGGCCGTCCAGCCGCCGTCCACGGCAAGCTCGGCCCCGGTGACGTAGCTCGCGGCGTCCGACAACAGATAGGTGACCGCGCCTGCCACCTCATCGGGGGTTCCCACCCGGCCCATGGCGGTGATGGGCATGTTGCCTTCCCCCTCCTTAAATCCGGCCTGGGCCGTCATGGGGGTGTACACGACGCCGGGATGCACGGAGTTGACCCGAATCAGCTCGGGCCCAAGCTCCACAGCCGCGACTTTGGAGAGACCGCGCACACCCCATTTCGACGCGCCATAGCCGGAGGTGAGCGCGAGCCCGACCAGGCCGGCGGCCGAGGAAATGTTCACGATCGAACCACCGCCACGTGCGCGCATCGGCGGGATAACGGCCTGCATGCCGATGAAGACACCGACGAGGTTCACATCGATCACCCTGCGAAAGTGTTCAAGCGGCTCATCTGCCACCAGCGAGGCGCTGGATATCCCCGCGTTGTTCACCAAGCCGGTAACCGAACCGAACTCCGCGAGTGTGGTCGCGACCATCGCCCGCCACTGGTCGGCATCGGTCACGTCCAGGTGGGCGAATCGCGCGGACTCACCGAGCTCGGCGGCAAGCCGCCGTCCATCGTCATCGAGCACATCGGCGATGACGACTCTGCCGCCATGCGACACAATCCGGTGCGCGAAGGCCGCGCCGAGGCCGCGAGCGCCACCCGTGACGATGACGGTCTTTCCTTGTAGCGGAGCAGAATTGCCATTCATGGTTCCAGGCAACCACAACCCTATGAGCGGATGCGGAGCTTCTCCCGCCCAACGGGAGGAGTGAGCGACAACACTGGTGCACCCCAATTGCGGGGTGGCACCTAAGGATTGAGAATCCTTTAGATCTCGACAGAGTCCGCTTCTACGGGAGCTTGATCGGCGGGTGCCTGCCCGGGATTCGGCGCTAACACCGACACGGGGATCACCTCGGGTCCCTCCGCATGGGCAGGCACATCCAACGGGCTGGCCTCAGCACCGTCCACGTCATCCATCGGCAGGTACATATGGCGCTTGAACTGCGACTGGTAAGCGCCGCCACCACCGATCCTGACGCCACCGCCCTCGCCGCTGGAGACAGCAGTACCGTCCGGCAGTGTGACAGCGGTGTGACCGCCGTTCCAGCCAATCACCAGTGCACCAGGAGCGGTGCCGTACTTGAAACCACGAGAGAGAAGCGCGCGCTCCTGGTTCCCGGTGTTGAACCGAGAACCGAACGCGGGGCGATCGGTGGCGACGTTGGACACCCAAGAGGCCAGGCCGGAGCAGTCGGTGCCCCGTGCGGAGTCTCCGCCCGAGATGTACGGCGTACCCGAGACCTGATGGATAAACGCCAGCAAAGCAGCGAGATCAGACATGGGACGCGACGCTAACAACGAGCTTGACGACCTACCAAAATATGTGGCTTGCGTCATATTTGCTGGTAATTATGGCGGGAATTACTCTCCGCCAACGGGTTACTGATTACGGTAGCGCACGCGCAACCGTCCGTCCAGTCCAATAAACCTGCAGTACATGGTCGGTTTGTTGAATGCTTTCCGACTTCCATTCGTAATTTGCTGCGCGCTATCCACATTGGTCACTTTTCCCATACATCTGCGCATCTCTTGTATTAACGCAGGAAAATTTCTGTTACCCATCCCACCTTTTTCGCGATGCTCGTCCCACTCTGTGGGATGGCTTGCGCGCTACTTCATTCCGTGTCGCACACGCCTTCCATCGGGATAAAACTGGATGCGACAACCACTTTTCCAGAGGCTGGGCGGTCAACACCGAAAATCCGCCAGCTCACCCATGATGCCGGCCACCGAACCGGCTCTTGCGCTTCTGAATCCACTTCACGTCCGGATGTTGTGCTCGCGCGCACCGGGTCGCTCCAGCCTCATCCGCGAACAGAGAGTCGAATCAGGCTGTACTGCAATAACTCTCAACAAATACCGTTATCCCGCAGCACTATACGGGTCATCCTTGGGTAGCCATACCCCGTCGAGCCCGAGTGGCCCCGTCGCACGAGTCAGCGCATCAACCACCGCATGGACGGTCGGGTTGTCCTCGTCTTCTCGGAGCACCAAGGACCAGGTCCAACACGGTGTTGGATTGACGATGGGGCGCGCGATCAGACCGGGTGGAACCGGGGTCTGGAGCCCCTTCGGGTTCACCAGGACCGGCCTGCGCAACCTACGGACGTGCTCGAAAAACGTTGGGCCCGTGACACCCCCGCCGCCGACACGCTCCAGCGGGGCGCCGATCTCGTCCGCGAACTGCTCCGCGAATCGATTCCACGACTCCCAGCTGGCCTCATCCGCATCGACCAGAGCCAGCGCACTCCCGACATCTACCGGTGACCCATCAGTTCCCACGTCCACCGCATAGAGCCGATCGGCCCCCACGATTCGCGCACGCAGACGCAACCCCTCCAGGTCGGCATGCTGTACCCAACAGATGGCCAGGTCCAGGCTCGCGCGGCTCTCAAAGTGTTGACTGAACAAGGCGACGGCGGGCACATCGTGAACATCTCGACAAGCCTCGTCGACCAGGCAAATTCGCAGGTTCCGTCAGTATTGGCCGCGTTGACAAAGGGCGGACTGAATGCGGCATCTCGGTCACTGGCAGTCGAGTACGCGGCGCGTGGAATCCGAATCAACACTGTGGCCCTGGGCATTGTCCGCACGCCGATGCACAACGACGCCTCCGAAGAAACGTTGGCCGCGCTGGCGAGCCTGCACCCGCTAGGACGTCTCGGCGAAACCTCAGATGTCGTAGACGCCGTGCTGTATCTGGAGCCCGCCCCCGTTGTCACAGGCGAAATTCTGCACGTTGATGGCGGCCAGAGCGCGGGGCACTGAGATGGGCAACCGCGCAACAGCACTCGCAACACTCAATCCGCTGCTCGCACTGTGGCAGGAAGGGGTCGACGCGCATCGACCCGAGGCCATCGCCGCGGTCTTCACCGAAGATGCAATATTTCAAGGACTTCAGCCGTACAGCGTGGGGCGCGCTGGAGTAGAGAAGTACTACTCCGCGCAGCCGCGCGACATGCGAGTCACCTACGACATCGCCGAAGCTCGCCTACTGGGGGAGCTAGCGGTACTCGGATACGTGCGGGCCGAGTTCTCATTCGACCATCGACCCGCGGTCTCGGTTCTCATCGGGATAGTGGCGACACGACAGGAGGATCGTTGGCAGATCGCTCACTACCAGGTGTCGCCACCACCCCATGGGTAGCTAGCAGGCCAGGGTCACGTACGCGACCTTTTGTCCTGCGGTGGGAACCGTCGTCGGCTGGTTGCGCATGTTGCGCCCCGGCTGCACATTCTGAACGCCAGACTGCTGTGACACTCCCTGAACGGTGCACTGCGACGGATGGTCCGACCCCACCTTGGTGATGATGACTCGGTACCCGTTGGACTTGAGGTCGTTGATGACGGAGTCCGGGTCCGCTGCGGGACCGGCCAGGGCTGCGCCGGCCGTGGCCAGGGACAGCCCCGCGGCAGCGAGTACCGCCGCCCCGGTCGCGATCTTCTTCATGATTGTTGCTCCTTCTGCGTCGTCGAAGATGAAGCTGAGTTACATCTAGTTACGAAGCGTTGTTCTTGTTAGTGCCGTAGGGGACGTGTGGGTTGGTGCCCAGAGGAACCAACGGGTTGGCGCCCTCATAGGTCGGCTGGTGCGCGCCCTGCTCGTAGACGACATCGCCCGGGGCCAGGCACGGACGCAACTCAGTGGCGTTGACACTGGTCTCGTTGGCGTAGCAGACCGGAGGAGGCGTAGGCCCCGCCAGGGCGACAGGGGCGCCCATGACAGCGACGGCTACAGCTATGCCGGCGCCACCGAGGATTGCAGCGAGTAACTTTTTCATGTGGTGTTTCCTTTCCGCTCGGTCATCTTGCTAATGGCCTAGGAAGCGAACATCACTTGCCAAAGACATCAACGTTGATGCATTCACCCTGTTCAACGGCTTCAAGGTTCACCTGGTTCCCAACTTATGAGATCCTCGGCTGATTCTCAGCTAAACCTCAGAGTACCCCATGGGGGTTAGGGTCTATGAAAGATGCTATATAGCCGTTAACGCATCGTTAACCTGCGCAAACGGGTGCATTTTCCTAGATCAATTGATCTATAGTTCGATCATGCGATCTAAATCCGACGCTGAGCGCACCTTCACCGAGGTCGCTCGCCGCGATCAGATCGTCGCCTGCGCCATCGAGGTCATCGCGGAGGTCGGCTACCCGCAGACCTCAATCCGAAAGATCGCCGAGCGCGCCGGTATCGCGATGAGCGTGGTGCTGTACCACTTCGGCTCCAAGGACGGGCTCATCGAGGCGGTGATCGCGTCGATGTACCGGTCGGGCCTCACGGCTGTGGTTCCCGAGGTTGATCGGGCGCGGACTCAGACCGACAAGCTTGCGACATATATCCGTTCCAGCATCAGCTATTTCGATACTCACCGGATTCAGCTGGCCGCACTGGCGCAGCTCGGAACGAGTTACAAGCCCCGCGACGGCAGACGTCTCGGGGATCTGGGCCTCACACCCGAGCTGACCCAACAATTGACCCAGCTCGACCCCTCAGTCATTCTCCGCGCGGGCCAGAAGACTGGCGAATTCTCTTCCTTTCCAGTCGATTCCACTGCAATCGCACTACGAGGAGCCGTCAATGTCGTGGTCGAGAAGATCTTGCAGGACCCCGAGTTCGATACTCCTGGCTACGCGGAGGATCTCGTGAAGATGTTCCGCCGCGTGGTGCGGAGGGTGTAATGGCCCGTATCGTCATCGCCGCTATCGGCAGCCACGGTGATGTCGCACCGCTGACCGGCGTCGGTGTTCGCTTACGCCAGGCCGGGCACCATGTGACACTCGTCGCCTATGAGCGCTTCAACTCCTTGATATCCAACGCTGGCTTGGACTTTCGTGGTATCGCGGGACCTGCCACATCATCGGAGAATGCCGATACAAACGTCAGGAAGGAGCTCGCCGAGTTCCTCGCTCCGCGAGGCATGCGATCACTCGGCACCGCGCTGTTGAGTGCCATTCACGACGTGCCCGCGGATGTTCTGCTGCTATCGCCGTTCTCCGAACTGGCGGGGCATCCCCTCGCTGAAGCGAAAGGCATTCCCTCCATGGGGATCCGGCTGCAGCCCTGTTCTGCCACCGCCGAATTTCCCCCGGCGACCCTCGGGGCCTGGTCCGCAGGGGCGGCAGTCAATCGTCTGGCCTCCCACGCCGGGGCCTGGCTTGTCGATGGCCTCTATGGCGGGGTGGTGTCCGGGTTCCGGCGAGACCTCGGCCTGCCGAAAGCATCGGCCGGCAAGCTTCGCCGGAGCAGATCCGAGTCGGAATGGACTGTTCTGCATGGCTTCTCGCCGCATATCGTGCCGCGACCATCGGACTGGCGCCCCGGGTTGGAGGTCACCGGATACTGGTGGCCGCCGACCGATCCCCAGTGGCAGCCCTCCCCGGCGCTGGTCGACTTTCTCGCGGCGGGTGATCCTCCGGTGTTCATCGGCTTCGGGAGCACGATGACTTCGGCCGCTCAGGCAGTGCGCATCTCGGAGCTCGTGCGGGGGGCGCTCCACCGGGCGGGTATGCGAGGCCTCGTGCAAACCGGTTGGGCAGGCATCAATGCCGATGACGATGGCGTCATGACGGTGGGCGAGCTGCCGCACAGCTGGCTCTTTCCGCGAATGGCGGCGGTCGTGCACCATTGCGGCGCTGGGACAACCGCCGCCGGGCTGCGTGCCGGAGTGCCTACTGTCGCGGTGCCCGGCCTGGGCGATCAACCCTTCTGGGCGCGACGGCTCCAGGATCTCGGACTCAGCGCCGGCATCATCCCGCAGCGAGCTCTGACGGTTGATCGGCTTGCCGACGCCCTCAGCGTTGCCGTCACCGACCAAGCGCTCACGGGCCGAAGCCGTCGGGTCGCAGACCTCATCGCTGCCGAGGACGGCGCCGCCGACGTTGTCATGACCGTCGACCGATTGCTGGGCTGAGGGCGTTGTCGCGAGGCCTTGCCAGGGGTGACCGAGGAAGTCCGCGACACCCCTCGCGAGTCAGTCCACGTCATCAGCGCGGTACGGGCTCGGTCGCGGTTCCCTGGTCATACCATCTGACAGAATTACGGAAACAGTGTTGCCGTAATTGCCCGTCAGTGTCAAGACCGACATACTGGCCAGTGTGACGGACGAGCGACGAACACGCGGCCGCCCACCCGTACCCATGGATTCGATCGTCGACGCGGCGCTGCGAATCGTGGACGAGGAGGGCGGCGAGGCGCTGTCCATGCGCGCGCTGGCACGCCGGCTCGATTCCGGGACCGCCACGATCTATCGGCACTTCGAGAACCGCACTGAGCTCGTCGCCTATGTCGTCGACCGAGTATTCGGCGAGGTCGAATTCGACGACGAGAAACTCGCGGAACTCCCCTGGCAGCGCGCGTGCACCGTCACCTCGCGTGCTTTGTTCGATGCCATGCGACGCCATCCGAATGTCGCGGCGTTGCTCACCGATCAACTGCCCGTCGGGCCCAAGGTTTTCATGCTGCGCGAGCGCACGCTCGCGTTGTTTGTGAACGCAGGATTCTTACCGGCAGAAGCGGCCCGTATATATACGACTGTGGGCCGGTACGTCCTGGGCTTCGCGACTCAGCTAGGGGTAGAACATCGGAGCCGCGGTGCCGATCCCGCGCTCCTGATGCGGTTGGTGCAGGGCCTCGACCTGGCCAACTTCCCGATGACACTCGCGATCGGGAATGCCCTGGCCGTCTCGATCGAGGATGATTTCGAGTTCGGACTCGGGCTTCTTGTCACCGGCCTTGAGCACCTGCACGACAAGTAGCCGGTCGCAGTGTCAGTGCCATCACCACCGCAGTAGGGTCGACTGATGACCAGCGCCGGATACGTGCTCAGCACTGACACCGCGGTAACACTTCTCGCGGCCGGGCTCATCTTCTTACTCGCCCTTGGACTGGGTGTATGGAAGTACCGCCAGATGGTCACGAGCCCAAATCATCTCGCCCACCCGTATGTCGATACCGCGCATAGGGCCGCACTGCTTTATTCATTCGCCACACTGCTCACCGCGGCATTCGTCGAATTGAGTGCGTGGCCCGGCTGGGTAAACCTCACTGCCGCAATGGTGCTGGTGTTCTTCTTTCTGGCGGCGATCGTCAGCTACATGGTGCACGGAGCTTTACGCGATACCACCAATCAATTCGAACAGCCCGTCCCCGGCATGCATGCGGCGATGATCCTATTGATCCTCGGCGAGATGGGCGGGTTCGCGGTTCTGCTTACCGGATTCATACGTGCCCAATGGTTTACGTAAAAGTCACCACACATACGGCGCTAGGCGATAGCGCGCCTTCTGCGTGTACTCCCGGTATCCGTCCAACTGTTCGATGAGCAGCCCCTCTTCGTCGCGGATGCGAACAATGAGTGCGACCAGGCCGGGGATGACCGCGACCAGTCCCCAGTACGAGCCGAGCGCCAGTGGAAAACCCACAATGGTGATCACGTTGCCGGTGTACATGGGGTGGCGCACCAGCGCGTAAAGGCCGGTGGACGCGACGGTCTGTCCCATCTCCACCCGGACAGTGGAGGCCGCGAAGCTGTTCTGAATGACCACAAGGCTGGTGACACCCAGCCCGACGGCCACCAGCACATCACCGATGACGCATAGCGCCGACGGCACCGACGACCAACCGAAGCGATGATCCAGCGCGCTGATCACAATCAGCGCCGCCAGCGACGCGTACCAGCCACCGATAAGAACCTTTTGCACCGTACGCGTCTCTGCCGCCGGCCCCGCCTGCTTACGTCGTTCATGCGCGGCCGGATTGGCCCGTTGTAAGTACACGGTGGGTATCCATGTCGAGAGGGCGAACACCACCAGAAAGACCCACACCTGCCAGTAGTCGAAGGTTCCAGCAAGCAAGAACAGCACCGAGCCGAACACGGCAAGTTCAACAAGCCCTAGCGCCAGCACTCGCGCAATGGCTTTCACAGATCCTCCCGCTTACTCATCGCGTGGGACAGTTCGCCAACTGTTGCGCGAGGCTTCTGACCGATGGCGCATCGAACAACGCAAGCATCGTGAGATTGGCGTCCAGGGCCGTGTTGATCGCGGCAACCACGCGCATCGCCCCAAGCGAATTGCCACCCAGATCGAAGAACGACTCTTCAACCCCGACCCGGTCTACTCCCAGTACATGAGCGAAGATGCTGGCCAGGATCTGCTCGTTCAAGGTAGCCGGGGGACAATAGGCGCCATCGGCCTGGTAGACCTCGCCAACCGAAACCCCAGCCGCCGTCTGATCGATCCACCCGCTCCACTGCGTTCGCCCGGTCTTGTCCGACAGGTGCAAGGACGACAACGTGCGGCCCGGGTGAGACGTCATCCACACCAGCACCTGTGTGAATCGTTCGATCAGCTCGTCAATACTCTCCGCGTCAAACACATCCGTGTCGTATTGGACCCGCAGTTCCAATTCACGGCCGGGTCCGGCCTGCACCGCGATCGGATAATGGTAGTAGTCACGGCTACTGAAACCGGTGATGGCCAAACCGTCAATCTCCGAGGCCGTCCCCGTATCGGTCGGATAGTTCTCGTAGACGAAAACGGTATCGAACAGTCTTTCCTGACCGGTGATGCGATGAATGTCGCTGAGCGCCAGGTGCTGGTGATCGAGAGTGTCGTTGTGCGCACTCTGCAACTGATGCAATAGATCTGAGGTAGTGGTGCTCGCAGCGACGGTCGCCCGCACTGGCACGGTGTTGATCAATAGTCCCACCATCGATTCCGCACCGAGCACCTCTGCTGGCCGTCCCGAGACCGTCGAACCGAACGCCACATCGTGCTGACCGGTCACCGAACTCAACAGCAGTGCCCAGGCGCCCTGCAGCACGATGTTGACGGTGGTCTGGTGCGAGCGCGCCAGCTTGGTGAGCGCACGTGTGGTCTTGGCGGGCACCTTAAACGAATCGACACTTCGCCGCCCAAACTGCAACTTCTGCTGCGGGCCAACCAGAATGGGTGTGTCAAAACCGTCTAGCGCCTGACGCCAGGCCGCGTGCGCGGCATCGTGATCTCGCTCGGACAGCCAGGTCACGAAGCTGCGGTATGACGCGGCCGGAGGCAGTCGCAACCCGTGATAGCCGGCGAAAATCTCCTGCATGAGGATCGGCATCGACCAGCCATCGAGCACGATGTGGTGATTGGTGAGCACGAACCGATGCCGGTCGTCCGCGATGCGGATGAGCACAGCCCGGAACGCCGGCTGCTCGGCGAGATCGCAGACAGCGGCGCGTTCGGCCACACAGATCTGTTCGATCTGCTCACCGATATCCAGATCGGTTCTGTCGGTGTCTAACTCGATATATCGCCAGGGCGCCGCAGGATCGGCGGGAATGATTTGTACCGGATGCTCGAACTGTTCAGAGAAGCGAGCTGCCAGGTGCGGATGCCTTCCGACCACCGCCTGTACGGCATCCCCGAGTCGCTCCGCGTCGAGAGCGCCGCTCATCGAGATATCGAACTGCACCGCATACACATCGTCGCCCGAGCTGTTCGCGATACCCGCGTGATAGAGCAGACCCTGCTGCAACGGGGTCAGCGGTAGCACATCGGCGATCGGGAATTGATTCTGCAGACCATCGATCTGCTGCTGGCTGAGCCGGGCTGGGACGATATCCGACGGCGTCAATCCTCCTCCGCCCCTTCGCACATACGCACAGATACCGGCCAGCGCGTCGAACCACAGCCGGTTGATCCGGGTGACCGCCATGCGATCCAGTGCGGTCGGCGCCCAGGTCCAGGTGGCGTTCAGATGTGGACCGGTGTCCGTGTCGATGGTGACGGCATTGAGCTCCACGGTGTGCGGCAGCGCGATGGGCATCGACCCGGCCGCGCCGGTCAGGGACAAGCCTTCTTGGCTGAAGCGCCACACATCTCCGGACGCATAGGCTGCCGGGGCCCCCAGCCGACCGAGGTAGTTGAATCCAATTGCCGGGTCGCATGCGGGCAGATCCACATCCGGATTGAGATAGCGCAACAGACCGTAGGTCAGGCCGTCGGGTAGGTCGCGAAGCTGCTCCTTGGCATCTTTGATCACCGTTCCCAACGCCGTGTCTCCGGCCACTACCTGCGTCCAGCGCAACCCACCGACCGCCAACGACACCGGGTACTTGGTGGTGAACCACCCCACCGTGCGCGACAGGTCGATGCTGCGATCCTGGGCGCCATCCGGTGCCGCCAATTCCTCCTGGCGCCCATGGCCCTCGACATCGATGGCGATCGGGGCGCCGCCAGTCCCCAGGTGTTGTGCCCACGCCAAAGCAAAAGCGATCAACAGGATCTCGTGTACCCCTGTATGAAACGCCGCCGGCACCTCACCAAGGAGCATGTGCGTGGTCTCGGCATCGAGAAACTCCGTCAGGTATCCGGCCGTGGCAAACGTATCCTTGGCCGGTTGCGGAGCAGCCAGCCCCGAGGGGATCGTCCCAACCCGCCGCCAGGCATCCGCCTCGCGCACGACGTCGGGCTGGAGCGCGTATTCGGCCAGCCGATCGGCCCACCGCTGGAACGACGTCCCCGCCGGCGGCAACAGCACCTCTTGCCCACCACGCAGCTGGGTCGAAGCGATAGTCAAGTCCTCCAGCAGAATTCGCCACGAAACCCCGTCGACGGCCAGATGATGAACGATCAACACCAGCTGGCTGGTCGCAGTTACCCACAGCGCGCGCAGCATCACCCCGGCGGCCGGATTCAACCGCGAACGCGCCGCCACCACTGCCTCATCGGTCAATGTGTGCACCGATTGCAGACACTCGTTTGCGTCGACCACACCCGGCTCGGGCACCGTCAACGACCAGCCACCCGCACCATCACTCTTGGCTTGCAGCCGCAACATGCCGTGTCGATCCAGCAAGGCCTGCAACATGATGACAACGGCCGCCTCGGTGACACCTGTGGGTGATTGCAGCACCACGGTCTGGTTGAACTCGTCAATCGGGCCGTCAATCCCCTTCAACCACTGCATTATCGGGGTTGCCACCACGGGCCCGAGGCCCTCGTCGGCCACGCCACCGGTACCGTCGGCCATCCTGACCACCCGGGCCAGCCGGGCGACGGTCTGCTGCACGAAGATGTCGCGCGGCCGACCGATCAGGCCGGCCCCATGAGCCCGCCACACCACCTGGATGGCCGAGATGCTGTCTCCACCGAGGTCGAAGAATGAGTCGTCGACGCCCACCCGGTCCAGCCCTAGAACCTGCGCGTAGATACCGGCCAGGATCTCCTCGACAACGGTGGCGGGAGCCCGATAATGATCGACATCGGTGTATTCCGGTGCGGGCAAGGCCTTCTTATCGATCTTCCCGTTGACCGTCAAAGGCAAGGCTGACAAGGCGACCACCGCGGCGGGCACCATGTAGTTGGGAAGAGACTCAGCCAGCTGAGCGCGGATCTTGCCCGTGTCTGCGGTACCGGTGATGTAGCCGACCAGACGCTTATCACCCGGACGATCCTCCCGGGCGATCACAACCGCCTGTTCAACCCCATCCAGATCCGTTAATGCCGAGTGGATTTCACCGAGCTCAATGCGATGTCCGCGGACCTTCACCTGCTCATCGGCACGCCCCGCGTACTGCAACTCACCGTCATGCCCCCAGCACACCAGGTCACCGGTGCGGTACATCCGCGAGCCCGGAGCCCCAAACGGGCAGGCCACAAACCGTGAGGCGGTCAAGCCGGTCCGGCCTACATAACCATGGCCCAAACCGGCTCCGGCCACGTACAGCTCGCCCACCACACCGACCGGTACCGGCCGCAAACATCCGTCGAGGACAGTGAACGCGAGATGGGCCAACGGCACACCGATCGGGCTGACCGTGCTCTCAAGGTCGGCGGCGGTGATCTCACGGAACGAGGCATGCACCGTCGTTTCGGTGATCCCATACATGTTGATCAACCGTGGCAACACCGGATGCCGGTCCCGCCACGGCTTCAAACGCTGCGGTTCCAATGCCTCCCCGCCGAACACCACCACCTCAACGCCGAGCTGGCCCGCGAACTCGGCGGCCATCGCGTCCACCGTTTGCAGTGCGTAGAACGCCGACGGTGTCTGGCTCAGCACGCTGACCTGCTCGTCTACCAGTAGGGCATGGAACTCTTCGGGCGACCGCACCACCGATTCGGACACGACCACCAGCCGCCCACCATGCAGCAGGGCACCGAAGATCTCCCATACCGAGAAGTCAAAAGCCAACGAATGGCTCTGCGCCCACACCTGACCCGCCGACAACTCCACGTCGGCGTCAAGCGCTCGCAGCAGACAAGTCACATTCCGATGCGGAATGGCAACACCTTTGGGCACGCCGGTCGTCCCCGAGGTGTAGATCACGTACGCGACATCTTCGGCGGTCGGTCCCACCGATGGCACAGTGACGGGCTGGGCATCGATCGCCGGGTCATCCATGTCGATAACCACGATCCCGTGCCCATCCAGCCGATCGACTAGGTCGGCGGTAGTCACCGCGACAACCGGCTCGGCATCAGCGACCACGAATTCCAGCCGGGTGTCCGGCACCGCCGGATCGATCGGCACATAGGCCGCGCCGGTCTTGAGCACTCCCAGGATCGCCACGATCGCCTCAACCGACCGCGAGAACAGCAGGGCCACCCGCTCTCCCGGGCCCACGCCATACTGGACAAGTAAGTGCGCCAACCTGTTCGATGCCTCATCCAGTTCCTGGTACGACACGTGGCTGCCGTCAAAACAGACCGCCACCGCCCCGGGCACCCGCGCCACCTGCTGTGCGAACAGCGCGGGAATCGACATCGGGATCTCGGGCCTTGCCAACTCCGCTCGATTGCCCCAGCGGTCCAGCTGAGCGAGCTCCTCGGTGTCCAACACGTCGATCGCTGACAACGGCCGGGTGTCGTCGGCGGTCATCGCCTCGAGTACCCGCTGTAACCGATCGATCAGGGTCTCGACACTGCCCGTGTCGAACACATCGGTGCGAAACTCCACGGTCCCGGAAATCCCCGCGGCCTCGCCCGATTCGGTCCAAGACTCGGACAATGAAAACGACAGATCCATGCGGGCCGAGTGAGTATCCAGCGGTAGCTGAGTGAGCTGCAGATCTGCCGACCCCAACGCACCGCGAGAGTCGCCGATCTGTCCGGGTACGTTTTGCCACGCCAGCATCACCTGCACCAAGGGGTGATGCGTCAGGGATCTGGCCGGGTTCAATCGTTCGACCAGCACCTCGAATGGCACGTCCTGATTCTCGAAGGCACCCAAACTGCGTGCCCGCACCTGAGCCAGCACCTCGGTGACACTGGGGTCACCTGTCAGGTCGACCCGCAGCACCAACGTGTTGACGAAGAACCCGACCAGCTCATCGAGCGCCGGGTCACGCCGTCCGGCGATCGGGAATCCCACCGCCACATCGGAACTCGCGCTGAGTTTGGAGAACAGCACCGCCAGCGCGGTTTGCATGACCATGAAACTCGTCGCGTTATGTTCGCGGGCCAATCGATTCACCTGCTGCTGCAGATCGGCCGGCCAGCTCACGTCCACCCTGGAGCCACGCTGATCAGCCACCAACGGATAGGGCCGGTCGGTCGGCAGCGCCAAACGCTCGGGCATCTCGGCCAGCGCTTCTTCCCAGAAGGTCAATTGCCGGGAGATGCGGCTTTCGCTGTCATCGAGCACTCCCAGCTGCGCGCGCTGCCACAGTGTGTAATCGGCGTATTGGACGGCCAATGGCTTCCAATCGGGCGCTTGCCCCGCACACCGACTGGCGTAAGCCACACCCAAGTCCGCCACCAGCGGGGTAATCGACCAACCGTCTGCGGCGATGTGGTGCACCACCGCCACCAGTACATGATCGTCCTCCGCAGTGCGGAAAAGCCGTGCTCTCAAAGGGATCTCGGCCGACAGCTGGAAACTGTGCCGCGCCGAATCCGCAATCGATTCCTCCAGCCGCCCTGCGGGCCATCCGGAGGCATCTACCACGTCCCAGCCGAATTCGATCTCATCGATCGCGACGACCAGCTGCTGCGGCCTACCGTCGACAGCCGGGAAGAGCGTGCGCAGACTCTCATGGCGACTCAGCACTTCCAGGAACGCCGCGCCCAGCGCATCCTCGTCAAGGGGCCCTTGTAGGTGCAGCCCCACCGCCAGATTGTAAACCGGTGAAGGACCGTGCAATTGGTCGATGAACCAGAGTCGGCTTTGCGCAAACGACAAGGGCATAACGGCCGGTCGCTCACCGGCGACCAAAGGCTCCAGTCGACCCTCGCCACCTCCGATCCGGAGCATCAGCTGCGCCACCGTGGGAGCATCGAACACCGCACGCTCTTCGAGGCCCGCATCCATAGACCGGTTGAGCGCGGCGACCAGACGCATCGCCAACAGCGAGTCCCCACCTAAGTCGAAGAATGAGTCGTCGACGCCCACGCGGTCCAGTCCCAGAACTTGGGCATAGATTCCGGCCAGGATCTCTTCGGTCGGATTGGCCGGCGCGCGGTATTGACCGACGGACTGATACTCCGGTGCCGGCAACGCCTTCTTGTCAAGTTTTCCGTTGACGGTCAGCGGAAAACTGTGCAAGGTGATCACCGCGACAGGCACCATGTAAGAGGGCAGCCTGTCGGCCAACGCGGCACGCGATGCCACCGGGTCGGCCGTGCCGGTGATGTAGGCGACCAACCTCCTGTCGCCGGGACGATCTTCGCGGGCGATGACCACAGCCTGGTCGACACCTTCGAAACCCAATAACACCGACTGAATTTCACCGAGCTCTATGCGATGTCCACGGATCTTCACCTGCTCATCGGCCCGACCCAGATAGCGCAGTTGTCCGTCGTCCCCCCAGCACACCAGGTCTCCGGTGCGATACATCCTGGTACCCGGCTCCCCGAACGGACAGGCCACAAATCTGGTGGTGGTCAACGGCGCGCGCCCCAGATAGCCATAACCCAAAGCCGCACCGGCCACATACAACTCGCCGACCACATCAACCGTCACCGGCCGCATCCAGTCGTCCAGGACTGCGAACGCCAGATGCCCTAGGGGCACCCCGATCGGGCTGTCCGCGCCGTCGGCGTCGTCGGCAACGATCTCACGGAACGAGGCATGCACCGTCGTCTCGGTAATCCCATACATGTTGATCAATCGCGGTGACTCTGGGTGGTCCTCGAACCACCCACTCAAACGCTGCGGCTCCAAGGCCTCCCCGCCGAAGATCACCGCCGCAAGATCGAGCTGCCGGCCATGCGGTCGGGTCGCATCCAGAGCCTGCAACGCATAGAACGCCGACGGCGTCTGACTCAACACACTGACGTGCTCATCAACGAGCAGCGTATGGAACTGCTCGGGTGAGCGCACCACCGAATCCGAGACCACCACCAGCCGCCCGCCATGCAGCAGCGCACCGAAGATCTCCCACACCGAGAAGTCGAAGGCCAACGAATGGCACTGTGACCAAACCTGTCCCACGGCCAATTCCAGCTCGGTATCGATTGCCTCAATCAACCGCGTCACATTGTGATGCGCAATGGCAACACCTTTAGGGACTCCGGTGGTTCCCGAGGTGTAGATCACGTACGCGACATCGTCGCCGCGAGGCGCCCCCAAAGTTGACCGTCCATCAACCGCGGCGGTCTCGGCATCGGCCGGGACATCACCGACGTCAATCACTATCAGCCCGCGTCCGTCCAGTCGCCTCGCCAGATCGGCGGTGGTGACCGCGACCAGCGGTCCGGCATCGGCCAGCACGAACTCCAGCCGCGCATCCGGCACCGATGGGTCGATCGGCACATACGCCGCACCGGTTTTCAGCACTCCCAGGATCGCAACGACTGCCTCAACCGACCGTGAGAACAGCAACGCCACCCGCTGCCCCGGACCCACACCGTGTGTAAGAAGCCAGTGCGCCAACCGATCCGATGCCTCATCGAGCCCGCGGTACGACACGTGGCTGCCATCGAAGCTGGCCGCGACCGCGCCCGGATGACGCATCACCTGCTCGGCGAACAACGCCGGAATCGACACGGAGGCCACCGGCTGGTCCAGCGCCGTGCGGTTACCCCACACCTCCAGCTCCATGCGCTCATCCGTGTCACCCAGATCCATCGACAACAAACGCCTGGTGGCATCGGCTTTCACTGTTGCTGCACCTCCCCCGTCATTGCCCTCAGCACTCGCTGGAACCGCTCGACGATCTTCTGCACCCGGTTCACACCGAATACGGCGGTATCGAATTCGACACGTAGAACTAGTTCGTTGCCGGGCATGGCTTGCAGGGTCAGCGGGTAGTGGTTGTACTCGCGGCCATTGACTTCGGTGATGGCCAACCCGTCGGCCATGGAGGACGCCACAGACTCCACCGGATAGTTCTGGTAGACGAACAGGGTGTCGAAAAGTTGGTCATGACCGACGGCATGGTGGATCTCGCTGAGCGCCAGATGCTGGTGATCGAGGGTATCGCTGTGACGGCACTGCAGATCCTTCAGCAGCTCGGCGATGGTGGTGTCCGGCGTGATCGTCGCTCGCACGGGCACGGTATTGATCAGCAGGCCGACCATCGAATCCGCCCCCGCCACCTCTGCGGACCGGCCTGAGACCGCGACACCAAAGGCGACATCGTGCCGGCCCGTCAACCACATCAGCACCTGCGCCCAGGCAGCTTGCAGCACGGTGTTGACGGTGGTGTGCTCTGTGCGCGCCAATTCGTTGACAGCCCTGGTTGTTTCAGCGGGCAGCCGGTGGGTCTGCGTGGCACGTCGCCCTGGCGCTGTTCGGCCCTTGGGGGCGACCAAGGCCGGGGTGTCGAAGCCCGCAAGAACTTCGCGCCAGGCCTCGCGCGCACTGTCGACATCTCGATCGGACAGCCATGTCACGAACCTGCGGTACGACCCCGCTGCGGGAAGGCGCTGTCCGTAGTAGCCGGCGAAAATCTCCTGCAGCAGGATCGGCAGTGACCAGCCGTCGAGCACGATGTGGTGATAGGTCATGACAAACCGGTGCACGTTATCGGATACCCGGATCAGTGCCGCACGGAAGGCCGAGTGGCGGCCCAGGTCGCACACCAATGCCCGCTCTGTGGCGCATAGCTCCTGCAGCCTGTCATCGATATCGGTTTTCTCACTGGATATTTCGAGGTACTGCCAGGGCACGCGGGGGTTGGCCGGAATGATCTGCACCGGTTCGTCGAATCGCTTGTCAAACCGGGCCGCCAGGTTGGGGTGGCGGTTGATCACCGCGTGTACCGCCTCATGCAGCCGCTGCGCGACCAGCGGGCCGGTAACCGTGACATCGAGCTGCATGGCGTAGACGTCATCGTCATTACCGCGAGTGGCATTGGTCTGGAACAGAAGTCCCCGCTGCAGAGGTGTCAGCGGCAGCACGTCGGCAATCGGGTGGTCCCGATCGAGCTCATCGATCTCCTGCTGAGTGAGCCGGGCGGGGGCGATGTCGGAGGGTGTCAGACCACCGCCACCCCCGCGTACATGCGTGCAGATCCCGGTCAGGGCGTCGAACCACAGCTGGCTGAGTTGGCCGACCTGAACATCGTCGAGCGCCGATGCGGCCCACGTCCAGTTGGCGTAAAGACTTGGACCGGTATCTGTTTCGACGGTGCTCGCGTTGAGTTCCACGGTGTGCCCGAGGGGCATGGATATCGCGGCAGCCGCCGCCGATACCGCCGCTCCGTCGTGACTGACCTGCCACAGTTCAGTGGGGGCTTCCGACTGTGCGGTACCGGCCGAACCGAGTCGGCCGAGGTAGTTGAATCCAATGACTGGATCCGGTCCGGACAGATCGACATCGGAGTTGAGGTAACGCGTCAGTCCGTAGGTCATGCCCTCGGGCAGCGCCCTCAATTGTTCCTTGGCGTCTTTGACCACGCGGCCAAGTGTGGGATCGCCGGCCACCACCTGAGCCCAGCGCAGCCCGCCTTCGGATCGCCCCACCTGCCCGACTCTCAGTGCCACCGGATACTTGGAGGTGAACCAGCCGACGGTGCGGGATAGATCGATGTTGGCAGCGATGTCCCCCAGGTCCTCCACTCGGCCATGCCCCTCGACGTCGATACCTACCGGCAATGTGACACCGAGGAATTGGGTCAACGCCAACGCGTAGGCGATCAAAAGAATGTCTTGAACCCCGGCGTGGAATGCCGCCGGGACCTCGCCGAGCAGCGCGCGGGTCGTCTCAACGTCCAGTGCCGCCGTGAGGTGACCGGCGGTGGCATACGTGTCCAGCTCGGGCCGGACCGCGGGCAGTAACGATGGGGTTCCCAACACCCGGCGCCAGCTATCGGCCTGATCCACCACGGCAGCGGTGTCAGCGTATTCGCCGAGTAGTGCTGCCCACCGGGCGAACGAGGTTCCGGCCGTCGGCAATGTCACGGGTTGACCATGGCGGTGCTGTGCCCACGCAATGTTGAGGTCTTCAAGCAAGATCCGCCAGGACACTGCATCGACGCTCAGGTGATGAACCGTCAATACCAGCTGGCTCGTGGACCTCACCCACAACGCGCTGACCATCTCTCCCGCACCCGGATTCAACCGCGACCGCGTCGTCGTCAACGCCTCCTCCGACAACGTGTCCACCGAGTTCAGATGAGGCAGTACGGACCCCTTTTCGGGCACCCGAAGTGACCAATCCTGTGCTTCGCCCGCCTCTGCGCGCAGCCGCAGCATGGCGTGCCGGTCGAGCAGCGCGCCCAGGACAACCGCCACATCGGATTCGGCAACTCCCGGCGGGGCTTGGATGAGCACCGTCTGGTTGAACTGGCCGATCGGGCCGCCGGACATTTCGACCTCACGCAGCCAGCGCATGATCGGGGTCGCCGCCACCGGACCGACGCCCTCGTCCACCGGACCCGTGTCGTCGCCGGCCTCCCCGACCACGTGAGCCAGCCTGGCAACGGTCTGCTCGACAAAGATGTCGCGGGGCCGGCACGTCAGGCCGCATGCCCGCGCCCGGGCAACGACCTGCATCGACAGGATGCTGTCTCCACCCAGGTCGAAGAAGGAGTCGTCGACTCCGACACGATCGAGCCCGAGAACTTGGGCGTAGATGCCGGCCAATGTCTCCTCGATCGCATTGGCCGGAGCACGGTATCGATCGACGTCCTGATACTCCGGAACCGGCAGAGCGCGGGTGTCGAGCTTGCCGTTCACCGTCAAGGGCAATGCGTCCAGAACGACGATCGCGCTCGGGACCATATATCCGGGCACCATGTCTGCCAAGGTATTTCGCAGCACGGCCGAGTCCACCGCCCCCGTGGCCGCCTCGGTGACGTAACCGACCAGGCGCCTGATGCCCGGTTGGTCCTCGCGGGCGATCACCACCGCCTGCGCCACATCGTCCAGTTCGGCCAACGCTGTCTGCACTTCGCCGAGTTCGATGCGGTACCCACGGATCTTCACCTGGTCATCGGCACGCCCGCAGTACTGCAGCTGTCCATCGGCTCGCCAGCTCACCAAATCGCCGGTGCGATACATCCGCGCACCCGACTCACCGAACGGACACGCCACAAAGCGCGATGACGTCAAACCCGACCGGCCCAGGTACCCGCAGGCCACACCATCACCGGCCACGTACAGCTCGCCGATCACACCGACCGGCACCGGCCGCAACCACTTATCGAGTACGAACAGCGCCGACGTCGGCACGGGCGCGCCGATGGGCGCGGCCCCGGATCCGGCCTGCAACGGTGCACTCATCGACGCGTACACCGTGATTTCAGTGGGACCGTAGGCGTTGATCACCGTCCGTCCCGGTGCCCAACGATCCACTACCTCGCCGGGACAGGCCTCACCGCCGAGAAGCAGTGCCACCGACTCCAGTCCCTGCGATGGCAATGCCCCAGCCGCAGAGGGAGTCTGGGTGAGCACGTTGACGCGCTCGCCGACCAACAGAGCATGGAACTCATCGGGTGAGCTCACGACGGACTCGGGCACCACCACCAGGCGTGCGCCGCCTAGTAGTGCAGCCCAGATCTCCCATACCGAGAAGTCGAACGCATAGGAATGGCACTGCGTCCATACCTGGTCCGCCGGCAAGTGCTCCGGTGTCGAACGCGCCAGGTGGGTCAGATTATGGTGCGTGACGGCCACTCCCTTGGGTACGCCGGTGGTTCCCGATGTGTAGATGAGGTAGGCGATGTCCCCTGGATCCGGGTCCGGGAATGCGCTACCGAGTTCGTTGTCCACCAGGGAGTCATCGATATCCGACATATCCCCGACATCGATGACAACCAACCCCCGACCGTCCAACCGCTCGGCCAGACCGCTCGTGGCCATCGCGACGACAGGCGTCGCATCGGCCAACATGAACTCAATCCGTGCGGCAGGCACCGCCGGGTCGATCGCGAGATACGCCGCCCCGGATTTCAATACCGCCAGCATCGCGACGATCGCCTCCGCGGAGCGTTCCATCAGCAGGGCAACGCGGCACCCCGGTCCCGCTCCCTGCGCGATGAGCATGTGTGCCAAGAGATTTGCGGCCCCGTCGAGTTGCCGATAGGTCATGGAACGCTCACCGTGGGTGATCGCCACCGCCTCGGGCGTGCGCACCACCTGCTCTCCGAACAGCTGCAGTACCGATACCGGAGCGCTTGCTCTGCGGCACAACATCGCTCGATTACCCATCGCATCTAGGCGAGCGTGTTCCTGCGCATCGACCACGTCGATCGATGACAGGCGCCGACCCACATCGGCGGTCATCGCCATCAATACCTGCTCGAACCGATTGATCATTATTTCGATGCCGGCCCGGTCGAATACGTCGGTGCGAAACTCCACCGTCCCACCGATCCCGGCGGGATCTCCAGTGTGCGTTCGGCGTTCGGCCATCGAGAAGCTGAGGTCCATGCGGGCGGTCTGGGTGTCCGCCGTCATCTGGTTGACCTCCAGATCACCCAGTGCCAGTCCCGGTCCAGACGCGTTGCCGCCTTGTCCGGGAACGTTCTGCCAACCCAGCGCCACCTGAACCAGGGGGTGGTGGGTCAGGGATCGGGTGGGATTGAGCCTCTCGACAAGCACTTCGAAAGGCACATCCTGGTTTTCGTACGCGGCCAGGCTGCGTCCACGCACCTGGGAAAGTAACTCCGCCACTGTCGGATCACCCGCCAGGTCCACCCGCAACACCAAGGTGTTGACGAAGAACCCGATCAGCTCATCGAGGGCGGGGTCGCGGCGCCCCGCAATCGGGAAGCCAACGGCGACATCGGTACTCCCACTGAGCTTGCCCAGCAGCACCCCGAGCGCGGCCTGTAGCACCATGAAGCTGGTGGCGTTGTGTTCCCTGGCCACTCTGGCAATCCGCTGTTGCAGGGCAGCGGGCCAGTCCAGAGTCACCGTGGCGCCGCGTTGGTCGGCGGACGGGGGGTACGGCCGGTCGGTGGGTAGCTCCACCCGTTCGGGCATCCCCGCCAGCGCATCCTGCCAATAGGCCACCTGTGTCGCGATGCGGCTGTCACCATCGTCGAGATCACCGAACTCGGCACGCTGCCACAGCGTGTAATCGACGTACTGCACCGCCAGAGGCGTCCAGCCCGGAGCCTGGCCCGCAGACCGGCTGGCATAGGCCACCCCGAGGTCGGTCACCAGCGGGGTGATCGACCAGGCGTCGGCCGCGATGTGATGTACCACCGCCGCCAGCACATGTTCATCACCGGTGATGCGGAAAAGCCTTGCTCTCAAGGGTATTTCAGCGGCCAGATCAAAGGTGTGCCGCGCCGCCTCGCTAATCGCCTCCTGCAGCTGTACCGCAGTCCAACCGGTGGCATCGACGACGTCCCAGCCAAAGTGAGCACGCTCGGAGGGCACAACCAGTTGCCGCGGCACTCCCTGCACCGTCTGGAAAAGGGTTCGTAGGCTTTCATGTCGGGCCACCACATCACTCAGCGCCGCACCCAGCGCGCCGACATCCAGGTCGCCGCTGATTCGAAGAGCTGTCGCCATGTTGTAGACCGGCGAAGGCCCTTGCAATTGGTCCAGGAACCACAGTCGCGTTTGGGCAAACGAGAGCGGAATCTCTGCGGGCCGCTCGCCGGCCACCAATGAGCCCAGTGCGTTCGACCCCGCGGCGATGCGAGGTGCCAGTTGGGCCACCGTCGGCGCTTCGAACACCGTGCGCACCGATATCGCGGCATCCAAATCGGCGTTGACCGCGGCAATCAGACGCATCGCCGACAGCGAATCCCCGCCCAGATCAAAGAAGGAGTCGTCGACGCCGACACGCTCCACGCCCAGTACCCGCGCGTAGATTCCGGCCAGGATCTCCTCGGTGTGGGTGCTCGGGGCCCGGTAACGATCGATGTCCTGATACTCGGGTGCAGGCAAGGCGCGGGTGTCGAGCTTGCCGTTGATGGTCATCGGCAACGTCGCCAGCACCACCACCGCAGCCGGAACCATGTAGGCCGGCAGCTGCTCGGCCAGCTGGGTACGCAATTTGGCCGGGTTCGTCGTCCCGGTCACGTAGCCCACCAGACGCTTGTCCCCAGGACGGTCCTCGCGGGCAACAACCGCCGCCTGCTCGACCCCGTCCAGTCCCGCCAGCACCGCCTGGATTTCTCCGGGCTCGATGCGATACCCGCGGATCTTGACCTGCTCGTCGGCGCGTCCCGCATATCGCAGCTGCCCGTCGGTGCCCCAGCGCACCAGATCACCCGTGCGATACATCCGCTGTGCCGGCGCTCCCGCGCCGACAAACGGACAGGCGACAAACCGCGAGGCCGTCAAACCGGTTCTGCCCACGTACCCCACACCCACACCGCGACCGGCGATGTACAACTCGCCAACCACACCGGGCGGCACCGGACGCATCAACCCGTCCAGCACGAACATTGCCGCACCCGAAACCGGCGCACCGATCGGAACGTGCGGTCCCACCGACTCTGCTTTCAGCGGCACGCTTCGGGAGGCGCAAATCGTGGTCTCCGTCGGTCCGTATGCATTGACCATCAACCGTCCGGGCGCCCAGCGGTCCACCACCTCGGCCGAGCAGGGCTCACCCGCCACCAACAAGGACAGCGATCCCAAGGACCCGGGCTCCAGCATCGCGACGGCCGACGGGGTCTGACTCAACGCGCTGACCTGTTCGGCCACCAGCAAGGCGGTGAGGTCCTCAGGTGAGCGCGCCACCGACTCCGGCACCACCACCAACCGTCCTCCATGCAGCAGCGCACCCCAGATCTCTTCGACCGACGCATCGAAGGCATAGGAATGCCACTGTGCCCAGACCTGTCCGGCCAGGAAAGTATCCCGGGTCCCCATCAGCTGCGTCACGTTGTGGTGAGTGATCGCAACACCCTTGGGGACACCGGTGGTACCCGAGGTGTAGATGATGTAGGCGACATCCTCCGGATCCGGCGCCGGCAGTGTGGACTCCACAGCGGGAGCGGCGACATTCGCGATATTGCTGACATCGATGACCGACAGGTCGTACCCGGCCAGGCGATCGGCCAGGCCCGCCGTGGTGATCGCGGTGGTGGGCGCGGCGTCGGTAAGCATGAATTCGATTCGCGCGTCGGGCAGTGCCACGTCAATCGGCAGATATGCGGCACCGGTCTTGAGCACAGCCAGCATGGCCACGATCGCCTCCGGGGAGCGCTCCGCGAACAGCGCCACGCACGCGCCTGGGCGGATGCCCTGCGCGATGAGCTTGTGCGCCAAACTATTTGTAGCGTCATCGAGTTCGCCGTAGGTCATACCGCGTCCCTGGAAACTGATCGCGACCGCATCCGCCGCGTGTGCGACCTGGTCGGCGAACAATGACGGAATCGACATGGGGGCCGGAACCGGGGCGGTCAACACCGCGCGGTTGCCCCAGCTGTCGACACGGGCGTGCTCGGACTCATCGAGCAGATCGATGCACGAGAGTCGTTGGGAGGGGTCGGCAGTCATCGCGACCACCAGCCGGCGCCACCGTCCGAGCAGCGTTTCGATGCTGTGCGCGTCAAACACATCGTTACGGAATTCCACCGCGCCGCCGATACCGGCGGGCTCACCGGCCCGCGTCCAACGCTCCCCCAGCGAAAACGTCAGATCCATCCGGGAGGTCTGGGTGTCCACCGGCAACGGCGTCACCCGCAAGCCGCCAAGGCGCAGCGCACCGGCGGGACCAGCGTCCTGCCATGGCAGATTCTGCCAGGCCAATGCCACCTGTACGAGCGGGTGATGGGTCAGGTTTCGGGTGGGGTTGAGCCGCTCCACCAAGACCTCGAAGGGAACGTCCTGGTGCTCGTACGCGGCCAGGCTGCGCTGCCGCACCTGGGCCAACAGATCCGCCACGGTGGGATCCCCGGACAAATCGACGCGCAGGACCAAGTTGTTGACGAAGAAGCCCACCAGCTCGTCCAGTGCCGGGTCGCGGCGCCCAGCGATCGGGAAGCCAACGGCCACATCGGAAGTCCCACCAAGCCTGGAAAGGAGCACCGCCAGAGCGGCCTGCATCACCATGAAGCTGGTCGCGCCGTGTTCACTCGCCGCCACGCGCAGCTGCTGCTGCAATTCGGCCGGCCACTGGACGTCCACGGTGGAGCCGCGCTGGTCGGCAATCGGCGGGTAGGGCCGATCGGTAGGTAGCGCCACCCGCTCGGGGAGGCCGGCAAGTGTGTCTTCCCAGTAGGCCAGCTGCGCGGCGATGGGGCTGGCGCTGTCGTCGAGATCTCCCAACTGCGCACGCTGCCATAGCGTGTAGTCGACATACTGCGCGGCCAAGGGCTCCCAGTCGGGAGCGTGGCCGTCGCAGCGGCTGGCGTACGCCACACTCAGATCGCGCACCAACGGAGTGAGGGACCACCCATCGGCAGCGATGTGGTGCACCACCGCCACCAACACATGTTCATCCTCGGCGACGCGAAACAGTGTTGCCCGCATGGGGATTTCGGCCGCCAAGTCGAAGCTGTAGCAGACCGCCGCGGCGACGGCCTCATCCAGCCGGTTCGACGGCCACGTCATGGCATCAACGACATCCCAGCTGAAGTCGGCATCGTCCTGCGATACCACCACCTGCCGAGGTGTTCCGCCGGGCGCCTCGAAAAGCGTGCGCAGGCTTTCGTGACGACCGATCAGGTCGCCCAGTGCCGCACCCAGTGCGGGGATATCAAGGCGCCCGTGCAGCCGCAGGCCCACCGGCATGTTGTACACCGGTGAGGGACCCTGCAATTGATCGACGAACCACAACCGGTTCTGGGCGAACGACAGTGGAATCAGTGCGGGTCGATCGCCCGCCACCAACGGTTCCAGGCGACCCGTGTCCTCACCGATGCGCGGAGCCAACTGGGCAACGGTGGGCGCGTCGAAGACAGTACGCGCGGAAAGTTCGGTGTTCAGGCTCGCGTTGATCGCCGCGACCAGACGCATCGTCGAGACGGAATCGCCCCCGAGATCGAAGAAAGAATCATCGACACCAACACGTTCCACATCCAGCACGCGCGCGAATATTCCGGCCAGAATCTCTTCGACCGCGCCTGCCGGTGCGCGGTAATGGTCGGCATCCTGGTAGTCCGGCGCCGGCAACGCCCGGGTGTCGAGCTTGCCGTTGACCGTCATGGGCAACGCCGCAAGCGCCATCACCGCGGCGGGAACCATGTAGCCCGGCAGCCGTTCGGCCAGCGCCGCGCGAGCGGTAATCGGATCGGCGCTTCCGGTGATGTAGCCGACCAGGCGCTTGTCTCCCGGACGGTCCTCGCGGGCGATCACCGCCGCGTGATCAACTCCGTCCAGCGCGGTCAGCGCCGATTGGATCTCGCCGAGTTCGATGCGGTACCCACGAATCTTGACCTGCTCGTCGGCGCGGCCGAGATAGTCCAGCTGGCCGTCGGCGCGCCAACGCACCAGATCGCCGGTGCGGTACATGCGCGTTCCGGGCTCGCCGAACGGACAGGCCAGGAACCGGGATGCGGTCAAGCCCGAGCGGCGCCAGTACCCCATGCCGACTCCCGCACCGGCCAGGTACAACTCGCCGACCACGCCTGCGGGCACCGGCCTCAGCCACTCGTCCAGCACAAAGAACGCCGCCCAGGCAGTCGGCGAGCCGATCGGCGGTGGTCCTGCTTCCGCCTCCAAAGGAGCACTGGCACACAACCACATCGTCGTCTCGGTGGGGCCGTAGACGTTCACCATGACCCGACCCGGCGCCCAGCGATCCACCAATGCCGGCGGGCAGGGCTCCGCGCCGATGACCAGCGAGGCCGCCTCCAGACCATCGACCGTCAGCATCGACACCGCCGACGGGGTTTGTGTCAGCACCGTCACCTGCTCGCGCACCAGCAGCTCGTGGAAGTCACGCGGCGAACGGGCGACCAACTCGGGCACCACCACCAGCCGTCCACCGTGGAGCAGCGCACCCCAGATCTCCCACACCGAGAAGTCGAACGCATACGAGTGGAATTGCGTCCACACCTGCCCTTGTCCCAGTGGCACACCGATCTGTAGCGAGTCGAACAGCTGAGTCACGTTCCGCTGAGTGACTGCAACGCCCTTGGGTAATCCGGTAGTGCCCGAGGTGTAGATGATGTGGGCCATGTCATCCGGGGCCGGCGACGACATTGCGGTACTCGGCTGAGCGGCGATCGCTGAATCCTCGACATCGAAGATCATCAGGTCGTGCCCGGCGAACCGGTCAACGAACGCCACCGTGGTGACGGCGGCGATCGGCGCCGCGTCAGACAACATGAACTCGACGCGAGCCGACGGCAGCGCCGGATCGATCGGTAGGTAGGCCGCGCCGGTCTTGAGCACTGCCAAGATCGCCACGACTGCCTCGGCTGAACGAGGGAACATCAATGCGACTCGCTCGCCCGGTCCTACTCCGCAACCAATGAGCAGATGCGCCAAGCGGTTTGATGCCTCTTCGAGCTCCCGATACGTCAACGACTGGTGCCCGCAGACCAGTGCCACCGCTTCCGGCGCACGCGCCACTTGCACGGCAAATAGCTCCGGCACCGACGCCTGCACCGGGAGATGTTTCAGCACGGCCCGATTACCCCACCGCTGCAGCCGGGCACGCTCGGTTCCGTCGAGCATCTCCACCGCCGACAGCGACCGGCCTGGATCGGAGGTCATCGCCTCCAACACCGTCTCAATCCGCTGCGCGAGGGCTCCGATATCGGCAGCATCGAAAACTGCCGTGTCGTATTCGATACGCAGCCGTAGTTCCTCACCGGGTATGGCCTGCATCGTCAGCGGGTAATCGGTCGACTCGTGGCTGGTGACCCCGGTGATGGTGATCCCGTCGACCCCCGATAACGCGCTGCTGTCCACCGGGTAGTTCTCGAACACGAACAGGGTGTCGAACAGTCGATCATGGCCGGCGACGCGGTGGATCTCGCTGAGCGAGAGGTGTTGATGCTCAAGAGTCTTGGCGTGTGAGCGCTTCAACTGATCGAGCAGATCGATGGTAGTTGTCTGCGCGGTGATGTCCACGCGCACCGGCACGGTGTTGATCAACAGGCCCACCATCGATTCCGCGCCCACCACCTCGGCCGGTCGACCGGAGACCACGGTGCCGAAGGCGACGTCATGCTGACCGGTCAATGAGGTGAGCAGCAGCGCCCAAGCGCCCTGCAAGACGGTGTTGACCGTGGTGTGCTGCGATCGCGCCAGCTCGCCGAGTGCCCGCGTGGTGTGCTCGGACACTCGGTGCGCCCGCACACCCCGATGCCCCCGAACAGATTTCTGCAGCGAGTCCACGAGTGTGGGCGTCTCAAAACCCGCGAGCACCTCGCCCCAGGCCGCCTGTGCGCCTCCGTGATCCCGATCGGCCAGCCAGCCGATGTAACTCCGGTACGGCGTGGCCGCGGGTAACCGCTGCCCGCGATAACTGGCGAAGATCTCGTGCAGCAGGATCGGCAGCGACCAGCCGTCAAGAACGATGTGGTGGTTGGTGAGCACAAACCGGTGCCGGTCATGCGCGGTGCGAATCAGGGCCACCCGGAAGGCCGGCGGGTCAGACAGATCACACACGGCAGCGCGTTCGGCGGCACACACCCGCTGGACCCGCCCTTCGGTTTCGGCGCTGAGGAATTCGACATGGGTGTCGATGTGCAGATCGACATATCGCCACCCCGCGGTGGGATCGGCGGGGATGATCTGCACAGGTTGGTCGAACTGCTCGCAGAACCGGGCGGCCAGGTGTGGGTGGCGGCCCGCAACCGTTTGCACGGCATCGCGCAGGCGATGCTCATCGAGCGGGCCGTCGACCGTGATGTCGAGCTGCACCACATACAGATCGCCGGGTCCATCCCCTGTGCGGCTGTGAAAGACCAGGCCTTGCTGTAATGCGCTCAGCGGCAGTATGTCTGCGATCCGGTACTGCTGCTCCAACTCTACGATTTGCCGCTGACTGAGCAGGGCGGGTGCGATGTCCGACGGGGTCAGTCCGCCCCCACCCTGTCGCACGTGCGCGCAGATACCAATCAGCGCGTCGAACCACAGTTGGCTCAGACGGGTGATCTGGGCGCGGTCGAACACCGACGACGCCCACGTCCAGTTGGCTTGCAACTGCGGGCCGGCATCGGTGTCAAGAGTGCCGGCGTTGAGCGCCACGGAGTGGGTCAATGGCATCGGAATCGCCGCCGTCACAACGGTCGACGACACGCTCTCCGTGGAGATCCGCCACAGACCATCGGACAGTTCGGTCCCGCCACCCCCCAGTCGACCCAAATAGTTGAAGGCGATCGTCGGGTCGACCGCATCCAGGTCGATGTCGGCATTCAGATAACGCAACAACCCGTAGGTCAGCGGATCCGGCAGAGACCGAAGCTCCTCCTTGGCGCCCTTGATCACCGCGCCCAGTGCGCCATGACCAACCGCGACATGGGTCCAGGGCAGCCCGCCGAGCGTCAACGCCACCGGGTACTTCGCGGTGAACCATCCGACCGTGCGCGACAGGTCGACCTCGGCGGCCAGATCCTCGTGCCGCCCGTGACCTTCCACGTCGATGCTGATCGGCGAGGCACCGGTACCCGAGAATTCGGCCACCGCGAGGCCGAATGCGATCAACAGGATGTCTTGTGGCCCTGCATGAAACGCCGCAGGAACCGCGCCGAGCAGCATGCGGGTGGTCTCGGCGTCCAGTGATACCGACAGCTGCCCTGCACTCTCGTGGGTGTCTACCTCGGGTTGCGCCGCCGGCAGGACCGCCGGGGTGGCCGCCACCTGGCGCCACGCCTGCGCCTGCCGCTCGACCTCAGGACGGCGCGCATGCACGTCCAACAATTCGGCCCACCGCCGAAATGACGTCCCGGCGGTCGGTAGCGCTACGGGTTGCCCACCACGATGTTGTGCCCATGCAATATTGATGTCTTCCAGGAGAATTCGCCACGAGACTCCATCAACAGCCATGTGATGTACAACCAGAACCAGCTGGGCGGTAGCGGTGGCCCACAGCGCGTTCAGCATCACCCCGGCGGCCGGGTTCAACCGCGACCGCGCCGCCATCAACGCCTCGTCGGACAACACCTCCACCACGTGCAGACAATCTCGCGCGCCAACCACGCCGGCCTCGGGCACCGTCAACGACCATCCGGTGACGCCGTCGTCCTCTACCCGCAGTCGCAGCGTGGCGTGGCGATCCAGCAAGGCCTGCAACACCACCGCGACGTCGGCCTCGGTGACATCAGCGGGGGCCTGCAGCAGCACGGACTGGTTGAACTCGCCCGTCGGTCCGTCAACATCCCTCAGCCACTGCATGATTGGGGTGGCCAGAGCCGGTCCAACCCCTTCATCGACCGGACCGCGCGAATCTGCGGCGACGTCGACTACCCGCGCCAGCCGGGCAACGCTCTGCTCGACGAAGATATCGCGCGGACGGCACACCAGCCCGGCAACTCGGGCCCGTGCCACCACCTGCATGGACAGAATGCTGTCGCCGCCAAGGTCAAAGAATGAGTCGTCGACGCCAACCCGATCCAGCCCGAGGACCTGGGCGTAGATGTCAGCGAGAACCTCTTCCACGGCGTCCACCGGGGCGCGATACCGGTCGCGGTCACGGTAGTCGGGAGCGGGAAGGGCCCGAGAGTCGAGTTTTCCGTTGACCGTCAACGGAATGGCATCCAAGACCACGATCGCCGCGGGCACCATGTAGACCGGCAGCCGATCGGCCATCGCGGTACGCAGCTCGCCGGAATCGGCGGTCCCCGTGATGTAGCCGACCAACCGCTTGTCCCCCGGTCGCTCCTCTCGCGCGATCACCACTGCCTGCTCGACGCCCTCGATGCTCGCCAAAACGGCCTGTACCTCACCGAGTTCGATGCGATGGCCACGGATCTTGACCTGCTCATCGGCGCGGCCCCGATACTGCAGCTGCCCGTCAGTGCCCCAGCACACCAGATCCCCGGTGCGATACATCCGCTGCGCGGGTGCTCCCGCGCCGACAAAGGGACACGCCACAAACCGCGCGGAGGTCAGACCGGTCCGGCCCACGTAGCCGTATCCCAACCCCGCACCGGCCACGTACAGCTCACCGATCACACCGGCCGGGACCGGTCGCAACCACTCGTCGAGCACAAAGAGCGCCGCTCCGGGCACCGGCGAGCCGATGGGCACACCGTGGCCCGCATGTAGTGGCGCACTGATCGACACACACATCGTGGTTTCGGTGGGGCCGTAGGCGTTGACCATTACCCGCCCCGGTGCCCACTGATCGACAACCTCCGGTGGGCAGGCTTCACCCACTACCACCAAAGCCGCCGACTCCAGGCCTTCCCGCGGTAAGACTCGTACCGCGGAAGGTGTTTGTGTGATCACTCGGACGCGTTCGCGGACAAGCAAGGCATGGAAGTCTTCGGGTGAGTTCGTCACCTCCTCGGGAACCACCACCACCCGCCCGCCTCGCAGCAGGGC
Source organism: Mycobacterium sp. D16R12 (assembly GCF_002013465.1). Classification (GTDB taxonomy): domain Bacteria; phylum Actinomycetota; class Actinomycetes; order Mycobacteriales; family Mycobacteriaceae; genus Mycobacterium. Next base: position 178,118 of record NZ_MAFC01000009.1, on the reverse strand, counting down.
ACCGAAGATCTCCCACACCGAGACGTCGAAGGCCAGCGAGTGGGTCTGCGACCACACTCCGGGGTGGGACAGCCCGGCATCCAGCGACTCGAGCAACTGCGTCACGTTGTGATGGCTGAGGGCAACGCCCTTGGGCACGCCCGTGGTGCCCGAGGTGTAGATCAGATAGGCGATATCGTCCGCACCCGGTGCCGCCAATGCGCCGCGGGGATGACCCTCGATGGAGTCGTCGATATTGCCAACGTCGATGACCGCCAAACCATCCCGAACTAGTCGATCGGCCAGATCGGCGGTGGTGACTGCGGCGACCGGCGCGGCATCGGACAGCACGAATTCCAACCGCACATCGGGCACCGACGGATCGATCGGCAGATACGCCGCTCCGGTCTGGAGGACTGCAAGGATCGCCACAATGGCCTCGGCTGACCGGTTGAACAACAGCGCGACGCAATGCCCCGGGCCCGCGCCCTGCGCAATCAGTACGCGCGCCAGTCGGTTGGCGGCATCGTCGAGTTCCCGGTAGGTCAACGAATTATCGCCATAGGTCACCGCGACCGCCTCGGGAATGCGCGTCGCGTGCTCGGCAAAGAGCGCGGGAATCGACACCGCCCGCGGCGCCGGCCGCGTCAGCGCCGCGTGGTTGCCGAGCACCGAAAGACGGTAGTAGTCAGCGTCATCGAGGGCATCCACCGACGACAACCGCACCGCCGGATCGGCCGTCATGGCCGTCAGCACCCGCTGCAGGCGAGCGACCAGTGTTGCGATTGATTCAGCGTCGAACACATCGGTGCGGAATTCCACCGTCCCGCCGATTCCGGCCGGCTCACCAGATTGCGTCCGGCGCTCGGACAGCGAGAAGTTCACATCCATTCGCGCCGTGTGTGTTTCCACCGGCATCTGAGTGACGCACAGATCGCCCAACACCACATCGGCCGCTGCATCATTGACGTCGTGTCCGGCGACGCTCTGCCACGCCAACGCCACCTGAATCAGCGGGTGATGAGACAGGGAGCGGGTCGGGTTCAATCGCTCGACAAGTACCTCGAAGGGCACGTCCTGGTGTTCGTAGGCGGCCAGGCTGCGAGCACGCACCTGGGCCAGAACCTCGGAAACGGTGGGATCGCCGGCCAGGTCGACCCGCAGCACCAACGTGTTGACGAAGAAGCCCACCAGCTCATCAAGGGCTGGATCACGGCGCCCGGCTATCGGGAAGCCGACCGCCACATCAGAACTGGAGCTGAGCTTGGAAAGCAGCGCCAGCAGCGCCGCCTGCACCACGATGAAGCTGGTCGCGTTGTGCTCACGAGCCACCCGAGTAACCTGCTGCTGCAACTCGACGGGCCAGTCCACCGCAATCGTCGCGCCGTGGTGGTCGGCCATCAGCGGATACGGCCGGTCGGTGGGCAGCGCTACGCGTTCGGGTATGCCGGTCAACGCGCCTTCCCAGTAGGCCAACTGCCCAGCGATGCGGCTCTCGCTGTCCTCAAGGTCACCGAATTGCGCTCGTTGCCACAGGGTGTAGTCGGCGTACTGCACCGACAGGTCGGCCCAATCCGGAACGCGTCCACCACACCGGTCGGCGTAGGCGAGCCCCAGGTCAGCCACTAGTGGCGTAATCGACCAACCGTCAGCGGCGATGTGGTGCACCACCACCGCAAGCATGTGCCTGTTCTCAGAGACGCGGAAAAGCCGGGCTTTCATGGGGATTTCGGCGGTCAGGTCGAAGGCGTGCTGCGACACGGCGTCCACGGCCAGGTGCAGCTGCGGCACTGTCCAGTCGGTGGCATCGATGATCTCCCAGCCGAAATCGACGCTTCCCGGATCGACCATTACTTGGCAGGGGATGCCGCCGGGAGCGGCGAAGAGGGTGCGCAGACTCTCATGACGACCTACCACATCGGCCAACGCCGCACCCAACGCGTCGGCATCCAGCTCCCCGTCCATCCGAAACGCGGCTGTCATGTTGTAAACCGCTGAAGGACCCTGCAACTGATCCAGGAACCACAAGCGTGATTGAGCGAACGAAAGCGGAACCACAGGGGGCCGATCGCCTGCCACTATCGGCGCCAGCCGAGCCTCTTCCCCACCGACACGGCCGGCTAGTTGAGCCACCGTGGGCGCGTCGAACAGGGCGCGTACAGCCAAACCCGTCTTGAGCGATGCATTGATGGCGGAGATCAGACGCATCGCGGACAGTGAATCTCCGCCGAGGTCGAAGAACGAGTCGTCGACACCAACGCGCTCGTGTCCGAGAATTCGCGCGTAGATACCGACCAGGATTTCCTCGACCGGGTTGGCCGGTGCTCGATAGTGCTCGCCGTCGATGTAGTCGGGTGCGGGCAGCGCGCGTCTGTCGAGCTTGCCGTTGACCGTCAGCGGCACGGCTTCGATCGCCACTATCGCCGCAGGCACCATGTAACTCGGCAGCCGCTCGGCCAGCAGGGCGCGAATCTGGTTCGGGTCGGCACTGCCGGTGATGTAACCGACCAGGCGATGGTCGCCGGGTGCATCCTCACGGGCGATCACCGCAGTCTGGGCCACCCCGTCGAGTGCGGCCAGCGCGGCTTGCACTTCGCCGAGTTCGATGCGGTATCCGCGTATCTTGACCTGCTCGTCGGCTCGGCCCAGATACTGCAGTTGCCCGTCCGCACCCCATCGCACCAGGTCCCCGGTGCGATACATGCGCGCACCGGAGCCCCCGAATGGACACGCCACGAACCGAGACGAAGTCAAACCGGCCCGGCGCCAATAGCCAAGGCCCACACCACGGCCGGCGACATACAACTCGCCGACCACCCCGGGGAGCACCGGGCGCAGCCACGCATCCAGCGCGAACAACGCGACGCCAGAAACCGGTACACCGATCGGCACCGCCGAGCCTGTGGTGAGCGGTGCGCTGATCGATGCGTACACCGTGGCCTCGGTGGGGCCGTAGGCGTTGATCATCACTCGCCCGGGCGCCCAGCGGGCCACCAGCTCAGGCGGACACGCCTCGCCTGCCACGACCAATGTCGTCGAGTCCAAACCCTGCGGCGAGATCATGCCCGCCGCGGACGGGGTTTGACTCAACACACTCACATGCTCGGCAACAAGCAACTCGTGGAGGTCGTCGGGCGATGCGGCGACCAACTCGGGTACCACCAGCAGACGTGCCCCGTGTAGCAATGCGCCGAAGATCTCCCACACCGAGACATCGAAGCTATAGGAATGCCACTGCGCCCACACCTGTCCGGGTTCCGATGGAACGTTGACGTCCAATGAACCGAACAGTCCGGGAACGTTGCGATGGGCAATGGCAACGCCTTTCGGGACACCGGTAGTACCCGAGGTGTAGATGATGTACGCGATGTCATCGGGGTCAGGGGGCGCCAGCTCGGTGTGGGGCAGGCCATCGGCGGCGGTGTCCTCCATCTCACTGATATCGACGACGGTGAGGCCGAGCCCCTCCAGGCGCGACCGCTGTCCTGCGGTGGTGACCCCGAGGATCGGCATGGCATCGGCCACCATGAACTCGATGCGGGAAACCGGCAGCGCCGGATCAACCGGTACGTAGGCCGCGCCGGTCTTCAGCACAGACAAGATCGCCACGATGGCCTCATCCGAGCGGGAGAACAGCAGCGCCACCACCTCGCCCGGACGTGCGCCGCGTCGTGCCAACACCTGCGCCAACCGGGTGGTGACCTCATCGAGCTCCCGATATGTCATCGACCGGCCCTCGAAAGTGACCGCCACCGCATCGGGCGTGCGCCCCGCCTGCCGCGCGAACAATGCCGGAATCGATTCTTTGCCTGCGGGTTTGGTCAGATTCGCCCGGTTACTCCACTGGTCCAGGTGAGCGTGCGCAGCCTCGTCCAGCAGATCGATCGACGACAGCGCGCGCCCCGGATCAGCGATCATTGCCGCCAGAATCGTCTGCAGCCGCTCGAACAACGCCTCCACGGCGACATGGTCGAAAACATCGGTGTCGTATTCAACACGAAGACCCAATTCACGACCCGGTAGAGCCTGCACGGCAAGCGGGTAGTGATTGGATTCGCGGAAATCGAATTCGGTGATCGCCAGGCCGTCGACATTCAATGGCGCGGTGGTATCGATCGGGTAGTTCTCGAACACCAACAGCGTGTCGAACAGTTGGTCCTGACCAGTGATGCGGTGGATATCGCTCAGCGCCAGGTGTTGGTGCTCAAGGGTGTCGTTGTGAGCACTTTGCAATTGGTGCAGCAGATCTGAGGTCGTGGTGGCCGGCGAGAGCGTTGCCCGCACCGGCACCGTGTTGATCAGCAGACCTACCATCGATTCCGCACCGAGCACCTCGGCCGGGCGTCCCGAGACCGTCGTGCCGAACGCAACATCATGCCGCCCGGTCAGTGAGCTCAGGAGCAAGGCCCACGCACCCTGCAGCACGGTATTGGCGGTGGTGTGCTGCGAGCGTGCCAGGTCGCCGAGCCCCAGCGTGGTCGCCTCCGTAAGCTGGAAAGATTCAACGCCTCGGTAGCCCAGGTTTTCTCGACCGGTCGGACAGACCAGGGTGGGGGCGTCGAGACCGGACAGTGCCTCACGCCACGCTGCGTGGGCACCGGCGCGATCCCGCTCCGTCAACCAGGTGACAAAGCTGCGATACGGCGCGGCCGCAGGCAGCCGTTGTCCGCCGAGGCCGGCGAAGATCTCCTGCATGAGGATCGGCATCGACCAACCGTCGAGCACGATGTGGTGAGCCGTCAGGACGAATCGATGTCGGCCATCGGCGATGCAGATGAGTGCGGCCCGGACCGCGGACTGATTCTGGAGGTCGCACACCGCGGAACGTTCGGCGGCACAGAACTCGCGGATCTGCGCGTCGATGTCATCCTCGGCGCCACCGTTGGTGTCTAGTTCGATGTACTGCCAGGGTATTTCAGGATCGGCGGGAATGATCTGCACCGGATGCTCAAACTGTTCCCAGAAGCGAGCCGCTAGGTGCGGGTGCCGTCCCACCACTGTGTGCACTGCATCGCGGAGGCGATCCGCGTCGAGTGGCCCACTCATCGCGATACTCAGCTGCATCGCATAGAGATCGTCTGAACCCTGCGCGGTGCCGGCGTGGAACAGCAGACCCTGCTGCAAGGGGGTCAGCGGCAGCACATCAGCGACGCGGTGCTGCCGGCTCAACTCGTCGATCTGCCGCTGGTTCAGCTGGGCAGGAGACACATCCGATGGAGTTAATCCGCCTCCGCCCCTTCGCACATGCGCGCAGATACCAGCCAGAGCCTGGAACCACAGTTCGCTCAGCCTGCTGACCTGCGTGTGATCGAGCACCGAGAGCGCCCACGTCCAGTCGGCGTTCAGATTCGGCCCGGTGTCGGTGTCGACGGTGGCGGCGTTGAGCTCCACGGTATGTCCCAGCGCCGTGGCAACCGACCCGGCGATACGGGTCGACGACAGACCCTCGGGGCAGATTCGCCACGCGTCACCGCCCGCCCCACCGAGGCGGCCCAGATAGTTGAATGCGATTGCGGGGTCGGCCGTTTCCAGGTCAGCATCGGTGTTGAGGTAGCGCAACAGACCATAGGTCACGCCCAGCGGTTGGGTGCGAAGCTGTTCCTTGGCGTCCTTGATCACCGCCCCCAGCGCGACATCACCGTCCGTCACCTGGGCCCAGCGCAACCCGCCCAGCGCCAACGACACCGGATACTTGGCGGTGAACCAGCCGACAGTGCGCGATAGATCCGTGCACTGATCGGCGGCCCCGGCCAGATCCGCCAATTCCTCGTGGCGCCCGTGGCCCTCTACGTCGATGCCGATGGACGTGCCGGCACTTCCTGTGAACTCAGCCACCGCCAATCCGAATGCGATCAAGAGGATCTCGTGCACCCCGGCGTGAAATGCTGTCGGCACTTCGCCGAGCAGCATGCGGGTGGTCTCGGCGTCCAGCGATACCGACAGCTGCCCTGCGCTCTCGTAGGTATCGGTCTCGGCATGCACCGGTGACAACGCCGCCGGGGTCAACGCCGTCTGCCGCCACGCGTGCGCGTGTTCCACCACCTTCGGGTGCTGCGCAGACAGGACCAGCAGCTCAGCCCACCGGACGAACGACGTACCCGTCGGCGGCAGTAGCACGGGCTGGCCGAGGCGGAGCTGCGCCCAGGCGAGATTGAGATCTTCCAACATGATTCGCCACGACACCCCGTCGATCGCCACATGGTGGACGATCAACACCAGCTGGCACATCGGGGCCACCCAGAGTGCACTCAACATCACCCCGGCGGCCGGATTCAACCGTGACCGCGCTGCAGCCAGCACCTCATCGGACAACGCCTCCACCGTCCGCAGGCACTCACGCGAGTCCACCGCACCCGCCGCGGGCACCGTCAACGACCACCCGCCGGTACCGTCGTCATCCGCGCGCAGCCGCAGCATCGCATGGCGATCCAGCAAGGCCTGCACCATGACGACGACGTCGGCCTCGGTGGTACCGGTGGGTGCCTGCACCAGCACTGTCTGGTTGAACTCGCGGATCGACCCGTCTGTGCTTTCCAGACTCTTCAACCACCGCATGATCGGTGTTGCGATCACCGACCCGAGGCCCTCATCGATCGGCTCCTGTGCGCCACTGGTCGCAGCGACCGCCCGGGCCAGGCGGGCCACACTCTGCTGAACAAAGATGTCCCGCGGTCGGCAGACGAGACCCGCTGCACGCGCACGCGAGGACACCTGCATTGCCAGGATGCTGTCCCCACCGAGCTCGAAGAACGAGTCGTCGATACCAACGTGGTCCAATCCAAGGATCTGGGCGTAGATGCCGGACAGGATTTCCTCGGTACGGGTGGTCGGGGCCCTGAACTGATCGATCTGTCGGTATTCCGGTGCGGGCAGAGCCTTTCTGTCCAGCTTGCCGTTGACCGTCAACGGCATGGTTTCCAAGACCACGATCGCCGCGGGCACCATGTACGACGGCAACCGCTCCGCCATCGCGGTGCGCAGTACTGCGGACTGGGCGGTGCCGGTGATGTAGCCGACCAGGCGCTTGTCTCCCGGGCGGTCCTCACGTGCGATCACGACCGCCTGCTGGACCCCGTCGAATGTCGTTAACACCGATTGGATTTCGCCCAGTTCGACGCGATACCCGCGGATCTTGACCTGCTCATCGGCGCGTCCCAGATACTGCAGCTGTCCGTCGCAGCCCCAGGACACCAGGTCCCCGGTGCGGTACATCCGCGCTCCCCGCCCGCCGAATGGGCATGCCACGAATCGAGTCGCCGTCAATGCATTCCGGCCGACATAGCCGTAGCCCAAGCCCGCGCCGGCCACGTACAACTCCCCGATCGCACCGACGGGTACCGGACGCAACCAATCATCGAGCACGAAGAACGCCAGATCGGCCAACGGAACCCCGATAGGACTGGCTGCGGTGTTCACATCTGCGGCAGTGATCTCACGGAATGATGCATGCACCGTCGTCTCGGTAATCCCATACATGTTGATCAACCGAGGTGCCCCCGGATGATCGGACAACCAGGTCCCGAGGCGCGGTGGAGTCAGAGCTTCCCCGCCGAATATCACTGCCTCCAGCCCCAGCTGCTGGTGTTCCGGCAGCACGGTATCCACCGACTGCAGCGCATAAAACGCCGACGGCGTCTGACTCAACACGCTGACGCGTTCGCAGACGAGCAGGGCGTGGAGCTCTTCTGGTGAGCGCGTCACGGCTTCGGGAACCACCACCAGCCGCCCGCCATGGAGCAGGGCACCGAAAACCTCCCACACCGAGAAGTCGAAGGCCAGCGAATGGCACTGCGCCCATACCTGCCCGCGGGTCAACTCCAGATCGACGTCGATGGCCTCCAACAATCGCGTTACGTTGTGGTGCGGGATGGCAACACCTTTCGGAACACCGGTGGTGCCCGAGGTGTAGATCAGATACGCGATATCGTCGGGACCGGGCGCCACCGGCAAGGCAGTACTGGGCCGTGCGTACACCGCACGGTCATTGATGTCGACCACCGTCACCGGCCGCCCACCCAACCGACCTGCGAGATCGGCGGTGGTCACGACAACAGCGGCCCCGGCATCCTCCAGCACGAACTCCAGTCGCGCGTCAGGCACCGTCGGATCGATAGGCACGTACGCCGCACCGGTTTTCAGTACCCCCATCATCGCCACGATCGCCTCGATGGACCGAGGGAACAACAACGCCACCCGCTGCCCGGGCCCCACCCCATGAGCAACCAGCAAGTGCGCCAGTCGATTCGCTGCCGCTTCCAACCCGCGATAGGTGATCGCGCTGTCGCCTGAACTGACCGCCACGGCGCCTGGATCACGCGCCACCTGCTCAGCGAACACCGCCGGAATCGACACCGGTTCGGGAACTGGCCGAATCAACGCCCCCCGATTGCTCCACACATCCAAGGGAGCGCAGTCCGCCTCATCACGGACATCAATCGCCGAAAGCAGCCGGTCCGGATCTGCGGTCATCGCCAGTAGCACCCGCTCGAAGCGGTCCGCGAGAGCGCGCGCATCGCAGTCGGCGAACAAAGCTCCCACACCCGAGGTGCTCAGGAACAACTCGTCATCGTTCTTGATGAAGACCAGCCCAAACTGATCCACGAGACCCGTGTGGGTCACGGTCCCCGACCCCGCGGCGCCGGCAAAATCTGCCAAACGAGTCGTGGGGATGAAGTTGATGGCCGCGCGATTCGACGCCTGCCCGCCGCGCTGGAATCCCGTCTTGCTCTCCATGGCCCGCAACGGAAACCGCTGATGCTGCAACGCTTCTTGAATTCGCGTATCGACGTGGTCACAAAAGGCGGCGACCGTCGTCGCCGGTGACGTTGCCAATCTCAACGGCACAACACCGGAACTCATCCCCGGCACCAGCAGCGTTTCTGGGCGTACCCGCCGGCTCACCGGGAAATCGAGGACAACCTGCGGACCCCCGACCTCACCATGCACCAGCAGCGCACATGCCGCGGTGATCACGGCGGCTCGACGCACCCCCAATGCACGCGACAACTCACGGGCCTTGGCGACGACGGACGGATCCAACTGGATTGGCGCAGAAGGCTCATACTCGACGGTTTGACTCGAGACCGCGGGCGCCAGGTCGTGCCGTGAATCGCTATCCAGGGGGCCGCAACTGGCCCAATAGGCCTCGTCAATGAGGTAATCGTCGGAGGCCTCGTACTCCGCTTCGCAGTCGATGAGACTGCTCAGCGATCCAAAGATGGGTGGAGGTATCGGCGCATCCGTGGCGATCGCGGAATAGACGGCGGCGATCCGATGACACAGGAGACCCATGCCGATGCCGTCTGTCGCGATGTGGTGGCAGCACACGAAGAAATAGAAGTCATCAGCTCGCGCCTGCATCAGCGCAAACTTGAACAACGGACCACTGAGGGGCATCTGCTTGCGTCGGATCGATGACGCTATCCGATAGGCATCAGCCATGGGATCCGAAGAGCCCGTTAAGTCATGGCGAACAAGCTCCACGTCCGGATAGTCAACTACCGTCTGAAAAACCTGACCGCCGTGTTCAGAAAAGACGGCTCTAAGCGGCTCCGCCTCGCCCACCACATAACGTACGGCCCGCTCGAGTAGACCGTGGTCAATGACGCCTTCAATACGACCGAGCATGCCCAGCTGCCACTTGATTCCGGAGCGACCAGTTTCTTCAGCGAGCCAGATGTCCAGCTGCCCCCGCGTAAGCGGAAGCGCCCCATGATCACATTCCATTGGTCCCCACCCACTGCTTAATAATCAACAGTCCGACCCTGTGCCACCCTCTCGCGCAGGCTTTTTGGCCTAATATCGGGCCAGCTCTGCTCTATGTTGTCCAGGCAGGCAGCGCGATCCGCAGCGCCGAAAACCACTCGCCATCCGGCTGGAACATCGGCAAAGGCCGGCCACAGGCTGTGCTGCTCTTCGTCGTTGACCAGAACGAAAAAGCTGCCATTTTCATCATCAAATGGATTGATACTCAACACTTCTCCCGACACCATCCACGCACGATAAGTGGAACCTGTTCTAAAACTAACCGAGAAAACTCCGCCGGTGCGTGTTTTTAGAGAAATCACTAATACTTGCTACTGACCAGTTCGGGACCCGCAGGGCTGGCCGCCATTGCCCGGCACGATGGGCCCACATGTCGCGAATTGGCTGCTATTCGTTACCAAACCAGCCATGATCAGCCTCACGCCACCGTCACGACACAGATGTCGGCCGTTGTCTCATACTTTGCTGTACGCACCGTGGCACGCATCATTCAGTACTCGACGAGGTATCCAACGTGACCAGATTCGCGACATGCCCAACCTTCGAAAGTGCCTGCGCACCCGACCCAACACTCGTACCGTTGGAAGGCACCGTTGCACCCTGGGCTGAGTCGGTTTCCGCGACAGGCAAACTCGCGCCAGTCTCTGCCGAGGCCGCCGGCATGTGAGCTGTAATACCGTCTAGAACTTAGGATCACGCACAGTGAGCAAAACTGCGAAAACAGCACTACCGCCTGGACCTCCGCTGCCCCTAGTAGTGCAGTCCATATTGATGGCCGCCTATGGTCTGCGCTTCTTGGCCGGCTGTCAGCGCCGCTATGGCAACATATTCACGCTGCGTATTCCCTTGTCGGGCAAGGTGGTATATCTCGCAAACCCCGCCGATATCAAGACGGTGTACGCGGGTGACCCGCGAGTCTTTCATTCCGGCGAGGCGCACTGGTTCTTTCGGGGCCTCCTCGGCGATAGCTCGTTGTTTGTACTGGACGAGGACGCCCATCACGACCAGCGGCGTCTGCTCATGCCGGCGTTTCATCGCGACGCCGTCGCGCGCCAGGCCGATCAGATGGCCGAGATCGCTGCCGCAAACATAACCACATGGCCGGTAGGTGAAGACTTCTCCGTTGCCCCCAAGACCACCGATATCACGCTCGAGGTGATCCTGCGAACAGTTATCGGTGCCACCGACCCGGTGCGGCTGGCCGCACTGCGCAAGGTCGTGCCGCGTCTGCTCTACATGAAGCCGTGGGAAACTCCGGCGATTACCAATCCGGGCCTGCGAAGCCATTTCCCGTGGCGGGGGGTCGGCAGGCGGATGGCAGAGACCGACGCCCTGCTCTATGCCGAAATTGCCGAACGCCGTGCCGATCCCCACCTGGCCGAGCGCACCGATGTGCTGGCCATGCTGGTCAGCGCCGCCGATGACAACGGACGCACCATGTCCGACCAAGAACTGCGTGATCACCTGCTGACGTCCATCGCGGCCGGACACGAGACCACCGCGACGGCGCTGTCCTGGGTGCTGGAACGACTGACCCGCCACCCCGTCGCGCTGGCGAAGGCCGTACGGGCCGCCGATGCCAGCGCCGCGGGTGACCCGTCGGGCGACGAATACCTAGATGCCGTAGCCAAAGAGACGTTGCGCATCCGTCCGGTGATCTTCAGTTCGGGCAGGGTGCTCAAGGAGCCCGTCGAGGTGGGCGGCTATCGGCTACCGGCCGGGGTCATGGTCGATCCGGCGATCGGACTCGTGCATGCCAGCGCGGACGTGTATCCGGATCCGGAACGATTCGACCCGGATCGGATGCTCGGCACCACCCTGAGCCCGACCACCTGGCTGCCGTTCGGTGGAGGCAACCGCCGCTGCCTCGGCGCCACCTTCGCCATGGTTGAAATTCGGGTCGTACTGCGTGAGATCCTGCGCCGGGTCGACTTATGTACCACCACGGCGCCCGATGAGAAGCAGCAGGCCAAGCACGTCACTTTCGTGCCGCACCGTGGTGGATACATCCGGGTTCAAGCGATCAGGGACCGCGAGCCCGCAGCAGCAGCACCAACGTGTCCTGCCGGTTCTCATCGCATGACACAGTCAAGCGACTCGCAGCGCTAGCCTGCCGCGAGGCTCTCCACGAGGTCTGCTGTGATCACAACACTCTCGGCAGCAGTGATCATTCGAGTGGCGACCTCGTGGGCCCGGGCCACGCATTCCGGTTGGAGGATGGTGCGCAGGTCAGCCACCAATGTCTTCTCGGTCGTGGCCGAAAAGCGCCGGGAAGTACCCACTTTCAATCGCTTGACCCGGGCTCCCCAGAGCGTCTGATCGAGGTCTGTCGAAAGTATCAAGGTGGGAACGCCTGCCCGTAGGCCCGCAGCGGTGGTGCCGGTGCCGCCATGGTGTACCACCGCGCGACAGGCCGGGAAGGCAGCAGAGTAGTTCATCGCGTCAACCACTTTGATGTTCTCCGCGAGGGGAAAATCGCTGAAATCGGACCCGGCTGAACACACCAACGCCCGCTCGCCCAATTGGTCACACGCCGAGTTGATCATCGCAAGTGTCTTGGCAGCGGACTCGACCGGCAGGCTGCCAAAGCCAAAGAAGACGGGCGGAGCACCGGCGCTAATCCACGAGGCCACTTCATCATCGAACTCCGTGGGTAAGTCGAGCGTCAGCGCGCCGACGAACGGACGACGGCCCTCATGCTCTGCCCATTCGGCGGCCAGGCCGGGAAAGCAGACCTCGTCATAGGCCTGGATCTCCAGCGATCCGCGTTCGGTGATTCGCCACGGCGAGGGCGCGGCGGCTTTAGGTAGCGCCAGTTCACCCCGCTGGACGCCCTCTACCTTCTTCGCATTCTGCCAGGCCAGCCACTCGCCAACCCTCATTGTCGATCGGCCCAATGGCGCGGGCAGGAGCGGTACGAAGTGACCATTGGCCCGCAAGGGAAAGAAGTGCAGCGTCGCCAGCGGAATGTCGTAGTACTCCGCGACATTGCCCGCAGCGTCCTCGAAATTCACACCGGTGAAAAGCAAGTCCGCCCCCTCGGCCAACGAGGTCAGTGTGGCCACGATGTCCTTCCAACATTGCAGAAAGGGCCGCACCACGTCGCGCCGCATCCTGATCAAATCCCGGATCTTCCAGAAGTTGCGAAAGAAGTGTGTCCAGAAATCACGGTGCGCGTCCAGAACTGCCTGCAGATCCGGTCCGTACGGAACCGCAGTAGGTCCGGCCGCCTCGACGAATGCGATGAGATCCGGAGGAACTGCCATCTGCACCTCGTGCCCCCGGCGTAACAACTCGCGGGCCACCGCGACACACGGCTCGATATCGCCGCGAGTCCCGTAGCTTGCCAATACGAACTTCATCGCGGCTTCAGCCGGCCCGCTTGAGCCGGACGAAGTCTTCCAGCAGATCCGCGGTGGTCACCGGGCTCTCAGCGGCCTTGGTCATTCGGGTGGCCACCTCGCGGGCCCGCGTGACGTACTGCGTATCGAGGACGGTGCGCAGGTCCGCGACCAATGTCTTCTCGGTCGTCGCCGAAAAACGCCGAGCGGTACCTACTTTCAGCCGCTTGACGCGTGCGCCCCACAACGTCTGATCGAGGTCGGTCGAAAGGACCAGCGTGGGGACTCCCGCCCGCAGACTCGCGGCAGTGGTGCCCGCGCCACCGTGGTGCACCACCGCGCGGCACGCGGGAAAGGCGGCGGAGTAGTTCATCATGCCAACCACTTTGACATTCTCGAGAAGTGGTACATGGCTGAAATCACTTCCGCCCGCGCACACTAACGCCCGCTCCCCCAACTGGTCACATGCCGCGCTGATCATGGCCAGCGTCTCGGCGGCGGACTCGACGGGCATGCTGCCGAAGCCGAAGCAAATGGGCGGTGATCCCCCGGCAATCCACGAAGCCACCTCTGCATCGGAATCTGTTGGTAGATCCAGCGTCAGTGCGCCCACGAAGGGCCGCCGCCCATCGTATTCCGCCCATTCCTCAGCCAATCCGGGCATACACGCCTCGTCATATGCCTGGATCTCCAACGAACCACGCTCTGCGATCCGCCAGGGCGAGGGTCCGGTGGCTTTCGGCAGGCCCAGCTCACGGCGCTGTGGATCCTCGAGCCTTTTGAACATCGGCCAACCCAGCCACTCTGACAACCTCATGATTGATCGGCCTAGCCGGGCAGGCATTCCCGGAACGAGCTGACCGTTGGCGCGAATCGGAAACACGTGCAGCGTGGCGAACGGAAGGGAGTAGAACTCCGCGACGTTGCCGGCTGACTCTTCGCCGAGAACACCGGTGAACAGGAGGTCGGCGTCCGCGGCTTGCGATCTCAGCGTCGAGCTGACGTCCTCCCAGCACTGAACCAGAAACCGCCAATCCTCGCGCAGCAGTTCCCTTAGGTCCCGGATCCTCCAGAAGTTCTTCCAGAAGTTCCGCAAGAATCGTGCCCAGAAGTCACGGTTCACGTCCTGCCACACCCGCACATCGGGTCCGCAGGCCACCGCGGAAAGTCCGGCCGCCTCCGTGAAGGCGACGAGGTCGGGCGGGACGATCATGCGTACGTCATGCCCACGGCGCAATAGCTCACGGCCGACAGCGATACCGGGCTCGACATCACCACGTGTTCCATAGAATGAGAGTACGAATTTCATCGCAGAGCCCTTCACTTCCAGTGTTCCTGCGGGATGAATGCGGGAGCCTCGCCACAGCTCAACCGCCCGGCAGCATATCCCGGTATCCGCGTTATTAACTTTGAATTCAAGAGATTTGGGAATACGACAGCATCCCTAGACGAGACGTACAGATTTGGCCCTACTTAACTCGCAACACAAAACCAGTCTGGTCACCACGGTTCTGCTGATTGAGTCGTTTGGCCCGCTTCTCCCACTCCCAGATCTGCTTGGGGCCAAACATACGAAGGATTTTGGGGTCAGTCACCGGAACATCCCCCCGATAGGCTTCGCTTCCGGTGAACTGACCAAAAGTTGAATCGTCAAATGTCTGCGCGACGCGCAATCCCGCGCGCTCTGCCGCAAGAGCCATTCCCCGTCGTGAAGGTATGACCATGTGCCTAGGCGCATCGGCCTGCACCCAATCGGCTCCGTAGATGGACCACGCTTCGGATGACGTTGTGGGCACCCGGGCCAGGCACATGCCGCCGTCGGCCAACTTTCTGGACGCCACCTCGAGCGTGGCCACCGGATCGGGCATGTGTTCGAGCGAATGATTGAACATGATGAGGTCGAATTCGCCTGTCATATCACTCAAGTAGCGCTTCAGTAGCGGTATACGTTCACGCGATTCGCCATCCTCCGCGATAAAGGGGTCGGCTCCGACCAAGCTGACGAACCCGACTCTCGCGAGCCGGTCCAGCAGGGCACCGCTTCCACATCCAACATCCAAGATCCGCGCATCGCGTTCGATTCCAAGCCCGGCAAGCATCTTGACGGCATCCCCGCCGAGCAGCACACGGAAGATGCCCTCCGGTACGGGAGAGGCCATGGCTGACCCAAATATCCTTCCCCCGCTTCGCAATGTGAATAGGTCGCGCTGCGTGACCATCCATTGGAAGGCCTTCGGCTGGGCCGAGCCGTTGTGCGAGTAGTAGGCCGCGGGGTAATGCCGCATGAGCTCTTCGCCCTCGAGCACGCTGACGATCTGCAACGTGTCGCACGCGGCGCAGCTGAAGTATTCGAACACCTCACGGGTGCCGAACATCATCTCGCGAACCTCAAGCATTCGATGAGGGCCAGTCGAGTCGCACAGTCGGCATGCATTGGTAACCGCCGTCATTCAAATCTCCTCCACGAGAGTCTGAGGCCGGAGAACGCGTACCGCGTGCCATGGGCCCGTGACAGGCCGCCACAGAACAACTTTCAAAGGAACCCCAGACAACGAACCTACCGCGTAGTGTGTTCGTACGTGTGGGGATCGGTGCTAGCACTCGTGGTACTGGTCGCCCTGAATCCGATACGCCTGGGCATCACTCTCCTCGTGATCTCTCGGCCACAGCCCGTGCAAAATCTGCTCGTTTACTGGGCGGGCTGTCTCATCGGTTGTATCCCCGCGGTGGTGCTGCCACTGACACTGCTGCATGTCACGCCGGTGTTCAGATCCTTCGCACAGGGCGTGGCGGGCAGCCCCACCATTCGGCACGTTCAACTCGGTATGGGCGTACTCGCCCTGTCGGTTGCGGCGCTCATAGCGCTGTGGCCGCGGCTGCGCCGACGTCAGCTGCAGCACGTGGGCGCGGACGGTCCGGCCCCGGAGCTGAATCCGCCAACGCAGAACCCCATCTCACGACTCCTGGGCCGCACCGAGGAAACGACGACCGACGGGGGGTCACCGGTCCGACGACTACTGCGCCGGGCGGCCAGTGCGTGGGAAAACGGATCGTTATGGGTCGCCTTCCTGATCGGCCTGCTACTCGGCGGAATCGAACCGGACGCAGGCCTGTTCCTCATAGCCATTCTGGTGACCTCAGGCGCCGCGCTCGGGACGCAGATCACCGTTGTGGTCGTCTTCATCATCGGCGTACTGGCAATCGTCGAGCTGACCCTGATCAGCTATCTGGTCGCACCTACGAAAACCCAAGCCGTTGTGCAACTGTTGCATGACTGGGCGCTGGCTCATCGTCGAAAGATTTTGATAGCCATGTGCATAGTGGCTGGGTTATCACTTCTGATCCACGGCCTGAGCGGTATCTGAGGGCTCTGCGCCAGGTACCCGCGCGAAAACCATTCGAGCACAACGGTTCCTCAAATCTGATATCGGGGTTGCTGGTCGCTTTGGTTCGCCATTCCCCCCAGAAAGCACGTCCGCCTGGGTAGTGTTCCGGGCCGTGTGGGGTCTACTGCTCGCGATGGCGATCATGTTCGCGGTCAATCCGGTACTACTCGCCATCATCGTCCTGATGATCTCGCGGCCTCAGCCGGTGCAGAATCTGGCGGCCTACTGGATGGGCAGCATGATCGTGAGTCTTGCGGGTCTACTGATACCGCTGATGGTGCTGCATATAGCTCCATCAGTTCGCACCTTCGTGGAAGACATGGCCACGCCGGGCAACAGCATCACCACCCGTGTGGTCAATCTCGGCATGGGCGTTCTGATGCTGTCGATCGCAGCGCTGATGGCGGCACGCTCGGTCCGTCAGCGGATGCGTGTACGGGTATCGGCGGGCGACATCTCTGCGCAGACGCCTGCTTCACAGATACCAAGCCCCATCACCTCTCCGTTCGGCACCCTTCAGGATGAAGACGCAGAAGGAGGTTCTGTGTTCCGACGGCTGCTCCGCCACCTCCAAAAGGCCTGGAAGAACGGGGCTTTGTGGGTTGCCTTCGTATTCGGCCTGGCCGGGCTACCGCCACCCATGTTGGTAGTCTTCGTACTCACTCCCATCGTGGCCTCGGGTTCCCCGATCGGGACCCAGGTCATCGCCGTCATCCTGTTCGTCTTTGGAATGTTCACGGTGGTTGAGATCACCCTTGTCAGTTATCTCGTCGCACCGGCGAAAACCCTTGCGGTACTGCGGCCACTGCATGACTGGGCTTTGGCGCACCGCCGCCAGATGCTCATCACCATATTCTCAGTCGCTGGAATCATTCAGGTAGTCAACGGCATTGCCTAAAGCGGCAACGCGACATACGGGAGCCGCAGGTCAGGCCCATGTCCCACGTCGCCCGTTGGCAGTCGCCATGACCTCGTAGATCAGTTTCATCATCGAGGGGCGGGTGCGCCGGCTCAGTTTGTGGAATCTCTGGTAATCCTCGAGCATCGCCCGGAAACCACGTTCGCTTACCCGATACGACTCCAAGACCTGGTCCAATGCCGACGGATCCCAGGATTCGTCGGCAGCAGCAGCACAGAGCGTTTCGTACACCACAGACATCCAGTCCGTGCCGAACGGCTCTGTCACCGGGCCACAGTATTTCTGGCGCCTGAGGTCAGTCTCGAGAAATTCGTCAATTGCTGGTTCATCGCGGGTGTCCAGATCGACGCCGAGCGCTACCGAGATTCGTTTCATTTCCCGGCGCCAATCCTCGAGGAGGTTGGCGTACCCCACGAACACGCGCGGGACATCGCGAGTATGTGTCTCGGCCAACAGATTGAACTTGAGCCACAGCGCACTCGAGAATTCCGGCGACGCGGCCGCCTGCGCCGCAACCGAGGCGATGACCTCCGTCGGGTGGCGCACCGCTAGCACTGTCGACACATCGTATCCGGCCAGCCGAGCTGCCTCAAACCACATGTCGGACAGGAGATTTATCCTCGGGTCCTTGATGATCAGCAGTGGCGCCGGCGGTAACGCCGTCAGATATGCGCGGATCTCGGCGATACAGGCGGCCTTCTCGTCAGGATCGAACGCGCCTTCTTCTTGTAGACGCAAGGTCGTGTCGAATCTGGAACTGCCGTTCCGGTGCAAGATTCTCTCGTTGAGGATGATGGCCTTGCGAGGCTCCCAATAGCCGCGCGGATTGGCCTGGTTCGCACCCGCGAGCGCAGGTGGGAGAGCGCCACCGCACAGCGACAGCGCCCGGGTGATCGCCGATGTCCCGGACCGCGCCATACCCATCACAAACAGAGCCACCGGACGGGGCCCTCCCCCGGACGTCACGAGGACAACCTCGCGATCGATGTCGCGCGCAGCGCAGGAGTGTCGTGCCGCATCATGAGATCCTCCAGCGGTAGACCGCCCGGTCCTGCCGGCACATCCGATCAGAACGAACTTCGAGGCGTAATTGACTGTCGCACATTGAATCATGCGTCCGCGGCACATGTGACGACATCGGGCGGCTTTCGCAATGTGGTCACGGCGGTGGTACGGACGGACGGCTCGCGACCACCACCGTTGGCCCCAGCCCCCGGCGGGTCCGGAATTCGACGGTGATGGCCGGATCGGCATGATGGGCCAGCGCGCACAGCGCCGACGGGCTGTAGGCGCGGAGGGAACTGATAAAACCGTCGTGCTGCAATGGCGAGATCTTGACGAGTGGCAACACCACCGCCAGCAGCGCGATGTGAAGAGCCACCGGCGGCCTGGGCAGGTCGACGATCAAGAACTTCTTCGCCGCACGCGTCCCCGATGCGAATACCCGAGCGGCAAGTTCAGGTGAAAGATGATGCAGCGACAGGGCAAACACCGCGAGATCGTATTGCTCATCCACCGCTTCGATTGCGGTGGCATCCATTTCCCTCACCGTTGCGCGCGGGTGACTGCCGAGGTCACTGGCGGCCGCCGCCGCCACGAAAGTGGGATCGATGTCGGTGATCGTCACCTGGGCGCTGGGATGCATTTCCAATAGCTTGCGGGACAACCCTCCAAGGCCTGCACCAAGTTCTAGGATCTTCGGCGAGCGCACGCCGGCGACCTCACGCAGGGCCATTCGGGCGCATTTCTCGTGCACGCCGATCCACCGTCTGCGCCCGGCTCGATCAAGCGAGGACATGACCTTGCGCTTGAGATCCTCGACGTCGTCACGGTCAAGGTATTCCAGGCGCCCGGTCTGCAATCGTCTGTCCAGCCAGGAAGCGTCCGGACCACCCCGAGGCATACTCGAGATATCGAGGGCTCTGTTCTCCACGTACAACATCATGGATCACCACGGCGCTGCTCGGCATGCCAGTCGCGAAATCAAATCCAGTGCGGGGCATGAAAACTGCAATACCGATCCAGTTACTCCGCGATACCCCGTGACGGTGATCTGGGTCCGCTCGTCCATCAGATCCGCCGGCCGCCGACGAGACAGATTTCGCCACACCCTGGCCGTGAAGCGACTAGGCTCCCGACCTATTCGGTTGATAGAGCTCGGCTGGGCAGCTGGCAGTACGCATTGCCGAACTGGGCCACGCTTATCCCCAAATCCATTGCCGCCACATCACGAAACCGCAGACGCACGGCTGGAAACGAAGGAGTTTGACTGGTGCCTGGGCAGTTACGTCGGGTACGAGAGTCCCTGAGTCGGCGTCGAGCGGCCAAAGATGCTGCACGGCTGGATAATCGTCTCGCATTGGCGGATGAGGCATTGCTGGCAGAGCATCACGCAGCCGACATGAACGTGATCATCCAAGTCACGTGGCTATACGGGCACACGGTCGATCTCGACGCCCTACGGCGCTTTCATCACAATCTCGGTCAGGGTTTGTTAGGGCGGCGCATCGAGCGTCCCGCACTGCCGATCGCCCGGCATCGTTGGGTGGCGGACCCAGGTTCGTCGGACATCGATGTCGCTCAACACGCTCGCCCGCGAACCGAGTTCAGCGACTGGGTTGATGAACGTTCGCAGCTGCGCATCGACCCCGCCTCGGGACCCGGCTGGCACATCGGCGTCCTTCCTCTTGAGGACGGTACGACCGCGATCAGCCTGGTGCTCTCACACAATCTCATCGACGGCCTCGGGCTGGCCCTCGTCATAGTCGAAGCAGCCCTGGGCAAGACACGCGACCTGGGCTATCCACCGCCGTTGTCTCGCACTCGACTGCGTGCGGTGGGCCAGGATGCACGACAGACAGCACGAGATGTACCCCAGGTCGCGCGCGCTGTGGTGGCAGCGGGCAAGCTGGCCCGAAAGCAGGCGCGCGACAGGAGCGGAACCAAGCCTTCGGCCGCGCCGCTACCCATCCACGAGGCCATCCCGGACGACCTCGTGCTGGTGCCGGCCATCACGATCTACGTTGATTTAGAAAACTGGGATGCCCGTGCGGACGCCCTTGCCGGAGCGAGCCACACCCTCGCGGCGGCCTTCGCCGCCCGCATTGGGGAACGCATCGGGCGTCGACGTGCCGACAACGGCACCGTCACTCTGCAGATCCCCATCAGCGAGCGCACCGAAGACGACACCCGCGCCATGGCACTTTCCTACGCGCGGGTCAGCATCGACCCCACCTCGCTCACCACGGATCTGCGAGACGTTCGGTCCGCGATCAAGCAGACACTCACGGCGATGAAGGAGGCCTCCGACGAATCGAAGCAGCTGCTGTGGCTGCCCTCGTTCACGCCGAAACGGGCACTGAAACGGATGGTCGCCAGGATGCCTGCCGACCCTGATCAGTCGGTGTTCTGTTCCTATCTAGGCGATCTCAGCTCGATGATCGGGTACCCCGCCGGGACACTCGCCGACTTCCAGAACGCGCGTGCGACCGGGCAACGCGAAAGGCGTCAGCTGCTTGAGCGGACCGGCGGCCGAATGTTCATCCTCTCGGGGCGCCTCAACGGCAGAATCTTCATCAGCGTCGGCGCCTATCAACCGGGCGGGAAGAACACCAAGGAAGCCTTACAGGAACTCGCCGAGCTCACGCTGGCCGATTTCGAGCTGACCGCCGAGATTCACTGACGCATCGCGTGCCCGCGCGGGCACGTCAAAGAAGCTGGTGCTCAACCCATGTCAGAAGTTGTGGCAGGTCCGGTAGGCCTGCTCCATTACTCCGAGGTACGGCTGAAAGGCCGGAGCATTGGCCACATCTTGGGCCGTCTGCGCCCGCTTCTCTGGGCCGGCCGCAAGGAATTCACGCAGCCCGCGCTGCAGTATCGGCGACTGGGAGAATGCCTTACCGAATTGCGGGTCCTGGGCATTGAGCGCCGCCACCACCTGCGGATAGCTGCACGTGGTGTTGATGGCCGAGTCAAGATCGGGGTCCGCCGATGCGATCCCCGTGGCGCTCGCCAACGACAAAGCCAGTGCCCCCAAACCGACGGACAGTTGGGTCAACGATGGACGAAACATCTATCTACTTCCCTTCTTACCAATACTTTTCGTATCATTGCGGCCCTGACAGGCCACGTACAATCCCAACCGAAGTCAGGCATCTTGCATGACCAACGGTCGGGGGCCTGCAGAGTCTCGTTGCACTCTCGCGGGGCGGCGGAGTACTCGCTGTGGCCACCAGAACCACCGCCCCAACAACGCGGCGATCGCCGGCGTCATGAACGCACGCACCACCAACGTGTCGAACAGCAGACCGATCCCGATCGTGGAGCCGACCTGCCCGATAACACGTAGATCGCTGACCACCATGGACAACATGGTGAACGCGAACACCAGACCCGCAGAGGTCACCACCTTGCCGGTGCCGCCCATCGCGCGAATGATCCCCGTATTGATGCCCGCGCCCAGTTCTTCCTTCATCCGCGACACCAGCAACAGGTTGTAGTCAGAGCCCACCGCCAACAAGATGATCACCGACATCGCCAGCACCAGCCAGTGCAGTTCGACACCGAGGATGTTCTGCCAGATGAGCACCGAGAGGCCGAACGCCGCTCCCAGCGAAAGAGCCACTGTTCCAACGATAACCAGCGCAGCGACAAAACTTCGCGTCATGATCAGCATGATGCCGAAGATCAGACAAAGGGCTGCAACACCGGCAATCAACAGAT
The DNA here is from genome assembly GCF_002013465.1 of Mycobacterium sp. D16R12. Lineage (GTDB taxonomy): Bacteria > Actinomycetota > Actinomycetes > Mycobacteriales > Mycobacteriaceae > Mycobacterium. The sequence continues at coordinate 156,006 of NZ_MAFC01000009.1, read as the reverse complement.
CGTATGCGGACCCGTCGCGCAGGTCTTTGAATGTCGCGGCGGTGCCGGCGAGATGGATTTGAGCGTTTTCCAGCGGCGTCACCTTGAGCGCCTCTTCCGCCGCCGTACGCACCGCATCCACCCGCGACAGACCCTCCGGTGTCCCCGGATCGCCCCGGTACGTCAGGATCAGACGAACAGCCTTCCCATTCGGCGAAAAGAAGAGGGACATAGCGCGTTTGAAGTCCTCGTTCTCGAAAACCTCCGGCGGAAGATAGAACGAGTCGTCGTTCTGGGCACCATCGTAAATCTTTCCCATCGCGGTGGCGTTCGCTGCCGTTTGGTCGATGAGAGAGAAGATCCCCGACATGGTGCTGTGCATCGTGAGCATCATGGCGCGCATCGACTTCATGGTCGCGATCATCGGCGGGAAGAGGGCGATCAAGTCCCGTTGATACCCATTCATCTGTTCGACGCGTTCGAGGATCTGGTGCGTCCGAAGACTGAGCTGGTCGGTGCCGTCGAGCGCCTGAAATACCGATCTGATTGCGAAGCAAATCGGGATGGTCTCGCAGTGCTTCTCCCAGTACAGATAGTTGCGGAGAGGCTTGAAGAAGTCATCGAAATTGGCGATGTAATCCCGCAACCGATCGACCGTCGCCGTCAGCTCCCTGTTCATCAGGACCGTCTCGTTGGTGATGTCCGAGATGCTGCTCATCAGCTCATAGGTGTGCTGCATCTGGTTGATCATCTTCGTGGTGTCGTCGGCCTGTTTCAGCATGTCGTCCACGCGTTCTTTTCCAAACGGCAGGATCTGGAGCATGCCGGCGCTTTGCAGGCTGATTTGAAACGGTATGGAAGTGTGCTCGATCGGGCTTCCCTCTGGCCGAGTGATGCTCTGCACCATGGAAATACCCGGAACGGCATAGAGACCCTTGGCCAGTTTGTGGAGAACCACGAAATCTGCCGGGTTACGCATATCGTGGTCAGCCTCAAGAATCAAGACGTCGGGGGTCATTCGCGACTCGGGAAAATGCCGTTCGGCCGCCGCGTACCCCAAGTTGGCGGGGATGTCCCGGGGCACATACAGCCTGTCGTCATAGCTCGTCTGATACCCCGGAAGTGCCAGCAGCCCAATAAGTCCGACCGCGCACGCCCCGGCAAGGATCGGCCCGGGCCATCGAACGATCGCCGTACCAACCCAGCGCCATCGGCGCACCATCATCTTCCGTTTGGGCTCGAACAGCCCGAAACGACTGCCCAGACCGATGACGGCCGGAACTAGTGTGACAGCCACTGCCACCGCGACGGCCATACCCACCGCTGCGGGAATACCCATCGTTTGGAAGTAGGGCAGCCGGGTGAAGCTGAGGCAGAAGATTGCCCCCGCAATCGTCAATCCAGATGCCACGACCACCTTGGCAACGCTGCTGTAGGTCGTGTAGAAGGCCGTCTCCCGGTCTTCGCCGGACTGTCGGGCCTCCTGATAGCGCCCGGTGAAGAATATGCCGTAGTCCGTTCCCACCGCGATGCCGAGCGACACCAACAGATTCACCGAGAAGGTCGAAAGCCCAATAACTCCATGATCTCCCAGCAGCGCGACGATACCTCGAGCCGCCTGTACCTGTATGCCCACCATGACCAACAGCAGGATGACGGTGACAATCGAGCGGTATACGAAGAGCAGCATCGTGAGGATCACCACGAGCGTCACGACCGTGATCTTGATGATGGACGTGTTCCCGGCGTGGTTCATATCCGTCACCAACGGCGCGGGTCCCGTGACATAGGCCTGGACATCCGGCGGGGGTGACGACCGCTGCACGATCCCCCGGACGGCCTCCACGGACTTGTTCGCCAAGGCCTGGCCCTGGTTACCCGCGAGGTTGACCTGGACGTAGACACTCTTACCGTCGGCGCTCTGCACACCCGTCGCGGTAAGTGGATCACCCCAGTAGTCCTGGACGTGCTGTACATGGGCGGTGTCGGCCCTCAACTGGCGAATCAAGTTGTCGTAGTAGCCGTGTGCGTCATCACCGAGCGGTTGCTGACCTTCCAACACAACCATCGCCACGCTGTCGGAATTCGATTCTCCGAAAACCTGCCCCATACGTTGCATCGCCTGGAACGACGGCGCAGCTTGGGGAACCAGCGACACCGAGCTCTCCCGCCCGACTTGTTCCAGTGACGGTACGGCAAAGGTCACGACGGCGATGACCGCCAGCCAGCCAAGGATGATCGGCACCGACAGCCGACGGATCAGCCGGGCCACCAATGGTGGCCGGTTGACCATCCGGTGAATACTCATGCGGTCATCGCCACGCTGTAGACAGAGGTATCCATCGCGGTTAGCGCTCTTCCTTCTGCAGAAGGAAACTCACCAACGGGCGCGAGCCCGTCGTGTGCCGTCGTGCTCTGGCCGGGCGTTGGAGTACCCGCTGCGGCCACCAGAACCAGCGCCCCAACAACGCGGCGATCGCCGGCGTCATGAACGCACGCACCACCAACGTGTCGAACAACAGACCGATGGCGATCGTCGAACCCAGCTGGCCGATGGTGACGAGATCGCTGACCACCATGGACAACATGGTGAACGCGAACACCAGACCCGCAGAGGTCACCACCTTGCCGGTGCCGCCCATCGCGCGAATGATCCCCGTATTGATGCCCGCGCCCAGTTCTTCCTTCATCCGGGACACCAACAACAGGTTGTAGTCAGAGCCCACCGCCAACAAGATGATCACCGACATCGCCAGCACCACCCAGTTCAAGGGGATCCCGAGAATGCTCTGCCAGATGAGCACCGAGAGACCGAACGCCGCGCCCAGCGAAAGAGCCACTGTTCCAACGATAACCAGCGCAGCGACGAAACTTCGCGTCATGATCAGCATGATGCCGAAGATCAGGCAGAGCGCCGCGGTGGCCGCGATCAACAGATCGTACTTCGATCCGTCGACAACATCTTTGACCGATGCGGCAGTGCCGGTCATGTAGATCTTGGCGTTTCGCAGCGGTGTGCCCTTGAGTGCCTCGGCCGCCGCTGTCTCTATCGGCTCCACCAACGACATGCCCTCGCGCGTCGCAGGATCGCCCCGCTGCGATATGAGCATCCGAGCGGCCTTCCCGTCCGAGGACAGGAAGATATCCATGACGCGTTTGAAATCCTCGTTCTCGAAGACCTCCGGCGGAAGATAGAACGAGTCGTCGTTCTGGGCAGCATCGAAAGCCTTACCCATCGCGGTCGAGTTATTGGTCGACTGCTCCATCTGATCGAAGATGCCGGACATGGTGCTGTGCATCGACAGCATCATCTTCCGCGTCGATTCCATCGTCTCGATCATCACCGGAAACTGTTGTGCCATTTGCGGAAGGAGCTCATCCAGCCGATCCAGATTCGCCACCAGGTCACCCAGCTTGTCGGAGACCTCGTCGACCCCGTCGAGCGTGTCGAAGACGGAACGGATGGCCTGGCAGACCGGAATGTCGTAACAGTGCTTTTCCCAGTACAGGTAATTTCGGATCGGTCTGATGAAGTCATCAAAATCCATAACATGATCCCGAAGCTCATTCATGATTGTTTCGAGCTCGTGCGTTGTTCCGACCATGTCGTGGGTCGTCCCCACCATCTGCTCAGTCAGCGCTTGCATCCGCTTCATGATGGCGATCGTCTTAAGCATGTCGTCGGCTTGAACCAGCAGATCGTCCATGCGGTTCTTCTGAAACGGCATCAAATGCGATTGACTCGCGCTGCTCATACTGAGCATGAACGGAATGGTGGTGTGCTTCAAAGGCTCACCACCGGGCCGCGTTACCGCCTGAACCCTCGAAACACCGGGCACCGCTTGGACACCGCGAGCCAATTTGTTGAGCACCAGAAAGTCGACCGGATTGCGCATGTCGTGATCGGCTTCAATCAACAGAACATCCGGGGCCATCATCAACGACTGAGGGAAATGTCGTGAGGCCGCGGCATAGCCCACATTGGCGGGAATATCCTGCGGGATGTATTTCTGATCGTTGTAGCTGGGTTGGTACACGGGCAGCGTCAACAGCCCGATGAGTGCCACCGCGCATGTCGCGACGAGAATGGGTGCCGGCCAACGCACAATCGCCGTGCCGATCTGTCGCCATCGACGGACCGTGACCTTTCGCTTGGGCTCAAACAGCCCAAAGCGGCTACCCACGGCAATCACCGCGGGAACGAGTGTGATCGCCACCGCGACGGCCACGACCATGCCCACGGCGGTGGCGACTCCCAGTGTTTGATAGACGGGGAGCCGGGTGAAGTGCAGACACAGAACCGCGCCGGCAATCGTCAAACCCGAACCCAACACCACCTTGGCCACGCTGCGGAAGGTGGTGTAGAACGCCGTCTCCGGATCCTCCCCGGCCTGGCGTGCTTCCTGGTAACGCCCGGTGAAGAATATGCCGTAGTCGGTTCCAGCCGCGATGGCAAGTGCCACCAGCAGATTGACAACGAACGTGGTGATACCGATGAGCCCCAGGTTTCCGAGAAACGCCACGAATCCGCGGGCCACCGTCAGCTCTATTCCGACGACAATCAGCATGAGAATGACGGAAATGATCGACCGGTAGACCAGGAGCAGCATGGTGAAGATCACGGCGAGGCTTAACCCCGTAACCAGGAGAACGGTCCTGTTGCCGGCGGGGCCCAAGTCCGCGGCGAACGCGGCCGGTCCGGTCACATAGGCCTTGACTCCCGGCGGCGCCGGTGTCCGGTCCACAATGCTCCGCACGGCCTCAACGGATTGATTCGCCGAAGCCCCCTGCCGGGGATCGGTCAGGGCCACCTGCACATACGTAGCCTTACCGTCGAGGCTTTGCGCAGCGGCCTGCGTCATTTGATCGCCCCAGAAATCCTGCACATGCTGGACATGGGCCGTATCGGATTTCAGTTGGCGAATCAACTCGTCGTAGTACCGGTGCGTGTCGTCACCGAGGGGTTGCTGACCCTCCACAACGATCATCGCCACCACGCTGGAATTCGATTCGTCGAACAGCTGGCCCATTCGTTGCGTTGCCTGAAATGACGGTGCCGCATCCGGATTCATCGCCACCGCGTGTTCCTTCTCAACCTGCTCAAGTGAGGGAACGCTCATGCTCAAGACGACGGCTATCGCCAACCAACCAAGAATGATCGGCACCGACAGACGGCGGATCAACCGGGCCAGGAATGGTGGACGGTGACCCACCGGCAACGGCTCTGTCGGAGGGTCGTTGAGAGTGCTCATGCGGCCTTCAACATGCAGAAGGTCAACGCGCTGACGCCGTATCGGATCTTCTCGTCCTTGACCTTGTCCCCCACGAGGATGCGGCACCCAATGCTGTCGGTGTCACCCTGTGCGGTGAGGTTTCCCATGGCGGTCGCCTCGGTGATCGGGAACTCCACCGACCAGGGCAGCGGGGCCTGCTTGATCACCTGCGGCTCGGCATCCGCATCGAAGTAACTGATGGTCGCCACCGTCCCCGGGGGGCCAAACACCTCGTAGATCAGGTACTTAGGGTCGTGCGGCCGTTTCTCTTCCCGTTCGGCACTGGCATACGCGGGACGACGCTCGTTACCGAAGACGCCGTGTAACCGCGACACGGTGAATCCGCCCGCGACTGCCACCACCACAAGCACCAACGGAATCCACACACGCTTCAAGATCGTGAAAATCTCGAGTCCCTCCGACTGTCTTCCGCGCTCGGCAGCATGTCAGCTGCACGAACATGTATCTTCAGATCGGATGTGAACACAACGGATAACCGAACTTCGAATGCGACGGCACCCAGGCTCGGTCGTGTGCGAAGCACCGCCAACGTGCGGCACGCCTCGTCGCGCGCGACCCGATTCCGACGAGTAAATCATGTCAGCGCGTCACGAAAGACACAATCCGCAATCTCGGTCTGGAAACGTCTAATACCTTGTTATTCACCGAATTTGGGAATGGACTGCTCGTCCAGAAATCCGTTCTCGTGCCGTTCAGCGGCAATGCTCGCGTGGCTAGTTGCCCAGATGTGGGGCCTCGGCGTGGTCACATCCCGCACGGCGCCTACGCGAAACAACCTGCGAGAGCGGGCAGTACAACAACGACTCGCCAAATAGGCATCAGTGCAGATGTTTTCGGACTGCTACCCGTCGGCGTCCACGGATTCGGGATCCATCTCCGGCTGAATCCATCGGAATCCGGACTTGCTGCGCTCCATGAACCGGCGTTCATAGGTGCCGTCGATCCTCTTGCCATCCACGACCCCGGTGAGGACCAGCCGATCCGGGCTGGGCTGCTGCGCATGAAGTGTCTGCTGCGGCGGACCGGACTCACGCTTGCGCAACTCCAGCCGGTCACCGTTGACCGCTAACAGCCACGCAGCGGTACGTCCGTCGGGTGTCTGGGCAACAAACTTCATCACGCTGAACTCCGCCACAGTATCGCGGTGGGAAATCGCCACGTTGGGCCACGGTTCGGGATCAGTCTGGTTCAACGTCGCCCCGCGCCCGTCGATGGTGAACGACGTTGCATGCCATACACCATCGAGACTCGATGTGGGTGTCTTGTATGTCGAGTAGACCGCTAGTGACTGCAGCACGATAAGCGCCGTCAGGACCGAGGACACCCCGAATTTCAGCGCGATGCCCGTCCATAGCAGCCATCGCCGGTGCGAGCCGAGCGCCGGCCACAGCCGCACCGGCTCGGTGTTGCCGCGGTTGAGGACCACCCGCACCAGGTTGGGCCACAGTGGGGCGGTGACGGCGACCGCAATCAAGAACAGCTCTCCCGAGACCTGCTTGACGGGCACGTCATAGGTCATGTTAAGCAGGAACACCTGCGCCATGGCGAACACCGATCCCAAGGCGCCCAAGACCCACGTTCGGTTCCACAGCAGCAGCAACCCGGATACCAGCTCCACGATCCCGGCGGCTATCGAATACGGTTCCGAGGCGCCCATGAAGCCCCATAATGTGTTGAATAGGCTTGTGTCACCGACTAATTGCAGCTGACGATCGGGGAGAGCCATGAACCCCATCTGTGTGGGAATCGCCTTCGCGATTCCGTACGTGATCATCGACATCGCAAGACCGAACCGCGCGAAAACCCACAGCGAGGCGGCCAGGCGCCGGTAGTTCGGCCGGTGACGGTCCAACGCCGTCCATATCGCGGTGACCACCAGCGCGATCACAATCCACCCGAGGTGGTAGCACCACGACCACAACTGGTCGCCTCCGGAAGACACGGTGAGTTCGATACCGCGTCCGCGGATGAGGAAGCTTCCTATCTGGGCCGTCAACCACAACACCGGCTCACACAGGTTGTAAAGCCCGAGGTTGTCGTACACCGAGAGCAGAACAATCCCGCCACCGATGGTGAACAGCAGACGGAATCCGATCTTCTGCAACGGAGTCCACCGTGCCGGGGTATCAGCTCCATCGTCTTCGGCGATGCCGGAATGCCCCGGTGCGACGGTCGTCATGCCTGCGAGCCTAGCCGTCCCGCCGGTGTCCGCGCCTCCGGGAAAACCCTGAGTCACATCCTGATTCGAAGGGCGTTAATCCCCTAAGGCACCGCGCATCCAGCGTAGGACACTGGGCATCGCCCATCCGGCCGCGATCAGATGCTCGCCGGGCACGGGCAAGTAGTCCACCGACGCCCCCTTGGACCGCCAGCTCTCGATGAGCGCGGTGACGCCTTGCTCGGGAACGAACTGGTCACCGATGAACCGATCACGCGATCCGTGGTACAGCAGGGTCGGCATGGCCGGCGCCGTGGCGCCCGGCTTGTTGGCTGCGATCACATCCTGCGCGATCTCAGACTCGAAAGGCGATGGAATCGCGGCTAATACGTCTAGATCGATGCGTGCAATCCCGGCCGCCGCCAACGGCGGCTGCGGCAAGTCTTTGATCAGAGTCGTCATGTAGAAGGCAAAATCGCCAAAGAGCTCCACCATGCTCGGGTACTCGCGCGCCTGGCCGATCGTGGCCGCCGCAAATAGACCAGATCCCAAGGCGCCGTTCATACTGCGATACAGCAGTGCGTAATCCGTTGGCGTACCGCCCGCGACCGCACCGCTGAACCTCAGTTCCGGCGCATAGGCCGGCTGCTCCTGCGCGGCCCACACCGTCGCGATGGCGCCACCGCTGTACCCATCCATGACCATCGGGGATTCGACGAGATCTGGACATACTCTGTGCATTCCGCGCACCGAGTCCAGTACCGCGTGTGCGGCCATGAGCCCGGCCGAGTAGGCCATCCGCGGACCCTCGTGATCGGGTATCAGCACCGCATAGTTTCGCGCCAGGAGTAGCGGCGCCAGGGGCGGCACATCTATGTAAAGGCCTCGCTCGATCCGGTACGAGGGTGCCGCCTTCAAACCCAGGGAATTGATCGGTTGGTTGCGTACCACCACCGGTCGGGCACCCGCGCCACCCCATGGGCGGTTCGGCTCGATCAGTGTCGCGGTCACTGGTACGGCATTTCCCGCGGTATCGGTGGAGCGGACCATAAACCGTTGAATAGTGGCTCCAGGCACTGGAATACGCGGTATCACATGGTGCGTGCGAACGATCTCTCCGTTGGCGCGGTCACTGAGGTCACCCGGGTCGGCATAGAAGCTGGGGCCCGGGATGGGCGTCGGCAAGATAGCTGCATGCCGATCGGCACGCTGTTCATCGGTCAACCTGCGCGCAGCCCAACTGTTGAGCTGTCGCACCACCGAGTGGCTGCGCAGAGCCGCGGCCGAGCCTGCGATCCCGGCCACCGCCGTACCCACGCCCGCTAGTGCAGTACCACCGAGAACCGCTACGGGGCTCTTGGCCATGATTTCCTCCTGCGTCCATCACAGCGTAGATCGTGCCGCGACAAGATTAGTCGCGACGATCGAACTGCTCGCCGCCGGTCACACCGTGCGCGCGGTCAGCCGAAGCGGCACGGGCACACCGGCCGGGGTGGACGTCGTCGCCGCAGACGCGACCGATGCCGCACGCATGACTGAGATCTGCGCCGGAGCGGCCTGCGTCTATCACTGCGCACTGCCACCGATGGACTCTTGGTTGCCCACCTACGTCGACCTGACTCGGTCGTTGATCACCGCGGCGGGGAACGTCGGCGCACGACTTGTCTACGCCGATGACACTTGGATGTACGGCAAGGTGGACGGCCCGATGCGCGAGGACAGCCCGAGCCCACGATCGGACGAGCTGCCGGACTCTACGGTCCACGCGTCGAGTCATCGCTCGGTGCAGGGCTTTTCACCGCTGGGCTAACCGGACGCAAGGCCATGTGGCCCGGCGATCCCGACCTGCCGATGACGGCGACGTTCATCGGCGACTTCGGCCGCGCACTGTCCGATCTCGGGCAGCATCCGGCCGCGGCGGGACAGGTCTTCCATGTGCCGGTAGCCCCCGCCAGCACCGGGCGGGAATTCATCGAGACACTCGGCAACGTCGCCGGCACATCACCCGAGGTTGGCCGACTTACCCCAGGGCTGATCCGGCTTCTCAAACTGATAGCGCCATTGCCCGTGAAGGCGCGGAGCTGCTCTACCCATTCGAACGGCCATTCCTTCTCGACGACAGCCGCTTTCGGGAGCTCACCGGCCGCGTCGCCACCAGTTGGGAGGACGGTATCCGCCAGACCCTCACCTGGTACCGCGCCGACCCTGAACGTGCCCGTTACCGGCTACTGCCCGGAGGACCCCGGCAGAACCGGTAACGGACCCGACTAGATCAGGCCCAGTAGGCCGATATCGGCGGCGTACTTGAGGATCAGATCCTTGGTGACATGTGGGATCTCGCCCGGTGTCTGGCCCAAACCGCCGACCTTTGCCTCCCGTACGGCCCCACTGAATTCAGCTGTCGGGAGCGCACTTCCGTCGATCGCTGGCTGCGGCTTCTGGTACATCTTGAGCAGCGGTAACACGGACTGCTGGCGCTGCTGCTCGGGTAGCCCCTTGAGGGCTGTTTCGAATCGGGCGAGCCATTGGCCGTAGTCGTCGATCCGAGCGATCTTGTACCCGGCCTCGATGAGCCAATCCACGAAGGTATCCATGGAGACGCCGTCGTGGTGGGGATTAAAGACGTCGAAGCTGCGGTAGTCATCTGTCACATTCACGCCACCGATCGCAGTGATGGACGCGGCGGTGAAATCGCCGGGGACACCATCGTAGTGCGCCCGCTGACGGTTGCCGTCGACGTCCAGTTCGTAGAAACTGGCCGGCGCGACTCCGGTGAGCAACAAGCTCTGGATGGTGCGGGTGAACACGTCGGTGACGTTCAGCTGACCGTGGTAGTCGCTGTGGGCGAGGATCATGTCGGAGCGGAACACCCGCACCGGCAGCCCGGCCAGGTCGTGGGCCTCACGCAGCAGAACCTCGCCCGCCCACTTCGAGTTTCCATATCCGTTGGCGTAACCGTCGTTGATCTGACGCTCTGCCGACATCACACGAACATCGGAATCTTCTTCGAACTGGGTCACCGGGATCTGATCGGCAATACCGACCGTCGACAAGTAGGTGACCGGCTTGAGCCGTTCGGAGATCGCCAGTTTGATGATCTCGGCAGTGCCCGCCACATTCGGCCCGAACAGCTGGCTGTACGGCAGGACGTGGTTGACCAACGCGCCCGAGTGGGCAATCAGATCCACATCACGGGCCAGCTTCTGCCAAACGTCTTCGGACAGGCCCAGATCCTGGTCACCGAAATCACCGGCGATCACTTCGAGGCCTTGCTCGGCGAGCTGGCGGTAGTGGGCCGACAGCTTGGGGTCTCCCGATTCGTACACCGCGTCAAGCCGTGCACGGGCGGCCGCAGCATCGGAGCCGCGGATAAGCGCGTACACCTTTCCGCCTTTGGGCACCAGGCGCTCGAGCCAGTCCAGCACCAGCCAGCGTCCGAGCCAGCCGTTTCCACCGGTCACCAATACGCTCTTGACGTCCGTGGTCGGTGGCTGAATGTTCTTGGACGCCTTCAGCAACGACTCATCGATGAACTTGTCCAGGGTGAGCTCGGCGGCATTGATAACCGTGGCTCCCCTGCCGTGGACCGATGCGAACGTCGGCTGCGTCGCGGCACCAGTGCGCTGTGCCTCGATGTGCCGGGCGATCGCGGCAAGATCATTGGCGACGCTGTTGATGACACCAACCGGAACGTCCACCTCAAAGATGTCGCGCAGCAGCTCGGAGTACGACAACGCCGAGAGCGAATCGCCACCGAGGTCGATGAACCGCACATCGGGCGCCAGGTCGGAGGAAGATGCCCCCAACAGTGCCGCCGCGGCGTCGGTCACCGTATCCAGGACCGGACGACTGTCCGCTTCCCGTGCGAGCTCACGCAACCGCTCGTTCTGGCTTTCGGCCAGATCGGTGTACAGCGCCTCCAGCCGTTCGCCGTAGTGCTCCTTCAGCTTCGGACGCAGCAGCTTGCGCGCATCCGACAGCAGGCCGGATTCCACCGTGAACGGCACCGTCTCGACGATGAAGTCCCGGGGGATTTCATAGGACTGCAGCTCCGCACCCTTGGCGACCTGCTGCAGAGAATCCTGGATCAGCGGTTTGAGCGCGTCCGGCGAATCTGCATACCGTTCAAGGGCTTCCGGTGTGGGAACCACGACCGCCAGCAAGAAGGAACGCTCACTGTTGCCGTACACGAAGATCTGCCGAACCAGCGGGCTGCCGGTGTATGCGGCCTCCAACTTGGACACCGCGACAAACTCACCCTGGGCAAGCTTGAGCACGTTCTTGACGCGGTCAAGATACTTGAGGTGGTCTGGCCCCAACTCGGCCACTACGTCGCCCGTCAAGTAGTAGCCGTCCTCGTCGAAGACGTCGGCCGTGGTTTCCGGGCGCTTGTAGTAGCCGGGGAACATGGTCTCCGACTTGATGCGCAGTTCGCCCCTGGGATGCGGGGAATCCGTTGTGAAATAACCAAGTTCGGGAACGTCCACCAGTTTGTATTCGGTGACGGGGGGACGCTGCAAGAGGCCGTCGCGCCATACTGCCCCGGCTTCGGTGGAACCGTAGCCGTCGAGCATCGCTACCTGCAGCAGCGACTCCATGAAGTCGTTCATCTCGGGAGACAATGGCGCAGAACCGGATCCGGCGCTGAGCACGCGCCCGCCGAAATCCTCCTCGCGGATGCGCACCTTGATCTGCTCGGCGATGTCCGCATTACTTTCGCCGGGGGCAAGCGAGCGATCCAGCTCGGCCTGGTAACGCTGGAAGACCATCTCCACCACGCGCGGCACGAACAGCACTTCGGTGGGACGGATGAGCGCAATGTCCTCGAAGAAGGTCGACAGGTCGCTGGAAGCGATGTAGTACGCCGTACCGCCCCCGGAGAGTGTGCCCATCAGCGTGAGACGGCCCGCCAGATGGCTCATCGGCATGAAGTTGACGCCCACTCCCGGAATCACCGTGCTGCTGAGCCACTTCTTCTGCCACAGGTTGGCCACCAGCCACTGCGGGTACATCGCACCCTTGGGGGTGCCGGTGCTGCCGGATGTGTAGATGAGCAGACGCAGTGCGTCGGGGTCCTCGCTGGGCTGTGGAGCCGCAGGCAGCTCACGTCCGCGCGCGATCGCATCGCCGAGCGGATCGACGGTGATCGTCCGGCCGGCGTCCTCGAGCCGGGTGCGTGCGGCGCGAAGCGCCTCGCGATGGCCGTCTACCTCCGGGTGATAGTCGAAGACCGACAACAGGCGCACAGACGGCGCCGCAAGGAGCGACTCCACCGCCGCATCGAGGTACTCGATACTGGCCGCGAAGACCGTGGGTTGGGTTTCCTCAAGGATCGCGTTGCGCTGCTGCACCGATGCGCCGGTCTGCAACGGCACCGACACGGTGCCGAGGCGAAGCCCCGCGACATCCAGCGAGGCGAAGTCCGTGCTGGTGAAACCGAGCTGAGCGACAAAGTCCCCATCACGGACTCCCTGCTCATGCCAGGCCGCGGCGATGGCCTCGGCCCGGTTCCAGAGTTCGCGATAGGAGGTGGTGACGTACTCGGGCTTCAGCGCGAGGCTTGTCACGCCGTTCTCGTCGGTCACCAAGTCCGCGGCACGGTGCCCGAGGGCCGGGCGATCTCCGTAGCCCTCCAGGAGTCGCCGGATCACCTCGACCAGCGGCAGACCGGCTTCGTTGACCGCATCGGTCACTGCGTCGTCGGGGATGAGCCCCTGTAGCTGCAAGTCGTTGGACACGACCTGCGCGACGCGTCGTTCGAGTTCCTGTTGTTCCGCGAGATCAGGCGTCGTCGTGGCGGCAGGTGTGGAGATCGTTTCAGTCATGCCTAGATACCTCGGAGATCGGCGTTAAGTAAGTGGGAGGGCAACATTGCCCACCTGATAAAAGTACATACCTAAGCTAACTATTCCCTGTGGATCCATGTTCTCCACCTCCCGGACACTGGACATTCGCGCTGGTCTGACCAGGCATGCTGGGTTCAGGTGCCATCTCGAAGTGAGGAGCGTCACTATCGCAGCGCCCGCGGCGCGTGTTCTCGGGCGGCCGCCAACAGCTCACGCCGCGAGGGATTCACCAAGGGATGACCCGCGACGTCGACGGTCGGAACCGTCTCGTTGCCGTCGGCGACCGAACGCACGTAGGCGGCCGCTTCCGGGGATTCCCAGATGTTGACCTCGGTGTAGCGCAGTGGACTGAAACGCAGCTGCGCCCGAAGCTTGATACAGAAAGGACAACCCGGCCGCCAGTACAGGACGACCTCGTCAGACGCCGGGAGGGGCTTCGTCATGATCCATGTCTACACGGGCTTACCCGCAGTAACGCCAGGCTTGAGTGTGTAGATGCCCTCGATGGCGATGACGACGGCGCAACGGGGGTGTTTCATGCCCCGCTCCTCCGCGAAGGCAACGGCATCATCGAATGCCGGTCCCGAGTCATGGATGTGGGCAGAACCGACGAACCGATACCCGTCCAGTGCGTCGCGGTCGATCACCGCGACGGAAATCTTTGATCCGGCAAGGATATTGGCCAATGTCTGCCCGCCAGTATTCTCATTGAAAATCAGGGACCGTTCATCGCGCACCCGCAGCGAACGTTTGGGCCCGATGTTGGGTGTCGTGCCGTCGGTCACCGTCGCCAGTACCGCCAGTTGGGAACCGAGCATCCGCTTCATCTCATCGGTGAGCGTGGGCATTGTGTACGCGACCTCCTGGAATGGTTGTGCTGGAATGAGATTCGGTATAGGCGGTGGTGGCGCGCAGGCCCGGGCGGTGTCGAGCAACCGACTCGCAGCACCGGCCGGGGCCGCCCGCATCAGCACCGAGAGCAGGTGTAGCAGGCCTTCGGAAACGGCGAGTCCGCGCTGGCTGGTCCGCAGGATGTGCGCCGCGGAAACCTTGTCACCCGAGGCGATCGCCTGCGCTATCGCAACCGTCTCGAACCACGACGCATCCAGGTCCTCACGGCCCATCGAATAGTTTCGGCTCACCAAACAATATTATTCGCTACTCCTAACTATGTCTAGTGCCCGCTTCCTCGGCGGTACCCGGCTGCGGTCGCGCCGTTCCCGTGGCGTGGTTGCCCCCCACACCCCAAACGATTCGCCCGCCGCGACGGCATACCTACCGCATGGCTCCCGCACCGGGCAGTGCCGACAGATCTGTTTGGCGCGGGCCTCCCGCAGGGTCCGAGCCCTCCCTCGCTCGTGATCCGGCGAGAAGAACAGATCGGTCGGCATGCCGCGGCAACGCGCCCACTCAAGCCATTTCATATCGCTACCCGACGATGGTCTGTGCGACCTTGACGCCAACCAGCACCACTGCCACCGCGAGGTAGCCGCGAAGGGCGGTCATTCCCGCGGTGCGTAGTGGCGACCACGCCGGCCGTGCCAGTGTGTCAAGCGCTGGCGTGCGCCAGGTTTCACGTTCTTGCCGCAGAATCTGTAGGCGCAGCGCACGATCCCGCGGCGAGGCGTCCAAGTCCTGCACCTGCTCGGGATCCAACCCGCCAAGATCCGCGGCTGTCTCGCGCGCGGCGGCACGCTCGGCCCGCTCCTTCATCGCGTAGATCACCAGCCCGCCGAGCACACCGACAATCGCTCCCGCGACAAAGAATGTTTTGAGCTGTTGGGTGGTCAGATCGGGGAAGAAGGTTGCCGCAGTCAACGACAACGACAGCAGCACCAGCGACCAAACAATCAGTCCGGCAATCACATTCTGTAGAGCGGTGTTGACCCATGGCCCCAGAACCGCCTTGTCGTTGCACAGCAGCACCAGGAACACTGTCGCCGAGGGCAGCAGCACACCGGCCAGTGCCTGCACACCCTGAGTGAGGACGCCCAGCACCGGGTCCGGGCTGAACGACACCGCCGCGGCGATAGCGAGCAATACGCCGTAGCCCAGGTAGAAGGCGGGTGCCTCGGTCAGCTTCCAGTGCAGCGAGTGACGCTTACCGAAGGTGTCGCCCAGCGCATAGGTGGTCGCCAGCCCCACCGCATTGGCGCCAATGAGCGAGGCATCCAACAACAGGATCGCGAACAGTGCGCCAACCGTCGGGCTCACGTGCTCGTGGAGAAGCCGCGCGACGGCGCCGGCATCGGTGAAGTTGCCCACGGCGTCGGTGCCCGCCAGGCCAAATGCCGCGGCCCCCATGATGCAGACCGCGCCTACCATCACCACGACGATCCCGATGGCGAGATCGATACGCTCATAACGGATCCAGCGGGGTGTCAGACGCTTGTCCACGATGTTGGACTGCTGGAAGAACAGCTGCCAGGGCGCCACCGTAGTACCCACAATCGCAACGATCAGCATCAGCAGCTCGGCATTCAGGCCACCGGGGAAGGATGGCACCAATCCGGACGCCGCCGTGGTGAGTGACGGATGAACCAGGATCGCCATGGGAATCATCACCACGTTGAGAGCGATGAGCGCGAACAGGAACCGCTCCCAGCGCCGGAACGAACCTCCGGCGACCACCGCGAACAGCAGCACCGCGGCCAATGGCACCGAAATCCATCGGGGAAGCCCGAAGTAGCTCAATGCCATTGCCACACCTATAAATTCGGTGACGATTGTCAGCGCATTCACCACGAACAGGTCGCCGACGCTGAAGGTGCCCCAGAAACGTCCGAATCGAGTGAAGATGAGCCGCGCATGCCCTACCCCGGCAACCGCGCCAAGCCGCACCACCATCTCTTGATTGACGTAGAGCACGGGAATCAACAGCGCCAGCGTCCACATCAGCGCCATGCCGTAGTTCTGGCCTGCCTGAGCGTAGGTGGCCACCCCTCCCGCGTCGTTGTCACCGACCATCACGATCAGGCCAGGTCCCAAGACGGCCAACAACATCCGGAATCGCTGCCGCCTGGTGCGACCCTCGGTGCTCTCGTGCTGTCCGATGGTGCCCAGGGCACCGACGATGTCTCCGACATGCGCGCTGTCCATGACGGCACCCGCCGGAGCGTGCCCGTCACTGTCGTATCGGCGGGGGACGCCGTTGAAGAATGCCATTGCAGATGCCGCCCTTTCTCAGGGTTCGGTCTACTGCGGACGCGTCCGCGCACGCCAAATCAAGCCCGGCGCAAGATATTTCGCGACAGGCTAGGCGCGGGCAGTGTCGCAGCAGAAGGCTGGGAACACGTATACGTGCTGGCCTAAGCCAGGTTTTCGATCCGGACTCGGATACGGACTATCGCCGGACTGCATGTCGTCCCTCACCTCCTCACTGCCAGGGCGGCTGTGCCGCAACGTTTCGTGTCAGCGCACGTCAAGCGCGTTCCGACAAGAGAAGTAACCACCCGTGCACAGACGGGCGGACCACCTCTCTCGTCAGAGCTTCGGCACTGCACGACGTGATCCCTCGCGGGAAGCCACTTCGGATCACCCCTTAAGCCGGGGAGATCTGTCCTAACCCTGGGCGTCTCTCGACGTCGTCGGATCAGTGGCCTGTGTTCGTGCAGGAGCCTCGCCTAGCGAGGTGCTGACGCTCGGTACTGTATGCCCGAGTGGTGCTGCGCGTCAACGCAACCCCAATTCCTGACAGCCTCTTGACAGCACGCGGCGGATCAGCCGAGATCCCCGTACTCGTCGAACCAGTACGCGAGCTTGCCACGCCTGCTGACGGCGCGCAGGCGCGACTCGGTCGATGCCCGGGTCTTACTCGTGGTCACGATCATCAGTTCATCGTCCGACTCGATCCGGGTGTCGGGTAGTGGGACGAACGTGGTGCCCTGCCTGATGATCAGGGTGACGACTGCCGGGTCGGGCAACCGTAGTTCGAGAATGGTGACATTGCACAGCCGAGATCCCGGTTGCACCTTCATGGTCAGCAGCTCAGCATCCAGCACATCCAAAGGTGCTGCTTCGACTTGGATTTCACGGGTGGTCTCGCGGGTGATCAGCCCCAGCAGATGTGCGACGGGCCGCAGGCTGGGTCCCTGGATGAGGGTGAAGACCACTACCAACACGAACACGATGTTGAGCAGGCGGTAACTGTCGGGCACGCCCTCCACGATCGGGAACGTCGCAAGTACGACGGGGACCGCACCGCGCAGTCCGGCCCAGGACAGAAAGGTCTGCTCACGCCACGGGATACCGAATCCGACAAGCGATCCCACCACCGACAGCGGCCGGGCCACCAACAGCAGAACCAGCCCGACGACGACCGCGGGAACCAGGTCACCCACCAGCTCGCTGGGATTGACCAGCAAGCCGAGCAGGACGAAAAGGCCTATCTGCGCCAGCCAGCCGAGACCCTCGGCGAACGATCGAGTGGCAGACCGGTGCGGCAGACCGGAATTGGCCAGTACCACCGCGGCCAGATAGGCGGCGATGAAACCGCTGGCGTGCACACTGCCCGAAGCCGCGAAAGCGACCAGCCCGATACCGAATGTCGCGATGGGGTACAGACCCGATGCGGGCAGGGCAACGCGGCGCAGTGCCATGGCACCAAGAAAACCGGACACCAGACCGATTGCAGAACCGGCCATCAGTTCATAGACGATCTGAACCAGGGCGCTCT
This sequence comes from Mycobacterium sp. D16R12, assembly GCF_002013465.1. Taxonomy (GTDB): domain Bacteria; phylum Actinomycetota; class Actinomycetes; order Mycobacteriales; family Mycobacteriaceae; genus Mycobacterium. The sequence continues at coordinate 138,054 of NZ_MAFC01000009.1, read as the reverse complement.
TCGGTTCGAATACGAAGGGCACGACGCTGAACATCAGGACGAGAATCACCGCGGGGGCGTCATTGAATCCAGACTCCGCCTCCAGCAGTCCCGCGACGCGACGCGGTAGCGGCAGCACCCGTAGCACCGAGAACACGGCCGCGGCATCGGTGGAGGACACGATGGCGCCCAACAACAAGGCCAGCTGCCAATCCATACGCAACAGCACGTGCGCACCGACCGCGGTCACCACCGTGCTGATGACGACACCGACGGTCGCCATCGCGCCGGCGGGCGCGAGCACCTTGCGGATATCGGAGAACCGCGTGGTCAGACCGCCCTCGACAAGGATCACCGCAAGCGCCGCGGTGCACACGTTCCGAGCCAGTTCGACGTTGTCGAACTCAAGACCAAGCCCGTCCTCCCCGAGCACGACCCCGACCAAGAGGAAGAACAAAAGGCTGGGGAATCCGATGCGCGTCGCCACCCGGGTACCGACGATGCTCGCGAGCAGCACAAGCCCGCCAATGAGCAAAGCCAGGTACAGCTGGTGCAGGCTCACTTCGTTCCCGTCGGTCGACTCCGATTCATAGGGCACGATAGCGGGGTGGCGGAACGGAAGATGCGAGTCGCGATTGCCGGCGCGGGCAAGGTGGGCCGTTCCGTTGCGCGCGAGCTACTCGACTACGGCCACAAAATCCTGCTGATCGAACGCGAGCGCAGTAACTTCGAACCACAGGCAGTACCCGGGGCGGACTGGCTCAACGCCGATGCGTGCGAGCTGGACACCCTGGAAGATGCGGGGATAGAAACCTGTGATGTCGTGGTCGCCGCCACCGGTGACGACAAGGCCAATCTCGTGGTGGGCCTGCTGGCCAAGACGGAGTTCGGCGTGCCCAGGGTTGTCGCCCGCATCAACGACATTCGCAACCAGGGGCTGTTCAGCCAGGCCTGGGGTATCGATGTGGCAGTCTCCACGCCCGGCGCCATGGTGGCGGGTATCGAGGGTGCGATCGACATCGGTCACCTGGTACGTCTCATGGGGTTGCGCGAGGGAAGCGCGGGTCTGACGAAACTGACTCTGCCCGAGGACAATCCACTTGTCGGACAGCGTGTGGCAGAGCTGGAACTGCCGCCGAACACCGCATTGGTCACCGTGATCCGGAACGGAGCCGTCGTGCTACCCAGGCCCGAGGATGTCTTGGAGGCCGGGGACGAGATGCTCTTCATCGCGAACAGTGCCGTTGAGCATGCGATTCGCGCGGCAATCCATGGAGCCGAAGTGACACCAGACCGCTAGATCGGCTACACGCTGAGCAGGGCAAGTTCCTCGCGGGCACGCCGCTCGACCAACAGCGGAACGTAGTCACGCAGCGGGCTGTCGTCGAAGCGGGAGTGCTCGGCACGAACCACCGCCTCCACGATGTCGCGAGTCAGATTCGGATGCCGACCATGCAGCTGTTCGACAAGATCGCCGATCCCTGCCCGCTCACTGAGTACCGCCACAGGGACAAAATTTGCACTACGTTTACAGTTTCGTCAACTGCCCGTACCGATGCCAAAGACGGCCAGCCAAGCATGCAGCGGCCGAGTTTGTAGACTTTGGTGACGGACCCGACGGAGGTGGATGTCACGGTGCAGGGCGACTGTAATTCGTTGATTACCTGTGCATTTCGCGGCAGCCCCGACAGCGGCCCGGTGATCCGATGAGCGTCGCGACCGTCGTCGGCAGCGGCCCCAATGGACTTGCCGCAGCAATTATCCTCGCCCGCGCAGGGATCTCCGTCACTGTGTTGGAGGCCACTGATGAACCCGGGGGCGGATGCCGTTCCTCGGAGATGCTCCAGCCCGGACTCATCCATGACCACTGCGCAGCCACTCACCCGATGGCCGTCGGATCTTCCTTTTTGACGAGTCTGGATCTGGCTCGTCGCGGCGTGCACTGGCTCTTGCCCGAGATCGATTGCGTTCACCCGCTCGACGACGGCTCCGCGGGCGTCCTGTACCGATCGGTGGATGACACGGCCACGTTGATGGGGCGAGACGGCAACCGTTGGCGTGCGCTGTTCGGTTATCCCTCGCAGCATTTCGAGACCCTCGTGGAGGACATCACGGCACCGCTGCTGCGGATGCCTCACCACCCCGTCCAGATGGCCCGATTCGGACTGCCTGCGGCGCTGCCCGCGTCCACCATCGCGCGTCTGCTCCGCACCGAGTCGGCCCGCGCCCTGTACGGCGGGGTCGCCGCACATGCCTTCCGGCCCTTGCACTATCCGATGACGGCCGCGGTCGGCCTCGGAATCATGACGGCCGGACACCGATACGGCTGGCCCGTTGTCTCCGGCGGCACCGGTTCTCTCGTCCGGGCCATGACCGCGACCCTCACCGAGCTGGGCGGCCAGGTGTGCACGGGGGTACGCATTGACGACGCAGCGCAATTGCCCGACGCCGATCTGACGCTGTTCGATCTTGAACCGGGCTCTGTGGCAAAGATTCTCGGCGATCGGTTGCCCGCAAGCGTGGCCCGCGCATTTACCAGGTTCCGCCACGGCCCCGGCGCCTTCAAGGTCGACTTCGCCGTCGACGGCGGGGTTCCGTGGACCACCCCCGCTGCGCACCGCTCCGGCACCGTCCACCTCGGCGGCACCTACGCAGAAATCGCCTTCACCGAACGACAGATCCACGCCGGCGTCATGCCGGAGCGCCCCTTCGTCCTTGCCGGGCAGCAGTATCTGGCCGATCCGCAGCGCTCGGCCGGCGCTATCCACCCGCTGTGGACCTACGCGCACGTGCCTTTCGGTTACGCCGGAGATGCCACCGAGGCGATCATCGGTCAGATCGAACGATTCGCACCGGGTTTCCGCGAGCGCATCGTTGGCACGGCGGTGCGCTCGACGACGGAGATGTCGGTGTACAACGCCAACTATGTGGGCGGAGACATCATGACGGGCGCCAAGGACATCCGACAGCTGGTGTTCGGTCCTCGTGTCGGACTGAACCCCTACAGCCTTGGCACGCCGGGGATGTTCATCTGTTCGGCTGCGACACCACCAGGCCCTGGCGCTCACGGCATGTGCGGTGTGCACGCCGCGAATGCTGCACTCAAACACCTGACCCGAAGAGGGCCGACGGCGTATCGTTAACATCGTAAACAAAACATCACGTCTGAGAATCCAGCACTGAACGAGGTAAGGGCCATGATCGTCCTCGGAGCCATCCTGTTGGCCGCCGGTTTCATCCTCAACATCGGGTGGCTATGGACCGGTGGAGTTGTACTCATCGTCATCGGCCTGGTCCTGATGGTCGCGGGACGCATGGGACACGCCGTCGGTGGCCGCCGCCACTACTACTGACTTGCCGGTTGAAAGAGCAGGGAGAACGCCATGCGATACGCCGGAATACTGGTGGCGGTGTGGTTGATCGTGGGAGCGATCGCCGTCGCCCAACGCGGATACTTCACCAACAGCCCACAAACCTGTGCCAGCGCGGGAACAATCGCGCTGACCGTGCTCGCCGGTCCCCTCAACTACGCGGGACTCAATCCCACAGTCAGCCAATGCGACATCCCGCAACCCAGCCGCTGATTTCCGGGCCGAACTACTCAGCCCGGCTCTGATCGGATCGCGGCACCCACGCGAACCAACACGTCGAGCTGCGCCGGATTGAACAGATCCAACAGGGCGCGGGCCACAGTGCGCTCGGCGAACTGTTGACCGCGTGGCGCGTCCGCAGTCGAGTTGAGCATCCCTGGATGATCGGCATACAACTTCCGGGTCTGTAGGGACATCCGCTCGGCGAGATCGGCACGCGTCTGCTCATCAGCGTCGGCCGCCAGGTTTTCCAGCTCATGATCGAGGTCCCGGTCTTGCTGGTCCAGGAACATCCCGATGAATGCCTGCAGCCCCACCGGACCGAGCACCCTGGACATCACAAAAGCGATCGAACGATCGGTATCGGAGAGCTCCATATTCACAGCCGCGGAGCCGAATTCGGGCGGCATATCAGCCGCTATCTCACTGTCCAATATCTGTCCGAGCTCGTCGCGCACTCGCTGCAGCCGCTCAATGGTGGCAGCCAGCTCCGCATCGAGCGCGCGTAATGCCTCGCGCGGGTCCTCGTTGGCCTCATCCATCTCGGCGATCTGCTTCAGGGAAAGACCCAGACCCGTGAGGCGTTTGATCTGCAGGACCCGAACCAGATGCGCGACGCCGTAACTCTTGTAGCCGTTGGAGCGGCGTACGGGCTCTGCAAGCAAGCCGATGTCGTGGTAGTGGCGCACCGCACGCAGGCTGGTGCCGGCGAGCTCGGCAAGCTCCCGCGTACTCCAACCCACCGTCACTCCTTCTGCATCCACTGACATAACCGCCACTCGACACTATGCCGCTGCGGCATGGTCAACACGCGAAACCCTCATCCCATCAGCCACGACGCCGCGCCCTGGTCCATCCGGTTTGCCACACATTGACATTAGGGTAGCCGAAGAATTGATCACGGGGCCTACTAGCAGGTAATTTTCGAGTTTCATGAGCGTCACGCAGGGATATCAATCTGTTGCTGGATGTGCCTGGCGGTGCTAGCTTGGTTCCGTGCAGACCACCGCTAGTGCGCCCGCGATGCTTGGTGGATTGCGTCGCCAGCTCCTGCGGTCGGTGTTCATCACGGCGCTGTTCATGGCGCCCGCACTCATCACGCGGATCGGCGGCTTGCACCCCAATCCGGTAGCGGCTCTGGTGATCTACGGCGCGGCGGTAGTGGCCGCCAGTTTCGTCTTGGCGTGGGCGGCAGAGGCCGCGCAGATTGACGTCTCCGGCGGCTTGGCCATCGCGGTGCTGGCCTTGATCGCGGTACTGCCCGAATATGCGGTCGATCTCTACTACGCCTACATCTCCGGCCAGGTCCCCGAGTACACCCAGTACGCCGCGGCGAACATGACCGGCTCGAACCGGTTGTTGATGGGGCTGGGCTGGCCCGTTGTCGTTCTCATCGCACTCGCGGTGGCCCGCAAGACATCCGGACGCTCCACCAACCTGCTGTCCTTGGCGCCGTCTAACCGCGTCGAGCTCGGATTCCTGCTCGTCGCCGGGGTGGTGGCGTTCGTGATACCGGCGAGCGGCCAGATTCACCTCGTGCTGGGCGTTGCGCTGCTGGCATGGTTCGGGTTCTACCTGTTCACGATCAGCCGCGGCGAAACCGAGGAACCGGATCTGGTGGGCACAGCCGCGGCCATCGGGATGATGCCCAAGCACATGCGCCGCAGCACAGTTGTCACGATGTTCATACTCGCGGCGTCGATCATCCTGTTGTGCGCCGAGCCCTTCGCCAACAGCCTGGTAAGCGCCGGAACACAATTGGGTATCGATCAGTTCCTCCTGGTGCAGTGGCTCGCACCGCTGGCATCAGAAGCACCCGAGTTCATCATCGCCGCGATATTCGCCGCCCGTGGCAAGGGCACCGCGGCCATCGCAACGTTGATCTCGTCAAAGGTCAACCAATGGACACTCCTGATCGGTTCACTGCCGATCGCCCATCTCGCGGGCGGTGGCGGGTACTCCTTGGTGCTCGACGCCCGTCAGGTCGAAGAGACCCTGCTGACCGCAACGCAAACCATGATGGGCGTGGCCCTGATCCTCGCTCTGCGGTTCCACCGCGGCACCGCGTGGGCGCTGCTGGCGCTGTTCGTGATCCAGTTCCCCGTCACCTCAACCCATGGCCGGCTCATCCTGTGCGGTGTGTACGGCGTCTTGGCGATCGCCGGCTTGATCGTCAACCGCCAGCACGTCATCGCGACAATTCGGGCGCCGTTCAGCAGGTCAGCCACGCGACAGTTGACTGTGCCGTAGCGGCATAGTTTCTCCTGGTGTTACTTCGATACACCGAGAGGAACACAATGGCGCTGCCCAAGCTGATCACCGTCGAGGAGTTCTTCGATCCTCCGGTTCGCACGTCCGCGTCGATCTCACCGGACGGAACCAAGATCGCCTACCTCGCGCCGCGAAAGAACCGCCTCAACGTGTGGGTGCAAGCCGCCGACGGAGACGATCCCGCCGACGCGCAGTGCGTCACCCGCGACGAAACCCGGAGCGTCACGGGCTTTCTCTGGGGCGATGACCCGCGCTGGCTGCTGTACGTGCAGGACTCCGGTGGTGACGAGAATTGGCATCTGTACCGGGTGGACTTGGACGACCCCGATGCGCCGGCCGTCGATCTGACTCCGTTTCCCGGCGTGCGACTGCTGGGCCTGGATCAGCCACACGGCCGCCCCGGGAAGTTGTTCGTCCAGCTGAACCACCGCAGGATCGACCACATCGACCTCTACGAGCTCGATACCGCATCCGGTGAGCTGACCATGCTCGCCGAGAACCCCGGCGACGTCATGGCCTGGTTCTGCAGCCCTCATCACGAGGTTTTCGCGCAATCGCTGACACCTGAAGGAGATATCGAGTTCTCTCGATACGAGTCCGGGGCGCTGGAATCTCTCGTCGTCTACAACGGTGCGGACTACCCCGTGGGTATGCACCCGACTCAGATGACGCCGGACGGCACCGGGCTGTGGATGGGTTCCAGCCGTGACACCGATCGCACGCGTCTGGTCCGGCTCGACCTGACCACCGGTGAGGAGTCGGTCGTCGACAGCCATCCGGTGTTCGACCTGTCCGCTGCCCTGGGCCTGGCGCCGCCCCTGATCCGCCATAGAAAGACCGGCGAGCTGCTGGCCGTCCGGTATCTCGTTGAGCGACAGGATATTCAGGTCCTCGATCCGGATTTTGCTCCGGTGCTCGAGAAGCTCCAGGAACTCTCGGACGGAGACCTTGCGGAAATCTCGTCCGACGAGAACGGCCAACACTGGGTGGTCAGCTTCACCCATGACCGGGATCCCGGCGCCACCTATTTCTACGACCACGAAACGGGCGAAAGTAGGCAGCTGTTCCGTCCGTACCCGCATTTGGATCCAGCGACCTTGGCGCCCATGACGCCGGTGACGATCGCCTCGCGCGACGGTTTGAATCTGCACTCCTACCTGACCCTGCCCGTAGGTGTGGAACCCGCGGGACTTCCGCTGGTGCTGGTGGTCCACGGCGGTCCCTGGCACCGCGACAGCTGGGGGTTCGATCCGTCCGTGCAGCTGCTGGCCAACCGTGGATACGCGGTGCTGCAGGTCAACTTCCGCGGATCCACCGGCTATGGAAAGGCCTTCACGAAGGCGGCCATCGGCGAGTTCGCCGGCAGAATGCACGACGATCTGATCGACGCCGTCGACTGGACAGTCAAGCAGGGCTACGCGGATCCGAGCCGCGTCGCGATCTTCGGCGGCTCGTACGGTGGGTACTCCGCACTGGTCGGAGTTACCTTCACCCCTGACGTCTTCGCGGCCGCGATCGATTACGTAGGCATCTCGAACCTCGCGAACTTCATGCGGACCCTTCCGCCGTTTGTACGGCCGAACCTGACCAACAACTGGTACCGCTACGTCGGCGATCCCGCCGTTCCGGAGCAGGAGGCCGATATGCTCGCCCGATCGCCCATCAGCCGGGTGGATCAGATTCGGACGCCGCTGCTAGTTGTACAGGGCGCCAATGACGTTCGCGTGGTCCAGGCCGAATCCGACAACATTGTGGCGGCTCTGCGCACGCGTGGCGTCGAGGTCGAGTACATGGTCAAGGCGGATGAGGGACACGGGTTCCTGAACCCGGAGAACCAGATCGACCTGTTCCGTGCGACGGAACGATTCCTGGCCCAACATCTGGGCGGACGGCAGACGCAGTGACCAAAGTCTCCGAGCTCTGTGAGCGGTCCGAACGCAGGCTCTCCCTGCTCGAACAGGCAGGTGGCCTGTCCGGTCTCCTCTACGCCGGTCTGCCCAGCGTGACATTTGCTTTGGCTAACAGCGCTTTTGGTTTGAGCGGTGCGGTCTGGATATCCTTGGCGACCGCGGCGGCAGTTGCCGCTTGGCGGTGGTTACGCAACCAGCCGCTACAACCCGCGATCTCCGGGTTGTTCGGGGTTGCGATCTCGGCGGCCATTGCCCACCAGATCGGGTCGGCCAAAGGTTTTTTCCTCATGGGCATTTGGACCAATCTCATCGCCGCAGCGGTCTTCCTGGCCTCGGTGCTGGTGGGCTGGCCACTTGCGGGAGTGATCTGGCACGGTGTCACCGGCACCGGGCAGAGCTGGCGTGAGGACAAACCCTCGCGGTTCGCCTACGCGGTGGCGACTCTGGCCTTAGCGGCGGTGTTCGCGTCCAGATTCGTTGTGCAGGAATGGTTGTACACCCAGGACTCAGTGGGCTGGCTGGCCTTCGCGCGTATCGCCATGGGCTACCCGCTCTTCGGCGCGGCGCTCCTGGTGGTCATCTGGGCGGTGCGGCGTTCGAAAAGGCAGGCATCTCGCTCTGATTCAGCCACCGCGGAAGGCGATCACGGCCAATGAGTTCACACTTACTGGTCGCGGCCAGCGTCTGAGCCTGCCGGGTGAAATCCTGATTGCTGACCACCATGGCACGGGTGCAGTCGTAATGCCGCGCGCCCGCGACGACCTCTTGAACAGCCCTGACACCCACGGTCTTTGAGTAGCGCTTGCATTGGACGGCAACAATATCGCGCCGATTCGTGGCTATCAGGTCAACGCCGTAATCGCTGGATGCCGAGGTGGTCTCGATATGCCATCCGGCGCTGTGCATCCGGGCCGCGACGAACGTCTCGAAATCGACGCCGGACATCTCGTCGATCTCAGAAAGTCCCGACAGCGTTGCGTACCGATGCAGCCTGGCCTCATATCGGCGCTGGGCGATCGCCTCGCCCAGCCCCCGCAGCATCCATCCCGCGCAACGCAAGATCAGATACACGGCGTAGGGCGAGGCCAGATAGCCGGCCTGCGTCAAGGCCGCCAGTAGCGCGTCACCGGTGCTCCGGTACACGACCACGGCAGGCCAGATGATCAGCGCCACGATTGGCCCCGCGAGCACCACGACGATCAGTGCAACCAGCACACCCGACAGGCGGCGCCGCACCCGAACCGCCTTACGCCTCCACCGTCGCAGCATCATCGGATGTACTTTAAGCCAGCCCTCCGACACCCGGGCGTTACCGGCACCCGCCTGCGCGGTGTCACGTCACCGCTGGCAACCATGGCACCAATATGCCACGCGCGGCAGGCCCTGATCGCGTGAGATCCGGGTTCCGCAACGGCGGCAGGGCTTTCCATGTCGGCCGTAAACCCACAGCTCACGGCCGGGCCGCAGATCACCGGTCGTTGTCCTGCGGTGGTTGCCCCTGTTCGCATCCAACAACGCGTGGGCACGCTCGACGAAACGCGCGGGATCAGCGAGACCTCTCACCGGCGTGGTGGGCAACAGCCCGGCCAGAAAACAGAGTTCGTTGCAATACACGTTGCCAATGCCCGCCATGACCCTCTGGTCGAGGAGCGTCGCACTCAGCTCATCATCTGCCCGCGCCATCAATCGCTCCAATGCGACGTCCGGATCCCAATCTGCCCCAAGAAGATCCGGGCCCAAGTGACCCACGATGTCGTCTTCCCGTCTCCGCTCGACCACGTCCAAGACACCTAAGCTGATTCCGAGAGCCACTGACTCGTCTGTCGTCAGTACCGCTCTGATTCGATGGTTCCACGTAGGCACGTAACCCTGAGAGGACACGATCCGCCAGCTGCCATCCATTTTCAGATGCGAGTGAATGCTGGCCCAGCCGACGCGAATGAAGAGATGTTTCCCGCGGGCAACCACGTCGTCAACGCGTTCCCCACTCAAATCCACGGTTGCGAAACGTGGAACACGGATATCGCAGCCAGTGAGTACTCGACCGGTCAGCGCATCGGCCAGGCGCTGCGCCGTTCGGAAAACCGTGTCGCCTTCTGGCATTCCCAGGTCCTCCTCGCGCTAGCCGTCACAGGCTACCCAATACCGCACCGAAGCCATAGCGAGCCCCGAAGATACGCAAAGGTCAGGCAGCAGAGACAGTCTCGCCTCCAACGGTCACTGCATCTGAACTCTCGGCCCGCCCCCACCGCCCGGCCAGCGCCGCGCAGGTGATCAGCTGGATCTGGTGGAAGATCATCAGCGGCAGCACAATCAGGCCGACCGGGTGTCCTGCGAACAACACGGTGGCCATCGGCAGTCCAGTCGCCAAACTCTTCTTGGATCCGCAAAAGATGACGACGATTCGGTCTGCCCGGTCGAACCGCAACAGCCGCGCCGCCCCCGCGGTGACACCCAGCACCACCGCCAGTAGCACGATGCTGACCGCGACGACTGCCAACAGCCGGGAGATCTGCAGGCCCTGCCAGACGTGCTCGACCATCCCGGCGCTGAACGCCGCGTACACCACTAGATAGACCGAACCACGGTCAACGACCTTGGTGAGCGTGGCGTGGGACAGAAGCCGATACAGCTTGGGCCGCAACAACTGGCCGGCGACAAAGGGCAGCAGCAGCTGCACCACGATCTCCAGGATCGCGGTGGGCGAGACAGTCGCCTCCCCGGTGGTCTGCATGAGCAGCATCACCAGGACAGGAGTCATGAAGACGCCCAACATATTCGACAACGAGGCGCTCACCACCGCAGCGCCGACATTGCCGCGGGCGATCGACGTGAAGGCAATCGAAGATTGCACGGTCGACGGCAGCAGGCACAGGTACAGCACGCCGGTGTAGAGGTCGTTGGTCAGCACCGACGGCACCAGCAGCCGCATCGCCAGCCCCAGCAGCGGAAACAGCACGTAGGTCGCGGCCAGCACCGTGGTGTGCAGTTTCCAGTGCTTCAGACCCTCGAGTGCCTCGCGCGGTTCCAGTCGAGTCCCGTAGAGGAAGAACAGCACCGCGATGGCGATCTTGGTCGCCCACTCGAGAACACCGGCGGCACCGCCGCGCGCGGGGAGCAGCAGCCCAATCCCCATGGCGGCGAACAACCCCAGCAAGAAGCCGTCGATACGGAATTTGGCCAGCCACTTCACCAAGCCACCGTACGAGTACCGGCACTGATTATGAAAGTTGATAGAAGTGATATCTCTGAACGAGTAGCGTGATCATTGTGTTGGATCCCGAATTGCTTCGTACCTTTTTGACAGTTGAACGCGCGGGCGGGTTCACGGCGGCGGGCCGCATTCTCGGGCTACGCCAATCCACGGTGAGCGGACATATCGCGCGGCTGGAACAGTCCACCGGCCGAGAGCTGTTCCGCCGCGATACCCGCAATCTCGCACTGACAGCCGACGGCGCCGCGATGGTCGGGTTCGCCCGATCGATCCTGGACGCCCACACCCAGGCCGACCGCTACTTTGCGAGTTCGGAACTGACCGGACTCATCCGGCTCGGCGCCTCCGATGACCTGGTGGCTCGCGAGCTGCCCGATGTGCTTGTCGAGTTCCAGGACTCGCATCCGGGCGTGGACCTGGAACTCGTCGTCGGACTCAGTGAATACCTCAAAACACGGATGACCGCGGGCGAGCTGGACCTGATGGTGGCCAAGCGCCTGCCCGGTGAAAAACATGGCGAGTTGCTGTGGCGCGACAGGCTGGTGTGGGCGGGCCGGCCCAACACACAGGACGTGCGCGACCCGGTGCCCATCGTCACCTATCCCCCGCCGAGTCTGACCCGGCACGCCGCGCTGCGAGCACTCGAGCGAGAGGGCCGGACCTGGCGCATCGCGTGTGTCAGCGACAGCCAACTGGGCCTGCGGGCGGCAGCCCTCGCGGGTATGGGTGTGATCGCGCACGCGGAATCCCTTTTGCCTGAAGGCCTTGCCAGAGTCGGCGATGACAGCCTGCCGGATCTGGGCGAACTGGAGTTCGTGCTGCTGCGTCGCCGCAGCGTGCTGTCCGAGCCCGAGCAGGCACTCTGCGACGCGATCATCGCGAGTACACACCGGCTGCACCGATGAGCGCCGGGGCCTCCGCGGCCCTAACCTGCCGGTAGTGCGAAGTAGGCCACAGATCCCGCCGCGAGCGCCAGGAACACGCCCGGGAACGCGATGTTGTGCAGTACATTGCTCCGGATGTGCGCGGCCACTGCGCCAATGAAGAACGCCACCAAGCCAATTGCCGCTGCGAGGCCGATCGGACGCATCCCGGCAAGGCCGATGATCAGACCGGCCACCCCCGCACCCTCGACCACCGCGAGATAGGGAATCCATCGCGGTGCCAATCCCACCTCACCGGAGTTCTGCACCACGAATTGTGCCTTGACCGCCTTGGCCGCCACCTCGAACCCGTTGGCGATGACGCAGAGAACCGTCGTCACCAACAGTCCGGCTTCAAGCACCATCTGTACGCTCATCTGTGCCTCCTATCTAGTCGGTTTCGTTGACCTCACCCTCTTGACGACCGGCATGACGGAAAGGTGACCTCTCTCGTGGATCTCATCGAAAACTTCGAGGCCGCGCGGCCGCGGCTGCTGTCCGTGGCCCACCGGATCCTCGGCTCACACCATGACGCGGAGGACGCGCTGCAAGCCGCCTGGATCCGGGCGCAATCCTCGGACTTGAATCAGGTGGAGAATCTCGACGGGTGGCTTACGACCGTCACCGCCCGGCTCTGCCTCGATCAACTCAGGGCACGCGAACGCCGCGGAGAGATCTCACTGACTGCCGATCACATGCCAGCGACGAGCCTTGCCGCCGATGAGAATTTCGCACGGCGCGAGCAGGTTTCACGAGCCATGCTCGTGGTGCTCGGCGAGCTGTCCCCCAAGCAGCGGGTGGCCTATGTGCTGCATGACCTGTTCGCCGTGCCGTTCGCGGACGTCGCCGCAATACTCGATACAACCGTCGTCTCCGCGAAGAAACTCGCCAGCAGGGCGCGCGTACGGCTCGATATCGCTGACCCCGCGCGTGCCGGCGATATCGAGAATCAGCTGGAGATCGTCGATGCCTTCCTGTCAGCAGCCAGCGGCGGCGATATCGAGCGCTTGATCACCCTGATGGCACCCGACGTGGTACGCACGGTCGACCCGGCACTCATCCCCAGTGGCGCGGCGACGCTCGTGCGCGGCGCCCGAGCCGTTGCCGAGGAGACGCGCACCTTCATCGACCGCATCGCCGTCGCTGCATCGCTTCTCGTCGACGGGCGGCCGGGCGCGGTCATCGCCCCGGGTGGCCATCCCTTCGCGATCATCCGGATGGACACCCATGACGGGCTGGTCACCCGCATAGACATCACCCCGTACACGAGCAGTGGCGCCGAGCTGACGGCCGCCCATCAGAGGGCCGGCGGCCGGGGATCGGGCTAATATCTGGCTGCCACATCACCAGCCACACCGGACGGCACGGTGGGCGAGGCAGAAACGAGAACCGCACCGTGCAACACGACTCTGCGACCACGTCACCACACAGCCCGGCCAGTGCGTCGAACACCGTGCGCCTTGCGGTCGTCGTCGGTGCGCTCGGAGTGGTGTTCGGTGATATCGGGACGAGCCCGATCTACACCATTCAGACGGTCTTCAATCCGGCCGATCCGCACCCCGTGCCGGTAAGCACCGACAACGTCTATGGCATTGTGTCGCTGATCTTTTGGTCGGTGATGGCGATCGTGACGTTCACGTACGTCACCCTGGTCATGCGCGCCGACAATGACGGCGAGGGCGGCATCATGGCGCTCATCACGCTGTTGACACGCTGGGGCGGCAAGCAAGGACGTCGTGGTGCCCTGGTGCTGGCCGGCGCCGGACTCTTCGGCGCCGCTCTGTTTTTCGGCGACAGCATGATCACCCCTGCTATCTCCGTGCTCTCGGCAGTCGAGGGTGTGAAGGTCATTCAGCCGGATCTGGAGGCGTGGATCGTCCCCATCACCGCGGTGATCATCGTCGCCTTGTTCGCCGTGCAACGCCACGGCACCGCCCTCATCGGGCGATTCTTCGGGCCGGTGATGATCCTGTGGTTCCTGGCGATCGGCGCCTGCGGGATCACCGGCATCGCCGGGCATCCGGAGATCCTCAGGGCACTCTCACCTACCTACGCAATCGGTTTCATGATCGGGCATTTTCACATCGCCTTCTTCGCACTCGCGGCAGTGGTGCTCTCGGTGACGGGTGCCGAGGCGTTGTACGCCGACATGGGGCACTTCGGACGCAAGGCCATCACCTACGGGTGGCTCGGCCTGGCGCTGCCCGCACTGACCCTGAGCTACTTCGGTCAGGGCGCGCTGATCCTGGGCGATCAATCTGCCATCAGCGCGCCGTTCTTCTTGCTGACGCCCGAGTGGGCCCGCTTGCCCATCGTGCTGCTCGCCACCGCCGCGACGGTGATCGCCTCGCAGTCGGTGATCACCGGCGCGTATTCGGTGGCATCGCAGGCGGTTCAGCTCGGTTACCTGCCACGGTTGCGGATTACCCACACCTCGGCATCGACGATCGGCCAGATCTACGTGCCGTGGATCAATTGGGTGCTCATGGTCTCCGTGCTGACGCTGGTCTTCGCGTTCCAGTCCTCAGCCGCGCTGGCATATGCCTTCGGCATGGCAGTGACCGGCACCATTACCATCACGACCCTGCTGTTCTTCTATGTCGCCCGTATCCGCTGGAATACCCCGCTCTGGCTGCTGCTGCTCGGCGCGGGCGCGCTGCTGACCATCGACCTGCTGTTCCTGGCGGCGAACATGACCAAACTGGTTCACGGGGCGTGGCTGCCGCTCTTGATCGCGCTGACCGCGTTCACGGTGATGACAACCTGGGAGCGTGGCCGCACCATCGTGACGCCCGCCCGCGAACAGGCCGAAGGCCCACTGCGCACGTTCGTCGACCAACTCAACGAAAACGCCACGCACGTGGTGCGCGTGCCCGGAACCGCGGTGTTCCTCAACCGGAGCAAGGACACCACGCCGCTCGCGATGCGTGCCAACGTGGAACACAACCATGTGCTGCATGAGCACGTCGTCATTCTGTCGATCGAAACATCGCCGGTGCCCCGCGTGGAAGATGCCGACCGCACGACCATCGACAATCTCGGATACGCCGAAGACGGGATCATTCACGTCACGGCACGATTCGGATACATGGAGACTCCGAACGTCCCCCACGCACTGGGACTACTCGACCCCGCGCAGACCGAGGGGCAAGCCATCCCGATCGACGAGGCCACCTACTTCCTCTCGAAACTGGAACTGGGCAGGGGCACCGAACCCACGATGGCTCGGTGGCGCAAGCAGCTGTTCCTCGCCACCTCGCATATCACCGCCGACGCTGCCGAGTATTTCGGACTGCCCCGGGATCGCACGGTCATCATGGGCTCACGCATCGACGTGTGAGGTTTTCCATCTAATCTGGAATAGATCCAAATTAGATGGGATTGTATTAAGTATGAGCACTTCAGCCCGCACACCCGAATCCGATGTCACAAACTTCCAAGCATCTGCAGAACTCACCGGCCACCTGCAACAAGTCCTGGTTGACCTGATCGAGCTTCACCTGCAGGGTAAGCAGGCGCACTGGAACGTGGTGGGAAGCAACTTCCGCGATCTGCACCTGCAGCTCGACGAGGTGGTCGACTTCGCCCGCGAGTCCAGTGACACCGTCGCCGAGCGGATGCGTGCCCTCGACGCACTGCCCGACGGCCGTTCGGACACGGTCGCGGCCGGCACGACGCTGCCGGAGTTCCCGCCCTACGAACGCAGCACCGGCGACGTCGTGGATCTGATCACCACCCGCATCTATGCCGCGGTGAAGACGCTGCGCGCGGTACATGATTCGGTGGACGACGAAGACCCGACCACCGCCGACATCCTGCATCAGCTCATCGACGGCCTGGAGAAGCTGGCCTGGTTGATCAAGTCCGAGAACCGGAAGGTGTAGTCGCTTACGCGATGATGGACCGATGCATGCTGTGAAACGCTTCGCGACGATCATCGGTCTTCTCAGCGCGGTTCTGCTCTGGGGCCCCGACGCCGGACTGGCTCACGCCGCCGATGCCTCACCCGCGGGAGATGTCCTCTCGCTCGGCGATCCGGGGGCTCCAGGGCAGATCGATCTGTACTTGGATCCGCTGTGCCCCTACAGCGGGAAGATGGTTCAAAGCCAGGGCGACGAGATCGGGCGACGCCTCGAGTCCGGGAAGCTGCATATCAACCTCAGGTTCGTGGACTTCCTCGACAAATACTCGGCCAGCGGCAGTTACGACAGCCGGGCGATCTATGCGGCGTTCGTCGTGGCCGACCAATCGCGGTCAAGTGATACGACCTGGCGTTTCATCCAGCGGTTCTACTCGAAAGATCAGCAGCCCGAGGAAGAAGGAGACACGGACCTGAGCAATGACCAGCTGGCCGAGCTGGCCGGCCACGTCAACGCTCCCCAGAGTGCGCAGGACCTCATCAGAGCCGGCCTGCCGGTTCCCTTTGACGCCCGCGTCATCGCGGCGAACAACCTTCCGCTGCTGCGGGCCTTCCCCAAGTCCGGTGTGCCCATGGTCGTGATCGACAACCAACCCGTCGACGGGGAATCCAACTGGCTGAGCCGAATCCCGCGGTAACGGCGTAGCTCTGCGAAATACTGGTGAGGTGTCCGTGAACTCGAAGGTCTCGCGCTCGTGGCTTTTGGTGAATCCCTCGCGGGAGCCTGACCTCAATGCCGCCGCCACGTCCACGAATGCCGATGAGGTGGTCCTGGATCTGGAAGACGCCGTCGCACCGAATGAGAAGCAGCCGGCTCGCGAACGCGTCATGGAATACCTCAACTCCGGCGGACGGGCTTGGGTGCGCGTCAACGACGCATCCAGTGAGTTCTGGTCGGCTGACTGCCGAACTCTCGCCGACGCCCGCGGGCTGAAGGGTGTGGTACTCGCCAAGACCGAGGGCGGAAACCACATGTGGGACACGGCAAATCGCCTCGGCGGCGAAACTCCTGTGATCGCGCTGATCGAAACCGCGCGCGGGCTTTCCCGTGTACATGACATCGCGGCCGCACGCCCGTGCTTTCGCATTGCCTTCGGTGTCAACGACTACACGCTCGACATCGGGGTGGATCAAGACCCGTTAGCCCTGGCGTACAGCCGGTCTCAGCTTGTGGTTGCCTCGCGCGCCGCACACATTCCGGGGCCAATCGACGGACCGACCCGTGATCCGGCCGAGTTGGCCGAGGGTGTCGCACTGACCCGCCGGATGGGTATGACGGGAAAATTGGCGCTCCACTCGGACGACGCCGAGACGATCAACAAGGGACTGAGCCCGTCCGACGAGGATGTGTCGTGGGCACAGGACTTCGTCGAACAGTTCAACAGTCACGGCGGAAAGCCCCAAGACGGAAGCGATCTGCCCCGACTCAACCGCGCCCGAATCATCCTGGAGCGCGCCCGGATGCTGGGCCTGATCACGCCCTAGCGTCAAGCCGTGACAGTGCCGCCACGGTGAGCGCCTCGATCCCGGTACTGAGCGTGGGTTCCAGAACCGGCGCGAACTCTGGGGAATGGTTGGACGGCACCAGCTTTCCCGCCGCCGCGGCATCTTCGAAGCGCTGCAGCGTATATCCGCCCCAAAACCAAAATGCAGTGGGCACACCGGCGGCGGTGCCGAAAAATCCGACATCCTCGCTGCCGGCCAACGGATTCGGAGACTCGATCACCCGGTCGGCACCGAAGTGCTCCCGGAACACGGCGGCGATCGCCTGCATCGCGGCATCGTCGACGACGGTGACCGGGAAGGTGTGCATCGAGGTCACCGCCGGTTCCTTGTCGGCACCCGAGGCCGTCGACTCGGCCTGAGCGATCCGGGTGATGGAGGCCAACGTTTTTCTGCGGACCTCATCGTTGAAGGTGCGGACGTTGATGCCGAGTTCGGCGTCGTCGGGGATGATGTTGTCCTTCGCCCCAGCGTGCAGGTATCCCACGGTGACCACCGCGGGCTCGAACGGAGACAGCTCGCGCGACACGATGGTCTGCAGCCGCTGCACCACGTTCGAGGCCATCACCACCGGATCGATTGTCGATTCCGGCTGCGAGCCATGGCCGCCCCGTCCGAACAATTGCATCTTGAGGGAATCCGAGGCAGCAAGTGCCGTGCCCGTCTTGTACGCGATCATCCCCGCAGGCAGCGGGCCGACGTGCTGACCGAGAACAACCTCGGGCTTGGGGAACCGGTCGAGGATGCCGTCGGCGATCATCGCCTTCGCGCCGCCGCCCACTTCCTCAGCGGGCTGAAAGACCGCGACCACCGTTCCCGTCCATTGCTTCTTGAGTCCATTGAGCAACCGGAGGGCGCCCACCAGCGCGGTGACGTGCATATCGTGCCCGCACGCGTGCATGACGGGAACATCCCTGCCGTCAGGATTGGTGGCCCGCGCGGCGCTCGCATAGGGAAGGCCGGTCTGCTCCTGTACCGGGAGTGCGTCGAAGTCGGCTCGCAACCACACAACCGGGCCGGTTCCGTTGCGCAGCACGGCAACAACTCCGGTGCCCCCGACACCCGACGTCACCTCAAGCCCGAGCGGCGCAAGGATCTCCTGGATCTTCTTCGCGGTGCGGTGTTCTTGGAAGGACAATTCCGGATGCTGATGCAGGTCCCGGTAGAAGTCGGCCAAGTTCGCCAAGTTGTCAGCCCAGTTGTCGGGCAGGGTGATCGCCATGTGGCCTCCCACTCTGTGTGTTTCTGCGACTACCTTCGACGATACGGCGATCGTCACGACCTACCCTCGCCGAGACGTAGCGGAGGTCACGTGAGCCAATCCATCGACACCGAACTCTCCGTCGACATCATCGTCGTCGGAGGTGGGATATCGGGCGCATCGATCGCCTACGAGCTGGCCGAACATCGCACCGTCGCATTACTGGAACGTGAATCGACCCTTGCGTTCCACACAACCGGACGGTCCGCCGCCACCTTCATCGAGAACTACGGGAATCCCGTCATCCGCATGTTGACGGCGGCCAGCCGCGACTTTTTCACCGACCCGCGTGAGGGTTTCGAGGCTCCCCTTGCGACGTCCTTGCCGCTGTTGGTCATCGCCGATGAAGCGCACGCGGACATGCTTCGAGAATTTCATCGAGAGGCCTCCCGGCAGGGTTGTCCCACGGAGCTGGTGGACGGCGCGGTCGCCGAGCAGATCAACCCCTACCTGCGTCCGGGGCACGTCCGGTCGGCCGCGGTCGACCCCACGCCGATGGAGCTCGACGTCCATGGGCTGCACCAGGGATACGTGCGCGGATTCCGCCGCCGCGGCGGAACCATCGTCAAGTCGGCTCCCATTGTGAGCGGCGCCCGGCATCAGGGCAGATGGGTCCTGCGGGACTCCTCTGGGCGGGCCTTTGAATCGGCGACCGTCGTGAACGCCGCCGGGGCGTGGTGCGATGAACTTGCGCACACGATGGGCGCTCGTCCGGTGGGAATCCGGCCACTTCGACGCACCGCGTTCATGGTGTCCGCGCCGCAGGAGAATTTCACCGGCTCGCTTCCCATGACACTTGATGCCTCCGACAGCTTCTATTTCAAACCCGATGGCGCCCAATTCCTCTGTTCGCCCGCCGACGAGACACTTCACCCACCCGGAGACCCACGGCCGGACGAGCTGGAGATGGCCCGGGCGATCGGGATGATCAATGAGGCAACCACGCTCGGCATCCGGAGCGTGAACTCTGCCTGGGCCGGACTGCGGTCCTTCACCTCCGACCGCACGCCTGTCGTGGGCGAAGACCCGGATGTCGACGGCTTCTTCTGGTACGCCGCCCAGGGCGGCTACGGCATCCAGATGGCACCGGCCCTTGCCCGGGTGGGTGCCGCGCTCACCATCGGCAATCCCCTCCCCGAGGAGCTCGCGACGCGGGGGCTGACCCCCGCGATGCTGGCACCCGATCGCGATTCGCTACGCGTCGATCCCTAGCTGCCACCTCCGCGCTCCCGGACCGCGGTGGGCGAATCCTGTTATCGTCGGCGTCGATGGTGAACATGGATCGGCGCCGCATGATGGCGTTCTCAGGGCTTGGCATGTTGGCAGCGGCGGTTTCCATGCCGGAGGCGTGGGCCCAACCGTCCCCACAGAACCCGCCCGGCCGCCCGCCCGCAGCCCCTCCGACCGGCAAGTACGTCTTCGTCGACGAGTTCGACGGGCCGACCGGGTCGGCCCCCGATGGATCCAAGTGGGCAATCTCAAAGGCTCGCGAGTCCATGAAGGACCCCACTTTTTGGGAGCAGCCCGAAAATGTCGGCCAGTATCGAGATGATCGCAAAAATGTCTACCTCGACGGCAACTCGAACCTCGTCATCAAGGCCGCAAAAGAAGGCAACACCTACTACGGCGGCAAGATCTACAGCACGACCGAGCTCGGTGTCGGCTACACCTGGGAAGCACGCATCAAGTTCAACTGCCTGACCCCGGGCGCGTGGCCCGCGTTCTGGCTCGGCAGTGATCAGGACGGTGAGATCGACATCGTCGAGTGGTACGGCAACGGCAGCTGGCCGGCGGCAACCACCGTGCACGCCAAGGCAAACGGCTCGGAATGGAAGACCCACAACCTGTCCCTCGACAACGCCTGGCACACCTGGCGTACCCAGTGGGACGACAAGGGCATTCGGTTCTGGAAGGACTACACGGACGGAGCGGCCCCGTATTTCGAGGTCCCCGCCAACTCCCTGGCGGACTGGCCGTTCAACAATCCGGGACACAAGGCATTTCCCGTGCTGAACCTGGCCGTGGCCGGTTCCGGCGGCGGCGATCCCCGCGGCGGCACCTACCCCGCGGAGATGCTCGTCGACTGGATCAGAGTCTGGTAGCTCGGCGCTCATCGTGCGAACAGCCTCATTGCCACGGATACTCGAACCCATGGCTGAGGTTACGGATCTAGCACCGATAGGCGCCGTCACCCGGACACAGGTGGGCCGGGAGGCCACCGAGCCGATGCGTGAAGACATCCGGCTACTGGGCACCATCCTGGGCCGCACGGTGCGTGAGCAGTGCGGGGACGAGGTCTTCGAACTCGTGGAGCGGGCGCGGGTGGAGTCGTTCCGGGTGCGCCGATCGGAGATCGACCGCGCCGAGCTGGCGACGCTATTCGACGGCGTCGACATCCACCAGGCCATCCCCGTCATTCGGGCCTTCACTCATTTCGCGCTGCTGGCCAATGTCGCCGAGGATATTCATCGCGAGCGTCGTCGCGCCGTCCACGTCGCTGCGGGCGCGCCGCCGCAGGACAGCAGTCTCGCCGCCACTTACCTCAAACTCGATGCTGCCCAAATAGATTCGAATCGCGTCACGCACGCACTGACCGGCGCACTGGTGTCCCCGGTAATCACCGCACACCCGACGGAGACCCGCCGTCGTACCGTATTCGATACCCAGCATCGCGTCACCGAGCTGATGCGACTTCGGATGCACGGACTGACGCAGACCGAAACCGGTCGCGATATCGAGAACGAACTTCAGCGGCAGATTCTCACGCTCTGGCAGACGGCATTGATCCGCTTGTCCCGATTAAAGATTCAAGACGAGATCGCGGTAGGGCTGCGGTACTACCAGGCGGCGTTCTTCGAGGTGATACCCGAGATCAACGCCGAGGTCCGCACGGCGCTACGCCGCCGGTGGCCGGACACGCAACTGCTCAGCGAGCCGATTCTGCGGCCCGGATCGTGGATCGGCGGCGACCGGGACGGCAATCCCAACGTCACCGCCGAGGTCGTGCATCTTGCGACAAGTAGCGCCGCCCAGACGGCCATTGCCTACTACTTCGAACAATTGGTGGCACTGGAGCAGGAGCTCTCCCTATCGGTCCGCCTGGTCACTGTTTCTCCTGACCTGACCGCGTTGGCCGAGCAAGGTGGCGAGACCGAACGGGCGGACGAGCCCTACCGCCGCGCACTGCGCGTCATCCATGCGCGTCTCACCGCGACCGCTGCGCAGATCCTCGACCAGCTGCCGGAGCATGATCTAGATCTGAACTTGAGCCCCTACCGCGCGCCGGATGAATTGCTCAGGGACCTTGACGTGGTGGACACCTCGCTACGTGCACACGGCAGCGTGGTACTCGCCGACGATCGTCTGCGCGCGCTCCGAGAAGCCGTGCACGTCTTCGGTTTTCATCTCAGCGGGCTGGATATGCGACAGAACTCGGACGTCCACGAAGAGGTGGTTTCCGAGTTACTCGCGTGGGCCGGCGTGCACCCCAACTATCGCTCGCTGTCCGAGCCGGAGCGCATCGAGGTGCTCGTCACCGAGTTACGCACGCGCCGCCCCTTGATCGGCGAGGGCGCCGAGCTCTCCGAGCTCGCCCGCAAGGAGCTCGATATCGTCTTCGCCGCCGCGCGGGCCGTTCAGACATACGGCCCCAAAGCAGTTCCCAATTACATCATCTCGATGTGCCAATCGGTTTCGGACATGTTGGAGGCCGCGATCCTGCTCAAGGAGGCAGGCCTGCTGGACGCCTCGCGACCACGACCATTCTGCCCCGTGGGCATCGTGCCGCTGTTCGAGACGATTGACGACCTGCAGCGCGGCTCCGCCATTCTCGAAGCAGCACTGGAACTTCCGCTTTATCGGGCCATCGTGGCAGCCCGCGGCGAGAGTCAAGAGGTCATGCTCGGGTACTCGGATTCCAACAAGGACGGCGGCTACCTGGCCGCCAACTGGGCCTTGTACCGCGCTGAACTGGACTTGGTGGAATCCGCCCGCAAGACAGGAATTCGGTTGCGGCTCTTCCACGGCCGCGGCGGCACGGTGGGCCGTGGTGGTGGTCCGAGTTATGACGCCATCTTGGCGCAACCGCCGGGGGCGGTGTCCGGATCACTTCGTATTACCGAACAGGGCGAGGTGATCGCCGCCAAGTACGCCGAACCACGCGCCGCCCATCGCAACCTCGAGACACTGCTGGCCGCAACCCTGGAGTCGACACTGCTGGACGTCGAAGGTTTAGGACAGGCGGCCGGCACAGCGTACGAAATACTCGATGACCTTGCCGCTCGCGCCCAGCGCACCTACCGCGAATTGGTGCACGAAACACCAGGATTTGTTGAGTATTTCAAGGCCTCGACGCCGGTCAACGAGATCGGGGCGCTCAATATCGGCAGCCGGCCCACGTCGCGGAAACCCACCACGTCGATCGCCGACCTGCGCGCTATCCCATGGGTTTTGGCCTGGAGTCAATCGCGGGTGATGCTGCCCGGCTGGTACGGGACGGGATCGGCGATCGAACAGTGGATCGCCGAAGGCGACGGACGACTTGAGGTACTGCAGCAGCTCTACGTTCAGTGGCCGTTCTTTCAAACGGTGCTGTCCAACATGGCCCAGGTACTGGCCAAGTCGGACATGGGATTGGCCGCCCACTATGCCGAGCTCGTTGACGACGAAGCGCTGCGGCACCGGGTTTTCGACAAGATCGTGGCCGAACACGACAAGACCATCGCCATGCATCAACTGATCACCGGGCATGAGGACCTACTTGCCGATAACCCGGCACTGGCACGTTCGGTATTCAACCGCTTTCCCTACCTGGAGCCGCTGAACCACCTACAAGTCGAGCTGCTGCGCCGGTACCGCTCCGGCGATCAGGACGAGCTGGTACAGCGCGGCATCCTGCTCACGATGAGCGGGTTGGCCACCGCACTGCGCAACAGCGGGTAGTCCGGTGAGCGCCTCCTCGAGCTGCTCGATGGCGGCCAGATCGAGGTAATTCGTGGGCTCGTCGAGAACCGACACATTCGTGCCGCACACCTGCGGCAGCGCAAGACCCGCACGGGTTCGCTCACCGGGCGGCTCGTCAACCGTGCGTTCCATATGGTCGGCGCGCAGCCCGAACTTCGCGAGCAGTGTTCGCACATCGGCCGTCGACCATGACGGCGCCCGCTGCTCGAAACGATCGACAAACCGGCCGGGGCCGCTGAAATCGGCACACGCCTGATCGATCTCGCCGATCGGAATATTGGCACCCAGACTCACGCGGCCTTCGTCGGGCTGCTGGCGGCCCCGGAGCAGGCGCAGCAATGTCGATATTCCCGCGCCGTTGGGGCCCGCGATACCGATCCGCTCATCCGCATCGACCTGGAGCGACACCGGTCCAAGAACAAACTCGCCCTAGACATGCTCATTGACGGACACGATCAGGGTGAGCGTCGGACTGTTGATATCTGCGTACTGGTGCCCTGGCGTGCCGACGGCAATTAGCGACTCTGTCAAGTCGATAAGCTCTCCCAGTTTTGCATTATCAAATCGCCACACGACAGCTTGTTTCCCTATTTCTATGTCCGCCGCGGCGCTTTGCTGCACTATCTGATGCCGAGTGCCTTCGCTATCAAAAGCCGCATGGTCGACCTCTAGCGCTGAACGCAGAGCCGACGTGAACATGCGCATACCCTCTAGATCTGCAGCTGCGAGGGTCGCCTCATCACCGAAATAACTAGAAGGGACTACACGGAAAACGGCCATCTTGTGTCTTTCATTTCAGAGTCGGAAGATTGCCTATCGGAATATTCTGCCAAGGAGCTTTTGGCACATTCCACGGATTATAGTCCCAATGAGGATTGTGGTACTTATCTTCTGGCGCGTATCGCCACTCGCCACCTTTTTCGTCCCAGAGGCTTCTACCGCCAACCGCCTGTTCGCTCGGGCGACTCGCTGGTCCCTGTATCAGTTTTCCTTGAGCAGGTGGATTAACACCGCTAGGCGGCAGACCTCGGTCCGTCGGCGAAGGCCCAGAGTCTGCACTGGGAGTCTTGCATATTATCGCTGTGCCAGCGGTAAAGATGCCGGACGCCGGCACGTTGACCTTGTCGCCTGGGTTTATCCCTGGCTTACTACCGACATTCGTCCCCTTACCGGGTGCGATGGACACCCAACTGAGGGTTTTAGACGCTAAATCATATGTATAAGTGGTAAGGCCCACCGTTTTAGATCCGTTTATTGGTGTGCAGTCGCTTTGGTCACAGGTTGGATCACCTTTTTCACAACCTGCTTCGTGTTTTTCGAATTCTTGATCGTCGTCTGCATGTTGATCTGGCTGATTCTCGTTCTCTGGTTGATTGTTGAGTTGGTCAGAGGCTTTTTGCCAATTTTGGTTGATTTGTTGGTTGTTGGGCGCGTTGTTGTAATTGACGGGCTGCTGTTCGCCGTTGGCGGCGCGGTTATAGCTGCCGTCCTGGTTTTGGACGGGGGCTTGACTAGGTTGCGCGGCTTGGCTGGGCTGCGGCGCGGCACTGTTGTAGATGGAGATGCCGTTGTTCTGATCCAAAGGCGGCTGTCCGCGGCCAGGCTCGTAGGAAGGCATCGCTGGCATGGAAGGCGGTACGAACTCGGTTCCGCCGCCGGGTGGGCCTGAGGGCGTACCGCCATTACCCGGGCCGCCGCCGCAGTCCGGTGGGCAGTCGGCTCGCGCAATAGCCACCATCGAGCTAGAGCCAGGTGTTGGCTCGGGCACGACGACCGGCATTGTGATCGCCGCCGCCACAACCGCCACGATGGCCGCGGCACTGGAAGCGCGGCGAAGCCAACGTCGCGTGGATATTCCTGTAGCCGTCCGGATTTGGTTCGTGATGGTGTTCAAGGTGTCCCCGCTAGTTCGTTGATCCGCAGTACGCGCTGCCGTTGGACGGCAGGCGGCGCGTGTTGGTGGCCGGTGTGACGGGTTGGCACAGCGATCCGGTGAGCATGTTGGCTTTGACCCAGGCGACCTCATCGCTGGCAGCGCGCAGGCAGGTGTCGTACTGATCGCCCTGCTGCCCGAACGCCGAGGTGCAGTTGGTGGACATGTTCGCGAACAGGGTGTTATTGCAGACATCCACCGAGGTGCCTCGGGGTGCGGCGTCCAGGCACATCTGCTGGCGCATGCACGACGGTGCGAAGTCCGCGGTGCGACCGTCCGGTGACCGATACTGGCTCGGGCCGCCCGGGCACATCCCTGAATGTCGTTCGGCATACAGCACCGGGTCCACCCCAGTCGGCCGGTACTTGCCGTCGATATCGGTGACGTAATCGGCTGGGAGCGTGATCACTTGGGGCGGGCTCATACCGTTGGGCATGCCGTCCCAGTCCGCAGTCAGCGCGCCACTGGTGGGTGTGTTTGAGGCACGGTAAGAGAGGGTGATCTCGATGGGGAAGGCGAAGATGTTGGCCTCGCCCAGATTGATCAGAATGTTGGTCTGGTTCGGAAAACCCGGACCGATACCCGGTGACACCGTGACTGGGGCACCCTTGGAGTCTCGGGCCACCGGAATAGAGAACGTGCCGACGACCGTTGCAGGGCGACCTGGGTGAGCATCGGTTTCCACCAAGACGACATTGGTGCCCTGACGTAGGTGCGTGCCCTCAGGGATGCGCACCCCGACCTGCATATCCGACGGCGAGAAGATCGTCTTGCGGCGAATCACAATGTCACCGCCACCGCCGGAAAATGGGATTACTTGGTAATCAACATCATTGGAGGTGTAGGTCGCGCCACCATCACCGGACCACGCCGCCGCCTGGAGCGTCATCTCACCCGGCAGATGGATCGCGATGTTCTTACCCGCCCAGGTGGTCGGGAAGAAGATGCCGTCCTTGGCGAACATCGGCACCGTGAAATTCGACAGCTCGCGCGCGGCCGCTAGGGGCTGGCCCATGCCGTTGCCCTCACCTTGCGGTGCCGACGATGAGACTTTGGCTCCGCCAATATTGTTGATGCGCGGCGCATCTTGGGGCATCTCGCGCGGCGCCGGCAGCGGCGCAGGCGTCGGAACCGCCGGATCGGCATGTGCCCGCCCGATTGCCGCACCCGACCCCTCGGCGGGTAAGACAACCAACCCAGCAGCAAGCAGGGCGAGCGCAATTCTGAAAACCTTGGTCATCACAGATCTTTCGGCTCGCCGTAGACGGTCTGGGTGTCGTTGCCGTTCTCGGTGCGGATCCGGAATGTCGCGAACGACTGGATCTTGACCTGGCCGCCGCAGCCGTCGGCCTCGACGTTCTGGTTACGCACCTGCGAGACCGCGTGCATGTTGCGGAAGTTGATCCGGTCCATCGGCAGCTGAGCCAAACCACCCGGCTTGAGCAGGACGCGCATGTAGCCGCCGATGTGCTCCTGGGCACCCACCGAGGCACCACCGGAGACGCCACCGAAACCGCCGCCCTGGCCGCCTCCGCCGCCAGACCCGCCCTGCCCGCCGCCATACGCTCCGCCATACGCCTGCCCATTAAGCTGCTGGCTAAGCGTCAAACCCAGGTCGCCGCCGAGCTCCACACCCGATGAGGAGTCGGTGCGGCAACCCACGAAGTAACCCGTCTCCAACTGCGCATCCTGAATAACCGCAGAGCCCGCACCCGAGATCGTGGCCTCCGCGCGGTAGGAAACTCGGGCTTGCCACGAGTTGCTCGCCCCGGCGATGTTGTCGATGTGATCGATCACCTCATTGGTCATCGTTAACCCAACAGTCCACCCGTCATCAGTGACGAACTGCTGATGCTGATCCGGCATCACCTGCGGATCGGCGACCGCGCAAGGCGTGCCGATCAAGATCACGGCCGCAACTGATGCCGACGTTGCGGCGGCAACACGGCACCTGCCGCGCCTGCGCGTTAATTGACTAGTCAACCGCGTATCTCCCCGTCTCGGCACAGCCCGTGGGCTGGATGCCACGCTCGCGGCGGCACACGCAGATGTATATCAGTCAACGACCTGTCTAGCAATATTTACTAGAAAAACTATGCCTGTAGTGCAGTTACTGGTCAAGGATTGCGGTACCTTGTCCGGAAGGCGGGAAAGTCGACGAACGGATGGGGAAAATGGCGGGCAAGAACGACGGACTTCAGGTTGCTGAGGACATGCGCAGCGAGAGCCTGGCCGCTAAGCTCACCAAGTTGTACGAGGTCATGAGTCCTGCAGGCGAACCGCCGTCAGATGCGGTGGTCGCCGACGGAGTCTTCGAGAAGACTGGGGTCCAGATGAGCGCGCCGTACCTGTGCCTGTTGCGCACCGGCAAGCGCACCAACCCGACCGTTCAGAATGTGCAGGCCATCGCCGAGTACTTCGGCGTCCCCGCCTCCTACCTCATTGACACCGGCGGTGACGCCGCTGTCGAATCTGAGCTTCGTCTCGTCAAGGCCATGCGCGACAACGGTATCCGCGATATCGCCACCCGACTGTCTGGGCTGACACCCGAGTCGATCGGGAACCTGGCCGGCATCGTCGATCGCCTGCGCCAGCTGGAAAACCTGCCCCCGATCGGACCATCAGATGAAACTTCGACGTAAACGCCTGCAGCACAACGGATCAACCGAAGCAGACATGCGCCAGCTCATCGGACAGCTGCCCGTACCATCACCCTGGGACCGGGCAGCGTTCGTCCACACGGTCGAGCAGCTGCGCGGTCGCCGGATCACGCTGCTGCCCGTAGACGGTGCCTTACTGGCGGGAAGCGCCTGCGGCTTGTGGCTGGTCCGCGAACACGACGACGTCGTGCTGTATCAAGACGGAACCTCTCGGTTGCATGCCGACCAGATCATCCTGCACGAACTCGGGCACATGCTACTCGGTCACGACAAGAACGCGAAAACTGATACAGCGCAGATGGTCTCAGCGCTCACACCCAACCTAGACCCCGCCACCGTCAAAGCCGCCCTGGGCCGCAGCGCCTACAACACCACCGCCGAACACGACGCCGAAATGTTCGCAAGCCTCATCCTTAGCCACTCGCCAAAGGATCGAACTCTCGCCGACATCCTCCTAGGCAACGAGTGACCAGCGCGATACCGGGCTACATCTCGTGGCCAGTCATCGCCTGTTTTGTGTTGGTGCTGGCATTTCGGCGGCGTTGGCTCAACACCGGACTCGCTGCCCGCCACCGCAATCGCGCACTGACCTACCTTGCCGCCACCCACCTGGCCAGCGAACCGCAGGTGCAACACCTACTCGCCACCACTATCCCCACCACGGCCGGCACCGCCTCCCAAATCCCCCTCGCACTGCTACTGCTCACGTGCCCCGAGGTCATTGGCATCATCGCGATGACCGACGGCATCGAGCCGGCCGCCCTGATCCGCGGTTACCGCCACTACCGCATCGCGACCGTCGTCACCATTAGCGTGCTCTACTTCGTGGCCATCAGCCCTCGCCAACAGGATCAACCCATCGCCCTGGCCAGCGACAACTCTGAAGTGCTGGCCGCCGCCCTATGGTCGGTCCTATCGGTCACCGCAGCCACCGTGATCCTGTGGCAGCTCACCAAGAACCTGCGCCAGGCACCCACCACCACCGCCCAACGCCTCATCGCCGTCGAACTGAGCGCCATCGCCGCCTTGATCTGCCTACCCGGCTTGAGTGTCTTCACCCTGGCTCTACTCGAGCGCCTGCACCTAGCCCACACCCTGCCTGTGCGCCAAGCCATCTACTCCTACGCCAGCTTCGGCGCCTTGCTCGCTGCCCTGCCCCTAGCGCTGGCCCCCTGCTTTGTCGCTGCGCAAGCCCTGCTCCACCGCGATACCAACGGCCGAACCTGGCGGAAACTCCGGCCCCTATGGACCGATCTCACCAGTGTGTACCCCGACACCGTCCTCAACGAACCTCCGCAACGATTCCAACCGGTCACCGACTTCCAGTTGCACCGCGTCATCATCGAAATCCGCGACGCCCTACTCCAATTGGCACCCCACATCACCGAGATCACCGATACCGACCGACAACGACTCGCTCAAGCCTGCGAACCACAGGACGTCGACCAGAGCGCACTGCAGGCATTACAGATCGCCAACGCCGTTGCGCACCCAGCCAGCACCGACCCCTCGACCTTCAGCAGCGCAGCCTTACCTGCTACCGCCACCCGCGAAGACGAACTCGCCCAACTCATCGACCTCGCCGGTTGGTGGCCCACCGTCAAACGGGTTGCGAAAGAACAAGGCGCTCAGATCTCGTCCGAGAAATCCGCGGTAAACCAGCGGTCGGGGCGAACGGTGAACAGCACGTTGTCTCCGCCGTCGTAGCTGCGCACAAACTCACGGCCGCCCTCCTCGCCGAGGTACCGGATGGCGATTTCCACCCGCGCCGCTTCCGGGGCCGGCTGAGCCGTTTCCACGACACTGCCTTCGACGATCACGTACTGATAAGGCAGCTCTTCGTGCTGCACCGTCAACGTCACCGCCCCGGCCTGCTCGATCAGCCGTGCCTTGCGGTTCGCCGCGCTCGTACTGATGCGGATGTTCCCACCGGGGACGTAGTCGTACCAGATCGGCACGCTGGCCGGCGGGCGCCCGTTGTCGGCCGTAACCGACAACACGGCGATGTGCTTGGCCGCGAGAAATTCCTGACGTTCTGCTTCGGTGAACTGACGTGGCATACCGCGTCAAACCCCAGGATCTGTCGGGCTTATTCCCGTACCTGGATTCATCTGGATTTGATCCCGCCGAACAGATTGGTGAGCAAGGCGTCCACAAATTCCGCCGTCAGCGGCTGGTCGGGTACGAGTAGCCGGTGATAGCAGGCACCCCACAGTTGGTCCACGACGACCTCGGGATCGACGTTCGCACCAAGTTGGCCGCGGTCCTGTGCGCGGCGTATCGCAGCCACCGCGAGGGCCCGACGAGGCCCCGAATACCGTTGCAGAAACGCCGCTTTGAGTTCCGGATCCGTTTGGGCCTGGCCAATGAGTTCACCGATGACTCCGCCCCCAACGGTATCCCGAATGATGCCCAGAAACGCACTCAGCTGGGTGCGGAGGTCACGCTCGATATCCCCGGTGTCGGGGAACTCCAACCCCGGTTCGACCTGCCGGAAGTAGCCGTCGAGCGCGAGGGCCCCCTTGGACGGCCACCACTTGTAGATCGTCATCTTGCTGGCACCGGAAAGGGCAGCGACCTTCTCGATGGTGAATCCGCTCATCCCCTCGCCGAACAACAGGTCGCCCGCGGCCTGAAGCACCTCTTCGCGCACCTCGTCGGCCGGCCGACGCCCTCGACGCGGCTGCTTCACCTCGTCCCCTGCCGCACTCACCAGCGTCTCCCACTCCTTGCCAACTATGTGTACGTACCGTACATTACATATATGTACGGTACGTACACATAATCAACGGAAGGGCACCACCATGAAGATCACGGACAACACGGTGTTCATCCCCGGAGCCACCAGTGGGATCGGCCTGGAACTCGCGCTGGCCTTGCAGACCAAGGGCAATAACGTAATCGTCGGCGGGCGCCGCACCGAGCTACTTGAGCGCATCCGTGCCGAACACCCCGGCATCTCGACCGTGCAGATCGACATCTCCGACCCGGAGAGCATTCGCAGCGCCGCCCAACGGATACTCGCGGACCATCCCGGCGTGAACGTCCTGATCGCGATGGCAGGGATCATGCGCGTCGAGGACTGGCATCACCCCGAGTCATTCCTTCAGTCGGCCGAGGAGATCATCACCACAAACGTGCTCGGTCCGATTCGCCTGATCGCCAACTTCATCGAACACCTACAGGCGCAGCCCGAAGCCACCATCATCACGGTGTCGTCCGGCTTGGCTTTCGCGCCGCTGAAGGTCACACCCAGTTACAACGCGTCCAAAGCCGCTATCCACATGCTCAGCGAGTCGATCCGGCTTCAGCTTGCGGACACCCGGGTCGCGGTCAAGGAACTTCAGCCACCCGCGGTCCGCACAGACCTCATGCCGGGGCAGCAGGAGAGTGACTTCGCGATGCCCTTGAAGGACTTCGTCGACGAAGTCGTCACCCTGCTGGAGACCCAGCCCGACGCCACGGAGATCCAGGTAGAGCGGGTGAAGTTCCTGCGCTACGGCGAGGCACGTGGCGACTACGACGAAGTCGTCGCGACGCTCAACGCCTCCGATCCCCACGCGCGCCCGTAACGGGTGTCGCACACCTCACCTGGATACCTGGCCTCGCTCTTGCCAAGATTGAGTGGATGACTGACGAGGCGAGTACCGGCGCACCCGGCACCAAGATCGCGCTGGCGCTGGGCGCAGGCGGGGCCCGCGGCTATGCGCATATCGGTGTGATCCAGGAGTTGCGCGAGCGCGGCTTCGAGATCTCCGGCATCTCGGGATCGTCGATGGGTGCACTGGTGGGCGGCTTGGAGGCCGCCGGGGCACTCGACGAATTCACCTCGTGGGCAACATCGCTGACCCAGCGTGCGGTGCTGCGGCTGTTGGACCCGACATGGACCAGCCCTGGCTTCTTCCGCGCCGAGAAGATCCTCGACGTGGTGCGCGAGCTACTCGGGGACGTCGCGATCGAAGACCTGCCGATCCCGTTCACCGCCGTAGCCACCGATTTGATCGCGGGCAAGTCGGTATGGCTGCAGCGCGGCGCGTTGGCCTCCGCCATCCGCGCATCCATCGCGATTCCGGGAATGATCTCTCCACACGTGCTCGATGGCCGAGTGCTGGCAGACGGCGGCGTTCTGGACCTGATGGCGGTTGCGCCGCTGGCCGGGGTGCACGCCGAGCTGCGGGTGGCGGTAAGCCTCAGCGGAGGTGAAGAAGTACGTGCCCCGGCACCGCCTCTGGACCCCGAGCCCCGCGAACCCCGCGTGACGACAGAGTGGCTGAACCGGCTCCTGCGCAGCACCTCGGCCCTCTTCGAAACCGATGGCACCGAAACCGCGGGCCAACCAGACCCCGCCGCCAAGCTGACGAGCTTCGAAGTGATGAACCGGACCATCGAGGTCATGCAATCCTCGCTTGCCCGCATGCAACTCGCGGCGCACCCGCCGGATATCCTGATCGAGGTACCTCGCAGTGTCAGTCGAAGCTTGGACTTTCACCGCGCCACCGAGGTCATCGAGGTCGGGCGACGTTGTGCCGCTGAGGCTCTCGACGCGTACGCGAACACCGACTAACCGTCCCTGACCAGCACGCCTCATCCCCTTTGGAGGGCACCATGGCCCGCACTGTCTCGCAACTCATCGTCGATACCGTGAAAGCTGCTGGTGTTCAACGTATTTACGGCCTTCCCGGCGACTCGTTGAATGGCTTCACCGAAGCTCTGCGCCGCGACGGCACCGTGGAGTGGGTCCACGTGCGCCACGAGGAGGCGGCGGCATTCGCGGCGGGAGCCGAGGCGGCGCTGACCGGCACCCTCGCGGTATGTGCTGCCAGCTGCGGTCCGGGCAATCTGCATCTCATCAACGGCCTCTTTGATGCCCACCGCAGTCGAGTTCCCGTCCTCGCGATCGCCTCGCACATCCCCAGCGCCGAAATCGGCAGCGGTTACTTCCAGGAGACCCACCCACAGAATCTGTTCGCCGAATGCAGCGTGTACAGCGAACTGGTGAGCAGCGTTGAGCAGCTGCCCTACGTCTTGGACACCGCGATCCGCGCCGCCGTGGACCAACAGGGTGTCGCCGTCCTGACAATCCCCGGAGACATCCTCAGCGCCAAGACAGATGTGGCGCCACCCTCGGCGCCGATCGTCGCAGGCATTGGGACACGCCTGCCGGACCCAGTCGCCCTGGAGCGAGCCGTCCGCGTGCTGAACGAGTCCAGCGCGGTCACCATTCTCGCCGGGGCCGGCTGTGAGGGCGCCCATGCCGAGCTGCTGGAGGTAGCACGCATACTGCAGGCCCCGATCGTGCACACGTTGCGCGGCAAGGAATTCGTCGAGTACGACAATCCGTTCGACGTCGGCATGACGGGTCTACTGGGATTCCGTTCCGGGTACGACGCACTCGAGGACACCGAGGTGCTGCTGATGCTCGGGACAGATTTCCCGTATCGACAGTTCTATCCGCCGAAGGCCACCGTCGTTCAGGTCGATATCCGCGGTGAACATATCGGCCGTCGTGTCCGGGTGGATGTCCCACTCGTCGGGTCAGTGAAAGACACCCTGCAACAGCTCAATTCGATACTCCTTCCGCATTCCGATGGCAAGCATCTAGAGCGGGCGAAGGAGAACTACACGCGTACACGTGCTCAGCTCGACCGGCTGGCGGTGGACGATCGCAATCAGACACCCGTGCGACCGGAACTGGTGGCACGCAGGATCGACGAGCTGGCCGACGAGGACGCCGTTTTCATCGCCGATGTCGGCACGCCCGTCATCTGGGCGGCGCGCTACCTGTCCATGAATGGCCGACGGCGCCTGCTGGGTTCGTTCAATCACGGCAGCATGGCCAATGCCGTACCTCAAGGAATCGGGGCCCAGGCGTCACATCGTGGTCGCCAGATCGTCACGCTCTCCGGCGACGGCGGGTTGGCGATGATGCTGGGAGATCTCATCACGCTGACCCAGTCGCAGCTGCCCATCAAGATGGTGGTGTTCAACAATGGCGCGCTCAGTTTCGTGGAGCTTGAAATGAAGGCTGCCGGAATCGTGAACTACGGTACCGCCCTGGATAACCCGATCTTCGCCGATGTGGCACGGGCGCTCGGGATTCATGGCGTCCGGGTGGAACGCCCCGATGAGCTCGATGCGGCGTTGTCAGACGCCTTCAGTCACGACGGCCCGGCCCTCGTGGAGG
Source organism: Mycobacterium sp. D16R12 (assembly GCF_002013465.1). GTDB lineage: Bacteria > Actinomycetota > Actinomycetes > Mycobacteriales > Mycobacteriaceae > Mycobacterium. The sequence continues at coordinate 103,745 of NZ_MAFC01000009.1, read as the reverse complement.
TAGTCACCGCCCGCCAGGAGCTCTCGATTCCGCCGACCATCACCGCCGCGCAGGTGGCAGGCTTCTCGTTGTGGGCGACGAGAACCCTGCTGTCGGGGCGCGGCGACGAGCTCATCGACCTGGCCAAGACGAACCTCGGCGCGCGCCTGCGCCGCCGGTAACTCGCACTAGGGATTCCCCGAGTTATCCACAAACCGTGGTTTATCCCCAACGGCGGGTTAGTGCGCGATGCGGCACAGCAGATTCCACTACATTCAAACATGTGTTCGATTCATTGCCTGACGCAGATCTGATCGATGTGATCACGTCGGCGCAGCGTGCCGAGGCGCAGGCATGTGCCCAGCGACTGGACGCGATCGGTGTGCTCGTCGACCGGCACGCAAACCTGGACAAACCTGACGAGCGTGACCGGCACCCGCTGGATCGCTGGGATCGGATTGCCGCTGAAATCGCTGCGGCGCAGGGCATCACACAGGCGTTGGCCTCTCGTCAGATGCGCTATGCCCAGGTTTTGCGGCACCGTCTCAGCGCAGTCGCTGAACGCTTCGCCGCCGGCGATCTTGACTATCGGACTGTCGCACTGATCGTCAACCGCACCGAACTCGTCGATAGCGACGCGGTGGTGATCCAGTTGGATGCCGCCATCGTGCAGGCCCTGCCGCGCTGGACACGCTGGTCCCATAAGCGCATCACCGTGGCACTCGATGCGCTGGTACTTCGCTTCGATCGGGACGCCGTGCGGCGCAACAGATCCGCCAGCGAGGGTCGGCATGTCGAAATCCGCCCGCTCGGCAACGGGGAACCGCTCGCCGAGATCTGGGGCACGCTGCAAGCCACCCACGCCGTGGCCCTGGACAAACGCCTGGATCTTTTGGCCGACACCGTGTGCCCGGCAGATCCACGTACCAAGGCCCAGCGCCGTGCCGATGCCGTCTGCGCGTTGACCCGTGGTCTCAATCAAATGCGCTGCACGTGTGGACGTCCCGACTGCGCTGGACGCGATGTTGCCGACGTCGCGGTCGTCGTCAACGTGGTCGTCAACCAGTCCACCCTCGATGGCCACGATGACGTCCCCGCCCACCTCGCGGGATTTGGGGTACTGGCCGCCGAGCAGGTCCGAGCCGTGGCCGCTGGCGCCCGCACTCGCACGCTCCGTGACTCCCACAGCATCGGATACCGCCCCTCGGGCGGGCTTGCCGCCTTCGTGCGTTCCCGCGACCAGTTGTGTCGATTCCCTGGCTGCGAGGCCGCCGCCGACCGCTCCGATATCGACCACACCGTGCCATGGGCTGTCGGTGGGCTCACCACCGGTACCAATCTGAAGGCGTTGTGCCGCAAGCATCATCTGCTGAAGACCTTCGGCGGCTGGACCGAGATTCAGGAACCCGACGGCACCGTGCTGTGGAAGGCGCCGACGGGGCACACCTACGTCACGACGTCCGCCAGCTGGTTCCTCTTCCCAACCCTTACCCGCCAGCGCACCCGGAAACAGGAACGCGACAGTCGGCGTCAGTCAGAACGAAACCTCAACCGCCAAGAACGATTACAACGCGAAGCGGCCCTGGCCGCACTCGCCGCCCACGACCCGCCGCCCTTCTAGGGCGCCATGGCCTACTCCGGCCAGCTGTTCGCCCGGATCAACTCCACCAGGTCGTCGCGCACGAATGACGGGTCGAAATGCGCGAGCACATCGGCGTTCATGTTGCCGAACGTGCTGCGTGGCCGGTGCCGATTGCCCTCGAAGAAGGCGTTCAGAATTCGGTTCTTGAAATCGGGTCGCGGGTGCACCGCCGTCACTGCGTCTAAATCTCTGGCAGACAGCGCATCCCGCTCAATGCCCACCACATCGGTTTCCACCCCCGCGGTAACCAGAGCCACCTCCGGGCTGAGGAACTCGGTGATCCCGGGCGTGGTGTGCAGCGCGATCGCCAGCCACACATTCTGGGCGTCCTCGGCACTCACCCCGCGTTCGGTGAGGAACTCGCGGGCGGCGTTGGCGCCGTCGACCTCGAACCGCAGCTGCGACTCCCGGAAGTCCTCGGTGAGACCGATGTCATGGAACATCGCACCGGCGTAGAGCAGCTCCAGATCGGGTTTCACGCCGCGACGCTGACCCTGCAGCGCGCCGAACAGATACACCCGGCGAGAGTGGTGAAACAGCAGGTCGTCCTCGGTGTCGCGGATGTATTCGGTGATCTCGCGGGCCAGCGGGGTGTCGGGGATCTCGACTCCGGCGATCTCGGTCATGGCATTTCCTTTGTCTGGTGGAACGTGCGTGGTGAAACTCTGTCTGCTACCACTCTCTGGCTAGGCAGCTCGCCAGTGAGAGGTGCCGAGCTGCCGTTGATCCCACAGATCCGGACACGTGCGCGGGTGCGCATCTGCGATCCTGAGGTCATGTCCGACGAACGGCTCATCACGATCGTCGTGTTCGACGGCATGAAACTGCTCGATCTGGCCGGGCCCGCCGAGGTCTTTGCCGAGGCCAACCGATTCGGCGCGAACTACCGGTTGGTGGTGGCCTCGGTCGACGGCAAGGACGTGGCGACGTCCATCGGGTCCCCCTTCTCGGTGACCGGGACAATCGACTCCATCGAGTCCACAGATACCGTGCTCGTGGCGGGCGGCGACGTGCTGATCGGGCGCCCACTGGACCCCGCGCTTGTGGACGCCCTGGCCCGCATACCCGCGCGCTGCCGACGCATCGCGTCCATCTGCACGGGCGCCTTCCTGTTGGCCCAGGCAGGCGTACTCGATCGTCGTCGCGCCACCACACATTGGCGCCACACCGGTCTGCTGCAACGCGCATTCCCGAACATCACCGTCGAGCCCGATGCGATCTTCGTCAGGGATGCAAACGTTTTCACCTCGGCCGGGGTGTCCGCGGGCATCGACCTGGCGTTGGCTCTCGTCGAGGACGACTACGGATCGGACATTGTGCGCGAAGTGGCCCGGTCGCTGGTCGTCTATCTCAAGCGCGCGGGCGGACAGTCCCAGTTCTCGGTCTTCGTGGAGTCGGCGCCGCCCACGGGTTCGGCGCTGCGTCCGGCAACCGATGCGATCGCCGCCGCCCCTGCCGACGATCACAGTGTCCAGAAGCTGGCCGCACGAGCGGCGCTGAGCACCCGCCAGCTCACCCGGCTCTTTCACGCCGAATTGGGCACTACACCAGCGCGATACGTGGAACTCGTCCGAATCGACGCGGCCCGTGGCGCCTTGGACGCGGGGAGCACCGTCGCTCAAGCCGCGCGCATCGCGGGGTTCGGGAGCGCCGAGACGCTGCGGCGGGTGTTCATCAGCGAGCTGGGAGTCTCCCCGAAGGCCTATCGCGACCGCTTCCGTACCGCCGCGCGCTAGTGGCCGCGCGCCACCCAATCGTCGTAGTGCACGATCTCGTCACCGATGGTGGTCGTATCGCCGTGCCCGGTGTACACCACCGTGTCTGCGGGAAGTGGGCCGAGGCGCCCCGAGATGGACTGCAGAATCGTCGGGAAATCGGAGTACGACCGCCCGGTGGCACCCGGTCCGCCCTGGAACAGGGTGTCCCCCGAGAACACCGCGCGCAGTTCGGGCGCGTACCAGCACACCGAGCCCGGGGAATGCCCCGGCGTGTGCAGAGCGTGCAGTTCCAGGCCGCCGACCGGCAGCACCATATCGTCGTCGACGCCCCGGAACTCTTTGTCCTGGTGCGTCATTCGCCACAGCATGTCGTCAGCGGGATGCAGCAGCACCGGCGCGTCAAGGGCCTGGCTCAGCTCCGGGGCGACGGTGATGTGATCGTTGTGCCCGTGGGTGCACACCACCGCGACGACGTTACGTCCGGCGACAGCCTCGATGATCGGCTCTGCCGAATGGGCGGCATCGAAGACCACCACATCGTCTCCGTCACCGACGATCCAGATGTTGTTGTCGACTTCCCAGCTGCCGCCGTCGAGCTCGAAGGTTCCGCGAGTGACGACCCGTTCGATTCCGCTCATCCTTCGACCTTTCGCATCGTCTCAGTATTGCGGATCGCCCCAGCACCGTTCGATCGCGCGCCACGGATCGGCGAATTGTCCACCCATCCCGCGGTACGGCGACTGAGTTTTGAGCACAGCGCGCACGACGGGCGCTGCCAACCGGATCGGCCCGCGCCTCCACCCCACCGCAACACTGGTCTCTGCGTGCATCGCGGGTAGTGAGTGTCGCTGGAAGCCAAGCACCTGCTGGGAACGTTCCGTGTCCATCCAATCGGTGACGAACCAGCTGCCATCCTCGTCGGGATCGCCCGGACGTCCTGCCGGAATGCCGCCGGCGAGCCCCATGGCGGCGGCCGTTTCCGACGCCACGGACGACTGGGTGGTGCGGTGAGAGCTGTCGCCGCCGATCAGGAAGACCTCGTGCAGGTGGCTCGTCGATACCGCGGCGCAAAAGGCTTGCGCGACGTCACGCACATCCACGGTCTGGATCCGGCCATCCGAGGGAAGCACTGCCTCGAATCGCAGCAGATTGGGATCGATACTCCAGCGAGGAGCCGCCGTCAGAACCCCGCCAAGACGGAGGACCACCCAGTCCAGGCTCGAGGACCGCACCAGATTTTCGGCCGCGACCTTGTGGGCGCCGTAGAGGTCACTGGGGTTGACCGGCGTGTCCGCTGTGAGCAATCCCTTGTCGCGATAGGGATTCCGGGTGCCATACACGGCAACACTGGAGGCCAGGACGAATCGCGGCGGTGATGCCAGCGTCGCGGCCGCGGACAACAGGAAACCCGTCGCGTCGACGTTGACCGCGTGTGCCAACCGCCGATTCGCGTAACAGAACGGTGGGATCAGCGCCGCGAGGTGAACAATCGCGGCGGGCGTGGTGGACTCAACCAGCGCGGTGACCTCGGACGGAGACGTGAGGTCCGCCCACCGCACCTCGACCCCGGCCGGAACACGCTGGGCACTCTGAAGGTTCGCCGGGGTGCCCAGATCGGTCGCGATGACCGCGCAGCCGCGTGCCGCGAGGGCATCCACGACCGCGGACCCCACCAGGCCGAACGCCCCGGTCACGAGAACACGATCATTGGTCACGCCAACCTCCAAGTAGACAAGTGTCCAGGCACCGAACTGCTTGTTTTCAAGGCCACCTCCGGGTCGGACCGCACCCACTATTGCCCAAAACCAGACACCTGTCCAGGATGGTTATGCGGCGGCCGCCCTCTCCGGTAGGTCGCTAGTGTTGCGCTATGACAACGGCGTTTGTGTTGTCCGGTGGCGCCAGCCTCGGGTCGATTCAAGTCGGCATGCTCCTGGCCTTGACGGAGGCGGGCATCACCCCCGACCTGATCGTGGGAACGTCGGTAGGTGCACTGAACGGCGGCTGGTTGGCCGCACGATCCGATATGGACGGCATGAACGCGCTCGCCGACCTCTGGCGGTCACTCTCCCGCGGCGACGTCTTCCCCACCAATCTGTACACCGGGTTCCTCGGATTCATCGGACGTCGGCGCAGCCTGGTTTCCGATTCGGGTCTGCGTCGTATCCTGAAGGAACACTTGAAGTTTCGCAGGCTCGAAGACGCTCCTATTCCGCTGCATGTCGTGGCGACCGACGTGCTCACCGGCAAGGACGTTCTGCTGTCCAGCGGCGATCCGATCGACGCGATCGCCGCCAGTGCCGCTGTGCCTGCCGTGCTGCCACCGGTAACTATCGACGGACGGGTCTTCATCGATGGTGGCGTGGTGAACAACACCCCACTCTCACATGCCGTTTCGTTGGGTGCCGACGAGATCTGGGTGCTGCCCACGGGCTACGCGTGCGCACTTCGTGAAGCTCCACGGGGGGCGCTGGCCATGGCGCTGCACGCCACCACGCTGGCCATCAACCAACGCCTAGCCGTAGACGTCGCCCGCTTCGAGCGGACCGTCGAGCTGCGGGTGGTGCCGCCACTTTGTCCAGTGCGTATCTCACCGATCGACTTCTCACATTCCGGTGAGCTCATCGACCGTGCACGTCAGCAGACCCTCAGATGGCTACTCATGCCGAGATTCAAGATCAATCAGGCAGATCTCCTGGAACACCACCACGACTGAGCACATCAAGCTGTAATACTGGCCGCGTGGTGCTCGACGACACCCCCGAGAAGGGCGGCCCTGCTGCCTCCCGTACCGGGCGTGAGCGGATCCAGAAGCTGGCCCGAGCCGCGCTCAACGCGGACGTCACCGTCGGGCAGCTCGACACCGTGCTCACCGATATGTCCGCTGTTCTCATCGACATGAACGACACGCTCGGTGTCATCGGCGAGCTCACGCCCCGCATGATGCTTGTCGTCGAGCGGATGGAGAACGTGATGACGCGCATCGAACGGATCGTCGGACTTGCCGAGTCCGTGCTCACACCGGTCACCGTCACCGAGTCGGCGGTGCGCGGCATCCTGGTGTCGTTCCAGAACGAGATCAAGCGACGGTTGACCCGCCCCGAGGGCTGACTAGAGTGGCGCCATGGAGCTCTACGACGTCATGCGCACCACATTCGCGGCACGTGAGTTCACTGGGGAACCATTGCCCGACAATGTGTTAGACCGCATCCTCGACAACGCCCGCTTCGCTCCCAGCGGAGGCAACCGGCAGGCCGGGCACATCATCGTGGTCAAGGACCACACCACGCGTGCCGGCCTGATCGAGGCGACCACGCCGGGCGCACGCCGGTACTTCGCACAGATCGCAGCCGGTGAGTCCCCATGGAATCCGGTCAGCCCCACCCGCGTTGCCCCAGAGACCATCGCCGCGACGACGGTTCCCGAGTCGGTCTTCGAACCACTGCGCACCGCATCAGTGGTTCTGGTCGTGTGCGTAGACCTGCGGCTGGTCGCGGCCACGGATCAGGGGTTGGACCGCATCGGCGTCATCAGTGGAGCGTCGATCTATCCGCTGGTGTGGAACATCCTGCTGGCCGCCCGAGCAGAGGGCTTCGGCGGCACCCTGACCACCATGGCCGTCGCACAAGAGCCGAAAGTGCTTGAGCTGCTCGATATTCCCGATACATACGCGGTGGCCGCCGTGCTACCCATCGGCAAGCCCGTAAAGCAATTAAGGAAGCTACGGCGCAACACCCTCGACGAGTTCGTCACCCGCGAACGCTTCGGCGGGGACCCCTATCTCCCTGGAGACGACTGAGGTTTGTGCCCCGGGGAACCCGTGGGCGTCACTCACGACGGCATTTGATCGAATGGACGTGCCAGTCCGCGATCTGAAACGAGCAACCCGTGAACGCACAGGACGAACCGGACACCACACCGGCCGAACCGGATACCTCCCTACCCGAGGAACCAGGAGACGACGCCCTCCAGGAGAGCGCTCCGGCGCTGATCACCGCAGCCGGGTTAGGTGTGGACGGTGAACACGGCCCGCTCTTTTCCGGCATCGACCTGGAACTCACCTCGGGGTTTCACGCCATCCAGATGCCCGGCGGACCGGGGCAGCACACGCTGCTACTGGCACTGGCCGGCCGGCTCAAGCCCAGCCACGGCACCGTCACCGTGATGGGCGACAGCGATCCGCGGGGGATCCGCCGACACTGCGCCATCGCTGCCTTCGCCGATATCGACGAGCTGGAAGAGACCGTGACGGTCCAGACCGTTCTCGCCGAACAGGTCCGCTGGCTGGCACCATGGTTCTCGCGGGTCCCCGCCGATACCGGACACGACAAGCTGACCGAGGTGTTCGGTGAACTCTCGCCGCCATCCAGCAGCACGTACATCGTCGAGCTGTCCGATCTCGACCTCTTCCTGTTACGCATCACCCTGGCGCTGCTCTCGGACCGGCCCATTCTGGTCGTCGGCGACCTGGAACAGGTCCGTGACAACTCGCGCCGGATCACGGCCGTTGAGCGGCTCGGCGTGATCGCCAAGAACCGCACCGTTGTTGTCGGGGTGACCAACCCTCTGGGCATCGACGCGCCCGTCCACGACTTGCACGACCACCGCATCCTCACCGGGAGGGACTAACCCATGCTCGCTGGACTCGCATTCGGTTCAGAAATAAAGCGTTTCGGCCGCAGCCGAATGACCCGCGCCGCGATCGTGGTCGTCATGCTGCTGCCGCTGGTGTACGGCGCGCTGTACCTGTGGGCGTACTGGGACCCCTTCGGCCACGTCAACAAGATGCCCGTGGCACTCGTCAACGCCGACAAGGGCGCCACCGTTTCCGGCCAGCACGTGAACATCGGCGAGGAAATCTCCAAGAGCCTCACCGCCGATGGCAGCATGGACTGGCATGTCCTCAGCCTCGATGAGGCACGCAACGGGGTCGACCACGGCACGTATTACTTCATGTTGGAGCTGCCCCCCGATTTCAGTGAGGCCATCGCCTCGCCGCTGACCGGTCAGCCGAAGCAGGCCAATCTGGTCGCCGTCTACAACGATGCCAACAACTACATCTCCTCGAGCATCGGCCGCACCGCCATCGATCAGGTGCTCAATGCAGTCTCGACCCGCATCTCCGGCCAGGCCGTCAATCAGGTTCTGTCCGTGGTGGTTTCCTCCGGTGCCGGTATCCAACAGGCTGCCGACGGCGCCGCACAGCTCGCAGACGGCGCTGCGAAGGTCGACGACGGCGCGGGGCAGCTCGCCGACGGGCTACACACGGCCCGGCCCGGATCTGCACAGCTGGCCACCGGCGCCAAGCAGCTCTCCGACGGCATCAACCAGGCCACCGACCCTCTGCTGACCGTCAGCAAGGCGGTCGCGAACATCGGCGGCAGCACCGACAAACTCCAGCAGGGCACCGACGCGCTCCGACAGGCCAACGATCAGATCGATGGCATCGCCAAGGCGCAGGACAACGCCGCCAACGCGCTGACCACGGTGATCGATCAGCTGGCCGGACGACAAGATCCGGCGGCAAACACGCTGCGCGGGATACAGGATCAGCTGCGTGAACATCAGTTCACACCCCAGGTTCGCCAGCAGCTGACCGACGCGGAGAACGCGTCGATCGCGATGACCGAGACGCTGCGCGGGCCAGGCAGCCCGCTGAAGTCTGCGCTCGATCAGGTTGGCGGCAAGGGCCAGGAGCTCACCAACAAACTCACCCAGCTGCGGAACGGCGCACAGCAGCTCGCCACCGGAAACGCGCAATTGGCCAGTGGCATTGCCCGAATGGACGACGGTGCACAACAACTGAAATCGGGCACCGCGCAGCTGCGTTCCGGCTCGGCCGAACTGGCGACCAAGCTCGCCGATGGGGCCAAGCAGGTACCCAACTGGAGTGCTCAGCAGAAGGACGCCATCGCCGATACCATCGGCGGCCCGGTGCATCTGGAGACCTCGCACGAGAACGCCGCGCCCAACTTCGGCACCGGTATGGCACCGTTCTTCGTCACGCTGGCGTTGTTCTTCGGGGCCTTGGTGCTGTGGATGATATTGCGGCCCTTGCAGAATCGCGCAATCGCCGCGGAGGTTCTCCCCATCCGGGTGGCGCTCTCCAGCTATCTGCCCGCCGCCACCATCGGAATCTTCCAGGCGATCATCCTGTACTGCGTGGTGCGATTCGCCCTGGGAATGCACGCGGCTCACCCGGTCGCGATGCTCGCCTTCATGGTGCTGATCTCGTTCGCATTCGTCGCGGCGACCCAGGCCATCAACGCACTGGTTGGTCCGGCTGTCGGACGCGTACTGCTCATGGCATTACTGATGTTGCAATTGGTCAGCGCCGGCGGCATGTATCCGGTGGAGACCACCTCGAGACCCTTCCAGGTTCTGCACAAATACGACCCGATGACGTACGGCGTCGACGGGTTACGTCAGCTGATCCTGGGCGGTATCGACGGCAGGCTATGGCAGGCGGTGGTCACGCTGCTCTGCATCGCGTTGGGTGGGCTCCTGATCACCAGCCTGTCGGCCCGGCGTAATCAGCTCTGGAATCTGACGCGGCTACTACCGTCGATCAAGATGTAGCCTGGTCCGCTGCGGCGCCCCTACGCCGTGACCGCGTCATGGCTACCCGACGCTCACGCGTTGTCATCGCACCCCAAACGCCATGTGGTTCATCAGTTCTTATGGCATGGGCCGCGCACGGCTTTCGCACCGGACACTCGTTACAGATCCGTTTCGCCTGCACCTCGTACTGCTTCCGTAAGGCGCCACGCTCGGTCTCGGCGTAGTAGAAGATATCCGTCGACATTCCGCGACAGACGGCTTTCACCTGCCACTCCAGTTCATCCAGGCCCGATTCCACGCCGCGAAACTTCGGTCGTGTCACGGCCTTGCCCCAGACGGGTGCATCGATGCCATCCGCATCCACCGAGTCTGGAGCCGAATGCCAGCGGTACGCGATAGCCACTTTGGACAGTCCGCGGCCCGGAATTGACCCGACTGGCTCTAGGATTCGCCGGCGCCGATCGCTACAGTGCGCGTCCGCCGAGCCATTTCGTCTCGGCGGACGGGTGAGGCGACAGTCCAGGCGGCGATTGTGCATGACGCTGCGACGACAAGACACAGGGCGGTGTACCAGAGACTGCCGATCGGATCACCGGTATCGGTAGCACCATTGGCCGCTCCGAAGTAGTCGGGCAGCGCGGCCGCCCACAATAGCGTCATGACCGCGAGGTAGATGCCCGCATAGATCAGGATGGCCGGATGCGTGGTGTAACCGTCCGTGCCGTCGCGCCGGACACCGAGCCCCTGTGTGATCAGCACGGGTACCGCGACAGCCACCAGAGCGATCAGCTCCAGGGCGTAGACGACGCCGACCACGGCGGTGCTACCCGATATCGCACCGGCGATGGTGGCGGGCATCGGCAAGACCGCAGTACCGATCGAGGCCAGCACACCGATAACGACAGTCCGCCAGATGATCTGACCTCCGCCAAAGGATCTTCCCTTGTCCACATGGCGGCCGACAAACAGCTGCGCACAGAACGCCAGGGACATCGGCCACAGCGCCGCGAAGACGACCACACTGCCCATCGGCACCGAGTCGAAGAACGGCTTATTCAGCGGGTTGTCCAGAGTCCACTCCCACCAACGCAATTGCGGTCCCAGGTGGTCGAAGATCTCATAGAACGCGTGGTGCACCAGACCGACGCAAGCCGCTCCGATCAGGACACCGTAACGGCGGAAGACCCCCAGTGTGCGCACGATCTCGAAGGCCACGGTGGCCATCATCGGGTAGATCGCGATGATGTACAGGGGTAGCCGGCCCCACAGAAAGTCCACCGTAAAGACGTTGTGCGCAAACATCGTATCGACATGCTCGCTGATCCCGAACGGCCCGGGAAAATACAGCGGCGGTTCGATGATCAACAAATATGCGATCGCCCCGAACCACACGACGATGTTCGTCGGATCGTTGTGGCGGCGCAGCCGGATGATCGCGTAGACCAAGGCCAGTACCGCGCCCGCGATCACCGTCAGCTCCAGAACCGGCAGCGTCCAGTTCTGAAGTGAGAACGGACTACGGAAGGCGACGATCCCACCCGCGGTGTCGCATGAGAATCCCAGCCGCGCGGCCAGATCGGCGAAGGTCGGCGCACACAGATCGGACACGGTCAGACTCCTACCTGGGTCGGCTGGTCGGCGGCCGTGTACCACTGAGTCACTTCGTATCCCGCCTCATACCGCGCGAACCATTCGTCGGCCAGTGCCGGCAGCTTCTCGTGCGCTGGATTGTGGCCCGGGATCTGACTACGCACCGCCCCCGACATGGCGACGATCACCTCGCGCACCGGCAGGTGGCTGAATGCGTTTTCAACGGGCCCGTCATACGGTGCGTCTACAAAGGGGAGACGGTGCAGCAGTGCCTTCTTCCGCGCTTGCATACCGAACATCGACAGAGCATCCACCTTGCGGTCTTCGAGAGGCACGTGTTTGTTGAATCCTTCGCACGCGATGCGTAGCACCGCCCACACATGCCGGAAGATCGAGGGCGCCATCCGCATGCGGTACCACGGATCTTCGGCCACAGCGTCATAGATGATCAGGGCTGAACTCCGATGCTCAACCTCTTCGACGAAGTGCCAAAGGAACAACGAGGCCACGCGATCATCGCCGGGCGCGAACAAGCTGTCATCGTGGTCCAGCATCAGCTTGAACACCGGCGTGAAGGTCGCCTCCAGGTCGGCGGTGTAGGCCAACCGGTACTTCAGTGGCTTGTTCGCGGTCAGGTCATCGAACGCGGCGATCACCTCATCCAAGGTTTCCTTGAGCCCCGGGTAACTCTTGATCAGACCCTTGGCGTGTTGACGATGCCCCATGGAGTGCTGGCCCTCTTGCCGCACGAAGGCCTCTGCTTCCTGCGCGATCGCGGGATCTGCAATCAACGGAATGGCCTCGGGGATCATCTGCCCGATCATCTTCTCGAACGCGATCGCCAGAAAGGAGACCGCGTTGGCCATGCTCGAAAACGCCGGGTTGGACTCGTTCCACAGGAACGGCACGTGATGGTCGGCGAACGCGAACCGCAATTTGCGCACGATGAGTTCCGTCATGGCAGGCACCTCACTTGAACATACAATCAGACATTGATTTGTTGTTCTGTATGATTACTGGATCGAACGAGCGCTGTCAACGGCCGATATGCTGCACAGATGCCAGCGGCCAGGGGACTAGACGATGGCGCGTAGACGGGGATGGGACGGTCAGCCGCCCAGCAGCGACGAGGAAGCCTCCGCGCGGATCACCGCCGCGGCGGTGAAGTTGATCGGCGAGACCGGCTCGGCGGTAAGCCTCGCCGACGTCGCGGCAGAACTCGGCGTTATCCGACAGACCGTCTACCGGTACTTCCCCACCGCCGACGCGCTCATGCACGCCGCTTCCATCGCATCGGTGGACGGGTTCCTGGACCGGCTGACAGGTGTCGTGCGCGGCATCACCGATCCCGCCGATGCGCTCACCGAGGGTGTGCTCTACACCCTGGAAGAGGTCACTCGCACACCACATTTGGCCATCATGATGTCCGAGCCCTACGCACACTCACACACGAGCGATATGACCTCGGATGAGGCTCAAGCATTCGGTCTGCGCATGCTCGGCCGGTTTGACGTCGAGTGGGATCAGTATGGATACGACGATGACGCCAAACGCGGACTCGTGGAGTTCGCACTGCGAATCATGCTCTCGTTCTTCGTCTCCCCCAATGAGGCCACCCGCTCCCGCGACGAACTGCGGCGCTTCCTCAAGCGCTGGCTGGGCGGAGCCATTCTGGCCCAGCCAGCTCATTGATCATGATTTCCGTTTCAAATAAACGTTTATATCGCCTTTCATAATTAGTCTGGGCGGGCATACCGTGGCCCTATGAAGCCGATCAATCGACGTGCCGTGCTCGGCGGGGTCGGAGTGGCAGGGGTCGCAGCCGTCGCAGGTGCGGGAGCCGACCGTGCATTGTCTTCCCCGCGCTCCCGTGACGACATAAAGGATCAGACCGTGACCGATGACGCCGCCCGCTTCGGCGATCCCCGCATCCCCGCCGAACTGAACACCGCCCAACCGCATATGTTTCACCTTGGCGCCCTGGCGCCGCAGACTTTCGATGGTGGTGACCTACGCCAGGCACACGAGGGCAACTTCCCCATCCTCACCGGGCAGCAGGCCAGCATCGTCATGGTGACCCTGCAGCCGGGCGGTATCCGGGAACCGCACTGGCATCCCAGCGCCTGGGAAATCAACATCATCACCGGCGGCGTCGCGAAATGGACGTTGTTGGACCCCGAGGGACACAGCGAAACCTTCGACGCCCACGTAGGCGATGTGGTCTTCGCGCCACAGGGATCGCTGCACTACTTCGAGAACAAGGGCACCGAAGACCTCAAACTGCTGATCGTGTTCAACGCGAGCACCGCAGAAGGCAAGGACGACATCGGAATTGGCGCCTCGATCAGCAAGCTCCCACCCGACGTCCTCGCCGCTGTGTTCGGCGTCCCGACGGAAACCTTCTCGAAGTTCAAGAAGATCGATGAGTCCATCACCATCCTGCGCAGACCTACCGCGTAAGGCGCTACACGACACGTAGACACCCATTGCGCGTTCACCGTCACTAGCCTTACTCGACGGGCAGCGGTCGACGCGCGTTATGGAGGAGAAGGTGGCCACATCCCGGCGCCGTCGTGTGTCCTTAAAGGTCCGGCGCGCCTTGGTTCTCGGTCACCGCTGGGTCGGCCTGGTCTGCGGGCTCCTTGTTGTGGTTGTCAGCACCAGCGGTGCCCTACTCGTGTACCAGCCGGAGCTGGTCCGAGCGCTGCACCCCGAGATGTTCCAGACCACAGTCGCCGATAAACCGGTCGGCTTCACGCAGGCGATGGACGCGGTCCAGTCGCGCTACCCCGACATTCAGCTTGCGAATGCGGCGCTGAAGGACGGCGTGTACCTGCTGAGTGCCTCGACCGACACCCACGACACGTTTTTCGTCGATGCGGGGACCGGCCGGCTCAACGGGCGAATGGACCTCGGAACGGGCGTGCTGGGGTTTCTGGTCAATCTGCACGACTGCGGTTTCACCTGCGAGGACTACAGCGGCTACCTGCCATTCCTCGCCCAACCCTGCCCGCTGGCACAGGTGAGTGCCTTCTCTGGGTTGTCCTGGGGCGCGGCACTACTGACGGTCGCGGCGGCCATCCTGCTCCTGCTGGTGATTCCGGCGCCGTTCATCTGGTGGAAGGCAATCCGCAAGCTGCGCAATGCTTTGCGTGTCCGCTGGAGGGCAGGGCGATTCGCTCGCGATTTTGACCTGCACGCCATGATCGGCATCATCGCCACGGCACCGTTGATCGTATGGGGGCTGACCGGATTGCAATTCGAGATGCCCGGACTCACCACCCTCTGGTACTCAGTGACCGGCGGCCAGGCCTCCGACAACACATTCACGGCAGGGTCCGGCGATCAGAACGTCACCGTGGAACAGGCCACCGCGGCGGCCAGGAACCAATTGCCAGGTTCGGAGGTGACCTGGATAGGCTTGCCAGACGATGAGAATCCGTTCTACACCGTCGATCTGCTGGATCGGGACGGACCGGATCTACGGGCGTATAGCCACAATTACCACGGGAATCGCTCCGTGGGGGTAGACGCTCACGACGTCGGGCACGTGCAGATCCTCCGAGGGAAGCCGGCCACCACATCGAACGCCATCGCCGACGAATGGGCCAGTTCTGCCGCTCATTTCGGCCTTGCCGTGAACGGCTATTGGCGTGCCGTCTGGTTCGCCCTCGGAATGGCACCACTGCTGCTCGCCATCACCGGCTTCAGCACCTGGCACTGGCGCCGCCGAGCCCGTCTGCGTGCTCGCGTCAGGACCGCACAGGTTCCCGACGCGGACGCGCCAGCACCCGCGTCGGCCACCAGAACCACGTCCCCAGCAGCCGAACCAGTGCGGGCACAATGAACGAGCGCACGATCAGCGTGTCAAGCAGCAAGCCGATGCACACGGTAGTGCCCACCTGTCCGATGGTTCGCAGATCACTCGACAGCATCGCCAGCATCGTGAAGGCGAACACCAGGCCGGCGGAAGTGACCACGCCACCAGTACTTCCCAGTGCGCGGATGAGCCCGGTGTTCAACCCGGCATGGGTCTCTTCTTTGAGTCGGGCGATCAGCAACAGGTTGTAGTCCGAGCCCACCGCCACCAAGATGATGAACGTCAGCGGCAGGATCAGCCAGTGCAGCGGCAGACCGACAAGGTGCTGCCAGATGAGCACCGAGAGACCAAACGCACCCGCGAACGAGAAGGCAACCGTGCCAATAATGACGAAGGGCGCCACCAGACTTCGCGTGATGACCATCATGATCAAGAAGATCAGCGTGAAGGCCGCGATTGCCGCGATGAGCAGATCCGATGCTGCGTACTCCTTGATGTCCTTGTTGTTGGACCCCGCGCCACCGATATAGACCTTTGACCCCGCCAATGAGGTTTCCTTCAGCGCCGTCGTGATGGCATCGGGAAACTCGTCGACGTGCTCGATACCTTCCGGGCCCATGGCATTTCCCACGTGGGTGACGATGAATCGTGCCGCCTTGCCATCCGGTGACATCATCAGCGTCATACCGGTTTTGATGTCCTCGTTGTCGAACGCTTCGTGCGGGATGTAGAAGAAGTCATCGCTACGGGATGCGTCGAAGTCGTTTCCGACGTTGATCATGTCGTCGAAGGTCTGGTCCGTGGCGGTGGACTGCAGGTTCGTCTGGCCGTAGGTGTTGACGATGAGGGCCTGCAGCGCCTCCTGGTCGTTGGCGGTGAGTGTCAGCAGCGCAACCATCTGCGGCAGCAGTCGATCGACGGCCTCAAGGGAGCCCACCGCATCCTTGATGTCGGCCGCCAGTTTGTCGATGCTGTCGAGCATGTCGAACAACGACCTGAAGGACAAGCACACGGGGATGTCGAAACAGTGCGGTTCCCAATAGAAATAGTTACGCAGTGGACGCATGAAGTCGTCGAGGTTCGAGACCTTCTCGTTCATGTCTTTCGTGACCTGCTGCATGTCCTCCATCGTCACGACGGTGTTATGCATTTCGTCCGCGAGTTTTTGCGTCAAATCGACGGTTTGCCGCAGCACCGCCACCGAGTGCGCCATGATCTGGGCTTGCTTGTCGGTGTTGGCGTTCTGCGCCTTCGTGAATGGGAGCTGCTGGCCGTTCCCGCTGCCCTGCGTGGTGAACAGGTAAGGCAGAGAGGCATGTTCGAGTGCTCGCCCCATCGGCCTGGTGATGCTCTGCACCATCGCGACACCGGGAAGCCGCACCAGGCTCTTGGAGACCCGGTCCAATGAGATGAAATCGGCCGAATTGCGCATGTCGTGATCCGACTCGACCATGAGCATCTCGGTGAACAACTTGCTCGGTGGAAAGTGCCGGTCTGCGGCGGCAAAGCCTTCCTTCGCGGGGGCATCCGACGGTTGATAGGCGCGATCGTCGTAGCTCACTTGGTAGGTCGGCACAAACACCGCGCCGACGAGAACCGCTGCAGCGCTTGCCACCAGGATCGGCTTGGGCCAACGCACCACGCTTGCCCCGATGCGCCGGTACAGACGCGCCTTGGCCCGTTGTTTGGGATCGAAGAGCCCGAACAGGCTGCCCAGGTGCAGCATCGCGGGGCCGAGCGTGAGCGCTGCCGCGATGGTCAAGAGCATGCCGATGGCAACGGCGGGACCCATGGTGTGGAAGTAGTTGAGCCGCGCGAAGCTTAGGCAAAGACCCGCACCCGCGATCGTCAATCCTGAACCGATGATGACGTGAGAGACGCCGCGGTACGCCGCGTAGAAGGCGTCCTCGCGACTCATCCCCGCGTTCCTCGCCTCGTGGTAGCGCCCCAAAAGGAAGATGCCGTAGTCCGTCCCGGCGCCCAGCGTCAGAGAGATGACGATGTTGACGGCGAATGAGGACAGCTCGATGTATCCAAAGTGCCCGAGAGTGGCGACAACTCCTCGCGCAACCAGCATCTCGACCAGCACGCCGAACAGCGGCACCAGCATCGTGGTGACGGATCGGTACACCATCAGCAGCATGAAGATGATGAGGAAGATCGTCACGATGGTGATGTTGTTCAGACTCGAGTTCGCGACGCTCAACGTGTCCGAGGCCAGCGGTGCAGCGCCGCTGACATAGATCTTGAGGCCGGGTGGTGGCGTGTCCTTGTCGATCAGGTTCTTGATCGCGTCGACAGATTTGTTCGCCTGCATCTGACCGATATCGCCTGCCAAGCGCAGCAATACAAACGCGGACTTACCATCGAGGCTCTGCGCTCCGGCCGCGGTAATCGGCTTTCCCCAGGTGTCCATCACGTACTGCACGTGCTCGGTGTCGTTCTTGAGCCTGCGCACCAGATCGTTGTAGTACTGGTGATCGGCCTCGCCGAGGGGCCGATCGGCTTCCAGTACCAGCATGGTCAGGCTGGTGGATGTGGATTCCTGGAACTTCTCCCCGATCTGCAGCATCGCCCGCTGAGACGGGGCGTAGTGCGGGATCATCGGCCCGGCGAGCTCGGCCGCAACGTCTTCCACGTGCGGCACAAACGTATTCGTCGTCACCGCCACGATGGCCCAAAAGACGATGATCGGCACCGCCAGGACGCGGACCATCCTGGCGACGAAAGGCCTCTTCTCCCGATGCTCGCTCATGCCGACTTCACCCTGCACATGACGTTGGCGTCCGCATGGTCGTCGGACATTTCATCGCGGACCACATCGTTCACCCGTATCCGGCAGCCGACTTGGCCCCCACGCACCTGTACCGAGATGCTGCCCGACACCACTGTGAGAGTCGTTGTCTCCGTGTGAGACCACGGCAACGTGGTTACGTCAACCTGGTGCGGATGACCGTCGATATCGACATAGCTCAACATCCCGCCATTCCCGACCGCGCCGAAGACCTCGTAAGTGAGCGTCTTGGGCGTGAACTCCGGCGGCGCCTGTGGCGGATTGACGGTGAGCACGGGCCCGGGGGCGGACAACTCGTGCACCTTCAACATCGACCCACCGGCCACTCCGAGTGCGATGACTGCGACGAGGGGCATCCAGGCTCGTGCCAGGACTGTCCTGCCAACCGAACGTGGGCTCACCCGACCGCCTTCCCGTTCCTCACGTCACGTGCATGTCAACGAAACTGACATAAGTACGGTCGGAAATGCTATCAGCCCAACCTGGGAATGCGAACGGCAACTTTGACCACCCCCAACAGTCCGTCAGATCACCGTCACGCCGCGTGCGGCAGCCGTCCCTTCAACCGCCGCATCCGGAGTACCTGTGCCGTGATGTTGATCGACGAGATCATCGGAATCACCCCGAGAAACGTCCGCTCAGAGGGCGTTGCCCCGTGAAGTTGCTCGAGGCTGCCGAGCACGTAGAAACAGCCCAGGCTGAAGATCGTGGCCGGAATGGAGAACGCCCATAGCGACCCCCGGTCGGTGATTGCCTGTCGTGCGAAGTGGAGTTCGTCGGCCGACATCGGCTCCCGTTTACGCACCTTCTTCAGCACCAATGGGTAGCCGCCGACCCGATCCGCCAGCGGTGATGACCCTCGGGTTCTCAGACGCGTGGTGTACACGAACATGCACGTCGCGAAGGTCAGCAAGGCCACGAAGGCGAGGACCGCCAGGTACCCAAAGAGGTGCCAGTTATGCCCCAAGAAGTTCCAGTTCATCGCACCGTCCCTTTGCCCCGCTGTCGAGGAATCCTCTTGGAGATACTCGAGGTTTCCCCGGATCAAGTCAAGGCTCCTGACACTGCCCGCGGCTCGTATCGTTATGCCGACAGTGCGTTGTAGGTGTGTTGTACTGGCGAGATGCCCGAGTCTCGCGAGCTCAACGAGGTAGTCGATGCCGCGATCGAGCAGTCGCTCCTCGGGGGTCCACGCAAGTACACCCGTTCCCAGGTGGCCGAGCTCTCCGGCGTGCCCGTCGAACGGGCCCGGAAGCTATGGGTGGCACTGGGCTTTGCGGCGGCCGAGAGCGACGACGATGTCGCGTTCACCGATGCCGATGTCGCCGCGGTGCGCACCTTCGCGACGCTGGGAACGACGACGACCGCCGACGAACAGAGCCAAGTCGCAGCCGCTCGAACGCTCGGTCAGGCCATGGCGCGGTTGGCCGAGTGGCAGGCAGACCTGCTCACTCGCGAGGTGGGAGAGCGCATTGCCGCCGAAGGCGACCAGTTCGCGCCCGGGTCAAGCGTCGATGCCGTCACCCAGACGATCTCCACACTGACGGCATTGCAGGATTATGCGTGGCAGCGGCACTTGGCCGCAGCACTGACTCGATCGCATGAATCCGGTAGCACCACAAGACAATTACTCGTCGGATTTGCCGACATGGTGGGCTACACACGCCTGTCCCGCCATCTCGATCCCGATGAGCTGACGAACCTCCTGGAGGCTTTCGAGACGGCGCTCACCGACGCGATCACCACACACGGTGGCTGGGTGATCAAGAACGTCGGCGACGAGGTTATGTACGCCGCCGGGAACGCAGCAACTGGCGCTCGTATCGCGGTCGCCATGAATGCGGCGATCACCGAAGCGGCACAGAGGATTCCGGACATGCCCCAGATACGAGTGGGCTTGGCGTACGGGCAAGTACTCGTGCGCTTCGGCGACCTCTACGGCACCGTGGTCAACATCGCGGCGCGACTGACCGGCGTGGCTCGGCCCGGAACGATCCTTCTCGACGACGCCGCCGCAGCCGCATTAGGGGACAGCGACGAGTTCGTTCTCCGTCACCTGCGCGGCGTGCGCGTCAAGGGATTCTCCCGGTTGGGCTCGCACGTAGTACGAACACGAAAACGCCCATAACGACCCGACGACTTTGATGGATAGGAAAGGACAACACATGGCGCAGTACATCGAGGAAACAATCTTTGAGGCACCCCGAACGACCGTGTATGAATTGTTCGCCGATCGCGAAGGGTACAACGAATTCCTGCCCTTCACGGTCACACTGGTGCGCCCCGGCGCCACCGAACGACAGGGCGTGGGGGCAATTCACCGCATCGGTGTCGGCCCGGTTGGCGTCAAGGAGGAGATCGTCGAACTCATTGCCGGGGAACGTATTCAGTATCGTGTCGTCGGTGGACTACCGGTGCGCTCGCACATCGGAACCATCACCCTCACCGACCATCCGCAGGGGACGGCCGTGCGCTATTCGATGGAGTCCACCCCACTGGTCCCGGTACCCGATGCGGCGATGGTGTGGGTCCTGCGTAAGTCGATGTCGAGCCTTGTCGACGGCGCACGGCGCGAGGCCGCTCGCAGGAGCGCGGGCGGAAAAGCATAGAAAGCCAAGGCTATTTGAGTAACGAACGTATTTGAATTCCAGCGCACGAATTCGTATTTCTGGTTCACTTCGTGCGCCTTTTTGCGCACCGTCAATTCGTCGCATTAACCGCCAAAACTAGGTGATCGTCCTTTCTGTAAGCACTTTCGCGCTACAGGACAATCGACTCATATCGAATACCTTTCCATCACGGTTCCATCTCGCCCGAACGCATGCCCGCTCCAACCGAGATGCCCCTTCTGACATGGCGATTAGCGTGGTATGCATGAGCCATCTGATCACCGCCGTTCGCCTCTTAGATCACAGCCGTAGTTCCTATTCCGCATCAACTTGATAACCAACCTGAACGTCAGCTGGACGTCATTTTGGGGGCGTTATAAAGTTCAGCTATCGAATTTCATCAGCGTGATTTACACGCACAAGCTAGGGAGTCGGGTCGGTGGCGATCATCATCTTTGATCGATTGGCTATTCAAGTAATTGCCAGCGCTGGTTTATGTGCGGCCGCCGTAGCATGGGCGCCGGCCGCAGTCGCAGAGTCACTTGTCGTCGGGCACTACGCCATTGACGACGGTACCGGCGGCTCCGGTAAAGGTGCGCTCGTCGGCGCCCCCGCCGCCGGAGCGGCACCCATAGCCGGTGTGCCGATTCTGCCGGGGCCTGTCGCGGCACCTGCCGCGCCTGTCGTTCCGGCAGCACCCATTGTCCCGGCCGCGCCGATTGTTCCTGCGGCACCGGTGGTTCCGGCAGCACCTGCCGTCGTACCCGCCGCGGCACCCCTGGATGGTGCACTGGCCGCAGGCCCCGTAGGCGGCAAGGGCGCACCCGTCGGTTCCACGGTCCCGGGTGGTCCGACCCCAGGTGTTCCGACTCCGGCCGGCCCGCAGGACTGATCGCCACACCCGATTCTTCACAATGATGCCGAGGCTCCCGAAAGGGACCTCGGCATCATTGTTTTTCACTAAGCATTAAGGGCTGCAGCGGGATTCAAACTTCTAGTGCAACTACTCCTGCACGACCACCGGATCGCCGATATTGACGTTGTTGAAGTACCACTCGGCGGCCGCCGGCGGCAGGCTGATGCAGCCGTGACTGACATTCTCGTAGCCCATCGCAGGCACCGCCCACGGAGCCGAATGCACGAAGAGACCGCGGTTGGTGAAACGGACGGCGTTCTCCACGTCGATCTTGTAGCCGTCGGGAGCTGTCACTGGAATGCCCACGCTGCTGGAGTCCATCAGCACCGAGCGTTCCTTTCCCAAGACCGAGTAGGTGCCGACGGGTGTCGGATACTCGGGCCGGCCCATGGAGGCCGGGAAAACCCCCTCTTCCCCCAATCGAGGAAGGTGATGGGGCGCAGGCAATCCCGTCGTCTCCTCCGATGGTCGCCTCCACACTCCTTCATAGGACACCGTGAACGTGTGCCGCGAGATACTCGCGATACCGATAAGTGCGGGGCCCGTCGAAATCTCCGCAGGATTGCCGCCCACCATAAGTTTCACCGTGCTATGTGCAGGCCAGAACCGGTCCGGAATCCATTGCACGACATTGTCGTCGATCCATTCGTACTTGCCTGTCATGGCGGGTATCGAGGTGATCCCCAGCGCCCGCTCAGCGGCTTGCCGGTTGGCGATGGGCCCGTTGAGAGTCACCACCACGGGGTGCGCAATCCCCACCGGCATGTCTGGCGCGGGCGCGATGGATCTGACATCCAGATCGAGCGGCAGACTGGCAGCCGTGGTCTCGACGCCGGTGGTGCGCCCGGCCAGCGTCGCCGCAACCACGGATACCGCGACAACCATGTGAAGAACTGTCCTCATTGACCCGACCCCTCTGGGATGACCGCTTCGTCATGAACGATGTGATCGTATGAACGTGTCCGGGCCGGAAGTAGCGGGCGCGCTTGCCGTTTCGGTAACACGTTCCCCACGTTTTGATAACGAAAAAATCAGTGAAACAGGCCCGCTAACTGGTCTCAGCGGCACCCCAAATAGCCGCACTTCACGAGGCGCCTTCGGGGGAGATAAGTGCCGTCAACAACGGGGCCATCAGCGCGATAATCTCGTCGTCGCTGGCGGCCGCCAGATCCGGCAGCCGCAGCAGATAACGCTGGCTGGCGATACCCATCAACACGGCACTCAGCAGCGCTGCTCGCAGCCGCGCGTCAGGTTCATCGATGGTGTCCGCCACCGAGCTCACCGCATGGTCGGTGACCTGTTCACGTAACAGTTCCAACGCATCCTCGCTGGTCATGCTGTTGCGGAGCAGAACTGCCATCGGGCCGTTCGGCTCGGCGGCCCATCCCGAGAGCAACCCGCGCAGGTAGTTCTCGGCCGTTTCCGCCGGGTTCGGCACCGTTAGCTCCTCCACTGGGATCGTCCAGCTGACTGCTTCACGGAAGAGGTTGCTCTTGCTCCCGAAGTACTGGATCACCGACGACTTGTCCACATCGGCTGCGGCCGCGATGCCCCGAATCGTGGCCTTCTCGTATCCGACCTCGGCGAACACCCGGCGGGACGCCGACAAGATTCGTTGCCGCGTCCGCTGTCCCTTGCGCTCGGGCGTTGGTGAAGACATGGGCCATATCCTCGCAGGAATAAAAGTAGACAACTGTTGAGTTATTGTGGCACGAACATCGACATGAAGGGACGAGCGGATGACACACGTAATCGACTGGGATGGCGCCTACCGGAACGGCCGTCCGGCGTGGAACATCGGCGCACCACAGCCTGAGTTCGCCGCGCTCATCGACCAAGACGGGATCGTGCGAGGCGAGGTGCTCGACGCCGGCTGCGGGTACGCCGAACTGGCACTTGCGCTGGCCGCGCGCGGACACACCGTTGTAGGGATTGACCTGACACCCACCGCGGTCGAGGCCGCCACGGCCGCCGCCGCTGAGCGCGGTCTGCGCACCGCCACCTTTCAACAAGCGGATATCAGCGCATTCACCGGCTACGACGGCCGCTTCACCACCATCTTCGACAGTGGTCTGCTGCATGCGCTGCCCGCAGAGCTGCGCGACGGATACCTGCGGTCCGTTCATCGTGCGGCGGCACCCGGTGCCTCGTTCTACATCCTGGCGTTCGGCGCCGGCGCGTTCGCAGACCACGATGGCCCCGCTCCCACACAGTTCACCGAAGACCAACTGCGCGAGATCGTCTCGAAGCACTGGCAGGTCGAGAGCATCACGCCGGCACGTCTGCAGGCGGGTACCGGCCAGAGCAGTGTGCAGTTGCCCGGACATCTCGTGATCGCCCACAAGGCTTAAGGGTCCGGGCCATGGCCTTCACTGCGGCTGAACAAGAATTTCTGCTGCGGCAGCCCATAGGTCGCTTGTGCACCCTAGGGGCCGACGGTGATCCGCAGATCAGACCGGTCGGGGTGCACCTCGGCGCGGACGGAGCGACGATCGACGTCGTCGGTCACGCAATAGCCTCAACGCAAAAGTGGCGCAACGTGATCGGAAATCCACGAGTGGCCTTCATTGTCGACGAGGTGGTCTCCGTGAAACCTCCGCGGGCGCACGGCATCGAGATCCGCGGGACGGCGCAGGTGATGCCCGGCCAGGGCAGTACCGACGGCGGGCTGAGCGGCGACATCATCCGCATTACGCCACACCGGATCATCTCGTGGGGAATCGATGACCCGCAGACGCGCGGGAGGGAGGCCTGGGCGTCACCGCGTGGCATGGGTCATGCTCTGCGGTATGCCTGTGACGATCGAGACGCACGGCCGGGTCCGCGTGATCCGGATGGACCGGCCCGCGAAACGCAACGCCATCAATCCGGAGATGACGCTGGCGCTGGACGACGCGCTGAATGAGTTCGAAGACGATGCGGATCTGTGGGTGGCAGTGTTGACCGGCTACCGCGAGGGTTTTTGTGCGGGCACCGATCTCGCCGAGACATCCGGCCCGCGCACCGCCCGCGGAGGAGAGTACGGCGTGATCCGGCGTTCACGCCGCAAGCCGCTGATCGCGGCCGTGGAAGGAATGGCGCTGGGCGGCGGAATGGAGATCGTGCTCGCCTGCGATCTTGTGGTGGCGGCGACCTCGGCGACCTTCGGACTCCCCGAGGCCCGCCGGGGGGTCATCGCTACCTGTGGCGGCCTGTTCCGCGCGCAACGCGCACTGCCGCTGAACATCGCGCGGCAGATTCTCCTGACCGGCGATCCGATAACAGCGGAACGTGCCTACCAATTGGGGCTGGTGAACGAGCTGACCCCGAGCGGCGCCGCCCTGGAGTCCGCGATAGCCCTTGCCCAACGGATCGTGCTCAACTCGCCTGTGTCAGTTGAAGAAAGCCTGCGCGCGACGCACAAGGCGTTCAACCAGGCCGACGGTGCCGGGTGGACGGATACCGAGACGGCATTCGAGGCGGTGCTGCAGTCCGCGGATATGGCCGAAGGGATCACCGCGTTCTTCGAACGGCGACCACCTCGGTGGACGGGCAAGTAGCCCCGCCTTTACCGGCCCGCGTTATGCGCCAGATCGATCGCGAACTGATTCACGAAGGTTCCTGCCCGAGGATCCCCACGGTCGCATGAACCGTCGGATTCCCCCGGACGCTTGACCCACAAGTAGGCGTCAACGTTCGGACTCGCGGTGGCCGTGGTGGGCGCGGCGCCCAGCGCACGGCCGCTGGGATTGCACCAGTAGAGCGCGTCGGCGGTGGGCCCTGCTCCGTTGCGCGAGGTGTCGATCACGTAGTGCGCGCCGTTCGTCATTCCGGAAATCGCGTCGCCGTATCCGATTTCCTCATCAGTGGTGAAGAAGTTCGCGGTGTTGAGGCTGAAGCCTCGCGCCTTGGCGACGCCGACATCGTTGAGTCGAGCGGCCATGGTGTCGGCGCTCACCCAACGTGAATGGCCTCCGTCGACGTAGAGGGCGGTGGCCGGGTTACGGGTCAGCGTGTCGACGGCGTACCGCATCAACTCGAAGCGCTCCTGGCGTTGGCCCGCCGACAGACAGTCGGCCATGGCAAGCGCGTCGGGTTCGAGGATGATCACTGCCGGCCCGGAACCCACGGCAGACGCGACGCCATCGATCCACCCTCGGTAGGCATCGGCCGATCCGAAGCCTCCGGCGGCGAAGCTGCCGCAGTCGCGGTGCGGGATTGCGTACAGGGCCAGTACCGGCGTGGCACCGGAAGCCTGCGCTGCACTGATGTACTTCGCGTCCACGCTGGGAGTCGAGACGTTATCCATCCAGTACGCCTGCGGCGTGTTGGCGATGGCGGTCAGCTCGGGGCTTCCCGCACCCTGCGCGGCGCGCATGGCCGCGGAGTTCGGATTGACGTAGAACCCCTGACCATCCAATGGGTTGTCCGCCCTGGCCACCGGGCCAACGACGAGACCCAGGCACGTAACGGCCAGGATGGGGGCGATCCATCGCGCGAGGACACCAGCAGCTGAGGAAATCACCTCAGAAAAATAGCCGTAGCACGCCTGGGAGCGCCATTCGGCCCAGTGGGAGTTCCCGCGGGGCTACCTGTCCATGGTGTGTGGCGGGTTCTCTACTTCCTGCTGGTCCTCACAGGCATCCAACGCGTTGACGAGCACACAGTTACTTCCACTGTCCTGCTGGTTAGGCGGGTCCTGCTCGCAATCGCCGAACTCGTTGACCTTCTCGCACATCACGCGAGTTGTGGGCGCCGCGTAAGCGGTGGGAGCCGAGACGTAAAAAGCACCTGTGATCACTGCGGCACACGCCGCGGCAATGATGCCTCCAACACTGGCCATAGCGCCCTCCCTTCATTCCTACGGGCACAACCCCCGGATCACGGTTTCTCGGCAGCGACAACACGTGGATACGGGCGGTGACCACCCATTTTACAGAGTAATGAGGGAACCGGCGGCCGATTCAGATGCGGATCGGCGTCTATCTGCACACAGTCTGCGCGCTACTGTGCTTGCGTCGGCCTCAGCGAACAGGCCGGTAGGAAAGTTGGACACCTCATGACTGCACCAGCAGAAGCGTCGACGCTCGAAGCACGCGTCGGCCACTACTACCAGATGGACGGCCCCTACTTGGTCGGCCGCGAGAAGGTGCGCGAGTATGCCCGTGCGGTGCAGGACTATCACCCCGCCCATTGGGACGCAGCCGCTGCCGCGGAGCTGGGCTACTCAGGTGTGGTGGCGCCGTTGACGTTCACGTCCACTCCTGCCATGGCCTGTAACCGACGCATGTTCGAATCCGTTGTCGTCGGCTACGACACCTACTTGCAGACCGAAGAAGTCTTTGAACAGCACCGCCCGATAGTCGCCGGAGATGAGCTGCACATCGACGTGGAGCTGACGTCGGTGCGCCGGGCCGCAGGCCGGGACCTGATCACCGTGACCAACACCTTTACGGACACGGCCGGCGAGCGGGTGCACACCCTGCACACCACCGTTGTCGGTGTCACCGCCGATGAGATCAATCCGGGGACGATGGCGGCCGTGCAGAAGGCGATGATGCACGACGTCGACTTCTCCGGCGCAGCAGCACAGGCCTACGAGAAGACCGTCCGGCCCGCGGCCGAGGTTCGGATACCCGAGGACACCACACGTACACCGGGGACGCCGTCCTTCGACGACCTGAAGGTCGGCGACGAGCTGCCGGTACATCACACCCGGCTGTCCCGGGGCGACCTGGTGAACTACGCCGGCGTCGCGGGCGATGCCAACCCGATTCACTGGGACGAGGACATCGCCAAGCTGGCTGGGCTGCCCGACGTGATCGCACACGGCATGCTCACCATGGGTCTGGGTGCCGGATTCTTCTCGACGTGGTCGGGCGACCCGGGTGCGGTGACCCGCTACGCGGTGCGGTTGTCCGCACCGGCCATCGTGTCAGCCGCCGAGGGTGCGGACATCGAGTTCGGCGGCAAGATCAAATCGCTGGATCCAGAGACCCGCACCGGCATCATCATCGTGACTGCGAAGTCCAGCGGTAAGAAGATCTTCGGCCTCGCGACAATGCACGTCCGCTTCAGCTGACCTGAAGATCCGCAGAACTCGCGCAGCGGTCAGGCTTCCAGCCGGGCCCGCACGCTCGCGAGTCTGCATCGAAGCTCGGCATCGTCGATGACGCCGCGGGCGACCAGTGAGTGCGCCAGTGATACCAGCTGACTCTCGGGATAGGGCAGGCTGGAATACAAAGTCGCCGAAAGTGCGTCTTCCTCATCTCTGCGCTGCGCGAAGGTAGGGACATCGGCGCCACAGGAGGCGTGGTCGAGCGCATCGCAGAGGCCGTCCAGACTGGTCTTCCACGGCGGCATGGGGTTTTCGACCCCATACTTGGCCGCCATCTCCGGCCAGACCTGATGGCGCCTCACCATGTCCTGCAAAGGTTCGATGGCAGCTTCTCCGACCGAGCCCAAATCCTCTGTCTGCATGATGTTTCGGCTCTCAGTCGGTTATGGATGAACGGCCGGACGAGTGTCCACGATGACGTTGGTGGTGACGCCGACCTTCGGCAGGGCGACACCGATCAAACAGTCACGGGTGATGATCTCGACCAATTGGTCCTCATCCCAGCCCTGGGTGCCCTCAGGACGCACGGGCATCACCATGAACCGATGTTTCTGGTTGGAATCCTCCACCCGGACCTCGACGTCGTCGGGCAGGTTGAGCCCGAATTCGGAGAGCACCTGGCGTGGCCAGCGGACGAGGCGGCGGCGATAGTTGGGCGTGCGGTACCACTCGGGAGAATTCCCCAAGATCGGCCGCGGATAGCAGGAACACAATGCGCAGACGATGACGTGGTGCAACGTCGGTGTGTTCGCCAGGATCTGAAACGCCATGAAGTCGCTGGGCGTGCCCCACCCGGTGGGTTCAAACCAATCGACGCCGACCTCCTTGCTGGCATCCATCGGTTTGGTGAGCGCAAGTTCCTTGAATTCCGGATCGAGCCACGCCCGGGCCACCAGACGCGCGGCGGGAGTCGGGCCAATCTGCTCGGCGAACTCGGTGAAGTGCCGATGATCCTCAGCGGTGAAAATTCCTTTCTCGATGCATAATTCGCGCAACGCGATCTCCAGGACTTCGAAGTCGGTGATCTCGTTCACCATGGGGGCAACAGTGCGAGTGTGGTCGTGGTCGTGGTCGTGGTTATCGGTCATGTTGCTGCCTTCAGTGCGCGCTCGGGAAGCTCCGTCTGCAGGGTGTCGATCCTGGCCCCGGTATAGCCGTGCCACAGCTCGGACTGGTTGAACCGCACGATGTACATCCATTCGGGTGTGGCGTCCGGGCGATCCCACGTCTCGTCCTCGGCGGCAGGGGTTTCGTAGGCGATCGCCGCGATCTCGCCGGTGGCACCCCGAACGTATTCCGGTGTGCGCGTGTAGAACAGCGCAGGCTCCTCACGCACAACGACTGCGTCTCCGACGTGAAACTTGGACTTGCCCGCCTGCCCCGCATAGACCTGCGGGTCGCCCTTGCCGACCGCTTCGATGTGATGGGCATTGCGCCTCACCTGGGCACCGTCACCTTCGCACTTCGGCCGCGCTTCCGGACTTCTGCCGTCCAGGCCGCCGTCGTACCGCGTCTTGACCTCCAGCATCCGGTCATTCAGCTCCCCCAGGCTGATGTGATGCTTCTCCACCAGCACCCGGCCGACCGCCCACAACCAGCGCGCGTAGTACGGAAGCCCGAGATAGATGGTGCGACCCACGTCGACATTCCCGATCCGACGCCGCTCCTCCGAGAGCCAGATCCCGCGCCAGGCCAGGACTTCGCACATGACGTAGGTCAATTCCTCCCACTTCTCATACTGCTTGTTCTCGTACTTGATGGGCGCATCCGGCTCGCCGCCGACGTCATGTGAGGTCTTCATGTACGCGGTGAAGTAGTCGTGATCGATGAGATCCGGAGTCGGCGCATCCACGATCTCCGGATAGGACGATTTCAAGCGCGCCACCAGATCTAAGCGTGACGCACGCTCGGCTGCGGTACTCATGAACGTCCCCTTGCTGTCGTACGGAACGTTGGTACGGAAGCGCGAAGCTCCCTAAGACTTGGACGCTAGCAGCTCTCGATAACGGCGACAATACCTTTCAGCTAAGTCAATACGGATGTCGGAAATCACGTCGAAAGCAGACCTGACCAGGATCCGTAAAGGTAGCGAGGCGGGTCGTCTTTCAAGACTGAAAATGCAGACTAGACACTGGATACACCCGTTCCCCACTATGCGAGGATTCGCTGCCTAAGACGCACAGCGCCCATCGGGGCCACGACTGGAAAACGGCTGCCGAATCACTGCCACAGCAAAGTATCGAGCATCCCGGCTAGAGCTCGGTCACGCGACCGTTGTCGACCATCCACGAACGGTCCAACCGAACGTTCTGCAACATCCGACGGTCATGCGTCACCAACAACAACGCACCGTCATAGCTCTCGAGCGCCTCCTCGAGCTGCTCGATGGCGGCCAAGTCGAGATGGTTCGTGGGCTCATCCAGAACCAACACGTTCGTGCCGCATGCCTGCAGCAGCGCTAGGCCTGCCCGGGTCCGCTCACCGGGGGAAAGCTCGTCAACCGTGCGTTCCACATGGTCGGCACGCAGACCGAACTTCGCGAGCAGGGTTCGCACATCGGCTGTCGACCATGCCGGCACCCGCTGCTCAAAGCGATCGACAAGCCTGTCTGTTCCGGTGAAATCTGCACGCGCCTGGTCGATCTCGCCGATCGCGACGTTGGCACCCATACTCGCGCGGCCCTCGTCGGGCTGCTGGCGCCCTAGGAGTAACCGCAACAGCGTCGACTTACCCGCCCCATTTGGGCCCGTGATACCGATCCGTTCACCGGCGTCAACCTGAAGCGACACCGGCCCCAAGACGAAGTCGCCTTGCCGCACAACGGCATTGTCGAGAGTCGCCACGACGGCACTCGATCGGGGCGCGGCACCGATGGTGAACTCGAGCACCCATTCCTTACGGGGTTCGACAACCTCTTCCAGGCGGGCGATCCGGCTCTCCATCTGACGCACCTTCTGCGCCTGCTTCTCGCTGGACTCGGAAGCCGCGCGGCGGCGGATCTTGTCGTTATCGGGAGCCTTGCGCATCGCATTGCGCACACCCTGGCTCGACCATTCCCGCTGAGTGCGTGCGCGCGCCACGAGGTCGGCCTTCTTGTCGGCGAACTCTTCGTACTGTTCGCGTCGGTGCCGTCGGCCAACCGCGCGCTCTTCCAGATAGCTTTCGTAACCACCGCCGAAGACGGTGGTGGTGTTCTGAGCCAGGTCCAATTCCAGGACGTGAGTGACGCTGCGGGCCAGAAACTCACGGTCATGACTCACCAACACCACGCCGCCACGAAGATCGCGGACGAACTCCTCCAGCCGAGCGAGTCCGTCCAGGTCGAGATCGTTGGTCGGTTCGTCCAGCAGAACGATGTCGAACCGCGACAGCACCAGCGCGGCCAATCCAACACGCGCCGCCTGCCCGCCCGACAGTTCCGTCATCAGGGTCGACTGCGGACGCACCGCATCCGAGCCGAGGCCCAGATCAACCAGTACCGCGGGCAGCCGCTCATCGAGATCCGCCGCACCGGAGGCGAGCCAGCGATCAAAGGCGGCCGAGTAGGCGTCGGTCGGATCGACCTCCGAATGGCTCTGATCCTCATCGGCCAGCGCTGCGGCCGCGGCTTCCATGGCTTGCGTGGCGTCGATACATCCCGTGCGACGCGCGATGTAGGTGGCAACGGTTTCTCCCGGCACCCGCTCGTGCTCCTGCGGCAGCCAGCCGATGAATGCGTCGGCCGGCGCGACGCTGACGGCACCCTCGAGCGGCTCCAGATCCCCGGCAAGTATCCGCAGAAGTGTGCTCTTGCCGGCACCGTTGGACCCGACGACTCCGACCACATCGCCGGGCGCCACGGTCAGGTCGAGCGACTCGAAGAGGGTGCGGTGGGCGAATCCGCCGGCCACATTCTTCGCGACAAGCGTTGCGGTCATGGGTTCATCGTCCCATCACCACGGCCCAAGAGAGCCCGCGCGTAGGTAGCGGACGGCTAACATCGCGCCATGCACCTGTCGGTCTCGCGGCGCGACGCCCTTCGATACGCCTTGGCCGTCCCGATCCTCGCGGGTCTTCCGATAGCCCTTGCACCGCACGCATCCGCAGACGGCATCCGGCTGATCGACTTCACCGAGCGGCTGGTCACCCCGGAACAGATCAAATCCGCGGGCTACGCGGGCGCCCTTGTCTATGTGTCCGAGTTGCGGCCGGGTGCGACCTTTGACTTCAAACCCGTCACACCGGACTACGTCGCCGGGCTACGCGCGGCCGGACTGCACGTCGTCAGCTGCTACCAGTACGGCAAGCCCGGTTGGCCCACTCCATCAGACTTCACCCGCGGCTACGACGGCGGCGTGGCCGACGCACAGACCGCCCTGCGGCTGCACGGCGCCGCCGGAGGGCCGGATTCCGCACCGATCTTCTTCAGCGTCGATGAAGACATCGATCAGAACACCTGGAAAACTGTTGCTGTTCAATGGTTCCGGGGCATTAACTCGGTGTTGGGTATTCGCCGCACCGGCATCTACGGCCACGCCCGCGCGTGCGGGTGGGCGATCGGCGATGGTGTCGTCGGGCACTCGACGACCGGGGGGTATCGCTGGGCCTGGCAGACACGTGCCTGGTCGGGTGGGGCGCGCGAGCCCGCGGCCGTGCTGTATCAAAGCGCGGTCAACACCGCCTCGAACCCGGGGCCCCTTATCGGCGACGTGCACGTGGATGTCGACGATGTTCTCGCAACCGATTTCGGACAGTGGGACTTGCCTCGATAAGTATCGAGAGATACAGACCGCGGCCGTCATCGCATCGGCCCCCGCATACCCAGATATCTAGCACCGCAGTGGAACCAGATCTTCCGCATCGAGGGACACCACCACTTGAAGGAAGGTTACGCTAACCTACATTGGCTGACCCATTTCGTAGGAGGTCAGCGAGCACTGGAGAGGAGACGCCAGGGCCGCCCGTGTGTCGCCCTGCAATCGGTCAGATGATGAGTCGCGAAACTGGTTCCCCCACAGTCAATTCGATTAACGGCGTAGGCAACGTCTCATGACAGCTCCGGTATGGATGGCGGCCCCTCCCGAAGTGCATTCGGCCTTGCTGAGCAGCGGCCCGGGACCCGGACCCCTGCTCGCGGCGGCAGACGCGTGGCGTTCGTTGAGCACGGAATACTCTTCAGCAGCAACGGAACTCACCACAACGCTGGGTTCGGTGCGGGCAGGCTCATGGAGCGGCCCCAGCTCAGAGCAGTACCAGGCCGCACACGTGCCCTACCTGAGCTGGTTACAGCAGACCAGCACGGCCAGCGCGGGAGTGGCGGCCCAGACCGAAACAGCGGCCACGGCATACTCCGAGGCCCTGGCTACCATGCCGACCCTTGTCGAACTCGCCGCCAATCATGCGACGCACGGGGCGCTGATCGCCACCAATTTCTTTGGTATCAACACTATTCCGATCGCCGTCAATGAGGCCGACTACATCCGGATGTGGATACAGGCCGCTACCGTGATGAGCACCTACCAGGCCGTCTCCGAGACCTCCGTGACATCAGCACCGCCGGCCCTCCCATCACCGGTACTGCTCTCGCCAGAAAGTGGTGCAATCGCACGGGCCGCGGCGCAGGACGCCACCAAGCCACCGCCCATCGTGCCTGATCCGAACGATCCCATCGAGATGTTGCTGGCCAACTCCCAACACTTCCTGGGCATGTATCGCGCGCTGAAGGGACTGATCACCGACCCGGTCGGCACCATCATCCGGATCATCATCGACTTCTCCACCAACCCGGCCGCAGCCCTGGTTACCTGGCAGCCGCTGTTCTTCGTATTCGCATACGCTGCAACATTTGGTGTGATGGGCACGCCCATCTACGCCGCAATCTTGGGCCCCGCAGCGGGCATCTCGCTCCCGCTCGCGATCACCTTGGGCAGCCTGGCGCAGATGCCGCCGGCCCCACCGGCCGACCTAGCCGCGGAAAGCGTCAATCCACGTGCTGAGCAACCGAGCGCCGTCGCGATCAGTGGTGGCACGGTGACCACGGCGAGCTCGGCCGCGCCCGCCCCGTCATCCACCGCCACCGCGGCTCCCAGCTCTGCCCCGGCGCCTACCCCGCCACCCGCGGGAGTCGAAGGTCTGGGTTACGCGGTTCGGGGTGACGGTCCCGGCTTCGGGTTCGGGCCGACCATGGGCCAGAGCACTGGGGCCGTGGCCCACGCACCGAGCAGCGCCGTGGCAGCCGCCACCGCACTGGCCTGCAATCCCGGAAAGTCCAAGAACCGCAGGCGTCGCCGCGGGACCGTTGAGGACCGCGGCTACCGCCACGAGTACGCCACCATGGATGCCGAAATCCCCGCCGGCCCTGATGATCCAGTGATCGCGAGTGCTTCCAGCACGGGCGCAGGGAGGCTCGGCTTCGCCGGCGTGCGCACGACGGCTGCCGGTACCGAGGCCGCCGGATTGACCACTTTCGCTGGGGACGCACCCGAGAGCCGGACCAGTCCGATGCTGCCGCAAACCTGGAACGCCGCTGACGGCGACCGCGAGAGCCGCTGACCACTCGCGTTTCCCGCGCTTCATTATCGATGTTTCAGTATTCCTTCGAGCGGGTATGTCTTCGCACATAAGGCCTGGGCGCACTGGGCAAGGAGAGGACATCATGATCATCTTGGGCATTCTGCTGGCCGTGTTGGGGTACGTACTGGTCGTTCCGATTCTGCAGACAATAGGAATAGTCCTGGTGGTGGCCGGGGCCGTGCTGTGGATCCTGGGGGCAGTGGGCCGCCCGGTTGCTGGCCGCAAGGTCTGGTTTTGATTGCACCCCTGCATAAACGAAGTCGACCGGGTACGCCTATCTGACTGAGTGTTGCCCGGATTTTTAGTGGGTCAAGCCGGTCGGCTGTGGGGCCCTTCATTTTTCGCGAGCTTCTGAGAGGTAATTGTGCTGGTGAGACGCATTGCACGTCCGATGCTTTCGTCCATCTTCATCGCGGCGGGAGTTGACGGCCTCCGCCGTCCGGCCGCTTCTGCGGGTGTGGCCAAGCCGCTGGTCGACAATCTGTTGGACAGCGCGCCGGAGTCCGCGACCAGATACCTGCCCCGAGACCCGCAGACCTACGTCCGCATCCATGCAGCCACTCAGCTTGCCGCCGGGCTGGCTCTTGCCAGCGGCAGATTTCCCCGGCTGTCAGCATGGACACTCGCCGGCACTCTGGTTCCGGCGACCCTCGCGGACCAGGCGTTCTGGCGCGAACCCGATCCCGATCTCAAGTTGCAGCAGAAGACTCACTTCTGGAAGAACATCTCGCTCCTGGGCGGATTGATCATCGCCGGTATCGATACCGAGGGACGGCCCGGCTTGTCGTGGCGCGCCCGTAAAGCTGCCAGCGACGCCGTCGCCGCCGTTACCTCGGCAATCCCCGGAGCCGACCATCCCTCGCATTCACTACAGACCAAAGCCGCAGAGCTCGGCGAAGCCGTACGCGAGAAGGCGCCGCTGATCGCCGAATATGCCCGTGAGCGCGGAACCGAGCTCGCTGAGACCGCTCAACGACGCGGCAGCCAGCTGACCGAGATTGCCTCACAGCGCGGAAGTGAACTCGCAGAACTACTTTCAGAGCGCGGCGCGGAGTTGGCCAGCGCTGCCGACAAGGGCCGTCATCACATCGAGGCCCTGGCCGCAGACCCACCTCCCAAACTCCGCAGATTCGCTCGCGCCTTCGGCCGCTAGCACGGCTCAACGGACAACCTCACGCGGAAATGCCGATCCCGATGATCGCGGGGTCAATCGGCATGTCGCCGACCGTGCCGAGTAGTGCGGCCGGCAGTGGCCCCGGCCCGGGAATCGTCTCTTTGGTCCGTTAATATGACCGTGTGGTCATATCGGGTACTGGGTGGCCCAGCGACTTGAGAGGAATTCCGTGTCCGTTCGCCGCACTGTCCAAGAGCTTGCCCAGCGCCGCACCCTGCTGCCCGCGCGGATCGATTCCCTGCTGTCCGGCCCGGGTCGCGACGTCAGCCAACTGACCGTGGTGGTCACGGGCGCGTCCGCCGGAATCGGCCGGCAGACCGTCACGCAACTGCGCGACCGCGGAGCCCGGGTCATTGGCGTAGCCCGCCGTGCGGACGAGCTGCAGATACTTGCGGCAGAGACCGGTTGCGAGTGGCGTACTTGCGACCTGTCCGACCAGACCGAGATCGAACGACTGTTGGAGTACCTCATCGATCAACGCGTGGATGTGTTGGTGAACAACGCCGGTCGTTCCATCCGCCGTCGCATTGTCGACGCATCCGACCGGCTGCACGACTACCAGCGGACCATGGCACTGAACTACTTGGCGCCCGTACAGCTGACCTTGGGCCTGCTGCCCGGAATGATCGAGCGCGGACGCGGCCAGTTCGTCAACGTCTGCACATGGGCCTTGCATGCCAACACTTTTCCGCGTTTCTCCGCGTATGCGGCCTCAAAGAGCGCGCTGGCGATCTTCGGGCGCAGTCTCAACGCCGAACGTCCACACCCCGGTGTGCACGCGACCAACGTGTACTTCCCGCTCGTACGCACCGAAATGATCGCACCCACAGCCGAATACGACGGCGCCGCCGCGCTATCGGCACAGGAGGCCGGCCGCTGGATCGTGCGCGCGGTTACCCATCAGCCGGTGGAGGTCAACCCCGCCGTATTGAGGGCCTTGCTGCCGGCGATCGACTTGCTCTCCCCGACAGCGTCGGACAGCACCATTGCCTCGATCACGTAGAGCCGGCTACCGCACGGACTTGATCGGAAGGACCGCCAGCGCACCGAGGACTGATAGCACCATGGACGCGAGGTACAGGATGCTGAAATCCCCTTGGGTGTGATGTAACCCGAATAACGCTGTTGCCAGCAGGGGGACGAGCAGCTGCGGCAGCAGGTATGCCATGGCCACCACGCCAAGGTCTTTGCCCGATGAGTCCGTCTCGGGCAACACCTCCGTCATCAGTGCCAGATCCACTGCGGCGTAGGCGCCCTGCCCCGCTCCGATGACCGCCGCGCCGAGCAGGAGTGAATGGAAGTCTTTGAACAGCAATAGAATCACCAAGCCAACTGCGGTGATCAGGCACGAGGTCCAGACGATGCCCTTGCGCCGCCCGGTGCGATCCGACCACCACGCCGACACCGCTGCGGTGAGCATATTGGTGATCAAGAAGGCGCCGATGATGACGCCGTACTTAGCGGCTGCCTCATGCTCGGACAACCCCAGGGTGCCTGCCACTATGTACAGCATGTAGACCGTCACCAACAGCACCGACATCGTGACGAAGAGGCGACAGATCCACGCCCACGCGAAATCCTGGTGCTTCCTTGGATTTATCCAGTAGCTGGCAAGGATCGCCTGCCAGCTTCGCGGGGTTCGCTGAGTGCGGACGATGTCGCGCAGAACAAGTACGGCGGCGCTATTGCACAGCAGCGCCAGCACCGCCGGCAGACCGAACCACCATCTGGGATCGTTGGGCAGGACGTTGATGAACACGCTGCCGACCACGGGCGCCAGGCTGGTCGAGATGCCAAACGCCGCCGCGACACGTGCCCGGATCGTGACCGATATCTGATCTGCCAACAGTGCGTTGAACACCACAAGCGTTGCCGCGAAACCCATCTGGGTGATGCACCAACCAGCCACGACCCCGCCGACCGTCGGTGCCGTGGCCAATGTCGTCAGACCCACCGCCCCGATGAGGGTGCCCCCCACGAGAAACGGCCTGCGGATACCGAATCGCGAGGTCGATGTGTCGCTGAGATGGCCCAGCGGCGGTGTCACCACGATGATCGCAATTCCCCCGAGAGCCATCGTCAGCGACAGCGCCTGCGTCTTGTGTGCTGGGTCGAGCTCGGCGAGACGCAAGGGAATACTGACCGCGCCGGCGGCGAGCAGTGCGACCGCGGAGGCGAAGTAGGCCAGCAGAAAGACCGGCAGGAAGGCGCGCGGCTGCACAACCCGGACATCCGCCTCAAGGCGTGTAGCAGGCGTTTCCGTAGACATACGGTCCTCTCGATGTTCTTCGAACAACCACTGTAGGTGGTCTCACGCGGGCGCCGCTGGGGACGAGATCGCACGCCCTCACGGGGCGGAGCCCGCCTATCTCACTCGCTTGACCGATAGTCGTTGAGGACAATGAGCTCGTGTACGTACCGAAGAGCTTCGCGATGCGGGACGACGAGACGGCTGCGGCACTCTCCGAAGTCGGCCTGGCCCACCTCGTTACGCATGACGACGGCGGATACATGGTGACACCGGTTCCCCTGCTCTATCGGGCCGTGACCCGCACTTTGGTCGGGCATGTCTCCCGGGCCAACCCGCACTGGCAACGAAGTGGACCGACCGTCGCGATCATTCCCGGGCCACAGGCCTACATCTCCCCCAGCTTCTATGCCACGAAAGGTGAAACCGGCAAAGTGGTGCCGACCTGGAACTACGAAGTCGTCACCGTTCACGGCACCCTCACCGCTCATGACGATGCAGACTGGGTACGCACGCTCGTCGCCGAACTCACGAACCGGCATGAGCAGAACAGGGATTCGCCCTGGGGAATCGATGATGCGCCAGAGCCGTTCACCGCCGCACAGATACGCGCCATCGTCGGGATCGAACTGAGCATCGATCGTGTCGAAGGCAAGACGAAGATGTCGCAGAACCAGCCCGAACGCAATCGCACCGGTGTGATCGACGGACTGCGTCAGTCCTCCAATCCGGCAGACCAACGCGTCGCCGAGCGTGTGCAGGCCCAGAGCTCCGGGGACTAACCCTCGGCGGTCTCCTTGATTCGTTGCAGCGAGCGATGCAGTCCCTCCAGCGCGAGGATGTCACGTGGCCTCCCGAACGGGCCCGACCAGCGCAACACTTTGTAGAGAAACGCCGAGCGCGGCCACTCTCGGTACTCGGTGACCTTGACAACGCCGTTCTCAGCGAGCTCCAGGTAGTAGCCCCATACTGTGCCGACGAGATAGACCTTGAACTCACAATGGCGGCCGGGCTCCAGTGCCGTCACGCGGCACGGCGTTAACCAGATGACTGGTCCAATGCGGTTGAAGCCGACAAACCACGAGTTCACCGCGGGTATCGCGGAGGGTTTCAGCCACCATCCGGTGCGGTTCTCAGGGCTGAACCTGCCCATGCGGGTGATATCGGAAACCATGTCCCACAGCTGTTCTCGCGGTGCCAAGACATCTAACGAGTACTCGTCGCGTACACCCGCTGTCGTTTCCGTGCGTAATACCTCTGCTGGGCGCCGAAGCAGGTTCTTCACCATGGTGCTCCTCAGGTGTCTGTACTGCGGTGTACCTACTGCAGCGAACCTATGGGACGCCCCGATCTGAGGACGGAAATTGGCGCTACCCGCACGAAGTATGTGACGGGTCAACGTCTTGCTCCGCGTAGATCAACTGGGGTGTCGAGGCGCACACACTCCGAGGTGCCCCTGAACACGCTGACGCGCTTATGCTCTGGCCAGCTCATCAGTCCACCATCCGAGAAGAGACGCGCGTGAAGTTCACCAGTGATTTCTCGCGCCTCCCCACCCGTGCGACAAGCCCTGACGCAGGCACAAGAACTGGCTCTCGTCAGTTGACGGTGTGGGATGGGATCAGGCCGCGTACCCCCCGCACATGGCAATCCCGTGCGAGCGTGACCGCGGGCGATGCCGAGTACGTGTTCGCCACCGAGCAAGTTACGACTCCCACTGACTGGTTCTTTCACGAATCACGCCACATCATCATCGTGCATCGCCGTGGCCAATTGCGCACCATGGAATTCGAGATCGAGCACGGACCGTCGGGGCGTGCACTGCCTAACATCGGTGATGTGTGGGTCATTCCCGCCGAGCACCAGTACGCCGCTCTTGCGCACGGCGATGCCGTGCAGTACTGCCAGCTCTCCATCCCCACCGCAGCCATCCCGAGTGCGACTGTCAAACCCGCAATTGGGCAACGTGATTCACTCACGTATCAGCTAGTCGAGCGGATCAACGGGGTAAGAGACCGGGAAGACGTCTTTGCGCTCTTGCTCATCGAATCGCTCACCGAGTCACTACTGCTCCACCTGGCCGACAGGCACGCTGGTGGTGGTGGGACACAACCCCCTTACTACCGAAGGCTGGACAAGCCAACCCGGGCTGCACTGATCGAATACCTCGACAACAGCCCGGACAGTCACATCGGACTTGCTCAGCTCGCCGACTGCTGCAGCATGACCGTACGCGAGTTCACCCGGTCATTCGCCGCGACGTTCCACACCACGCCATATCAGTTCTTCCTGAGGCGGCGCATCGCCAAAGCAAAACGGCTACTGAGCCAGACCGCACTATCGATCGCTGAAATTGGCACTGCCATAGGGCTTTCGGACTCCAACCACTTCGCCGTCACATTCGAGGATCACGTCGGCACCTCGCCCAGCGCCTATCGCGATCGCACCTGAAATCCCACGCGTTCGAAAGTCGGCGGGTCAGGCTTGGCCGATCTCCAGCTTGGTGAACTTTCCCTCTGGCCCCTGAATGAATCGGAAGAACGTCCGGAAGTCTCCCCACGTGTCGCTATGAAACTGCCCGATAACGGTGCGCCCGTCCGGGCTGACCCGCTCTATCTGCGTGAAGTACTCGTTGCCGATTTCAGCGCTGAAAACGTTGAAATCACGCGATGCGCCGTCATCGGTGAGAGCGGGAGCCTCGACGAACGCCGCCAGCCAGTGATCGCTATCTTTACTCTGCCAAGCCGTGACCGCGTCCCGCACTGCAGGATCGCTGACAAGACCTAAATCTGTTGTTGGAGATGGCATAACAGCCTCCTTGAGGCACTAGTTAATGGTGGACAGGATGCCACCGTTGACGAAGATGGTCTGAGCGGTCGTCCAACGGCCCTCTGGAAGCACCAACAGCCTTGCCACAGGCAAGATGTCGTCGCCGCGTCCAATCTGCCCGTTGATACTCATCGACTGCAGCCAGGCAATGTTCTCGTCAGACTCCGCGGGATAGAAGAAGCTGGTTTGCAGCGGCCCCGGCGCGATACAGTTAACAGTGATCCCACGGCCACCCACCTCTTTGGCCAACGCCTTGCTGAAGTGCTCCACCGGAGCCTTCGACCCGGCGTAGGCACTGTATGTGGGTGCCAGCGCGCCGACCATTGCCGTGATGAAGCTCAGGATCCGGCCGTCGTCGGCCATCCGTCGCGCGGCCTCGCGCATCATAAAGAACACCGTCTTGGCATTGGTGTTGAACACGGCGTCGTACTCATCCTCAGTGATGTCCGCCAAGGGCTTTCGCACGATCATTCCAGCGGTGTTCACGAGGATGTCCCAGCGGCCGAACGCCTCGAAAGTGAAATCGACAAGCTTGGTGCAATTTCCCGGGACCACCAGGT
Organism: Mycobacterium sp. D16R12; assembly: GCF_002013465.1. GTDB lineage: Bacteria > Actinomycetota > Actinomycetes > Mycobacteriales > Mycobacteriaceae > Mycobacterium. Next base: position 62,656 of record NZ_MAFC01000009.1, on the reverse strand, counting down.
CAGCCTGATAGCTGACCGCTTCGCCTCCGGCGTCCTGAATCTCCTGAACCACCTGCGCGGCCTTGTCCTTTTTTGAATCGCTGCGGTAGTGCACAACAACCCGGGCCCCGTCATGGGCGAGCGTCCGGGCAAGCGCAGCACCCATATTCGCCGAGGCCCCGGTTACCACGGCCACCTTCCCGGCGAGCGGCCGCTCCGACGGACGGTACGGCTGCACCGTTTCGATTGAATCAGGAATACCCACCATGATCTGTGTCCTCTCTCGTTACGTTTCTGAAAGTACTGCGCGCTGAGAAATTCAGATGCCAGATACGTCCTCCTTCTGCGCTGTTCGGCTAGACGAGAGCGTCGAGTTCGACCGCCAGTGGGGTGAGCACACGGGGATCTAATGGTGGCGGTAGGTAGATAACAGCGGCCTCAAGCCCCTCGTTCTGGAATGCCGCGATCTCATCCACCAGGCGTGAGATATCTTCGCGGGATCCGGATTTGAGCCAGATGTGCGCAGAGGTGACGATCTCTGACGGGTCACGTCCGATATCTGCGCATCGCGCGCGCAGGATGTCACGCTTACGCGCAAATTCCTCAGGTGTGCCGTTAGGGAAATTCCAGTGCTGAGCATACCGGGCTACCAGGGGCAGCGTCCGTTTCTCCCCGTTGCCTCCGATAAGTATTGGAGGATAAGGCCATTGGGGCCCCTTGGGCTCACAGTACGCACCAGTGATCGTGTAGTACTTCCCTGTAAAATCGGTCAACCGCTGCGATAGCAGCCCGACGATAATCTCGCACGCCTCTTCGAATCGGTCGAATCGCTGGCTCAGCGATCCGAGATCGATACCGTAGGCACTGGATTCGTGTTCATTCCAGCCCGCCCCTAGCCCTAGTTCGAGTCGTCCGCTGGAGATGATGTCGACGGTGGCCGCCATGTTGGCCAGTACTGCGGGGTGACGATAGTGGATGCCCGTGACCAATGTTCCTAGCCGCAGACGAGTGGTCTCCCGCGCCAGGGCCGCCAGCAGTGTCCAGCCTTCCAGACATGGACCACCCAGGTCTGGCTCTTGCTCCGACGGCGACGAGATCGGATAGAAGTGATCGAAAAGCCATGCAGTATGGAAGATTTCGATGCTGTCAGCTTCCTTCCACACGGCAAGGATGTCCGACCATCGCGTGTGATGGTTTGCGGTCTTGATATCGAATCGCATTGCCATGCAGCGGTCCCTCGATCTGGTTGCAAGCGGTGAAGCTCCGAATCGGATCTACACACCAACGGGCTGGGGGCCACCCCCCGTCAAGGTGGCCCCCGTGCCCGCTAGGAGGTGTGCGTGTCGAACCAGTCGATCAACTGCTCAGGGTTGTTCGGGAAGTAGTTGTACCCGTCCCACCTTCTGGTGGAGTTCTCGATCCAGAACAGCTTCTTGTCCGTGACCGGCATGCTGTCGAAGATCGTCTGAACGTCGCTCTCCCGGGTGAGCGCGTCGTTGCGTACCTGGACCAGGAACGTGGGGATGTCCATGCTCTTGGCATAGGGGATCGGTGACATATCGTCGAGCTTGAAGCTGGTGATCAGCTGGATCTCACGCTCGATGTCATCCAACCGGTCAGTGATACCGAGGATCTCAGTGATGCGCTCATAGAACGGGCGCAACGAGACCGGCTGCGGAGACACGATGGCCGGAATGCCTTCGAACACCTCGGGACGGCGGTCATGGGCGATGAACGTGGCGTTCATCCCGCAGCAGCGGCTGAACAGCACCACTGTCATGTCCTTGGTATCGGGCCGCGAGCGCACGTATTGAATGGAACCGATGACGTCACGGGACTCGAAGATTCCGTTGCTGCCGATACCGCCGTTGCCGACTCCGCTGTGTCCAAAGTTGCGCATGTCGTAGGTGAGCACGTTGTATCCGGCGTCATGGAGGTTCTTGTAGTCCGCCATGAAGTTGACCTCGAAGTCATTGCCCCCGGCGCCACCGATCTGCTTCCACGGCTCCAGGTGAGCGGGCAGCCCATAGCGGTTGTGCCAGATCGGGTGATTGGCGATCGCGATCTTCTTGGAGCCCTTACAGGGGATAAACCAGGCATCCAGCGGGACACCGTCCTCTGACGGGAAGGTCACCGACTGGTACTCCAGACCGTATTCGTCCGGCCAATGCAGGATCGGTGAGCGGATCGGACGTCCGAACGTTTCGGCAAGCTGCTTGACGAGCTGGTCCACTTCATCTGGCATGGGGCGGCACCTTTCATTTACGCGACTCATATGTCAGTAAAGCCCTGACCACACCACGCTAGAGGCACCCGATACAAGGCGAAAACAAAAAAATGTTCAAGATCCACAACTTTTACTTGGGCATATAGTGCTATTCATGACTTCGCGGTCAACCGAGACAGGAGACGATCCCGTCGATCTCCGTCGCCTCCAGCAATTCCTTTCCGTGGCGGAGTACGCGAGCTTCTCCCGAGCCGCCGGCCAACTCAGATTGACGCAGCAAGCCATCAGCCAGTCGATGGCGAATCTCGAAAAGCAGCTCGGCGCGAAGATGTTCGATCGCAGTGGCCGCCATATCGAGTTGACCCCCGCCGGGGAGGTCCTGCGCGACGGATCCGTCGTATTGCTGGCGGCCGCACAGACGTTGGTGCGCCAGGTGCAGAACACGGCGGCCGATGTGCCGCAGCCATTCGTGGTTGCACACACCCCGGCGATCACCGCCGAAGAAGTCCATCAGCTTCTCGTCCCGGTTCGATCCGCACTGCCGGACATATCGATCACCGCACTGCAGATGTTCCCCGACGCCCTCGAGCCCGCGGTCATCTGCGGATCGGCCGACATCGCGCTGCGCAGGGGGATATCAACGCCCAAGAATCTGGCCTCACGGGTGATCGGGTACCACGCGCTACGTGTCGCAGTCCCCCGCGATCATCCTCTAGCAGAATGTGATTCAGTCGCCCTACGGGATCTGCGGAATGAGCGGATCATCGTGTGGGCGCCTCCGGGATTCTCCAACTACACGGATTACATTCTGAGCACCTGTCGGTCCGCCGGATTCGAACCCGCATTCACCATCAACCGTGTCCAGGGAACCCCACCGGTAACCGCAGTCCTGGACAACGACGGCGTCGCCTTCGTCACCGCCCCCACGGGTCCGTGCCTGGCGGGCCAGGTCGTCGTCGTCGAAATAGTCGACCCGCCGCAGGCGCCCATTCAGGCAATCTGGCTGCCCCACACCCAATCAGCCGTGCGTGATGCACTGACCCACACCTGAGCCTCTACCGTTGATCCGGTGAAGGTGTCCGGATCGCGCGTCGCTCGGGCCGGTGCCGTCGTGGCGGTCTTACTTGCCCTCGCGGGGGTGCCTTCCTGCGGGAACTCAGCACATCCGATCCCTGCGCCGAGCGTGGTGCCCCAAGGTCCATTCGCCCCGGCCACCCGCCTCGTGAATGACGCGGTCTCGGCACCTCGGCTGCCCGGTGCAGTGGTGGAAATCGGGCACGCCGGCAAGATTGCCTTCCGGCAGGCTTTCGGGTGGCGCAAGCTCCCCGACGAACCGGGCCTGGATGGGTCACCCTCGCCCGCCGAGCCGATGACCGAAGACACGATTTTCGACCTGGCGTCGTTGACCAAGCCCCTTGCGACGAGCGTGGCCCTTCTTCAGCAGTACGAGAAGGGCCTGGTTCGAATCGACGAACCCGTGCAGACATATCTTCCGGACTTCAACCCCGCCAACGACCCACGACGCGCCCAGGTGACGCTTCGCATGCTGCTCACGCACACCTCGGGCATCGGAGGTGACTTGAGCCATCAGGGTCCGTGGGGACTGACCCAGGCAGACAATGCCGACGGCATCCATCGCGCGCTCATCGCACCGTTGGCGTTCGACCCCGGTGCGACGTTCCACTACTCCGATATCAACTTCATCGTCCTCGGCGCACTCATCGAAAAGATCACCGGGGAGCCTTTGGATGTTTATGTGCAGGACAACGTCTTTGCGCCACTGGGCCTGGCAGACACCCGGTACCTTCCCGCAGCCAAAGCGTGTGGGCCACGTCAAATCATCGGTACGGCAATTGCTTTCGATGAAACCGCACGCACTGCTGCCCCGTGCTCGGCGGGTACCTGGAGCACTGAGCTGTTGACACGCATCGCGCCGACGGCTCATGACGAAGACGCTCCGGGCATCAACCCCAACTACGACCATCTGCTTCGCGGCACCGTGCACGACCCGACGGCGCGCCGGATGGGCGGCGTGGCCGGCAGCGCCGGTGTGTTCTCGACAGCCTCCGACGTCGGCCGATACTCGCAAGCGCTGCTCGACCGGCTCGCCGGGCGCCCGAGCCTGTTCCCGCTGAAACAGTCGACCCTGGCATTGATGACGAGTCCGCAGCAGCCCGGCCACACCGCCGCGCAACTCGAGGCGGCCAACACTGCCACCCGTCAGGCCGTCGAAAAGACCCCCAACCCAACAGATCCCCTGCTTGCACCGAATTATCCGGCGATAGCCGGACAGAACCTGCGCGGCTTCAGCTGGGATATCGATACCGAACAATCCAAGCAGCGGGGAATGCGCTTTCCCATTGGCAGCTTCGGTCACTCCGGCTTCACCGGCGTATCGCTGTGGATAGATCCGGGGTCGGACACATACGTGGTCGTCCTGGCGAATGTCATCCATCAGCGTGGCGGCCCACCCATCGTGAGGCTGAGCGGCGATATCGCGACAACGGCTGCGCAAGTTCTGCAGCTCTACAGCAACTAGTTAAGCCTGCGGCCGAGAACGCCTGCGCCCGTGCCGATCACGAGATCGTTCGCCTTGATACAAGAACGTTATCGGAAGTACCGGCGAGGCTACATCTTTAACAACAGTCACATTGTTAACTTCCTGCGATGCAAGAGTCGTCGGGGATTGACAGCTTTCTGCGCTCCTCACGTTCGGTGACCCGACGTGACGCGCTGCGCTACGCGACTGCCGTATCGGCACTGGCCGGGCTGGGTGCGGCATCAGCCGCTGCCGGTACACCTGCGGCGTCCGCCGCCGCGCCCACGTTGATCGACTTCGCCATGCGCCAGATTCCAGCGGAGGACATCAAAGCCGCCGGCCACTCGGGGGTGATCAACTACGTCTCCACGTCGCGTCCCGGCTCGTCCATGGGCGCCAAGCCGATCACCCGGCCGTATGCCCAGTCGCTCACCTCGGCCGGACTGGTGATCGTCAGTAATTTTCAATACGGAAAGCCCGGTGGGACAGCACCTTCGGACTTCACCCGCGGATTCGCCGGTGGCGTTGACGATGCCCGCACCGCCTGGCAGCTGCACACCGCGGCCGGCGGCGGGCAGAGTGCACCGGTCTTTTTCTCCGTCGACGACGACATCAACCGCGATACCTGGAACGACGTCGCACTGCCGTGGTTTCGGGGCATCAACTCAGTGTTGGGAGTGCAGCGCACCGGCATCTACGGGGGCGTCAACCCGTGCCAGTGGGCCGCTGGCGATGGCGTGATCGGCAATTCGCGCTCACCCGGTCACGTGTGGGCCTGGCAGACCCGGTCTTGGTCCCGCGGCCAGGTCTTCCCCGGTGCGGTTCTCTACCAACGCATCGTGAGCACCGCGTCCAATCCGGGCCCGGTGGTCGGTGGGCTCGAAGTCGACGTCAGCGACGCACTGGCCCAGGACGTGGGCCAGTGGAACTTCCATCAGTGAGATACACGCGAAGCTCGGCGTAGGCGTCAACGAGTGCATCCAGCGTGAACCGCCGGCTGAGGCCGCTCGGGTTCGGCAGCACCCATGTCGTCGCATCCGCGAAGCGGAGTGGCTGTAACCCGAATGCGATGTGTGGGGCTTCGAGCATGGACACCACCGCACGCTTTCCGAGGAATGCCAGCGCTCGTGGTCTCAGGCGACGCACCTTCTCCTCGAAATCTGGCCGGGCCGCCCGGAATTCGCTCGCCGTGACGTCGTCGGCCCGGGGTGTTGCGCGACTGACGGCAGCGGTGATGCCACATCCGTACGTCAGCAGCTGACGTTCGTCCTCCGGGCGCAGGCGAATGTCGGTAAACCCGGCCCGATAGAGCACTTCCCAGAAACGGTTGCTCCGGTTCGAGAAATTGTGTCCGTCAGCCACAGCCGTGGAGGCGGGATTGATTCCACAGAAAACTACGTCGAGCCCGGTAGCGAGAACATCGGGAGAGTACTGGCCCACAACGTGGAGCTTCTCACGGCTCACCGGCCTGGCAGTACCGAACCATCTTGGGGGGCTGGCGGGTTCGGACCCTGCCCTACGACGCGCTCCTGCAGTCGGTACAGGGTGTACTTGAAGCTACCGACAAAGTAGCCCCAGTCTGCCTGCTTGGGTCCGTGGTAATCGCTGGAGCCCTTGTTGCCCGCGTCGTCAATGTTGCCCAGTGCGAGCTTGGCGATATTGACGTCATGCGCTTGCGCACTACCGGCGTTCGCCTTAATGAGCATCGGTATCAGCCGGTTCAGTGCGACAAGGCTGGTGTCAGGACTGACCGCGATGTCATTGAAGCCGCGCGCGATCGAGTTGAGGTCGGCGAGTGTGCTGCGACCGTCGGTGCCCTGGATCGATGGGAGCCTCGCAAGTTGGTCGCTGATCTGCCCGCTCTTGTTGGCCAGGTCGCCGATCTGGCTAGCATCGATCGCCTGCACGCCCGGGGCCGATGCATCGAGCAGCGCATTGATCGTCTTTTCTCGTGACGAAATCGAGGCGGCCAGTTGGGATGTCTTATCCAATGAGTTTTGAATCTGTGCCGAACGCTTATTGAGGGTGTCCAGCAGCTGATTCGACTGCCCCACAATGTTTCCCAGGGTCTGACCATTGTCTGCCGAAGCCTTGCCGAGCCCGTTGACCAGGTGGGTCAAGTTACGCACGACACCGCCATTGACCAATACCGCGGCCGAACTCAGCACAGCTTCCACAGAGGCAGCCGACGACGTGGTTTGTAAGTCGAGAACGTCGCCGTCCTTGAGGAGTTCCGTATCTGGCTGATTGGGCGGTTCGAGGGCTACGAACACATCGCCCAACGGGGTCGCACTGCGCAGCTGAGCGGTGGATCCGACCGGCAGGCGCACACCCCTGAGTATCCGAAGCTTGACGACGGCCACATCGTCGATGGCCTCGATGGACTCGACCTCGCCGATATCAGCGCCCTTGAGGCGTACCTTTGCCAGATCAGGAAGATTCAGGGCATTGGCGAACTTTGCGGTTACCGCATAAGCATCGGAACCGATGCTTGGTGCCGGCAGGTCAAGACTCTCCAGCGTCGGCGGATCGCAGGCCGACGTTGTCATTGCTACCAGGGCTACTGCGGCGGCTTGAATGACTGCACGAGCACGAGGAGGCACCCCTGCCACCGTTGAGCGGATGTGGACAACCGTACCAGAATTTACCTGGGAATGCGCGTCCCATACCATCGCGCAACCGTATCAAGAGAAATTACGTAAAAGTGCTTCGCTATCTCGGGTAATCTAGTGATCTCCACTACATGGCGGTGCGTCAGATGAGCATCGTCACGGGCCTGCGTCGGGTGACGGATTTGACTCGACGCGTTCAACGAACGAAACGGGACCGGGAGGTCGCTGAGGGCCGGGCCGCCTTGGCAGGCGGGTCGCCACGAGCGGCAGAGAGTTTGCTATCGAGGAGCACTTTGGGTTCTGAGAGCCGCCGACGACTCTCTTCCCTCGAACTGGCCGCCCGGTTTTCGGCCCCCCATCGCCGCAATGCTGATCATCAGAACACTCAATTTGCCATGCTTCAGAGGAGGTAGCACGGTCGGCGGTCAGTCGCCTTCGGCGAGCCGGATCGACACCGCGCACCGAATGTAGCTTCAAGGGAGTTTGGCCGCCCGGTCTCGGCCGTGAATCTATATGCGGCGCAACACATAAGCGCAACAGGGCGGCTGTTTGTTCTTGAAGAATGTGTCCACGCTCACATGCGCTGCATACGATACCCCCGTAATGCACAATGCGCATATGACCGCTGATCCGAAGTCCGCCTGGAAAGCACTCAAAGAGGGCAACGAGCGTTTTGTCGGTGGTTTGCCGCAGCACCCGAGCCAGAGCATCGCGCGTCGTACCGAGCTGGCCAATGGCCAGAACCCTGATGTGCTGCTGTTCGGCTGCTCAGATAGTCGGGTGGCGGCGGAGATCATTTTCGATCAGGGCCTGGGCGATATGTTCATCGTGCGCACCGCGGGTCAGGTGATCGACTCTGCGGTGCTGGGGTCCATCGAGTACGCGGTCGCGGTGCTGGGCGTGCCATTGATCGCGATCCTTGGCCATGACTCCTGTGGCGCGGTAGGGGCCACCGTGGCGGCTCTGGACACCGGAGAGGTGCCCGGCGGACATATCCGGGATCTGATGGTACGGGTCATGCCGTCGATCCTGGGTGGCCGTAAGGACGGGCTGTCGCGGATCGATGAGTTCGAGGCCCGCCATGTGGAAGAGACCGGCATCAAGCTGCTGCAGCGCTCGCAGGTGGTCGCCGATGCCGTCAAGGCCAACAAGCTCGCCATCGTGTACCTGACCTACAAATTGGCCGACGGGCGCATCGTCTTACACGGCCACGTCGGCGACATCGGCGACCCCGAGTAGGCGACAGCAGCCTGGCGGTGCCTATCCGAGCAACAGACGCAACGCGGGCATCTCGACATAGGTTCTCGAGATTCGATGGAAGTCAAATCGTCAGTCGCACAACGGATTAAAAAGACGAAGCTGACGTCATACCCCGATCTGTATGGGCAAAACTCCAGCCCTGCTTGATATCTCGCAGACACCGTCGATGCTCACGGGCGGCCGGGAGCTAGTCGTTTCCGGTTAGCTTGTCCTTGACGGCCTCAACACCCTCTTTGACTTTATCGGCAGCATCGGCGATCTTCTGTTTAGCAGCGGCGATCCCCTGCTCGGCTTGTCCTTCAGCTTTCAGATCGTCGTCGTTGGTGACGGACCCGGCGGCTTCCTTAGCGCGGCCCTTAAGATCATCGAATTTGTTCTGGGCGTCATCAGTAATTCCCATGTTTTCCAACCTTTCTCACGATGTCATCACAGCAAGACAAGCGTCTCGTTTTTGGAATGGCCCATTCCGCTGTTGTCAGCAGCACGGGTCGTCTGCGGCGTTTCGAGGGCCACCGACGACCCGTGCCCGTGCTGACGTTTCTACTGGTTGCTCAGTTTGTCAGTGAGACTTTCGCATCGGCATCGCCAGCTTTGAAAGTGATCGTTCCGTGCTCGAAGGTGGACTTGAACGAGCCGTCGGTCTCGGTCACCTCATCGGCCGTGGGATAGCCGAGTTTGCCTTGTGAGGCTTGATTGTCATTCCAGGTGTCTCGGATCTTGCCCCACACGAAATAGACCGGCTCTCCATTGCGGTAGATCAGCACGCCGCCGTCGAACTGCTGATAGACGCCGCTCCGATCCAGGGTCTCCTTCTGATTGTCATACGGTGCGCCCAGGTCCTTCTTCTGAACATCATTCAGAGTGTTCCACTTGGCGAGGATCGGTCCCTCCACGGTGTAAGGCGTGCCGTTTTTACCCGGAATCTGTGTGGTGCTGGGCTTTTCGGAGGGCGAAGCGGTGATGGACGAAATAGCCGACGAAGCGGCCGAACTAGCAGAACTGAGCGAAGGCGCGTCACCAGTCTTGTGTGAGCAGCCCACCGCAACTGAGGCAATGACGCCTACTGCGACGGGCAACGCGGTGACATGCAGATTCTTGATGCGCATCTACTTCTCTCCCTTGGTGTGTGATCGATCTTCCGCGACAAACGCGCGCTGCACCCATGCCGATCTTGCGCCGGCAAGAGACATCTATGAACGAACCTCGGATGTCCGACGATGCTAGCAATTGTTTACAGAATAAACTAGGGTTATGGCTATGACGGGTAAGCCTTCAGACCGCCACCGGATGTTGGGACGAGCGCTGGTCGTGTGCGGGGTCGTGGCCTTGTTCGGCGGCACCATCACCACCAATCACGGCGGCCACGCTGGCGTCCTTTCCACGGTGATGGCACTCTCCGGCAATTCCGAGGTGGCCGATCCTGACAGCGATTCTTCCGGGGGTTCGGACGTGACCGGTCCGATCGGAAACTCTGACCGTTCCGACGTGACGGGCCCCATCGGTGGTTCACCCAGCGGTCCCGTCGGCAATTCCGCCAACTCGAACGTCCCCCCCATCGGTGGTCCCGGCGGCGGTTCCGCAGGCGGTTCCTCCAACGGTCCCGCTGGCGTGAACGGGGCCGCGGGTGGGGTCCCCAGCGGCCCCGCCGACATGAACGGCACCGTCGGCGGCGGTCCCGGCACCCAGTGATCTCGTCAGGGTTGTGGCGCCCCCGGCAACGGCGGTAAAAGCGACCATAACCAGCATTTCCAGCTGATCTCGCGACGCAGCATCGCAACAACAGAAACTGTCGCACTCAATGGACCAACCCCTAGGGTCCGGCCAGGGCCGTCGAGCGAACTCGGCGTCTGGATAACTCGCCGGCAGCGTCGTCCACTATCGAGATCTCGCCGCGCGTCGCGGCTCAGCGATGGTCACGGCCCATCTGCACCGTTCAGTTTGTCTTCGACTTCAGGCTTTTGGCCGCCGAGTCCGCAAGCTCGGCACCGAGGCTCACCGCATGGCTGGTGAGGTCGCGGCCCCGTTGAGACGCAATATCGGCCAACTCGGCGCCTTGCTCCTGTGCGGCCTTCGCAAGTTTTGCACCTCTCTTGCGAACACACCGTGCGACCTTGGGCGCCTGCTCACGGACGGCCTCGCCCTATGTCGTGGCTCTTTCGCCAAGCATTTCGAATACTTCTTCCCATCGCTCACCGGCCTTATCAGCCAAAACCTTTGTTGCATTGCTGAATTCAGCTACTTTATCGGCGAGCGGAGACGCCATGTGCCCCCCAGCCGCTTAAACGCACAGACAGCTTGTAGGTTCTCAAACTCCGTGTCATATCGCGCTGCCCCGACCTGGAGTGAGGCATCGTGTCTCACGCGATGTCATCTTGGTTCTGTCTCGTCTTCGTGTCATTTCTTCGGTGTCGGTACCCGCCGCTATTGACGCGGCGGTCGGTCGGCAGTTTGCGTCTTGAACAAGTGCACCTCACCGCGCTGCACGTCCCGCGACGGAATGACCAGTCCCCAGCGACCTTCCCCTAGCAGGCGCGATCCGAGTACCTCGTCAAGTGCCTGCCGCAGCACTTCACCTGAGTAGGCGAGGGACCACGGTCGCAGTGCGTAACGCCACCTCGCCCAACAACCGAAGGGAAACACACGCGCGGTCAGCGTCGCGTACTGCTCGACGATGTCGGCGGGCCTGATTCCCGCGCCGAGCGCGATGAGGACCGCTAGTTGCGTTAGGTCATGGACGTTGGTGACGATGACCGTGCACGGCCGGCGGTTGAGTGCGCAGGGGTGAAACCACGGCAGAGAACGGTTGGCAAGCTAGCTTATCGACTCGGTGTCCCGGCCCGATGTGTAGTGAATCGGGATCCGGAAGCCGGTCGCCTCCTCGACCAGCGTCGCACCCAACGGCTTCATCTCGTAGTACCGGTGAACGTTGCCTTGTGCATCCGGTGCCGTTGAGCAAGGGCCGTTGGGGCATATCACCTTTGTTGGCACTGCGAGCGCCGCGATCAGCAGCGCGACAACAATGCCGGTGATGGCCACGACTCTCTTCATATCAGCCTCACTGTCCACCAGGACGTTCATCGATGGCCTCGCGATGCCCGCGACGCCCCAGCTCGGCTCCACAGCTGGCGGAAGAGGTCAGGAACCCTTTTCGAGTTCCTGACCTCTTATCGTTGAGTTACCCCACCCGCTCATGCCTCCGGGAAAGGGTAGGCGCGCTTAGCCAGAGTGACAGAGGAAATGCAGTCAGGATTTGTCTGGCTCACCTCAAAGCGCAGGTGTCCCCACGCTTGCATGCCTCCGAAGACTGCGCCGCCACCATGTGATGTTGACGGCCCTAAGGGTTTCACGTTGGGGTAGTGCGCAGCGGCTTGTGAGATCGCCACGCATGTCCCCGTCAGATTCAGCTCAATTTGGCCGTCGTCCCAACTTCCCGCGGGTCTTAACACCAACCGCACATCGGAAATTGTGACGCCATTTTCAAGCTGGACTTGTCCGCCCTGCGACACAGCCGAGCGCTGATCCTGGCTCACGTCTTTCAAATCAATACCAAGTGCCTTCTGTGCCTTATCTTTTGTCAGTGGCATGGCCTGGACGAGCTTATCGACCACGGTCCACAACATCGTCGCGTTGTCCTCTCCAGGCGAATCGTCACCAGGTGTAGCAGTGCCCGGTGTGCCACTGCAGGCAACCAAGGCCGCTACCACCAAGCAGGCAACGGCGAGGGCTCTAGCAAGGTGATTCTTTGCCGCCAGAGGTCGGCGGCTTGGTTGGCTGCACTGAAGGCTTGATGTATTTGTCATACCAGTTTCCTAACGACTCGGCGTAGTTCTTTGCGCTTGGATCATTACTCGGCGATTCAGATTCTCCGAAGTTCTTAGCTATGAGATCGCGCGTCTGCTGGCTGTCGCCAAACTTTGCATAGTCGGCGATGTACTGCGCACCACCCACCCCAGCGACACCGATATCCACCTGGCCCCCAGTAGCGGCCAGTATCTCAGCACGCACCTGAATGTTGTTCACCGTGGCCGCTGACTCGTTGAGTAGCCCGCTCCATATGTACGCCTCGCGCGAGCTGAGGTCATAGTGATTGGGCCCGTACTCGGCATGTCCCACCTCGTGAGCGATGGATTGGACGATGTTCGCAGCGCCCGTCTGTGCCTCTTTCGGATCGAGTCGAATTGCACGAGGGGTGTAGTCAGTCTCGGTACCCGCGTAGCCATCGTTCCGGAAGACGAACTTCCAGTCGTTCGCACCGAGTTGGCTCACCTGCTTCTGCAACTGTGGCGACTTTGCTATTAAATCGGCCACGTCCTTGCGGTCGAGCACCTTTGGCGCCGTGTCGTCCCCGGAACCCCGTGGCTGTACCGGTGGTGTCTGCGTAGGCGATGCCGGAGCGGCTGTCGGGGGGCCGGTCTGCTTTGGCGTTGGACACGGGGACGGCTGCTGCTGACTTGACGAGGGTTCCTGCGTTGGAGATTGGGTTGGCTGCTGAGTCTGCGTTGGTTGCTGGACAGTCTGTTGAGGCTGCTGTTGCGGCGACTGCTGTTGTGGTGCTTGGTAGTCCGGGTTCTCGCGACCAGGCCCCTCAGTGTAGGGGGTGGCGGTTTGATAATCGGGGATCTGGGTGCCGTGGGCCGGTTGCTGCCCCTGTTGGGGCTGCTGTCCACCCTGCTGCGCTGGATCTTGTTGCGCCCCAGGCGATCCCGTATTGTAGATAGAAATTCCCGAGTTCTGATCCAGAGGCGGCTGGTTAGTGCCGCCCTGGTAATCGGGTGTCTGTGGCGGCAAACTCGGTGGTTGGAACTGCGAGCCATTCGCGCCGCCGTCGCCACCCGGGCCACCGGTCGGGCCGGTCGGATCAGCGGCTGCAGTCTGGACTGTCGAAAAACCGCTACCGGGCAATACCTGGTCGCTGGCGACCTTCCCCGCACCCACGATAAGCACTGTGAGCGCCAGCGCGGCTGACACCCGACGCAAACCTGTCGACATGCGCCATCGATGACTAATAACCACCCGCCGAAGCCCTCCCAATCGCACCATGCGCCAATACGCACATAGCTATATGCAGCACAGCATGCCAGGTAATAACCGTTCATGTCCAGAATGTTCGAACAAGAAATGTTTGCTATGAGAATTCAGCGACTACGGTACCGGCATTGCGCTTGTGGTTAACCATCTCCCATCTGGCAATACGGTTGTGTGTGCTGCCTACCTTCGGATGCGGATCCGTCCTGTTGCCAACAGCAACGGCTACCTCCGAGTTTCTCGGAGGGTGTGGTGGGACGCGTACGCGCCAATCACACCAGTCCTTTTCACATGGATGGTGACGGCGCCGCAACCTACCGACGACAAAGCCTCGATACTCGCCCGCCGTCTCGACTAGGCGCAGCGGATGTTCGAGCGGATTGATGAACCACGACAAAGCAACCCAGAGAGCGTCCCTGCGGGCCAGCGGGCAACACTGACTCGATCTATACCAAACATGTTGTATCCGAGCATCTTCAGATCCTGGCGGGCGCGCGCCCCTCGACTAAGCACTCCTCGAGTCGACTACTTAATCTGTCTCAAGTCCACTTCATAAATGAAGACGGCATGGAGCCGAGCTTTGAGATTATGAAGCGAAACTTGAGACCCTACAACGCTTTTCGGCTACCGCGCCATGTTGGTAAAGCGCGACAGATGCAGCTGGTGCGCGACGGTGATCGTGGCCGTCGGACCGTTACGGTGCTTGCCCAGAATCAGGTCGGCCTCGCCGCCGCGCGGATCGTCACGCTCAAATGCATCCGGCCGGTGCAGCAGGATAACCATGTCGGCGTCCTGTTCCAGCGAGCCCGATTCACGAAGGTCGGACACCTGCGGGCGCTTGTCGGTGCGCTGCTCGGGACCACGGTTCAGCTGGCTGATCGCGATGACCGGAACTTCGAGCTCCTTGGCCAACAGTTTCAGATTTCGGGAGAACTCCGAGACTTCCTGCTGACGTGATTCGTGCTTCTTACCGGAGGTCATCAGCTGCAAGTAGTCGACCACCACCAGCTTGAGCCCGGCCTTCTGGTTGAGCCGTCGCGCCTTGGCGCGGATCTCCATCATGGTCAGGTTCGGGGAGTCGTCGATGTAGAGCGGCGCCTCGCTGATCTCACTCATCCGCCGCGCCAGCCGGGTCCAGTCGTCATCGCTCATCCGACCCGAACGCATATCGCCCAGCTTGATCTTCGCCTCGGCCGAGAGCAGTCGCATGACGATCTCGGTCTTGCTCATTTCCAGCGAAAAAATCACGCTGGGCAGCTGGTGCTTGATCGAGCACGACCGCATGAAATCCAGGCCCAATGTCGATTTACCGACACCGGGTCGCGCGGCCACGATGATCATCTGACCCGGGTGCAGACCATTGGTGATCTCGTCCAGATCGGTGAAGCCCGTCGGCACACCCTTGGACATACCGCCAGCCGACGCGATCGCGTCGATCTCGTCCATCGTCGGCTGCAGCAGCTCTTCCAGCGGCACGTAGTCTTCCGACATCCGTCGGTCGGTGACGTCGTAGACCTCGGCCTGAGCGCGGTCCACGACCTCCGCCACGTCGGCGCCCTCTGCCCCGGCATACCCGTACTGCACCACGCGGGTCCCGGCCTCCACGAGGCGGCGCAGCAGTGCCTTCTCGGCGACGATGCCCGCGTAGTACCCAGCGTTGGCGGCGGTCGGCACGGTGGAGATCAGCGTGTGCAGATACGGCGCTCCACCCACCCGGCGCAGCTGCCCGCGCCGGTCCAGCTCGGCGGCCACGGTCACCGCATCGGCGGGCTCACCCCTGCCGTACAGATCGAGAACTGCCTCGTACACGCTCTGATGATTGGGCCGGTAGAAATCGTGCGGCCGCAGCTTCTCCAATACATCGGCGATGGCGTCCTTGGACAGCAGCATCCCGCCCAGCACGGACTGCTCGGCAGCCACATCCTGAGGTGGTTGACGGCCGAACTCCTCGGGAGGGGCAACCGGACCGGACTGTCCCAGATCGTCGACTATCGCCACGGCGCGCGGTCCTCCTACTCAAATCAAGTCGAACACATGATCGCGACAAGGTCCGACAAGTACGGTTCATCCCGGCGCGCCGCGGTAGACGTTAGATGTTGCTAGCGACCCTGCCAAGTGCCCCTGTGGATGAGCCTGGGCATGGGGTGTGGACTACTGTCCAACCCGGTGTTAGGGGGTTGGGGACAACCTGGGGATAGCTACCTACATTCCTGCACTTTTCCCTGTTGGCAGCCGGTCAACTAATTGACAGGACTGTGGATGGGAATCCGTTCGGCGTGTCGCATCAGGTTGCGTGCTCGGGCGTGTTCTGTTACCCCTCTCAACCCTCTAGGTTAACTAGAGGTAGCTTCGCTGGAGTGGCACACGCGTACAATACGTTCGCCAGCAGATACGGCAACGGCGCCGCGGAAACCCGCGACGCCGTTGACCCGGCAGTATTTACGATCGATCAGCCTGCGGCGACTACATCCACAGTGACCTTGGTTGCCACCCCGGCGTGCAGATGCACATCCAGTGCGTACGAACCGATCTTCTTGATGTGCGCCTTCGGTAGGGTGACGGTCCGCTTGTCCAGGTTCGGTCCACCGGCGGCCTTGATGGCACCCACCACGTCAGCGGCGGTCACCGAGCCGAACAGCTTGCCCTCGCCGGCGGTCTTCACCGTCAGCTTGACGGCACCCAGGCCCTCGATCGCCTGCTTGATCTCGTGGGCGTGCTCGACGCCACGGATCTCCTTGGCCTCACGGGCCCGACGGATGTCGGTGGCCTGGCGCTCCGCACCACGGGTGGCGACAATCGCCAATCCGCGGGGCAGCAGGTAGTTGCGTCCGTAACCGTCCTTGACCTCAACGGTGTCTCCGGCAGTGCCGAGGTGCTCGACCTCGGTCGTCAGAATCAGCTTCATCAGATGTCCCTCCGGTCCTACCGCGTCGCCGAGCTGAACGGCAGCAGGGCTACTTCGCGTGCGTTCTTCACCGCGATCGCGATGTCGCGCTGGTGCTGAACGCAGTTGCCGGTAACCCGGCGGGCACGAATCTTGCCGCGCTCACTGATGTACGTGCGCAGCAGGTTGGTGTCCTTGTAATCGATGTTCAGCGCCTTCTTGGTGCAGAACGCGCACTTACGTGTCTTGACCGGCTTTTCCGGGGCAGGACGGCGCTTAGTCGTCTTGGCCATGGTGAATCTCTTTCTTTCTAGCTAGATAAGTTGTATCGCCCAGATCAGAAGGGCGGTTCGTCGTCCGCGGCTGTGGAACCGGAGGCCGGGGCACTGCCCCACGGATCGTCGGCAGGCTCGCTGGGACGGGAAGCCCCGCCGCCACCTCCGCCGCCGAAACCTCCACCGCCGCCACCACCACGCGAGGCCTTGTTGACCTTGGCGGTCGCGTACCGCAGAGACGGGCCGATCTCGTCGACCTCGACCTCCATGACGGTGCGCTTCTCGCCCTCGCGGGTTTCGAAGGAGCGCTGCTTGAGCCGACCAGTGACGATGACACGTGACCCGCGGGTCAGGCTCTCGGCCACATTTTCGGCAGCCTCACGCCAGATATTGCACCGCAGGAACAGCGCCTCTCCGTCCTTCCACTCCGAACTCTGTCGGTCGAAGATGCGGGGTGTCGACGCCACAGTGAAGTTGGCGACGGCGGCCCCGGACGGTGTGAAACGCAGTTCTGGATCGGCGGTCAAGTTTCCGATGACCGTGATGGTGGTGTCACCTGCCACGGTTCCTCCTCGTGTCTGTCAGCTGGCGTGGTTAACCGGCAGCCTACGGAAGTCGACTGACTTCCGTAGGACCTCTAGCGGGCTCCGGTACGCAGGACCTTGGTCCGTAGCACGGACTCATTGAGTCCAAGCTGGCGATCAAGCTCCGATACGGTGGCGGGCTCCGCGACCACGTCGATCACCGCGTAGATGCCTTCGGCATGCTTGGCGATCTCGTAGGCAAGACGGCGCTTGCCCCAGACCTCTACCTTCGAAACGGTTCCGCCGTCACCCCGGATAACGTTCAAGAACGTATCCAGCGATGGAGCTACGGTGCGCTCGTCAAGGGTTGGGTCGAGAATGACCATGATTTCGTACTGACGCATGAGAAACTCATCACCTCCTGTGGTCTAGTGCGGCCACGGCGTGTCCGTGGCAGGAGAGTCGCCTGCGTCGGCAACCGGCCAAGGCTACCGCACAGCCCCCTGACCGGCGAAATCGCCGACTCGACGCACTACGCGCGGGCGATATGCGGCGCGGGTTTACGCGGCCGCAGCCAGGAGGGCAGCCACGGCGGCGCGTCGTCGCCGGCCCCGTCGCACGGGCCACCCGCCGGATCGTCGGTGTTGTCGCTGTTGTCGTTGTTATCGCTGTGGGCGCGCACCAAATCCTCGCTGGGATGGTAGATCTGGCGCAGCACCAAGGCGCACAAACCGATCACCGCGATATCGCGCACCAGCACCGTGCCGGTGAACCACTGCTCGGGCAGTCCTTTGTTCTCCATACCCAGCAGGTAGTACATCCGTGGAATCCACACGAGCGCATCGACGGTCATCCACGCCAACAGGATTCGGCGGTGCGGCAGCGCCACCACGGCCAGCGGCACCAGCCACAGTGAGAACTGCGGGCTCCACACCTTGTTGGTCAGTAGGAACACCGCCACCACCAAGAAGGCCAGCTGCGCCACGCGCGGACGCCGCGGAGCCGTCAGTGCCACGTATCCGATACCCAGGCAACAGATCCCGAACAGCACCGCCGATACCCCGTTGAGAATGACCGGCGGCTCCCAGAACCCCAGCGGGCCGTCGAAGCCCTGCCATCCCGTGAACGACTTGACGACGTTGTACAGCGAGTCCATATCGTCGCCGCGACGGGTGTTGAGCCGGAAGAACTCTCCCCAGCCTCGCGGGAAGAGCATCGCCACCGGCGCGTTCACCACAACCCAGCTGGCCAGTGCGGCGGCGGCAGTCTTCGAGAACTCGTGCATCTTGCCGCCCCGCAGACACACCAACAGCAGCGGAAACAGCAGCAGTAGCGGATAAAGCTTGGCGGATACGCCCAGCCCGATCAGCACACCGGCAAGCCACGGTTTCTTGCGCGCCCACGCCAAGAGCGCCGTCATACTGAAAGCCGTTGCGAGAGCATCGAAATTCGTGAAGATCTGGAAGATCACGATCGGGGATGCCGCGATCATCACCACATCCCAGGGACGTGTGCGCGGGCTCAATCCCGCACTGGCCCAAATGGTCACCAGCCAGGCCAGCGCCAACCCGAAGGCCACGATGTTGAAGAACATCACCACTTCGGCCACGACAGGCAGCCCCAGCAGGTCGCTCGCCTGGGTGTACGTCTTGGCCAGGGCCATCGCGGTGTATTGGTACACCCCGGTGACCACCGGGTATTCCATGTACCGGACCCCCGGGGTGCCGTCGTACTGAATCTTCTGACGCCCGCTCGAGTCTGTTTCCAGCCAGCTCGACTTGTACGGGAAGCGGCCCTGATTCAACAGCTCCGCGCCGTAGAGCGGCACGGTGTCCGAGTAGCACAGTTGGTAGTAGGCGCGGTTGTTATCCCAATTTGCCACGCGCGCAGCCCCGTTGCCGGTTCCGCTCTGCTGCAGACAGGGCGCCTTGCTGGTCCAGCCCAGGATGAGGAACCCCAGCGCGATGACGAACACCACCCGCAGCGGTGTCCAGAATGGTTGTCTGCCGACCAACGCGTGCCGGCCCAACGGTCCGCCGACCACCTCGGACAGCTCGGCACCGATCACATCTGTGCGACTGGGGAAGTCACGGTTGTCGGCGCTGCGCAAATCACCCGCGAGTTTTTCGGGAGACACCGTCGCACCGTGCACGTCGCCGGCGCTGCGACCCACCGACTGTTCTGCCGGCACCTGCCTACTGCCCCGGGGGTGGCGGCACGTCACCCGCCGGTGGCGCCGCCGGGCCCACCGGAATCGTCGTCGGCGGTCCCACGGGAATGGTGATACCCGGTGCGATCTCGATGGTCGGCTGAATGACCGTCACCTCTCCGCCGCCGCCCGGCGCGGGCGCCGGCGGACCATTCGGAGACGGAGGCGGGGGCACGTAGACCGGCACGCCGGCGTAACCACCGATGGCACCCGGCTTGGGGAAGGTCTCCTTGGTGGAGCCGTCCAGCGCGCCATTCATGGTCTTCTGCCAGATGTCCGACGGCAGACCGGAACCGTAAATCGGTCCGCCCCAACTGTTCTTGATCGGCTTTCCGTCGTCGGTTCCGACCCACACCGCCGTCGAGAGCGACGGGGTGACCCCGACCATCCAGGCGTCCTTGTTGTCCTTGGTGTCGCCCAGCTGTGCGGTACCGGTCTTGGCGGCCGACTCTCGTCCACCCGCTAGCGCATGTCCACGCGAGTAGCCCGCAATCGGTTTCATCGCCGCGATGGCGTTATTCGCCACGTCATCGGAGATGCGCTTCTCGCCGGTGTTGTCCGAGGAGCCTGCGTCGAAAAGCACCTGACCGTCGGCGTTGACCACCTTCTGGATGAAGTGCGGCTTGCGGTAGGTCCCCGACGCCGCCAAGGTCGCGTACGCCGAGGCCATGTCGATCACCCGGGTCTGATACTGGCCCAGCACGACACCGTTGTTCGGCGGCCCGCCCTGACCATCCTCGGACAGGGTGTGTGAGACACCGGGAAAGTTCTCGGCGATACCGGCGGAATGCGCGGCCGTAGCCACGTCATCGGGCCCGTTCTTCAGCTTCAGCATGAGCCGGTAGAAGCTGGTGTTCAGCGAGCGCTTGAGCGCCTCAGCCACCGAACATGTTCCGCACGAAGCATCTTCGCTGTTCTTGATCGTGATGCCCTGATAGGTCAGCTCCGAGCTGTCCAGCTGGTAGCCCAGACCGATCCCCTGCTGCAATGCCGCTACCAAGGCAAACACCTTGAACGACGAGCCGGTCTGCAGACCCTGCTGCGCATAATCCAGGCCCTGCGCATTCGATCCGCCGTAGTACGCCTTCACCGCACCCGTGCGGGGGTCGACGGAGACCACCGCGGTCCGCAGATCAGGGTTCTCCCCCTGCAGGGTGCTGTTGACCGCGTTCTCGGCGGCCTGCTGCGCCTTGGTGTCGATGGTCGTGGTGATCTGCAGGCCCTCAGTGTTCAAGGTCTGCTCATCGATATTGAACAAGTCGGTCAGCTCCGCCATGACCTGGCGTTTGATGAGGCCGTTCGGGCCAGTGGTCGCGTTCTGTGCGGCCGCCTGTTCGGGCGGCACCGTGGCCGGGTACACCTGACCGGCACGATCCTGCGCGGACAGCGCGCCAATCGTGACCATGCCGTCGAGTACCCAATTCCACCGGTTCGTCGACTCGGGCAGATCCACCGCGGGATCCAGTCGCGACGGCCGCTGGATCAGCGCCGCCAACAACGCACCCTCGGACACCGTCAGCTGTTCGACCGGCTTGTCGAAGTACGCCTTCGATGCCGCCGAGATGCCGTACGCACCACGCCCGAAATAGATGATGTTGAGGTAGGCCTCCAGCACCTGATCCTTGGACCAGGACTGGGACATCTTGGTGGAGATGACAATCTCCTTGGCCTTACGCGTCAGACCGCCGAGGCCGGCACGCTGCGCGCCGACCATCGCGTTCTTCACGTACTGCTGGGTGATCGTCGACCCGCCCTGGGTATCGCCACCGAACATGTTGTTCTTGACCGCGCGCAACAGGCCCGAGAAGGAGAAGCCTGGGTTGCCGTAGAAATCCCGATCCTCGGCGGCCATCACCGCCGCACGCACGTGCTGAGGCACCTGGTCGATCTTGATATCGACCCGATTTCCATCCGGTGGAACAACTTTGGCGAGCTCGGTGGTGCCGTCGCTGGCCAGGATGGTGGACACCTGGCTGGTACGAATGTCGCCCGGCTTCGGGATGTCGACCACCGAATACGCCAGCGCGAACGTCGCCAGCGGGATAACGATCGCCAGCAAGACAAGCGCGATCATCACGCGCCGGAAAATTCTCCAGCCGTTGCTCTTTCGCTTACGGCGGCGCTGCGGGGGACGCGACGGACCACCCGGCCTGCCGGATGGAGGTGGCGCCTCGTATCCCGTGCCCTCGCCGTCGTCACGTTCCAGTGCCGCGCGTGCCGCAGCCACGGCGTCCTCGTCGCGCCGGTACAACGGCAGATCCTCGACAGGGTCGAGGATCGAAGTCGGACGATCGTCCATGCTGGGGGTGCGCGGTGAATCCGAGCCGCCGCTGGGAGCTACCGGATTCTGCCCGCCAACAACGCCGCCCTCACCTGGTGGCCTATTCACTGGCCGTCCGGGCACGAGTTGTCCGCTGACGTGGGGTGGTCCCCTTCGGCGCCGGCAGGGCGCCCATGACATACGACTTCACCAAATGATTCCAACTGCAGGTCCGGCATACCTCGACAACGTGCACGGCGAACTCCGAAAACCGGGTGGCCAGCATCACGAGTTCCTCGGCCGAACGGGCCGAGCCGGATACGGC
This sequence comes from Mycobacterium sp. D16R12, assembly GCF_002013465.1. Taxonomy (GTDB): domain Bacteria; phylum Actinomycetota; class Actinomycetes; order Mycobacteriales; family Mycobacteriaceae; genus Mycobacterium. The sequence continues at coordinate 40,537 of NZ_MAFC01000009.1, read as the reverse complement.
TCCCAAGTGCTCGCCGAAAACCCACGACACCAGCGTCAGTTGCTCCTTGCGGCAGATCGGGCACACCACGGCACTCGATTTGCCATGAAACTTAGCCGCGCGGAGCAGGTACGGGTTCGCGTCGCAGACTTCTGTCACGCCGGTACGCCCGGAATAGACCTCGGCCAGCAGGGATCGCCGCTTGAGCGCGTAATCCACCACCTGTCTCTGCAATCGCACGGTAACCAGAGTACGTCCGATTACGCGCAGGCAGACCCCGGGCCACACAGACAGCATGTCCTTTGCGAAGCCGAACTCTCTCTGCGTTCCACTCGTTACGATTGGCCCGTCGTCACGAAGAGGGGGCAAGGTGACATTTCCTCGACTCTCGCCGGTGCTCGCCGGCTTTGCGGTTATCGCCGTGATCACATCCGGGTGCGGGAAGTCTGCCGACACCTCATCGACGCAAGCAGCCACCTCGACGGCCACGTCGACGACGCGGCCTGTCCCCGTCGACGGTCCCGCGGTGACGGCCTCCGCTCCGGTGGGGGTGAAGGGCACCGGCAAGGTCGTCGGATCTGCGGTCCTGAAGGTGATCGGCGCCGGGACGGCGACCATCACCTGGAACGAGAACGGCGGCCCGGCCCACATCGAAAAGGACACCTCACTGCCCTGGGAGCACACCATCGACGTCGTCGAGGAAGCGAACTCCGAGGTACGGGCCAGCGGCGCCGGTGCTACCGGCTGCACGATCACGATGGGCGACATGCTGGTGTCGTTCAAGAGTGAGCCGAATCCGGTCTGCGAGTTCGCGTACTGGGGCTGACGCGGTGATGCGGCACGGCGAATACGATTCCTCGCATGGCGACCCGTGCCAAGGACTCTGACCGAGACGTCACCTGCAAGGCACTCGATGCCGCGTTTGGAGAGGGCCAGATCTCCTCGGAGGAACATCGTCAACGGATCGCCGTGGCCACCTCTGCGCAGACTCTCGGTGAACTCAACGGTGTGGTCTCCGATCTGCAGATCGCATCCCTCCCGGCCTACCTACCCACGCCGCGGCCTCAGCGGCGCCGCTGGCCCGCGATCGTCGTCACCGCCGTCGTCGCTGCCGCCGCCGGAGCCGGCGTGGGGAGCTATGCGACGCGGCCGGTGCCACCGGACCCGGGCGCGGTCGCCGACGGCGTCGCTCCCGTGGTGATCGCGCCGACCAAACTGTTCTCCGTCCCTGGCCTGTCGGGCCTGCTGGACCAGATGCGCGCGAAGTTCGGCGACGCCGTCGGCATCGAGCTGACCGTCCGCTCGAACAACGCGTCGCTGGTCCGCATCGAACCCGCGGATCCGAACCTGCCCATCACCTACCCCTATCAGGGCGGGTTCCGCGACGGCGGTGCGATGCCCGGCACCTGGCGCAACGTCCGAATCGGGGATCTGAGCCGGTTCGATCCAGCCAAGATCGTCGGCGTCCTGCGCGGGGCTCCCGAGACCCTGAATGTGCCCGCCGCGGGCGACGGCGGGACCGTCATGGTGATCAAGCCCAACGACGAGGGCGTCGACATCACCATCACCGTCTCGGAGAGGGACCGCACCGGACGGATGGTCGTCGCGGGTAACGGTGAACCCAAAGAGGTCGCGCCCGCATCCTGAGCATCAAGATCCCTCTACGATTCCTCGCATGGCGACAGGCATCCGGGCCAAGGACAGCGACCGCAACGACACCTGCAAGCTGCTCGACGATGCGCTGAGCGACGGCCAGCTGTCCATGGAAGAGCACCGCGAACGCGTGGCAACCGCCACTACCGCCGCCACACTGGGACAGCTCACCTCGCTGGTCTCGGACCTGCAGAACGCGAAGGCCGCGGCCAACATGCCCGTCCTCAAGGGTCCGCAGCGCCGCTGGTGGCGACGGTGGTACGCACCCGCCGGCGTGGCCACCGCGCTGGTTGTCGTCGGCGTCCTCATCGGTTGGGGCGCCTATGGCAACACCAGCTCCCCCTTGGACTTCACCGCGGACCCCGGTGCCAAGCCCGACGGCGTGGCGCCCCTGGTGCTGACGCCACCGCGTCAACTGATGTCACTGGGTGGCCTCACCGGACTGTTTGAGCAGATGCGCCAAAAGTTCGGCGACACCACCGGATACGAACTGAACATCTACGGGGACTACGCGATTCTCACCCGACCCGATCCGCGCGAACCGCGCCGCACACTGCGCTACACCTACCGGGGCGGATGGGACCACCCCGATGACTCCTCGGGAAGCCATGCCGATCACGTGGTGGACCTCGCCAAGTTCGACGTCAAGACCATCGTCGGCATCCTGCGGGGCGCACCTGAAACCCTCGGCATCAAAGCGGCCGAGGTCAAGAACACGTACCTATTCATCAAGCCCAGTGAGGACAAGACCGCACCGCCGGACACCGTGCAGATCGACATTTCGATCAGCGGTGAGTTCCAGAACGGCTCGATTTACGTCAATCCCGACGGCACACCCATTCGGACCATGTACCCCTCCGGGAACTAAACCTCCCCCGTGTGGCGCCCGCATATATCGCGGCGATACTATGGCGCGATCGGTGCACGAGAGATGCTCCGGCGTCATACACGGTGTTGGGAGGTGACTTCATGTTGGAACTGGCCATCCTCGGCTTACTGCTTGAGTCACCCATGCACGGCTACGAGCTGCGCAAGCGCCTGACCGGCCTACTGGGCGCCTTTCGGGCCTTCTCCTACGGCTCGCTGTATCCGGCCCTGCGCCGCATGCAGGCCGACGGGCTCATCGAAGAGGACTCCGCGCCCGCCGGCACCACGGTGTTGCTTCGTGGCAAGCGGGTCTATCAGATGACGGCCGCCGGCCGAGCTCGCTTCAGCGAGCTGGTGGCGGACACCGGTCCACAGAACTACACCGACGACGGCTTCGGCGTGCACTTGGCATTCTTCAACCGCACCCCGGCCGAGGCCCGGATGCGCATCCTCGAAGGCCGCCGCCGCCAGGTGGAGGAACGCCGCGAAGGTCTGCGCGAGGCCATCACCCGGGCCAGCAGTTCGTTCGACCGGTACACGAAGCAACTACACCAGCTTGGTCTGGAATCCAGTGAACGAGAAGTGAAGTGGCTCAACGACTTGATCGCTGCCGAGCGCACCGCGCAGGCACGGGTCGAGGAGCGTTAAGTATGTCCATCGGTAAAGGAGAACCGTCCATGTCCAACAACACATCTGAGGTGCGCGTCGCCATCGTCGGCGTCGGCAACTGCGCGTCCTCGCTGGTCCAGGGTGTGCAGTACTACCAGGACGCGGACGAGAACTCCAATGTTCCGGGTCTGATGCACGTCAAGTTCGGCCAGTACCACGTGCGCGACGTGAAATTCGTCGCCGCCTTTGATGTGGACGCCAAGAAGGTGGGCTTCGATCTCTCCGAGGCCATCGCCGCTTCCGAGAACAACACCATCAAGATCGCCGACGTACCGCCGACCAACGTCCTGGTGCAGCGCGGCCCGACCCTGGACGGCATCGGCAAGTACTACGCCGAGACCATCGAGATTTCCGACGCCGAGCCTGTCGACGTCGTGAAGACGTTGAAGGACAACAATGTCGACGTCCTGGTGTCCTACCTGCCGGTGGGCTCCGAAGAGGCCGACAAGTTCTACGCCCAGTGCGCCATCGACGCCAAGGTGGCGTTCGTCAACGCACTGCCGGTGTTCATCGCCTCGGACCCGGTGTGGGCCAAGAAGTTCGAGGATGCCGGTGTGCCGATCGTGGGCGACGACATCAAGAGCCAGGTGGGCGCCACCATCACCCACCGTGTGATGGCCAAGCTGTTCGAGGACCGCGGTGTCACCTTGGACCGCACCTACCAGCTGAACGTCGGCGGCAACATGGACTTCAAGAACATGCTCGAGCGTGAGCGTCTGGAATCCAAGAAGGTCTCCAAGACCCAGGCCGTCACCTCGAACCTGAACGGCTCGCTGGCCGACAAGGTGTACGACAAGAACGTGCACATCGGCCCGTCCGACTATGTCGCGTGGCTCGATGACCGCAAGTGGGCCTATGTGCGCCTGGAAGGCCGCGCCTTCGGTGACGTGCCGCTGAACCTCGAATACAAGCTTGAGGTCTGGGACTCCCCCAACTCGGCCGGCATCATCATCGACGCGGTGCGTGCGGCGAAGATCGCGCTCGACCGTGGACTCGGTGGCCCCATCCTTCCGGCCTCGGCCTACCTGATGAAGAGCCCGCCGAAGCAGCTCGCCGACGATGTCGCGCGTGTCCAGCTGGAGCAGTTCATCGAGGGCTGAGCGCTCACGTACTCCTCAAAACGGAGGGCATACCCGAGGGTATGCCCTCCGTTTTTATGTGTTGGCACGCAAGCGATTCGCGACCGCAGCGAGCCTGTCGAGCTCCGCCAGGGTTTCCGTCTCACTCCGCGGGTCCAGGTGAAAGAGCACCCGATCCACGCCGGCCTCCAGATACTCAGCGGCAACCCGCTCGTCCCCGGCCGCGCCACTCACGCTGACGGGCAGGTCCGCGCGACCGTACTCGGCGAACCCGCGGCGCGCCTCGCGCACATCATCGGGTGTCGACGTCTCCGCGTACGGCAGCCAGCCATCCCCCAATCGCGCCGCGCGTCGTTGCGCTGCCCGGCTCGGGCCACCGACGTAGATCGGAATGGGCGATGCCGGACGCGGACTCGCTGCGACCGGCCCGAAATCGACGTGCTCTCCGTGGAATTCGGCCACCTCGTCGGTCCACAGCAGTTTCAGGGCGGCCAACTGCTCATCGAGTTTGGCTCCGCGCACCTTGGGGTCGGCAGCGTGATTGCGCAGCTCGCCCAGATTCCATCCGACACCGACTCCGAGCACCGCGCGACCACCCGACAACGTCGCCAGAGTCGCCCACGCCTTGGCGGTGTGCAGCACATCGCGCTGAGGTAGCAATGCCACCCCCGACCCGACCACGAGCCGCTCGCTGGCCGCGGCCGCATAGGCCAGCACCACGGGAAGGTCCCGGATCAACGGAAGCCTGGCACGAAACTCCGCATCGATCTCGTCGGCAGTGTCGACCGGGAAGTACGAGTGGTCATCGAACAACAGCCAATCGAATCCGCGTTCTTCGACGGCGCGAGCGACCACACCCGGGGTCACGTATCCGTCTGCCGATGAGGTGGAGATACCGAAGTGGCTCACGACCTCCAGGAACCTCCCGCAGGCGCCCGAAATTCCTGGCAACGCGCTGCACGATCTGGCTACGGGGTGCAACATCGACCTACCCGGCTAAAGGAGACTCCCCCATGGGCACCACCGAAGCGCCCGACGGCGGCGGTCTGCAGCACTCGTTGCAGAAGCGCCACCTGACGATGATCGCGATCGGCGGCGTGATCGGTGCCGGACTGTTCGTCGGATCCGGTGCGACCATCAAAGCCGCCGGGCCGGCTGCCTTCCTCACCTATGCCATTACCGGCGTGCTTATCGTGCTGGTGATGCGCATGCTCGGCGAGATGGCGGTGGCCAATCCATCGACCGGCTCCTTCGCCGACTACAGCCGTCGCGCACTCGGTGATTGGGCGGGATTCTCGGTCGGCTGGCTCTACTGGTACTTCTGGGTGATCGTCGTCGGATTCGAGGCGGTGGCCGGCGGCAAGATCGTCCAAGATTGGTGGCCTCGTACTCCCTTGTGGCTCATCGCACTTGTCCTCATGGTGGCCATGACAGCCACCAACCTCTTCTCGGTGCGCTCCTACGGCGAGTTCGAGTACTGGTTCGCGAGCGTGAAAGTCCTTGCCATCATTGTGTTTCTGGTCCTCGGCACGCTGTTCGTCGTGGGCTGGTGGCCGGATAAGCAGATGGACTTCTCCAACCTCACCAGGGGCGGGTTCGCGCCGAACGGCTACGGTGCGATCTTCTCCGCCATCGTGGTCGTGGTGTTCTCCATGGTCGGCCCGGAGATTGCGACCATCGCGGCCGCCGAATCCAAGGACCCCGCGCGCGCCATCAGCAGGGCCACCAACTCGGTCATCTACCGAATTGGGCTCTTCTTCGTCGGATCCATCTTTCTTATCGCGGTGATCGTGCCATGGGATAGCCCCACCCTGGGCACCTCGCCCTTCGTCACCGCATTCAAGACCATGGGAATTCCGCAGGCCGACAACATCATGCGGATAGTGGTGCTCACCGCCGTACTGTCCTGTCTCAACTCGGCGATGTATACCGCCTCTCGCATGCTGTTCGTGCTGGCCGGACGGGGCGAGGCACCCCGCAGCTGGCTACGCGTCAACTCTCGTGGCGTTCCCGTGCACGCCATCCTGGCGTCCTCGTTCATCGGATTCGTCTGCGTGATCCTGGCGTACGTCGCCGAGGACACCGTCTTTCTGTTCCTGCTCAACTCCTCCGGCGCGGTAATCCTCTTTGTGTACTTCATGATTGCGATATCGCAGCTGGTGCTCAGGCCCCGCACACCCCCGGAGAAGCTGATCGTCAAGATGTGGGGCTATCCGGTACTGACGATCCTCACCGCCGGTGCGATCGTGGCGATTCTGATTGCCATGGGCTTTCAGGACGGCACCCGGTCGCAGCTGTGGGCCAGCCTGCTGTCCTGGGCGGTGATCCTGATCGCCTTCGTGGTGCTACGACTGACCCGACGGCGCGAGGCGTCCCCCGAGGAACCGGTTACCCGGTAATTGTTACCGCCCGCTTGAACAGCTGCAAGGTCAGGCCGTGGAGGTAATCGCCCACCGCCACAGGCGCTTTCCCGGCGAATGCGCGAGCATGCGTACCCTCAAGGATGATGCCCAGCTTGAAGCAGGCCAGCACCGTGTACCAGTCCATCGCACTCAGATCACGCTCCGTGCGTTCGGCATAGTGCGCGACGAGCTCCTCGGGCGTGGGCAGGTTCCCGGCCTGTACGAGTGCTCCGCCCAATGAGGCATCGTCGGTCTCCGACGGCCAGGTCGCCAGCAGCCAGCCCAAATCCAGCAGCGGGTCGCCAATGGTCGACATCTCCCAGTCCACGATGGCTGCCAACTGCGGGCCGTCGTTACGGAACATCATGTTGGCCAGGTGGAAATCACCGTGCATGATTCCCGGCTTCCACTGCGACGGCCGGTGCTGCTCAAGCCAATCCGCGACGGACTGCAGACCAGGGATATCCGGGCCCGGATATCCCTGGTGCTTGGCGTACGAGTCGAGCTCCTTGAGCCAGCGCGGCACCTGACGCTCCAGGAAGCCATCGGGATTTCCGTAGCCGTCCAGTCCCAGCGTCTGGTAGTCCAGGGCGCCGAGCGCGGCGATACCGCTGACGGCCTCCAACCCCATCTGATGCCGGATATCGGGACTGCCGGCGTGCAACTCCGGCAGGGTAACCGAGGCATTGAATCCGTCGACGGGCTCCATGAGGTAGAAGACCGCGCCACCCAGCACCGTCTCGTCGCCACACGCCGCGATGAGTTCCGGCGCCGGAACGCCTTGCCCCCGTATGGCTCCCAGCAATCGTGCCTCGCGGCGGATCACATTGTTGCTGGCCTCACGCAGATGCTTGGGCGGCCGACGCAACACGTACTCGCGGCCACCCCGGGTGAACCGCACCATGATGTTCTGGGTGCCTCCCGTGATCGCGGCGACATCCGCCACCTCGCCCGCGGGAAGCCCTTGCTCATCCATCCAGCGCGAAACAATATCGAAATCAACGCTTTTCGGATCCACATGCTGCGGCGCGACCATTACAGATTACCCACCCGGTGCTCGAGGCGGGCCGCCACGTGCGCCCGGGCCTTCTCCGTCAGCGCTGGGATGTGACTCGGCGGGAACAGCCCCTCATACGGGGTGTAGTCCTTGAGGACCTCCTTGGCGATGGTCACCTTGTGCACCTCGGTCGGGCCGTCGACCAAACCCATCACCTCCGAGTACAGGAACATCTTGGCCAGTGGCATCTCCTCGGACACCCCGAGCGAGCCGTGCAGATGCAATGCACGCTGGGCCACATCGTGCATGACCTTCGGCATGGCGGCCTTGATGGCCGCAATGTCCTTGCGCACTGTGAGGTAGTCCTGGTGCTTGTCGATCAGCCAGGCGGTACGGAGCACCAGCAGACGGAACGACTCCATCTCGATCCAGCTGTCGGCGATGCGCTCCTGCGTCATCTGCAGCTTGGCGATGGTGCCGCCACGTGCTTCCCGGCTGATGACGCGCTCGCACATCATGTCGAAGGCCTTGCGCACCTGGGCCACCGTGCGCATGGCATGGTGCACGCGACCTCCACCGAGACGGGTCTGCGCGATCACGAACGCCGCACCCTCGGCACCCAGCATGTTCTCGGCGGGAATCCGGGCGTTGGTAAAGCGGGTGTACGCCTCGTCCTCGCTGAACCCATGCACTGTGATGTTTCTGACGATCTCGACTCCGGGGGCGTTCGGGTCGACGATGAACATGGACATCCCCTGGTATGGGCTGACGTCCGGGTTGGTGACGGCCATGACGATCCAAAAGGCGGCGTGCCGCGCCTCGGAGTTGAACCACTTCTCCCCGTTGAGGATCCACTCATCGCCGTCACGCACCGCAGTGGTCTTGAACAGCGTCGGATCAGATCCGCCCTGCGGCTCGGTCATGACGTAACAGGAGCCGATGTCACCGTCCATCAACGGCTGCAGATACGTGGCCTTCTGAGCTTCCGTGCCGTAGTGCGCGAGGATCTCGGCGTTGCCGGTGTCGGGTGCCTGACATCCGAATATCGAAGGCCCCCAGACCGATCTGCCCAGGATCTCGTTGAGCAGAGCCAGCTTGAGCTGCCCGAAGCCCGGACCTCCCAGCTCGGGCCCGAGATGGCAAGCCCACAGGCCCCGCCGCTTGACCTCTTCCTTGAGTGGACGCACATAGTCCATGGCCTCTTTGTCGGACTTGTCGTACGGATTGGGGAACACATAGTCGAGCGGTTCGACCTCGGTGCGGACGAACTCCTCGGCCCAGTCCAGTAGCTCCTGGTACTCGGGGTCGGTCTCGAAATCCCATGCCATGTCAGTCACTTCCTGTCGGTTCGGGTTCAATGGGACAGTTGATCTGGACACCGTCCAAGACCATGTCGGCGATGCGCTTGGCGATCTGTGCCGGACTCTTGCCGTCGGTGCGGTACCAGACCGCCACCATGTTGAGCATCCCGAGGATCGCGTTGGTGATCAGGTGATCGGCCGTGCGAAACACCCCGGCCTCGTAGCCCTCGTCGAGGACGCGTTGCCAGCAGCGCTGCAACTGGTCGCGCAGTTCTTGCAGCTCCGCGGCGCGCTCACCGGTCAGCGCGGAACCGTCGCGGACCTGGATGGCGACCTGCTTGCGGTACTTGACGATGAGGATGACATAGGAGCCGATCAGCGTGCGCAGGCGCTTGGCCGGCGCGGTGTTCATACCCGCAATATGTGCTGCCTCGGTGAGCATTTCGTCGATGTAGCTGCGCAGGATCTCCCAGAGAAGCTCCTCTTTGGATCCGATGTGGTAGTACAGCGCACCACCGCGCACACCTGCCGCCGAGCCGATCTCTGCGACGCCTGTGGCGTGAAATCCCTTTTCCGCGAAGAGTTCCGTTGCCACATCCATGATCCGCCGGCGAGTCGCCGCGGCATCACCGTCGGAAGCGGGTGGTCTACCCCGTCGCGGTTTGGCGCCGGCCTCCGTCACAGGATGCCGCCGTCCAAACGAATCGTCGTTCCCGTGCAGTAGGCCGATGCTTCGCTTGCGAGATACAGTGCCGCGCCGACGATATCCTCCGGCTCACCGACACGTCGCAACGGAATGCTCGGAATGAGCGCCTCCGCGAACCCCTCCGGCCAGGCAGCCGCAATATCGGTGTTGAACAGCCCACACTGAATGGTGTTGGTACGCACGGTCGGCCCAAAACTGTGCGACAGCCCCAGGGTCAGGGCGTTCAAACCGGCCTTGGCCGCCGCATACGGCAACGCGGTGGCATCGGGTCGCACCGCTTCGATCGAGCTGATGTTGATGATCGAACCGCCGGCGCCTGCCGCCATCTTGGTGGCGATCAAGGCCGACAGCCGGAACGGGCCCTTCAAGTTGACGCCGATCACCTTGTCGAACAATGCTTCCGATACCTGGTCCAGGCTGGGGTACAGCGGGGACAGCCCGGCGTTGTTCACCAACACATCCACGCGGCCGAATTCGCGGTACACGGTATCGACCAACTCATCGCATTGTTCCCACGAGCTGACATTGCAGGCCACCGGGAGCGCCCGGCGGCCGTACTCCGCTTCTACCTTGGCGGCCAGTTCGTTACAGGAATCGATCTTGCGGCTCGCGATCACCACATCGGCGCCCTGGGCCGCGAATGCCTGCACCATCGCTCGCCCCAACCCACGGCTTCCGCCGGTGACGACGACGACCTTGTCCTGCAGCATTCGAGACTCCTCCATTAATGTGGCGATCGATACATTAAAGAAGGGATGCCCATAGCGCAAGGGCCATTGCCCGGATCAGCGGGTGAGCTTGTCCAGTAGCAGCGTGAACATCGCTTCGGTCTTGTCGTCCCCTGGGTCGAGTCGGCAGAACATCACCGAGGCGACATAGTTGGCGCGCTGTCGCGCCACCAGGCGGCACGACCAGGGCGAACCGTCGGTGGTGCGCGTCCAGTTCACCTCGTCGCGACCGCTGCGCCCGATGCTGAGCGTCCAACCCTCCTGGACACCACCGACCGAGGTAATACCATGCACGCCATCGCATCTGGACATGCGCTGGGCAAACTGCTCGAACTGCTGACTCGCAGAACTAGCAGTCTCGAACACAATGAGCGACGTGCCGATGGTGTGCCTGCGCACCTTTCCGACGGTTTCGGAGTACGCCTGAATGCGCGCCGCGCTAAAGCTCAGGTACTGCTGCCGCGTGGCCAGCGAGTATCCATACGCGCAATCGGACACGGTGTTCGCCGTCGAGAGCACAGTCTCGAGTGGCGGGATGGTCTTGACCTCCGGGAGGCCCACCGCCGCACGGATATCCGATGCCGAAAGCAGGCGATCTTCAAGGTCGGCCTGCCTCGGCGGCAACGCCGGGTAGAGCTTCTCAGGCTTGGCAGGAGCGGCGGCGTCACCCGCGACCGCATGGGTGCACGAGGTAAACAGAGCGGACAGACTGAGCAAAATAACTGGTACCCAACGCATTACCGTGCCTCCGAGAGTTTCAGCGTCAATCGGTTCAGCACGTCGCCCGCCTTGTTATCGGAACCATGGGTGCAGAACATCGACGATGCCACAAAGTTGGCACGCTGTCGTGCAGCCATGTAACAGGTCCAGCTCGAGTCGACCACGCTACGCGTCCACGCCACCTCATCGGCAGTGTCAACGCTGGTGACGCTCAACTTCCAGGCATCGGAATCGAATTCGTGCCCCGTATCTGTCGTAACCCCGTCGCACTGCGACATCCTGCCTGAGAAGGACCGGAACTCACGCTGCGCGACGGTCGCATCTGCGAACACCACCAGCGCATCACTCACCGAATACATCCGCGCCTCGTCGGCTTCTTGGGAATAGCCCTCGATCCGTGCCGCGGCGTACCCCGCGTACTGCACATTCTCGGCCAGTGAATAGCCGATGCCACAGGCATGATCGGGGCTGGTGGACCCGAACATGCCGTCGACCGGCTCCCACACCTTCAGGAGCCTCGGGAGGCCGGTAACTTCCCGTACCTCCTCGGGAGTGAGCAGCCGCCCGCGGAGCTTGCCGTCTACCGGCTGAATCTCTCGGTAGAGGCTCCCCCTATCTACCGGCACCAGCGCCTCACCATCGGCAATCCGCGTGCAACCAGCCAGACTAAGCGCCGCACACAACAGCGCGATACCTCGGTGCATGCACCCCCCTGTCCCCGCAACCCTCGATCAAGGTTTGCTAGGAGTGTAGCTACACCACCAGTGCCATGCGGGGATCAGTGAGCATCGCACCCAGATCCGCGAGGAACTTCGACCCCTGCTCACCATCGACCAGCCGATGATCGAACGACAACCCCAGGGTGGTGACGTCCCGGACCGCCAGCTTGCCGTCCACCACCCAGGGCCGTTTGGCGATCGAGCCCAGGGCCAAGATGGCCGCTTCACCCGGATTGATGATCGGGGTGCCCGCATCGATGCCGAAGACTCCGATGTTGGTCAACGTGAACGTTCCACCGGTCATATCGGCGGGCGCGGTCTTTCCCTCACGCGCGGTGGTCACCAACTGCGCGAAGGCCACCGCCAACTCACGCAGCGACATCCCGTTGGCGCTCTTGACGTTCGGGACCACCAGTCCCCGCTCGGTCGCTGCCGCCACGCCGAGGTTCACGTAGTGCTTGGTGACGATCTCGCCGGCCTGTTCATCCCAGCTGGAGTTGAGCGAGGGGTGCGACCGCAGTGTCAGCAGCACCATCCGCGCGACCAGTGTCATCGGGGTCAGCTTGAGGTCGGGGTACCTGGCCTTCAACTCGGCGAGCAGATCCATCGTCGCGGTCATGTCGACCGTCAGGAATTCGGTGACATGCGGAGCGGTGAAGGCGCTGCGCACCATGGCGGCCGCGGTGTGCTTGCGGACGCCCGCGATGGGAATCCGCGTCTCCCCGCCCACCGGGGCCGCGGATTCCATCTGCGGGGCGCGGGCGGTGAGGCTGCGGGTGTAGGCCTCCACATCCTGTCGGGTGATGCTGCCACCGATGCCTGTGCCGCTGATCAGGTCGAGGGTCACGCCAAGCTCGGCGGCCAGCTTGCGGACCGATGGTTTGGCGGCCGCGCGAGACTGATCCAGGGCCGCCGGCTGAACTGGCACCGGCGCGGGCGCCTCCGTCTCTTCCACCAGAGCCAGCGCTGCGGCCCCCGTTCCCGCACGACGTCGACGCCGAGTCTGGCCACTCGATTCCGACGGACCGTAGCCGACCAGGTTGGCGGGCGCGTCCGGTTCCGCGCCCGCCACCTCGATTGAGATCAGCGGTGAACCGACCGCAAGGGTCGAATTCTCGGTCGCCTCCAATGCCACCACCGTTCCTTCATAGGGGGACGGCAGCTCGACCATCGCTTTCGCGGTCTCCACATCGGCGAGTACCTGGTTCAGCTTTACCTCGTCGCCGACCTTCACCTTCCAGGAGATCAGATCGGCTTCGGTGAGCCCCTCACCGAGGTCTGGGAGCAGAAACTGTTTGACTGTCATGGATTTCGTACCCCTCCTACGCGGCGATGGCGCGGTCGACGGCGTCCATCACCCGCTCCGCGTCGGGCAGGTAGTGGTGTTCCACCTTGTTGGCGGGGTACGGCAGGGCGAAGCCGCCGACCCTCAGGACCGGAGCCTCTAGGTGATAGAAGCACCGCTCGGTGATGCGTGCCGCGATCTCCGCGCCCAATCCCATGAATACCGACGCTTCGTGAACCACCACCAGACGTCCGGTCTTGCGTACCGACGCCTCCAGGGTGTCGAAGTCGACCGGCGAGAGGGAGCGCAGATCGACCACCTCGATCGATATGCCCTCCGCGGCTGCCATATCCGCCGCGGCGGTGGCGACGGCGACCATCGGACCGTATGCGGCGATGGTCGCGGCGGTGCCAGGCCGGACGATACGGGCAGAGGACAGCGAAAGGGCCGAGGTCCCCGTGTCTTCCAGGTTGACCTCGCCCTTCTCCCAGTAGCGGCGCTTCGGCTCGAAAAAGATGACCGGGTCATCGCACGCCACGGACTGGCGGATCATGTCGTAAGCGTCCTGCGGCGATCCGCAAGCCACCACCCGCAGTCCGGCGGTGTGGGCGAAGTACGCCTCCGGCGATTCCGAATGGTGCTCCACCGCACCGATTCCACCACCAAACGGGATGCGGATGGTCAACGGCATACCCACCGCCCCCTTGGTCCGGTAATGCAGCTTGGCCACCTGACTGACGATCTGGTCAAAGGCCGGGTACACGAAGCCATCGAACTGGATCTCACACACAGGCCGGTATCCGCGCATCGCCAAACCCACTGCGGTACCGATGATTCCGGATTCGGCAAGCGGGGTATCGATGACTCGATGGTCCCCGAAGTCCTTCTGTAGCCCGTCGGTGACGCGGAAGACGCCGCCGAGCTTGCCGACGTCCTCCCCCATGACGATCACCTTGTCATCGTCTTCCAGGGCCGCACGCAGACCCGCGTTCAGGGCACCGGACATGGTCATTCTGGTCATGATGCGATCCCTTCATCTTCAAAGCCTGCGAGGTATTCCAAATAGTCGCGACGTTCCGCGGCGACGAGCGAATGTGGTTCTGCGTATACGTGATTGAACATATCCGCAGCGGTCGGCTCGATCGTGCCGAGACATCCGGCGCGCATCTCGGCGGCGACCTTATCTGCCCTGGCCGCGATGCGCTGCTTCTCCGAATCCGTCAGCGCTCCTCGCCTCGCCAGGTACTTCTCCACCCGCGCCAGCGGGTCCTTGGCGCGCCACTCTTCGAGCTCGGCGGAATTGCGGTACTTGGTCGGGTCATCGGAGGTGGTGTGCGGCCCCATCCGATAGGTGACCGCTTCGATGAGAGTGGGCCCGCTGCCCTCGCGCGCGCGCCGCAGCGCCGCCCGAGTCGCGGCCATCACCGCGAGTACATCGTTGCCGTCCACCTGAATTCCCGGCACACCGAATCCGGTGCCACGCGCCGCCAACGGCAGGTGGCTCTGCACCCGGACCGGCTCGCTGATGGCCCACTGGTTGTTCTGACAGAAGAAGACAACGGGCGCACCGAAACTCGATGCGAACGCGAACGCCTCCGATACATCGCCCTCACTGGTGGCACCATCGCCGAAGTACGCGATGACCGCGGTATCCGCCCCGTCGAACTTGACGCCCATGGCGTATCCGGTGGCGTGCAGCGATTGCGCGCCGACGATGATCGCGGGCGCAGTGACGTTGTGGTCGCGGGGATTCCAGCCCGACTGCGTGGAACCGCGCCAGAACTGGAGCATCGCGGTGGGTTCGACGCCGCGGCAGTACGCGACACCGTGCTCACGAAAGCTGGTGAAGGCGAAGTCATCGTGCGCCAGCGCACGGGCGGAGCCCACCTGCGCAGCCTCCTGGCCCAGCAGCGGCGCCCACAACGCGAGCTCACCCTGACGCTGCAGCGCGGTGGCCTCAGTGTCGATGCGGCGGACCACCACCATGTCCTCATACAGCGCGGCAAGCTGCTCATCGCCGATATCCGCGACCAGCGGCGTGTACGCCGAATTCTCGACCCGGACGCCTTCCGGATCCAGGAGCTGGATGGTTTCCATACCCGCCTCGCTAACCAAGTGAAGCACCGCTTACCGATGACCACCACCCTGTGGTTGTGTCATGACTCACAGTGCATCAGATAGTCATACTGCGCAACCGATGCGTGTCATATTGCGCATTCTGCCCATATTGGTCCCGTCATTCTGTGCGATACTGCGCGCTATGACCACTCTGGACGCCACCGACGCCAAGTTGTTACTCGCGCTCACGCAAACACCCCGGGCGTCCGGAGTGGAGCTGGCGCACCGGCTGAATCTGTCGCGCAACACCGTGCAGGCGCGGCTGACCCGCTGGGACCAGCACGAGGCCCTGGCCGGTATCGACCACCAGATCGTGCCGCGCGCGATGGGCTATCCCATGACGGCTTACGTCACTGCGCGCATCGACCAGCATCAGCTCAGAGCCATCGGGGCGGCGCTCGCCGACGTACCGGAGGTGGTGCAGGTACACGGCCTAGCGGGCGCCGATGACCTGATGATCAAGGTGGTGGCGGTCGATAGCGACGACCTCTACCGAATCGCGGGGAACATCCTCGATATCCCGGGCATCACCCGCACATCCATCGCGATCGCCATGCACGAGTTGGTCGCATTCCGGATGACACCACTGCTGCGGCGCCTGGCCGGCACGACTGATATTTAGCCCAGCCAGTCCAGAACCGCTGCGGCCGTCCAGGATTGCTGCATGCTGCCCAACGGCGCACCGGTAAACGGCTCGTAGTATTCCGCGAAGGACCCGTCACCCGCCTGACGCAGTCCTTCCTGCCGCAGCAGGAAGGCACGTTCGCTCCAGCCGCGCCGCTCGAACGCCCAACAGAACAGCCAGGTGAGTACCGGCCAGACCGGGCCCCGCCAGTACTCGCGCGGCCGAAAGTCCCGGGACACCGGCGACGTCGACGGCACCAGCGCGTATCGCAAGTCGGGATGGCCGCAGAATCGCGGGCCTTCCAGCAGCCTCAGCAGTGCCAGTTCCTGTGGGCGTGGCAGACCACCGGAGAGCAGTGGCGCGAACATGGCAACCGTGTCGGTCGCCACCCACTTGCCCGTCTTGACATCAAAATCCCTTGCTGCACCGCTGCGTTCCTCGGTGGTATCGACAACTCCGCGCCGGAATCGGTCGGCCCAACCATGTAGTTCGCGCACATCGGCGCGCGGCCGGGCGTGCTCCTCGCCGATGGTGGCCAGCACCTCGCAGGCCACGGCGAAGATCGCCGAGACGAACACGTCCTCCATGACAAAACTCATCACGCCCGGCAACCGGGCATCGTCGTACCCCACCGATTTCATCTCTTCGAGCAGCCAGAGGTACACGTCGTACTCGGCGTCCTTGGGGCGCTGCGAGGCGTCGGTGATGATCGCGGTGTCCTCCCGCACATACGGCGGCAGCTCGCCCGGGACCACATTGGCGTACGCACTGTCCCAGCGCGGCGAGTTGTCCATCCCCGATTCCCACCCGTGATACAGGGTGATTCGACCGTGCTGGTGCTGATCTCGTGCCTCCGCGAGCCAACGATGCCACCGCATCAAGTCTGCCCAGCGCCGGTCCAGAAACGCCTCGGCGATCCCCCGGGCGCTACGGCCCCGGCGACGCGCGTGGTCCAAGATGCGTTGCACCGCTATGGCATGTACCGGCGGCTGGGTGATACCCGATGTCTGATAGTTCGACGGCGCATTCACGGCCAGCGTCGAAGTCTGCCAACGCGCCGGCCCGGGAAAATAGCCGTCGACCCCGTTGGCGAAGACGATATGCGGGATCATCCCGTTGGCCCATTGCGCCGAAAGCAGAGTATCCAGTTCGGTAACGGCACGTTCGACGCTCAGCGGTGCCAGCCCCACCGCCACGAATGCCGCATCCCAGCTCCACATGTGCGGGTACAACTTGGGTGCGGCACTGGTCATCGTCCCCCGGTCATTTCCTCTGAGCAGGTACGCCGCACGAGCGGCCAGCTGCGTGGGAGTGAACATCGGGTGGGACGGCATCCGTCCATTGTGCGGCGTACCCGGCCATTCCCTCTCGTCGAAAGCACACTTTCGGTGCGAAAGTGCGAGGAGAAGCCGCCAAAAGTCGATATTCGGGCCAAGCAGGCTAGCCTGGCGCGCATGCCCCTGGCTCTCATCACCGGCGCAAGCGGCGGGCTCGGCGCCGCGATCGCGCGTGCACTCGCCCCCACTCATGCACTGCTGTTGGGCGGCCGACCCTCCGCACGACTCGACGAGCTGGCCGCGGAATTAGGCGCAACCGCGTGGCCGGTGGACTTGGGCGACCAGGACGCGGTGCTGGCAGCCGCGGCCGATATCCGGGAACTCGACCTCCTGGTGCACAACGCCGGGGTTTCCTATCCGGCGACGATCGCCGACTCGAATCTGGCCGACTGGCGAAAGACCCTTGAGGTCAACGTGTTAGCACCGGTGGCGCTCACCCAGGCACTTCTTCCCGCCCTGCGCGCGGCGCAGGGCGACGTGGTGTTCATCAATTCCGGAGCGGGGATAAACGCACACCCGGGCATCGGCTCGTATTCCACGAGCAAGTTCGCGCTGCGCGGATTCGCCGATGTGCTGCGGGCCGAGGAACCACTACTTCGGGTGACCTCGGTGCATCCCGGCCGAATCAGCACACCCATGCAGCAAGAGCTCACCGAACACGAAGGGCGCGAATACGATCCGGCCGAGTACATGCGCCCCGAGTCCGTGGCCCAGCTGGTCGCCGACGCCGTGAACCTTCCGCGCGACGCTCGCGTTCACCAGATCGTGGTGCGGCAGAACTGAATCAGTCGTCGTCGCGGCGGCGCAGGGGCAGGCACCAGATATCGCTGTACGGCAGCGTCTGGTTCAGGTAGGCCAGAAATTCGCCCTTACCGCGATCACCTGTACGGATAGTGGATGCGACCGCTTCGGCAACGGCCGCCAGATCCGGCACCACCCTGGCGGCAGTATCGCGTGCGTCCATCTGCCCATCCTGGCCCTCGTGATCTTGAAATGGAAGGCTCTGGACGGATCGATCTGAACGAGCGCCCTAGACGACCAGGTTCACCATGCGGCCCGGCACCACGATGACCTTCTTCGGGGTGGCACCCGCCAGGAACTCCAGCACCTTCTCCTCGGCGAGCGCCGCCGCCTCGATATCGCCTGCCGGCGCATCGGCGGCAACCGTGATGCGGCCACGTACCTTGCCGTTCACCTGGATCGGGTACTCGACCGTGTCGGCCACGAGCCATCGCTCATCGGATTCCGGGAACGGGCCGTGAGCCAACGACTCATCGCGACCCAGCTGGCTCCACAGCTCCTCGGCCAGGTGCGGCGCCAGCGGCGCGAGCAGCAACACCAGCGGTTCCACCGCCGCGCGCGGCGCACCCTCCGGGTATTCCTTGGTGAGGTGGTTGGTGTACTCGATCAACTTGGCCGCCGCGGTGTTGTTACGCAGGGCCGCATAGTCTTCGGTGACTCCGGCGATCGTCTTGTGTAGCGCCCGCAGCGTGTCTTCGCTCGTCAGGTCGCCTTCGGTGACTCGGGTCTTGCCGGTCTCCTCATCGATCACCGCACGCCACACCCGCTGCAGGAACCGGTGTGCGCCAACGACATCCTTTGTAGCCCACGGGCGCGACAGCTCGAGCGGGCCCATCGACATCTCGTACACACGCAGGGTGTCGGCGCCATAGTTGTCGCAGATGTCATCCGGCGAGATGGAATTCTTGAGGCTCTTACCGATCTTGCCGAACTCTTGTCTCACTTCGGCACCCTGATAGAAGAACTTTCCGTTCTCCTCGAGCACCTCCGCAGCCGGGACGTACATGCCGCGCGCGTCCGTGTAGGCGTACGCCTGGATGTAGCCCTGGTTCAGCAACCGCCGATACGGTTCGCGGGAGCTGACGTGTCCGAGGTCGTAGAGGACCTTGTGCCAGAACCGCGAGTACAGCAGGTGCAGCACGGCGTGCTCCATGCCGCCGACGTACAGGTCGACGCCACCAGGATCATCCGGACCGTGCTCGGCCGGGCGCGGACCCAGCCAGTAGGCCTCATTCTCTTTGTCGCAGAAGGCTTCCGCGTTATCGGGGTCCGCGTAGCGCAGCTCGTACCACGAGCTGCCCGCCCACTGCGGCATCACGTTCGTATCCCGCGCGTACTGCTTGAGTCCGTCGCCCAGGTCCAGCTCGACGCTCACCCAATCGGTGGCCTTGGAAAGGGGGGGCAGCGGCACGCTCGAATCGTCGTCGGGATCGAAGGACACCGGTGCGTAGTCCTCGACCTCCGGCAGCTCGACGGGCAGCACGTCCTCGCCCAATGCGTGCGGTCGCCCGTCCTCGCCGTAGACGATGGGGAACGGCTCGCCCCAATAGCGCTGCCGCGCAAAGAGCCAGTCGCGCAGCTTGTATTCGATGCGCGATTCGCCTTGTCCGTCGTCTACCAGCCGGCGGGTCACCTCGGCCTTGGCGGCGAGGACGTCCAGCCCGTTCAGGTAGTCGGAGTTCACCAGCGCACCATCGCCCGTGTATGCGGCCTCCGTGACATCACCGCCGGAAATCACTTCCCGCACAGGCAAACCAAAGGCATGCGCAAAATCCCAGTCGCGCTGGTCATGTCCCGGCACCGCCATGATGGCTCCCGTGCCATAGCCCACCAGCACATAGTCCGCGATGAACACCGGCACCGGATCACCGCTCACCGGGTTGGTCGCGTACACGCCGGTGAACACGCCCGTCTTTTCCTTGTTCTCCTGACGTTCCAGATCGCTCTTGGCCGCGATGGAGCGCCGGTACTGGTCGATCGCCGCACGTGGCGAGTCCTGACCGCCGGTCCACCTGGCGTCGGTCCCCTCCGGCCAGCCGTCGCCGACCAGCGCATCGACCAGCGGATGCTCGGGGGCCAGCACCAGATAGGTGGCACCGAAAAGTGTGTCGGGCCTGGTGGTGAAGACCTCGATATCGCCTACGCCTGCGACGGGGAACAACGCCGACGCACCCTGTGACCGGCCGATCCAGTTGCGCTGGATCGCCTTGACCTTGTCGGGCCAGTCCAGGTACTCCAGGTCGTCGATCAGCCGGTCGGAGTACGCGGTGATTCGCATCATCCACTGCCGCAACCGCTTACGGAAAACTGGGAAGTTCCCCCGCTCGCTGCGGCCATCCGAGGTGACCTCTTCGTTGGCCAGCACGGTGCCCAACCCAGGACACCAGTTGACCACCGAGTCCGATTGGTACACCAGGCGGTAGGAGTCGATGAGATCGGCGCGCTGCCCGTCGTTCAGTTCACCCCACACCGTGCCGTCGGCGGGCGTACGCGCACCGGAATCGAATTCGGCCACCAGCTCGTCGATGCGGCGGGCCCGCTGGGCCTCGACGTCATACCAGGCGTTGTAGATCTGCAGGAAAATCCACTGAGTCCACTTGTAGAAGTCGACGTCGGTGGTCGCGAAGCTGCGGCGTGAGTCATGGCCAAGTCCGAGCCGCCCCAGCTGCCGCTTGTAGTTGACGATGTTGGCCTCGGTGCGCACCCGCGGGTGCGTGCCGGTCTGCACCGCGTACTGCTCGGCGGGCAGCCCGAACGCGTCGAACCCCAGTGCGTGCAACACGTTGGCGCCGCGCATCCGGTGGAAGCGGGCAAAAACATCCGTCGCGATGTAGCCCAGCGGGTGTCCGACGTGCAACCCCTCACCCGACGGGTAGGGGAACATGTCCTGGACAAACATCTTGTCCGCGGGAATCGGGGTGCCGTCGGTCGGTGCGAGCGACCCCACCGGATTCGGGACATGGAACGTGCCGCGGTCGGCCCAATTCTGTTGCCAGTCGTGCTCGATCTGCCCGGCGAGCTGCGCGGAGTAGCGATGCTTGGGGAATTCAGCGGTTTCCTCAGTAGCTCTGCCGGCGTCCTGCTGGGCTTCAGTCACGCCTCAAGGGTAAATGCGGCAGCTCAGCGACAGAAATCGCCGCTTTGGCGACGGGAGTTAATCACTCTGGTCACAATCCGGCCACTTCCGGGGGTGTCCGGGGTGGTTTCTCAGGTGCGCTCATTAACTTCGGGACCGCCACAACCGAGAGCCTGCCTGTCGACATCGAGGTCGACACCTCCGCGCCCACGGTTGTCGTCCACAACGCGCAGACAACTCACACGACGCACTGGACAGAGCCGGAAGGACAGAGAAGGTGAAGACCAAACGGTATTCAATCAGGTTCGCGGCGGCCACGGCCTCCGTTGCGGCACTGCTCGCCGGGACCACCGCCATCGCACTGGCGGACCCACAACCCGTGCCCCCGGCACCGGTGGCCACTCCGAACGCCGCCACGTCGGCTCCCGTCGCACCGGCCATCCCCAATGCGGCTGCCGCACCGGCGACCGCCCCCACGGCGTCAACGAATCCGCTGCAGCCTTCCGCGCCGATCGGTGGGCTCGCGCCCGCTAACGAGGGCACCCTGACGGAATTCTTCGCTTCCAAGAACGTCAAGCTGGAACCGCTGACCAAGAACAGCCACGGCGCACCGCGCATCAGCATTCCGATACCCAACAACTGGGCGAATGTGCCGGACCCCAATGTCCCCAACGCCTACCAAGTGATTGTCAGCAAGGCCAACGGCACCGGGCTGTACCAGTCCAACGCGCAGGTCACCATGAGCAAGCTTGTCGGCGAGTTCGACACCAACGAAGCCGTCTCCCATGGCCCAGTCGAGGCCAAGGCTCTGCAGGGCTGGCAGCCGACCGACGCCTCGCTGGTCACCTACCAGGGTGTCCCGTCCTCGGTCGTGGAAGGCACCTTCCGTCAGGACGGTGAAACCCTCAACACCTCGCGCCGGGCCGCGATCATCACGCAAGGTAAAGACCGGTACCTGGTCCAGCTCGCCGTCACCACGACCGTCGGCAACGCCATCGCCGAGGCCCCCGCCACCGACCTGATCGTCAACGGGCTGCGCTTCGGAGATGCCGCACCGGTCACCGCGCCGGTAGCCGATCCAAATGCGCTCGCCGATCCGGACGCCGTGCCCGGTGCACCCGTCACACCTGCTCCGGGGGCACCCGCGCCCGCGGACCCCAACGCGCCGCCTTCGCCGGCACCGGGCATTCCGGGCCTGCCACCTCTGCCCACCCTGCCTCCGCTGATCCCACCGGCGCCGCCCGCGGCATAAGCGGCCTCGTATCCGGCTTAAACTGAGCGGGTGTTGATCGCCGCCATCGTGACCATTGCCCTCGGCGGGCTGCTGGCCGCGTTGTCGGCGGCGGCGTTCCTCCGGGCACCGCACGGCAGCCCGCAGCGCATGCTCGCGCCCGCCCAGGCCGCAGCGGCCCTGATCCTCGCCGCAGGCGCGCTCGCCGCGCTATTTGGTTCCGCTGCAATCGGTTTGGTGGGACTGGTGGTGTGTGGCGCCACTGCCGTCGTGACGATGGGTGCGGCGGCCTGGCAGGTCGCGCGCTACACCACCGCCGCACAACAGATGTCGTCCTCGGGCGGCTGCGGCAGTTCCTGCGGCGGCTGCCCCAGTGCGGGCGCATCCGGGGGTGACGGTCTTCGCGCAAGCGGCTCATCCGTGCGTGATGGTCTTCGCGCAAGCGGCTCATCCGTGTGCGCGCGGCCCTGACATGTCCAATCTTTAGACACGTCAGCGTCGCCTCATCTCAATGTGATCCGTATTCGCCCATGTCGGCCCAATTTTTGGTGTTATGTTCCCGGGCACTCGTAGACAGGTGTGGTCAGAAAGGGAGCCGTGAAAGACACCAAGCAGATGGTCAAGTTCATCCTCGTTGGTGTTCTCACGCTCGCTTCGGGTATCGCCGCGTACATCTATCGCGACGACCAGCTGATGGTGGATCTGCTCACCGTGCCGTTGTTCACCGGCATCATCGGATACATCACCAACTGGACCGGTGTGCTGATGCTGTTCGCACCCTTGCGTTTCTACGGCTGGCGCATTCCGGGACTGCGCACCCTGTACGCCTTCCTGCCCCGACGCGTGCAGGTGATTCCCGCCATCACCTCCGACGGGCGGTTCGGGTGGCAGGGCATTGTGCCGTCGCGTGCAGAGAAGATGGCCAGCATCGCCGTCGACAAGAGTCTTGCCAAGCTCGGTAGCATCTCGGACTTCTACGAGCAGCTCGAACCGGACCTCATCGCGAATCACCTTGCACTGATTGCCAAAACAGAGATTCGCAGCGTCATCACCAAGATCATGGAACGCGAAGACCCGCAGCTGTGGCACAACCTGCCGCCGGCACTGCGGGAGATGATGTTCAAGCGCATCGAGAATCAGCTTCCGCAGATCGTCAAGAGCATGACCGATCAAATCGGCGAGAACATCGGGCAACTCGTCGACGCCAAGCTGATGATCATCCGGTACCTCACCGCTCATCCCAAGCTGCTCAACGACATCTTCCGGACCATGGGACAAAAAGAACTGCAGTTCATGCAGAACTTCGGGTTCTACTTCGGCTATCCCATGGGCTTCGTACTCGTCGCGATCCTGCACTCGGTTCCCCACCACTGGTGGACTCCGTGGATCGTGCTGCCACTGGGTGGCATCGTCATCGGGTACATCGTGAACTACCTCGGCATCACGATGATTTTCGAACCCGTGCATCCCAACAAGTGGGTGCCGTGGCGCCAGGGTCTCTTCATCAAGCGCAAGTCGGAGATCTCCGAGGAGTACGCGCGCACCATTTCCGAGAACGTCATCACCCTGGAGAACATCGGCAACGAGATGCTCAACGGGCCACGTTCGGACCGCACCCGACAGATGCTGGCCGACGGCATCCGGCCGGCACTGGAGCAAGCACTCGGGCCCGCGCGCCGCGCCATTCGGGTAGCCGTTGGCAGGCGCCAATACGACCAGATCACCGAGTCCGTCACCATCGAGGCAACCGGATTCGCGCCCCTGGCGTTTTCCGATCCCGAGTTCAACAAGCAACGCCAAGGCAAGATCGGTGCCTTCGTCTCGACCCAGATGCACAAGCTCTCACTCGACGATTTCAATGAGTTGCTGCGCTCGGCGGTCAAACAGGACGAGTGGTTGCTGTTCGTACACGGCGCGGTCCTCGGTGCGGCCGGCGGCCTGGCCCACCTGCTTATCTTCCCGCCAGCGGGATGACACGTGCCCCGAATCGACCTGACAAGATGATGCCCGATGACCAATAACACGCCCGTTCCCGCGCACAACAATCGTGAGCTCCGGCCCGATCGCGTTGTCCAAGGGGTCGCCATGCTGGCCGCGAAAACCTGGTGGCGCGGCGTGAAGTGGTCGGCCGATGTCGCCACCACCACGGGCACCAAGATCATCGACGACGTCCGGGCGGGCCGGTCCGCCACCGATATCGCCCTGTCGGCCACCGAGCATGTTCTGGGCGCCGTGCGCGATGCACTGCAGCTGCCGAGCGACTCCTCCGGACTCACGATCACCAAACCGCAAAAGGCCGCCCCGTCTCGCGTCACGATCGACATCACCGAGTCGGGCTCCGCCGACTGCGATGAACTGCGCCGGCGTGGAGCCGAATTGCTGCGGCGTTCAGCCGATGTCAGCGACGTGGAGGACACCCATCCCGCCTACGCCCGGATCATCAATCAGCTGGCGCCCGATGAGGCGCGCATCCTGCGGTTCCTCGCTGCGCACGGCGCGCAACCGGTGGTGGACGTACGCACCAGCCGCCCGTTCGACGTCGGCTCGGAGATGATCGCCGAGGGTCTGTCGATGGTCGCCGAACGTTCCGGCTGCCGCTACACCGACCGCAACAATGCCTACACCAACAATCTGGTACGGCTCGGCCTGGTTCGCGCATCTCCGGAATCGGTTGCGGCCGAGCGTTATCAGGTGTTGGAGGTGCAGCCGGACGTCGTCGCGGCGTGCCGCCGAGCGGGCCGTGCGCATAAGACCGTCCGCCGTAGCATCCACCTGACGCCGTTCGGTGAGGACTTCTGCCTGGCCGTCATCCCCTCCGATCCTTCGGTGGGGGACGATCTATAGGTCTAGTTGCGGCTGACGTCGATGGGGTGTGTCGCCAACAACGACATCGGCAACGGCTGACGTCGCAGCACCGTGGCCCACAGGTCATGGCTCGCGTCTGTCAGCACATCGGAGGGCAGCGCGGATAACACGATCCAATCGTCGCGCTCGACCTCGCCCTCCAGCTGACCGATCGTCCACCCGGAGTAGCCGGCGAAGACCCGGACGCCCTCCACCAGCGGGGCGATATCCTCGGGCTCGGCATCCAGATCGACCATGGCCATCCGCCCCGCCACGTGCCGCAGGCCCTTCACACCGTCGATGCTGACACCGGCCCGCAGAGTCGCCAGACACAACGCCGCATCACGTTTGACGGGCCCGCCGATGAACATCGTCTTGGGCTTGCTGGCGAGCTTGGCCCACTGCGGCAGCACGTTGTACACCGCGGTCTCGCTCGGGCGGTTGAGCACCACGCCCAGAGTGCCGCCGTCGTTGTGCTCGACGATGAAGATCACGCTGCGCCGGAAGGTCGGCTCGAACAGGTTGGTGTTGGCGATCAGCAAGGTGCCCGCCCGCAGGCGATGTGCGGGCGGCGCCATGTAGCCCTCGCCATATGCCTCGCCCTCTTCGGGCTCGTCGCCGTGCGCCACCTCAATATCATGACATCGTTTGCCGTTTCATGACTTGTGCTCGACCAACCGCTACACATTTGTAGTGTGGGCGTTAAGCAGTCCGCCCGATTCCTTCCCGTGATTCCTGCGGCCCGATCTCGACATACGAAAGCGACACACATGAATGCGCGCCACTCGCCGCTGAGCTTGTGGCACGCCATCCACGATCTCCCCGACTTCGGGCGGCTTGTGTGGGTGCGGCTGCTCACCCAGTTCAGCGATGGACTCTTTCAGGCCGGGCTGGCCGGTGCCCTGCTGTTCAACCCCGAGCGCGAGGCCGAGCCGTGGGCCATCGCCGGCGCGTTCGCGGTGCTGTTCCTGCCGTATTCGGCGATCGGTCCGTTCGCGGGCGCGCTGTTGGACCGATGGGACCGGCGTGCGGTCTTGATCTGTGCCAACCTGCTCCGGGTACTGCTGGTGGCCATCGTCGGTATCGAACTGGCCTTCAGCGCCGACGATGTCGTGCTGCTGTTGGGCGCGCTGATTGTCAACGGGGTCACCCGGTTCGTGACATCGGGCCTATCGGCCGCCCTGCCCCACGTGGTGCCTCGCGATCAGGTCGCGACCATGAACTCGGTGGCCACCGCTGTCGGCGCCACCGCCACCTTCGGTGGTGCCAACTTCATGCTGATGCTGCGGGCCGTCTTCGGCGCCGGGGACTTGGGTTCTGCCACAGTCATTTTCCTGGTGATCGTGCCCGCAACGGCGGCGGCATGGGTGGCCTCGGGCTTTCCCGGTGACCGGTTGGGCCCGGATGACAGCGTGCGCGCCGTGCACGGCTCAGCCGTCTACGCCGTGGCCACCGGCTGGCTGCACGGTGCGCGCACCATCGTCAGCACGCCCTCGGTGTTCGACGCACTCATCGGTCTGGCCGCCCACCGCATGGTGTTCGGCATCAATACCTTGCTGGTCCTGGTTCTGGTGCGCAACAACGCATCGCTGTTCGCCGGTATCGGCGCCGCGGCGTTGTTCCTGGCCTGCACCGGCATCGGGTCATTCCTGGGAACGGTCTCCACCCCCGCCCTGCTGCGGCGATTCGGCCGTGGGCGCACCCTCGGGATGGCTCTCGGTGGTGCCGTTGTCCTGCAGCTGATTGCCTCCGGGCTGTACGTGCCCATAGTGCTCGCTGCCGCGTTCGGCCTCGGGATGGCAGGACAGGTGATCAAGTTGTGCGCCGACGTCGGCATGCAGACCGACGTCGACGACGCCCTGCGGGGACACGTCTTCGCCGTACAGGACTCGCTGTTCTGGGTGACGTTCACCGGTGCCATGAGCGTGGCCGCCGCCTTCATCACGCACGCGCACTGGCTGGCCTTCTCCGGTGCAGTGATCTACTTGATCGGCCTGATCGTGCACATGACCCGGACCCTTTGGCCCAGCCCGGCCGAACCGAACCAACCCGACCCGGAAGGACACGCCCGTGACCTCGACCGCTGACGCTGTCATCGATGACCTGCGCGATGAGAGCGATGGGCTCGACGCACTGGTCGCACCACTGCCCGCGGAGAGCTGGGCACGGGATACGCCCGCGGCAGGTTGGACCGTCGCCCACCAGATCGCCCACCTGCACTGGACCGACGCGCAGTCGCTGCTCGCGGTCACCGATCCGGAGGGGTTCGCCAACGAGCTGCCCAAGGCGCTGGCCGATCCCTTCGGATTCGTGGACAAGGCCGCCGAGGAAACCGCGCAGACCCCTCCGGCCGAGCTGCTCACCCGCTGGCGCGATACCCGCAATCAATTGCATGCCGCACTGCGCGCGGTGCCGGACGGAGTCAAGATCCCCTGGTACGGACCGCCGATGAGCCCTGCCTCCATGGGCACCGCACGCCTGATGGAGACATGGGCGCACGCCCTTGACGTCGCCGATGCGCTCGGAGTCGTCCCCGCGCCCACCGCTCGACTGAAATCCATTGCTCACCTTGGTGTTCGGACCCGGGACTACGCGTTCTCGGTACATTCACTGGCGCCCCCGGCCGAACCGTTCCGCGTAGAGCTGACCGGGCCCGACGGCGATACGTGGGCCTGGGGTCCCGAAGATGCCGCCCAGCGCGTCACCGGATCGGCCATCGATTTCTGCTACCTGGTGACGCAGCGCCGGCCCCGCGCCGAGCTGGATCTGCAGGCCACCGGGGAGGACGCGCAGAAGTGGCTGTCCATCGCGCAGGCCTTCGCAGGCCCGCCCGGTGAAGGCCGCGGGTAGCAGCCGCGATAACCGGCCGCGCGCTCGATCCCTCAGAGGCGATGTTCGCGGGCAACCGCAGCACCGTCGCGTACTCGGCGTTCGGAATCGGCGTGCTCGATATCGACGCCCTGACAACCGCTTTCCACGCGCTGCTGGCGAGCTACCCGGTGTTGAACGCGCAGATCGTGCCCGCCGGGCACGGGTACGCGCTTCAATGCGCTCCCCATCCGCCGGCACTGCAGATGGGCAATGGCACCGCTCTACCCCGGGCAGGATTCACCATTGTCGAGCCCAACGCAGTCTGTGCCATCGACGTGTCCCAGCGCGGCAATGACTTTCGGCTGACCCTGCTGATCCACCACAGCATCGCCGACGCGGGTGCTGCCCTGAACTACCTGGAAGTTCTGTGCTCGCTCTACTCCCGCGTGGTCGAGACGGGATCGGCGGGGACCATCCGCTCCCATCCACTCGCCATCTCGCTGGAGCAGTTCCTTGCCGATCGCGGATACGTCATACCCGAGGCCGGTGCGCCCCCCGCGCCACGGGCGCAGACGACGGTCGACGCGACGGTCGTTGTTCGGCACGGGCGTACCCGGCTCGGGCGCGAGCAGACCGCGCGGTTGTTCGACGCGGCCCGCGCGGCCGGCCTCACCGTGCACGGGGTCGTGTGTGCCGCGGTTCTGCTGGCCGCTCACGCGCTTTCACGGTCGCGGGGCCAGGTCGCGTTTGGCCTCACCTCATCGGTGGACCTGCGCACGCGGACAGATGCACCCATCGCTGCGGCGGAAGGAACGGTGATCCAAGGGGCCGACACCGCGATGCTCGCCGTCGCACCCGATGATGACCCCCTGCGCCTGGCTCGCGCAGTACTGGATTCTCTGGCGGGTGGCCTTGCGGATCACAGTGTGCACCAAGCATTTCTGCGCCATCCACAGCCGCAGCAGTCCATCGAAAATCCGCTCATGATCACGAACTGGGGCCGGATACCTCCGCTGCGTCTGCCGGAGGCACTGCACATACACGACTTTCGCGCCACCGTGCGTGGTTGGCGCATCGGGTTACGGGCCACGACACTCCCCCCGAGCTTCTTCATCACCACCTGCAACGGACGCCTCAGCGTCGACCATCCACTGTGGGTGGTCGGCGAGCCCGATCCCACGGTCGCGTGGACAGCTGCGCTAGGGCGGGCCTTCGACCGCACTCTGCGCTGACGGGCGCGGGGGTCCCAGCGGCCGGGCCGCATCGGCGATGCCGTCGCCGTCACCGTCGATGAGCTCGACATCCCAGCGACCGTCGCCCGTGGTGTCGGCATAGACGGACGAGCCGGATTCACCCGTGCGGAAGGCTCTTTCGGCGTCACCGTCGCCATCGACATCAAGCAGCTGCTCGGGTCTGCCATCCGCGTCGATATCGGCTGCACCACCGGGGTGTTCGACCCCGTCAAGACCGAACCAGCTGATCGAACCGCTTCGTTCCACGTGAAACGCCCACGTGCCCAAGCCATCATCGGTGAAGTACGCCTCCGGCCTACCGTCGTTGTCCACGTCGAGGACACTGTGGTCGGCCGAGCCGTCACCGTCGGCGTCCCACATCACGTCGTCGAACAACCCGTCACCGTCGAAATCCAGGCGTACCGCATCGAGAATCCCGTCGCCGTCCAGGTCGACATTGGGTGGCGCTTCCCACGCGGTGACGATGCCGTCTCCCCCACCAAGGCAGTAGTCCATATCCGATACGAGCCCCCGACGAGCCCGGGCGTTCCGTCGTCTTCGGGCCTGTGGATAACCGCCCCGACAGAACGCACGCTGATTTCGGTTCACATAGATAGGAGGGGAACCACAGCGATTCGGTTCCATCCGTAATCTCTGACCCCGTGGATGCCCCAACGCTCACGCTGCTTCTCAGTGCAGCGGCCGCCGCCGGCTGGGTCGATGCGGTCGTGGGTGGCGGCGGGCTCGTTCTCATCCCGGTATTGCTGCTCGTCTTCCCCGGGATGACCCCGGCGACCGCGCTGGGCACCAACAAACTCGCCGCGCTGTCGGGTACCGCATCGGCCGCCATCCGGCTCTTCCCCAAGACGCCCTTGAACTGGCGCGCGCTACTGGGAGCCTTCGTCGTCGCGGCAGCGTTCTCCAGTGCGGGTGCGTACACCGCCTCACGGCTACCGGTATCGGTGTTCAAGCCCGTGGTGCTGGTCCTGCTGGTGGCGGTGGGGGTGTTTGTCGCGACACGCCCTCAGTTCGGAACCTCGACCACAGAGACCGCGCGCACCAAGACCGCCACCCTCACCGCACTCGCCGTGGCCGCCATCCTCATCGCGTTCTACGACGGCATCATGGGCCCCGGCACCGGGACGTTCATGATCATCGTGTTGACCGCCGTCGCGGGGATGACGTTCCTGGAAAGCTCGGCCACCGCCAAGGTGCTCAACTCCGGCACCAACGTGGGGGCACTCATCGTCTTCGCGTCGCAGGGCCACGTGCTGTGGCTGCTGGGGCTTGCGCTCGGTGTCGCGAACATCGCGGGTGCTCAGCTCGGTGCGCATATGGCACTCGGACGCGGCGCGGGATTTGTCCGGGTGGTGCTGCTGGTGGTGGTCGTGGTGATGGTCGGCAAGCTCGGCTACGACATGCTCGCCTGATCAGGACTCGCCGCGGGCCGCCCACCATTCCCGCAGCGCCTCGACCGCCTCCTCGTGGTCGAGCGGACCCCGCTCCAGCCTGAGCTCCTTCAAAAATCGCCAGGCCTGTCCCACAATCGGTCCGGCGGGCACACCCAGCAGCTCCATGATCGCGTTGCCGTCGAGGTCGGGCCGCACCCGCGCCAGATCCTCCTGAGCGGTGAGCTCGGAGATGCGCTCCTCAAGCCCGTCATAGTTGGCCTGCAGCCGGGCCGCGCGCCGCTTGTTCCGCGTCGTGCAGTCCGCGCGCACCAGCTTGTGCAGCCGGGGCAACAGCGGCCCGGCATCGGTGACGTACCGGCGCACCGCTGAATCGGTCCACGTGCCGTCGCCGTACCCGTGGAACCGCAGATGCAGATAGACCAGCTGCGAGACGTCGTCGACCATCTGTTTGGAGTACTTGAGGGCACGCATCCGCTTGCGCACCATCTTGGCCCCGACAACCTCGTGGTGGTGAAAGCTCACCCCGCCGCCGTCCTCGTGCCGACGGGTGGCCGGCTTACCGATGTCGTGCAGCAGCGCCGCCCAGCGCAGCACCAGATCGGGGCCCTCGTCTTCGAGATCCACCGCCTGTTTCAGCACCGTCAGCGAGTGCTGGTACACGTCCTTGTGCTGGTGATGCTCGTCGATGGTCAGCTGCATCTCGCCGACCTCGGGCAGCACCACGGCGCCCAGCCCACTGTCCACCAACAGATCGATTCCGGCGACCGGATGCGCACCCTGGACCAACTTGTCCAGCTCGACCTGCACTCGTTCGACGGTTATCCGGCCCAATTGGCCGGACATCGCATCCAGTGCCGCCAGCACCCGCGGCGCCACCGTGAAGCCGAGCTGCGAAACGAACCGGGCCGCGCGCAGCATGCGCAGCGGGTCATCGCCGAAGGAAATCTCCGGAGCCGCCGGGGTATCGAGCACCCCGGCGCGCAGCGCCTCCAGCCCATTGAGCGGATCGCAGAACTCTCCGGGCCCGTCCGGCCCGATCTTGACCGCCATCGCGTTGACGGTGAAATCCCTGCGCACCAGATCGCCCTCGAGGCTGTCGCCGAAAACCACCTCGGGATTGCGCGTCTGCTGGTCATAGCTGTCGCTGCGGAAGGTGGTGATCTCCACCCGCTGCCCCTTGCGCGCCACCCCGATAGTGCCGAACGCGATACCGGTATCCCAGATGGCCTCGGCCCAGCCGGTCACCAATTCCTGCACCTGCTCGGGGCGAGCATCGGTGGTGAAATCCAGATCGGTGCCCAACTTGCCCAGCAGTGCGTCGCGGACAGTGCCGCCCACCAGATACAGGTCAAAGCCCGCAGAATCGAAGAGCGCACCCAACTCCGACAGCATCTTCTGATGCCGGTTCAGGGTCACCGCGGCGGTGGCCAACAGCTCGGTCGTCGGTATCGATTCGGGCACGTCGGGCAGCCTACCGGCGCGTATCGCAAGGGCTCTCAGTAGCGGGAACTACTATCACATGGGTGTCTGACTCCTCCGGCGGTTCCCGCACGGGTGGGTCGTCGGACGAACCCGGCTCGGACGCTGCCTCAGCGCGCGGCAGAGGGTCGCGCCGCGGTCGGCGTAACCGATCGCAGGGTCGAGCACAGGGCCGGGCGCAAGCCGCCGGTACTCCGGCGGCCGCACCTGCCGCTGCCACTCCCTCTGGATCCGATGGGGCACCCGGCACGGGAGGAAAAGGCCGCGGGCGCGGGCGCACGAAGGGCGGCACCGCAGCAGCCTCACTGCGTACCGTCCGCGAAACCTCCGCCGGTGGCCTGGTCATCGCCGGAATCGACGGCCCCAAGGATGGCCAGGTGGCCGCCCTGATCGGGCGCACCGACCGGCGCGGCCGCATGCTGTGGTCGCTGCCCAAGGGCCATATCGAGCAGGGCGAGACCGCCGAACAGACCGCGATCCGCGAGGTCGCCGAAGAGACCGGTATCCGCGGCAGCGTGCTCGCCGCACTCGGCAGCATCGACTACTGGTTTGTCACCGAGGGCCGCCGCGTGCACAAGACCGTGCACCACTATTTGATGCGCTCCCTGGGCGGCGAGCTGTCCGATGACGATGTCGAAGTCACCGAGGTCGCCTGGGTTCCCCTTGGCGAGCTGCCCAGCCGTCTGGCGTACGCCGACGAACGTCGGCTCGCCGAGGTGGCCGGCCACCTCATCGACAAACTGCACTCCGGGGGGCCCGAATCGCTGCCGCCCCTACCCCAATCCACGCCAAGACGGCGGCCTCAAACGCACTCGAGTACCCATAGGACACCGGGCCGGCGAACCGGGCGCGGACCGCAACAATGACCCGCCTCACGCTTCGCAACGCGACGCGTGCGGCGGCAGTACTTGCCGTCCTCGCGCTTGTCCTGCTCGGCACCCCATGGTCCACGCCCCGCGCGCACGCCTATCGAGACGGACAGTTCCTCAAGGTCGTCCTCGACGAGGTAAACCCGCAGACCGTCACCACCGTCGATTCAATGGTGACCGTACGAGGCACTGTGACCAACGTCGGCGATCGGCCGGTCACCGATGTCGTCGTCCGGCTGGAGCGAGCCGAGGCCGTCGCGACCAGCTCCGAGCTGCGCGCCAGTCTTCATGGCCGCCATGACCAGTACCAGCCGGTAGGCGAGTTCGTCACTGTCGCAGGAACTCTCGCGCAGGGGCAGCAACGTCCCTTCACCCTTGCCTTCCCGCTGCGCGGCGGCACCGGACCGACCTGGAACATCGCCGCACCGGGGGTCTATCCGGCCCTGGTGAATGTCAATGGCACTCCGGACTACGGGGCCGCCGCACGGCTCGACGACGCCCGCTTTCTGCTCCCGGTTCTCGGAGTTCCACCCCCGACCGGTGCTGACTCCGAACCCGAAGTCGCCCCCGACACCTCTCGCCCCGTGGGTCTGACTCTGCTGTGGCCCCTGGCCGACCGTCCGCGGCTGGTGCCCGGCCAGCCCGGTGGACCGGCGCCGGTGCGGCTGCTCGACGATCAACTGGAACGTTCACTGTCCCCCGGGGGACGGTTGGACGCGCTGCTGGGCGCCCTGGAGTTCGCCACCGACGCTGCCGTCGATCCCAAGGGAGACCTGGGCCGCACGGTCTGCGTGGCCGTGGACCCCGATCTGCTGGTCACGGTGAACGAGATGACCCTGGGGTACCAGGTTCTCGATAACGCCGCCGATCTCGCCGGTCCCGTACACCCCGGCACCGGACAGGGACTCGCCGTCGCATGGCTCGAGCGGCTGCGGACATTGGCCAGGCACACCTGCATCACCCCCCTGCCTTACGCGCAGGCCAGTTTGGACGCGGTCGCTCAGATGGCCGACGAAGGCCTCGCCCACCAGGCCACCACCGGCGCCGCCGATGTGCTCGATCAGATTTTGGGAATCAACAGCCTGCGCGGCGCCACCCTCCTGGGCGACGGCCACCTCTCGAAGGCCGGTATCGACCTGCTCACCGGACTTGGGCCGACCGTTGCGGTATCGGCCCTGCCCTCGGGTCAGGAGACACCACCCGACTTCAACGCACGCCGAGTGTCCGACACCATCGTCGCCTCACCCTTCGATCCGTCGGTGGGTGCCGCGCTGAGCGCCATCGGTCGCACACCCACCACCCCCGAGTACGTGCCGGCTTCGCTTCGCTTTACCTTGCAACATGATTCGCGCGTAGCGCGGATGCAGGACGCGCTCGGCGCGATGGCCTGGCAGGCTCTCACTCCCCAGCAGACTCCCCGCCAGACGATTCTGCTACCCGACGCCACCTGGGATCTGTCCGACGGCGAGGCCCGCGCCATCCTGTCTGGTACCTCCACTCTTCTGCACGCCGGACTTGCGATACCGCGCCCACTACCGACGGTCATCGGCGAGGCTCGGGCCGGCGCCCAGGCCAATCCGGTGGATACCGCCTTCGGCGTGGATTCGCCGGGGGCCGTAGACGATGGGGTGTCGCTGGGGCTGGGCGACGAGGTCCGCAGGCTGTGGGGACTCACCGCCGCACTGACCGTGGATGCTCGCACCGGGCTCACCGGTGTCCAGTACACCGATCCGCTGCGCCAGGACGCCCTGCGCGCCGTGAGCCAAAGTGTGCCGCCTGATGCGCGTGACGACACCGCCCAGGAGCGGCTCTCCGCCATCCGCCGTACGGTCGGCGATCTGTTCAACGCCGTCACCGTCGTCAATCCTGGTGGTTCCTACACACTGGCCACCGAGCACAGCCCGCTGCCGTTGGTGCTGCGCAACGAGCTTCCGGTACCTATCCGCGTCGCCCTCCGCGTCGAGACACCCGCCGGCATGAGTGCGACAGATGTTGGTGTGCAAGAGATTCCGCCCGGATTCTTGCCGGTGAAGGTGCCCGTAGAGGTCAACGTTTCCCAGCGGATGGCGGTGGACGTGACGCTGCACACGCCCGACGGTCTGCCGCTGGGCGATTCGGTACGTCTGTCCGTGCACTCCAACGCGTACGGCAAGCCACTGTTCTTCATCACCATCAGTGCCGCGACGGTCCTCTTTGCGCTGACGGGCCGGCGCCTGTGGCACCGGTTCCGCGGTCAGCCCGACCGTGCGGATCTGGATCGCGAGGACGAGGCCCCCGCGACCGGGAGGGGCCCCCAGTGGCAGCGATGAGGCGGCCGCTGGACCCGCTCCCCGATCCCGAATCCGACGACACCATCGAAGAGCTCTCGGACGCGGCGGTCGTCGCGCACTCGGGTTCGATGGCGGTGGCCACCCTAGTCAGCCGGATCACCGGCTTCATCAAGCTGCTGTTGATCACCGCGGCACTGGGCGCCGCATCCGCGAGCGCGTTCTCGACCGCCAACCAGCTGCCCAACATCATTGCCGCACTGGTGCTCGAGGCCACCTTCACCGCCATATTCATTCCGGTACTCACGCGCGCCGAGCGGGAAGACGCCGACGGCGGTCAAGCATTCATCCGCAAGCTGCTGACCATCGCCAGCACGCTGCTCCTACTGACGACGGTGCTGTCGGTGCTGGCCGCACCGCTGCTCGCCTCACTGCTGCTCGGCACTGACCCGAAGGTAAGCACCCCGCTGACCACCGCACTGGCGTATCTGCTTCTGCCACAGATCTTCTTCTACGGGCTGTCCTCGGTGTTCATGGCGATCCTCAACACCCGCAATGTATTCGGGCCCCCCGCCTGGGCCCCCGTATGGAACAACGTCGTCGCCATCGCCGCCCTGATTCTGTTCTGGCTGATGCCCGGTGAGCTCACGCTCGACCCGACACGGATGAGCGACCCGAAACTCCTGGTGCTCGGCATCGG
Source organism: Mycobacterium sp. D16R12 (assembly GCF_002013465.1). Taxonomy (GTDB): domain Bacteria; phylum Actinomycetota; class Actinomycetes; order Mycobacteriales; family Mycobacteriaceae; genus Mycobacterium. The sequence goes on along the minus strand of NZ_MAFC01000009.1, from coordinate 4,630 downwards.
CACCACGCTCGGCGTGGTCACCCAGGCCCTGGTGCTCATCCCCGCGATCCGCCGCCAGCGGATTCCCCTGCGACCACTGTGGGGAATTGACGACAGGCTCAAACAGTTCGCGGGCATGGCCATGGCCATGTTCGCGTACGTGGCGATCAGCCAGCTCGGTTTCGTCATCACCAACCGGATTGCCGCCGGCGCAGCCGATTCCGGGCCGATCATCTACAACCAGACCTGGATGATCTTGCAGCTGCCCTACGGCGTGATCGGCGTCACCATTCTCACCGCGGTCATGCCGCGGCTCAGCCGCAACGCAGCCGCCGAGGACACGCCGGCCGTGGTTGCGGACGTGTCGCTGGCCACCCGGCTCACCATGGTGGTGTTGATCCCGGTGGTGGCGGTGATGACCGTCGGCGGTCCGGCGATGGGACCGGCTCTCTCCGCGTACGGGCACTTCACCCTCGGTGACGCCCACTATCTCGGGCTCTCCATCTCACTCTCGTCCTTCACCCTTATCGCGTATGCCCTTGTCCTGCTGCAGCTTCGGGTGTTTTACGCGCGGCACGAGGCATGGACGCCCACGCTAATGATCATCGTGATCACCGCAGTGAAGATTGTCGGCTCGGTGATCGCCCCACACCTCACCGACGATCCCCGCCTGGTCGCGGGTTACCTCGGTACCGCCAATGGCCTCGGCTTCGTCGCGGGGGCCATCTGCGGATACCTGTTGTTGCGTCGAAGCATCGGGCGCGCCTCCGGACTGCTCATCGGTCCGGACGTAACCCGTACGGTGCTGGTCACCCTCGCCGTCTCGGTGACCGCGGCTGCCATCGGCCTGGGCGTCGACCGCGGATTCGACCTGGATCTGCTCACCCGGGCCGGTGGCGGCCTGGGCTCGGTCCTGCGGCTGGCCATCCTGAGCACCGTCATGCTGACGGTCACCTTCGGACTCATGGTGGCGGTCAAGCTCCCGGAGGCACTGAGCGTGGTCTCCATGCTGCAGCGCCGTCTGGGCAGTCGACTCGGTGTCGGCATCCAAGATCACGCTTCGGTCATGGGCAACTCCCCGGCGCCATCCCTGCCGTACCCTGATTCGGGTGATCGAGTCGGCGGCGGCAGCGCCGGCGACTCGACAACCGCAAACAAACCAGCGCACGGGGGCGGTGCTGATACGAGAAAGGGCGGGGCCGTGACAGACACCCCAGGGTCATCGACCCGGTCTGTTTCCACCCAGTCCCCGTCCGGGAGTGCTGCACCCACCTCGGTGAGACCTGGTGCCAGCATCGCGGGCGGCCGCTACCGCCTGCTCACCTCGCATGGAGGCCCGGACGGGCTGCAGTTCTGGCAGGCCACCGATACCGAGCTGAATCGGCCGGTGGCACTCACCATCATCGATGGCGCCACCTTCACCTCCGATCAGGTACAGGACATCCTCTCGAATACCCTGCGGCTCAGCAAGATTGAATCCTCGGGACTGGCTCGCGTGCTAGACGCCGTGCGCGAGGGCACCGGCGGCATCGTCGTCGCGCAGTGGGTCCGAGGCGGTTCGCTGCGTGAGGTCGCCGATACCGAGCCATCTGCCGTCGGTGCCAGCCGGGCCGTCCGGTCCCTCGCAGAAGCTGCGGACGCGGCCTTTGAGGCCGGGACGGCACTGAGCATCGACCACCCCGATCGCGTGCGCATCAGCATCGACGGGGACGCCGTGCTCGCGTTCCCCGCCACGCTGTCCTCGGCCACCGCGGATGAGGATGTTCATGGCCTCGGTGCCGCCCTGTATGCGCTGACCACACGCCGCTGGCCGCTGGCCGAAACCGGCCAGCCAAGCGGGCTCCCCGGTGCCAATCGGGCTCCCGACGGTCTGCCCGTCGAAGCACGGATCATTGTTCCCACGGTCCCCGCGGAGATCTCCGATGTGGCCGCACGTGCGCTGAGCGACGATCCCGGTTCCGCCGCCGACCTACTCGACGGGCTGGAATCGGCCATCGCGAGCGTTGACCACACCACCATGCTGGAGCCTGCCGCCGCAGCACCCACCCAGGCACTGCGCGTCGGCCGTCCCCAGGGTTTCCAGGGTCTGCAGGACTCCGCCGACGACGAAGACTTCGAAGATGTCGACGACGAGGACCCGGAAGAGGCGGCGCGCCACCGCAAGATCTTCCTGATCGGGCTCGGCGTGGTCGGAGTCCTCGTCATCTCGCTGTGCATCGCTCTGGGCGTCTGGGTCACCCGGATCTTCGGCGATGTCGGTCCCCTGGACAAGATCAATATCGGCATCGGATTACCCACCCAGTCGTCGGGCGGCGACGCCGTGAAGCCAGGTAGCCCGGCCAAGATTGTGCAGGCGACTGTGTTCCCTCCGGGCCCCGACGCGGATCAGCCCGGCAAGGCGGGTCTGGCCGTGGACGGCAACGCTTCCACATCGTGGGCGACGGACACCTACACTGACGCCGATCCCTTCCCGGTGCTCTTCAAACCCGGTGTGGGCCTACTGCTCGATCTGCAGTCCGCGAGCGCTCTGAGCAGCGTGACCATCGAATCTCACAGTGTCGGAACGCAAGTGCAGATTCGTTCCGCCGACTCGGCCACCCCAGGCTCCATCAATGACACCAAGGAGATCTCCGCTACCACCACACTGCAGTCCGGCAAAACAACGATTCCGATCACCAGCAGCTCGCAGGTCTCTCACGTGCTGGTCTGGATCAACAAGCTGGGCTCGACCAATGGCGATCACCATGCGGAGATCGGCGAAATCACTGTCTCAACTGCTTCCTAGCTGCGGGATCGCCTGCCAGGCGAGCAGTTATCGAAGGGTATTCAGTATGGTTCCGCAATTTCTACCCCTATATTTTTCGCGGTAGTTGAAACCCGATGGCAACCTCAAATTTGGCCACTGAACTGGGGTTCAAGTTGTTCAGTTACGTATATCGCTGTTACGGATAGTTGAAAGTTGTATAACAGTTTGCTGTGGGGCGGCCTTGTGGTCGACGCCGCCCCCCGTTTTTGATTACTGTGCGCGTGTGGGCATGGTTCAGGGGGTTCTCACGACTCCTCAGCACTCGGACGCCGAGTTGTTGGCTGCCCATGTCGCCGGCGACCCTTCGGCCTTCGAGCAGCTGTTCCGCCGGCACCACCGTCGGCTCTACCGACTCGCCCGGGCCACCAGCCGCACCCCCGAGGATGCCGCTGATGCGCTCCAGGAGGCGATGCTGTCGGCGCACCGCGGAGCCGCGAACTTCCGCAATGACGCCGCCGTCACCAGCTGGCTGTACCGGATTGTCGTGAACGCCTGTCTGGACCGTCTGCGCCGCACCAAGGCACACATCCCGATCGAACTCGAAGAGGACGTCTACACCCTCGACGACCCCTCGACCAACATCGATACCTCGATCGTCATTCAGAAGGCCCTGCTCCGGCTGCCCGCCGAGCAACGCGCCGCAGTCATCGCGGTCGATATGCAGGGATACTCGGTCGCCGATGCCGCTGAGCTGCTCGGTGTGCCCGAGGGCACGGTGAAGAGCCGCTGTGCGCGAGCACGCGCACGCCTGGCCGTGGCCCTGCATTACCTCGACAAAGCCGGCTCCGTCGAACCGGAAACCATCGACTACTAGCCGTGTGCCACCGTCACGATCCGCCTACCAATTGGGCAACTGGCGTGGTCAGCGGTAGCTGGATATGGGAACAATGAACTCAAATGGTCAGCAGCCCTCCGGACAGTCCCGAAGGCGAAGGTAACCTCGAGATGGTGAACCTCGCCGAGGTACCGCTGTCACTCGAGGTCCTGGCCGACCTGCAAGCCGGCGTCTATGACGCCCGGGACGCCCAGGTACTTCGGCAACGGGCAGAGCAGGATCCGGACGCACGCACGGCGCTGGCCGCCCTGGATCGCGTACGCACCGACCTGGTGGCATGGATGGAGAGCCCCGCGCCCGACGTGCCCGAGTCCGTCGTCGACGACATCGTTGCCGCGTTGCAGGCCGAGTCGGCCAGGTCGACGTTGCCCGCGGTAGCTGCGCATTCCGCTCGGCCCGCCGACCCCCGTCTCAACCTGGTGACCGGTCCGGTTCCACTGGACCATCGCCGTCGCCCCGCGGCAAAGCGTCGCTGGATCGCATACTCCAGCGCTGGGCTGGCGGCGGCCGCCTGCGTTGCCGTCGCCATCACCGTGGTCGCGCAGAACAACCACCGCGCCTCCGACACCACCACCGCCGTGGCAGGTCCCTCGCTGTCGCAACAGATCGCACCCAGGACAGCCGCCCCCGTGGCACCGGAGCTACCAGCGCAGAGCGCCCTGGGTGACACCGCGTTCCCGATCTCCGGGAACGCGATCACCGCGCTCGTCGGCCGTACCCCCGCGTTCGGCGATCTTGAGGATGCCGGGCGGCGTGCGTCCTGCCTCACCGGCCTCGGCTTCTCCGCCTCGACGCCCGTGCTCGGCGCGCAGACTCTCGATGTCGACGGTCCCGCGGTGCTGATGGTGCTGCCCGCCGAACGGCCGGGCGAGCTGTTGGCCGTGGCCGTGCGGCCCGGATGCAACCAGTCCGATCCGCAGCGGGTGGCCCAGACCCGGATCGGTGCAACACCCGGCCGTTAGGACGCCGCCTGCCCTGGGTATCTCCCCCGCCCGCCGCCCGTGTACCTC
>NZ_MAFC01000008.1 GCF_002013465.1 Mycobacterium sp. D16R12 | reverse complement strand
TCCGAAGCGGTACCGGGCGCGCACGCCGCCTGTGAGCCGGGAGTGTTCCGACTGCGCAGATTTTGGCAGATGGCGCTGGCCTGCTCGGGTGAGATAGCAACGCGCGGAGGAACATAGGTGACGTTGTGGGTCTTTGTGTTGGGCAGGTAGATGTCGTCGGCCAGCCAATTGATCACCGGCGGCAAGGTGCTGAAGAACGTGAGGATGTGCGGGGTGTAGGCGTTGAGGATGTCGCGTATCCAGGGCACCAGCTTGTCGAACACGTTCTTGTACAGCCGGCCGGCAGCGCGCTGCACCATGCCGTTCAGTGTCGGCAGAATGGTTGTCAGGTAGTCGAGAGCGCTGGAGAAGTTATCGGAGATGCCCGCGATCAGCCGGGCGACATCGGGGAGTGACTTGACCACACCCGAGAACTCGTTCCAGTACTGCAACCAGTTCGAAGTGACGATGGCGCTGTTTTCGAATAGCTGACGGTAGTCGGCATCAGCCTTGTAGGGATCGCCCACCATCGTGGTGAGATTGTTGAGCATCTCGCGGAAGCCGGGGCCCACGCCGTCGAGCGACCGGGCCGCCCCCTTGAGGGTCTTGTTGAGTGCCTGCACGCCCGGCGAATTCGCGGGATCCTGCCCGGGAGCAGCCTGCATCAGAGTGTCAGCCAGCTCGCCGATGGCGGAGAACGACTCGGTCACGGTCACCGGTGTTCTGGTGTTCTCCAGCGAGATGCATTGCTTTCCAGCGAATTTGGGTCCTTCGCTCCACGCCCTGGTCAGCTCGATACTGCGATTGGTGATCACCGATTGTGAATAACTCGCCGCGCCCACATCGGCGGGCAGTTCCATATCGCTTGGGATCTCGAAGTCGACCTCGACATGATCGGGTTTGTTGGCGACCGCTGTCACGGTCCCGATCTCGACACCAAGCAGCAGCACCTTGTTGCCCTTGTACAGCCCCGACCCGTCACGGAAGTCCGCGCAAAGTGATCTGGTGTTGTCCAACAATGGGATATGGGCATTTCCCAGGTACGGCATGACCAGGTTCTTGACGGCGGGAAAGACAGTGCGAGCTCCGAAGATTCCGGCGGCGGCGACCACCGCCACCAGCACCGCGCCGACGGCGCTCACCAAGCCCGCCCGCACACCGGGGCGCATGCCCGCGAGGCGAGTCCGGATGTTCTGAACAAATACTGGCTGTGTCATCAATGGCCTCAACAAAACCTGAAGAAGTGCGGTAGGCAGACGTCTTGCCCGGGAATTACCCGGTCGTTCTCGTTGATGGTGATGCCATTGCCGCTGAGCATGGGCAAGACGATCCCGACAAGTTGGCCCCACTGTTCGGCGGCCTTGCCGAGCTTCTCGGGGTATTTGGTGAGGGTGTCCACGATGTCGTCGAGGCCGTTGAGCATGGGTTCGTAATCGCGTGCGTACGCCGTGAAGAGTCGGTTCAGCATCCGGACGAGGTCGCGCAACAGCACGAAGACCTCGATGAGATCAGTCGTGGAATTGCTGTATTTGGCACCGAGTTTGGACAACATGGTGACAATTCTTGCGAGCTGGTCCTTGCCCGTTTTGAACGCTCGCAGGTATTCGTTTGCGTAGTTCAGCGTGGCGTGGAAATCCTCGGTGGTCGGCGCAAGTGCGTTGACGAGCGACTGAGACGAGGTGAAGAAGTCGCGTAAACCGTTGGGATACTTCTCGACTGCATTGGCGACTTCCATCAGGCTGTCGTGGATGACCTTGGCATCCACCTTCTTGACCACGGGTGTGAACTTCTGGAACAACTCGTTGATCTCGAAGGGGACGCTGGTGCGCTCAGGCGGGATGGGCGTGCTTCCCAGCGGGGTAGAGCCTTCGGGGTAGAGGGCCAGATAGTGGCCACCCAACGGTGTGAGCATGCGGATATCGGCGTGCGTCTCAGACCCGACTGGCACGGAGTGATCCACCGTAAAGGTCGCCTTTACCAAGGATTTATCGATGCTCACGCTCGATACCTTGCCCACCGAAATACCTGCGATTCGCACGTCATCGCCGGCCCGCAGGCCTCCAGAGGCCCGCAGGTGCAGCGCGTAGTCCTTCATGCCGCTCGTATTGATGAAAGCGACTCCAGTTGCCGCCAGTACCGAGGCGATGACGAGGACACCGATGAGCCCGTTGCGGCGATTGCGTTTAGCCGCCTCATGTTCGTCGAGGATCGGGCGGTTTCTTGGGAAGAGTCGCGTGAGGGCGTTCACTTGCACACCACCAGATCTTGATTGGCAAAGGACACTTCACCGATTCCGGGGAGCTTGACCATCCCGTTCTTGCACTCGAAGGCGGTGGGAGGTGCGGTTTTCTCCTCGATGAGTGCGTCGCGCATGCCCTGCACCAGATCTGGAATCAGCGACAGTCCGGCCATGATGGTCGGCGTCCCCGGGGTGGTGCGGCTCATGACGTCGTACATGGGGAGTTGGGCGCCGTCGACCGTGTTCTCGAGGTACCGCAGCAGGCTGACCGACCTGCGCAGCACCGGCAGCGCATCTCTACCCGCCCTGTTGAACTCGTCGGCCTGCTTCTGGAACGGTTCCAGCACATCGTTGAGATCGTTGATCAGATAGAACAGTTGGTCGGAGGTGCCGCTCAGGTCCTTCGAGATATCACCCAGATTCGTGATGATGGTTTGCAGTGTGGCCTGACGGTCTACCGAGAGTTTCAGGACGGCATCGATATCCCGCAGGATCGGTCCGATACCGCGCTCGTCGCCCTGGATGAGCTGCAGAATATTCTCCGTCAACCTGTTGAACTGGGCGGGGTCCAGTGTTTGGAATATGGGTCGAAAGCCGTTGAACAGCTTCGCGATATCGAATGACGGTATGGTCTGCCCGAGCGGAATGGTTGCGCCCGCCGCCAGGGGTGCATTGGGGCTCGGTGCCTGCGCGATCTCGACGTACCGCTGGCCGACCAGCGACTGGTATCGGATGGCGACTGTGGTGTTTTGGTAGAGCGGATGGTCCGTCAGCACATTGAACGTCACCCGGGCATTCGTGCCGTCGAGATGAATCCTTTCGACCTTGCCGACCTGCACCCCCGAGATGCGCACATCGTTGCCGATGATCAACCCCGAGGCGTCGGTGAACAGTGCATCGAAGTGCCGGACCGGACCGTTGACCGGCGTGCGCAGGGCGTTCACGATGATCAGGGTGAGCACCACCGCCACCGCGACAATCGAGGTGAGGCCGGCCATCAGAAATGCCATCCGCTTCATCGCTGTCCTCCAGAGGTTGGTCCGGGGGCTGGGCCGACGGGTATGGCCGCAGCGGCAGCGGCCTGCCCTTCGGGTGCAGCCGGCAATGCTGCGGCGAGCCCTGGCGCGGTGTCCATGACCAGCTGCACATTGAGGCGCACCTTGCCGTTATCGACGGGGAATGCCGCGGTGGTGCGGTCGAGTAGACCGTTGAGCCTGTCGTACGCCGGGGCGAGGCTGCCAAGGAAGTAGGTGGACGGAACGGCGATATCCAGGACCGACCGAATCAACGGAACCACCCAGTCGTTGTTGTCGCGGAACCCATCGCCGGCCGCCTTCAGTAGATCCGACAACGATTTGAGGGCGGCGGTGGCCCGCTCGGTGTTACCCGGTCCGACCATGAAGTTCAGACTGTCCAACAACTTGTTGGCGGACCCGATGACCGGCAGGAAGTCGTTGGTGCCCTCGATCATTGAGGCCATTACCGCCAGCGTTTTGGAGAAGGGCACCGTTTGCGAATCGGCGATAATCGAGAACAAGTCCCAGAAGGACCGCACGACCGGAGCGGTAAGGTCGGCATGGCGCTCGAATGTGGCGATGATCGCGTTGAATTCGCGGGTGTCCAGAATCGCGCCCAGCCGCTGACCCATCCGGAGGAATCCGGTGATGGATGCCGCCTTGACGTCGCTGCTGATCTCCAGCACGCCACCGGGTTTCAGCGGCTCGCCGACCCCATTGCTGACGAGCTCGACGGCGGCGGTGCCGAAGATGTTCGAGGATGTGAACTGCGCCTTGGTATCTGACGTGAGTGCCTTGGCCTGCCGGCCGTCGAGGATCACCGTCATCCGCTGTTTGTTGTACCCGGTGGTCTGCAGGGACTTGACCTGCCCGATGTTGTAGCCGCGGTACTTCACCTCGCCACCGGGGCCCATGCCCTCACCGATGGTGTTGGTGATGAGCGTGAGCTCGAAGGGTTGGCCATAGCTGCCGATGCCGGCTTGATAGAGCGAGTAGCCGCTCGCGGCGACCACCAACGCCAGGGCAAGCCCGCGCAGCTTGAGAGCGACGGGACCTGCGGACCGCCCACTCGGATCTTTATAGATGGCCACCCATTTACCCCGATATCTGAATTCCAGGATTGTTGCCCCAGAAGAGCAACGTGAGAAGCATGTCGAAGAGAACGATCGCGACCAGCGAGGCCCGGATGGCGCGCCCCGAGGCCATACCCACGCCCTCGGGACCGCCGCCCGCGTAGTAGCCCTGATAGCACTGGATGGCGATGATGATGACGACGAACACCACGGCCTTGATCACCGAATAGAGCACGTCGATCGGGTGCACGAATGAGTCGAAGTAATGCTTGTAGACGCCCTGCGACTGGTTATGGACGAAGAACACCATGAAGGCGCAGGAACCGTAGGCCAGCAGCAGCGTCAGTACGTAGAGCGGAACGATGATGATGACTCCGGCGATCACGCGGGTGGTGACCACGAACGGGATCGACCGGATGCCCTGGGCCTCCAGTGCGTCGATCTCTTCGGAAATACGCATGGCCCCGATTTCGGCGGTCATGCGGCATCCCGCCTGTGCGGCGAATCCGATGGCGGCGATCATCGGAGCCATTTCCCGGGTGTTGACGTAGGCGGAGATGAACCCGGTGAGCGAGCCCATCCCCACCATGTCCAGGGTCGAGAAACCCACGATGCCGACGGATGCGCCAACCGCGATCCCCATGAAGACCAGGACGCCGATCACTCCTCCACCGACGATGATGGAGCCGTTGCCCCAGGTCATGTCGACGAGCAGGACGCCGGTTTGGCGTCGGTAACGCTTGATGGTCTGCGGTATGGCGGCCAGCACCAGGCCGACGAAGGTGATCTGATGACCGAGATACTCGGCGGAGCCACCCGCGCCCTTGGTGAAGTTCCAGATGGACCGCGCGACCGGGGGTAGTTCGTCGGGGAAGTACCGAGAGGGACGGGACGTGGCCACTCTCAGCCCACCTTCGACGGCATGAACATCGAGACGATTTGGGTGATCACGGTGTTGAGCACCATGACCGTGACCACGCCGATCACCACGGTGGCATTCACCGCATCGGCGACTCCCCGCGCGCCACCCTTGGCCTCCAGGCCGCGCTGACAGGCAACGAGGATGACCACCACGCCGAACAGCCAGGTCTTGAGGACCGCGACGGTGACGTCATTGACGTTCGCGAACGCGGCGAACGAGGATAGGTAGCTGCCGGGGGTGCCGCCTTGAAAACCAACGTTGACCAGGTAACCGGCGAAGATCCCGACGAAGATGATGAAGATGCACAGCAGTGGCGAGACGAACAGAATCGCCGCCAGTCGGGGCGTCACCAGCCGCTGGATGGGATTGACGCCCATTACCCGCATGGCATCGACTTCCTCGCGGATGCTGCGGGCACCAAGATCGGTGGCGACCGCTGAACCCGCGGCGCCGCCGAGGAGCAGTGCGGCGACGATGGGCGCGCCCTGTTGGATGACGCCCAGACCACCGGCGGCACCGGAGATGGACGATGCCCCGACCTGCGAGATGATGCTGCCCGCCTGTACCGCGACGATGACACCGAAGGGGATCGACACCAGGATCGCCGGAACAACCGTGACCGTCAGGATGAACCAGGACTGGATGACGGTGTCTTGCCACGGGTGCCGCAGGCGGACGATGTCGCTCACCAGAAACGCGAAAGACTGCGCCACCAGATCGACATAACGCCCGAGTGTTTTCAGCATCGAATCGGTTTGGGAGACCGCATATTCGACGGGACGTTTGACAAGTCGAGGGACCCGATCGAGTAGCTGTAAGCCGCCTCCCGGGACCGGAGAGCTCGTGCTGTCGACGCCGGATTTGCTGAGGGAACCCTCATCCGGGTACTCGGCCCAATCATCGGTGACGGACTCTGCGCGCGCCTCGGCCGCTACTTGACTCATAGCTGAGCTCAACAGCGGCTCCTTTACCTTCTCATTTCGAGGTTGACCTCGATGAACAGACCGTCTATTGGACATCTGTGTAACAGTGGGTATCTAGTACCCCACATCACATTCGGTGGCTCAGTGTGGTGTAGGTCATGGCATGTGTCAAGCGTGGGGTTACCACGTTGATCAGGTTGCAGCATGTGCCCACGCAGGTAGATATGTGACGCGTCCCGGTTGGAGCGCTGTCATAACGAGGCTGTCGGAGGTCCCCCGACCCGGCCGTCTAGCAATTCACTGGTTCAGTGGTCAGTTTATTGGCTAGGGCCGAGGCTAGCGGAGGTTCACGATCTTGGGACGGGAATTCTCAAGAATTTGCGAGCGTGGGGGGAATGGTCGTCATCGACCGCACTAGCTCGATAAATGAGCCGATGTAGGCCTCGCGCGCATCCCCGGCAAGCTCGCCTCGGATGGCTTTGAGGGTCGCCGCCATCGACAATCCGGTGATGGCGTGCGCCAGGAATGTGGAGTCGACGGCCGAGGTGATGGCACCGTCCGCACGGGCCCGCTCGATGATGGCGGTGTTGACGGACTCGGCGAGATCCAGGATGCCGAACATCCGCTTGGTCATCGCCGAGTCGAGCAGGCCCTCACGCAGGATGACCTGCATGATCTCCGGGCTGTTGTCCAACATGTCGAACAGTCGGGTGAATACCGTGCGCAGATACTGGTGAAAGTCGACCGCATTGCCCAGCAGGTCGCTGGTGTCGTTCACCGCGGCGACTGTTCTCTGGAAGTAACTGTCGATCACCGCGTCCAAGGCGTCGCGTTTGGTGTCGAAGTACAGGTAGAACGTGCCTCGGCCCACGCCCGCGCGCTGGGTGATGTCGGTGATGCTTGCCTTGTGGTAGCCCTTCTCGGCGAATTCGAGCGCGGCCGCCTCGGTCAGCGTGCGCTGACGTTCGCGTGCGCGGGTCGGATTCGGCGGGCGGCCCGGCCCTCGCCGGACGCCGTTGGTGCTGGCCACGCGAACACAGTAACCACTCCTGGCAAATATATTGGTAAATGCACTAACTTGCCGGCGCCTCATTAGGGCGCAGTCACAACCATTTCATTAGCTGAACTGCAGGCCGGATAAATACGCCGTGGTAGGGCAGGGGTGGTTGATACCTCTCTCTAGAGCAATCGATGCCGTCGGTGCGACCTCATTGTTTGCTACGTGTCTTGTGGGTGCCTGTCGGCGCAGTCGGACTCGTTAATCCTCGATTCGTCTACGTCGCGCTATGCGCACCGGAGGCCCAGGTAGTCGGTCTACGATGTGGGCGTGTCAACGCAGGTGTATCCCGATCGCGGCCTTCCTGAGCTGACCGGTGATGCGCGCGTCGACCGGTGGCGTGAGCATCGTGCGAAGGTTCGCGCGGAATTGGTGGAAGCCACCCTGCACGCGATCAATGAGCTCGGTCCGGATCTCTCGATCGACGACGTCCTCAAGTCCGCGGGTATCTCCCGGCCCAAGCTGTACCGCTTCTTCGCCGACAAGGAAGCCCTCTTCACCGCGGTGGCGATGCGCGTTCAGGAGCTGGTCGTCGAGCGGGTGGTGTCGAACATCGACTTGTCTCTGAGCCTGCTTGAGCTTTTCCGCTCGGGAATGGCCGGTTACGTCGACCTCGTCGATGAGCAGCCCAACTTGGTGCGCTTTCTGCTGAGTGTCCAATACGCGAACGCGACATCGCTCATCGAGAGCGGGCGGCCGCTGTCCGACGCGATTGCCCAGCTGGTGGGCTCGATATTCAGTTCTCGCGGTGGCAACTCCGATCACATCGAGTACGTGATCGACGCGATGCTGGCCTCCACCGGTATTGCCGTCCTGCGCTGGTTCGATGAGCCGGTCATCAGCAAGGAAACGCTCGTCGACGAGCTGGTGGTCTATGTGTGGGGCGGGCTGGCGGCATCCGCCAAGGCTCGTGGTGTCGAGCTGCATCCGGACGACCCCATCGTCTTGCCTCTCGACTAGCTTCTGGCTCTGCCTGGCGGGGCGCCTTGTCTCGTTGTCGCTCTAGCTAGTCCACCGGTCACCCGGTGTTCTCTTGAATCCGGTTCACCCGCAGCGGTGTATTGCGCCCCGCGCCGCCGCCGTCCTATGGTGTACTGAAGGTAGTACTTCAAGTACCAGTAACTTTCCATCACGAGGGAGTGATGAAATGGCAAGTCCAGCTGCGGCGTACCCCAAGACCCGGCGGATCCGATTCCATTTCGGCGACGACGGCAGCGCCCACAAGTACTTCGTGGAAGACGACATCGTCTACAGCCATTTCGTCGCCGGCCTGTCCGGCGGCTTCCCGCCCGGTGAAGAGGGATTCATCCGTTCGGTACGTAGGTTCTCCGAGCAGATCACCGACCCGGTGCTCAAGAAACGCGTCGCGGGATTCATCGGGCAGGAGTCGGTGCACGGACAAGAGCATCGCCGCGTCAACCAGAAGCTCATCGAATTGGGTTATCCCATCGCGTGGTGGGATTCGCCGAGGCAGGTTGACCGGTTGATCCAGTTCGAGAACATGCTCCCCGCTCGTGCACACCTCGCCTTCACGGCAATGGCCGAGCACATGACCGCGATCCTTGCCGAGCGGACGCTGGGTAGCGAGGAGGTGCAGGCCATTCTGGGTGATCCAGAAGTGTGGCACCTGCTCAACTGGCACGCGCTGGAGGAGCTCGAGCACAAGTCGGTGGCATTCGACGTGTACCGCGCCGTCGGCGGCACCGAGACCATGCGGATCGGTCTGATGCTCGTCGCGATGACCATCGTCCCGCCGCTGGCACTCGGCCTTCTCGCCGGCTCGCTGCTCTCCGACCCGGTTGCGCGGCGCCAGCCACTGCGGCTGCTGCGTGAAGCGCGGGGGCTCTTCGGCGGACCGTTGTTCAAGGGGATTGTGGGCGATGTCAGCAAGTACTTGCGGCCCGGGTTCCATCCGGATGACATCGATACCGAGAGGCTGCTGGATCGCTGGCAGCAAGAGCTATTCGGTAGCAAGGGAATTCTCGTCGATCACCTCAAATAGCCCGCGACACGTCAAAGGAGACGCGAACCGTGAGCACTGCCGCACGGCATTCAACGACGGCTGAGCTGGAGCAACCCGATCACGAGGTGGCGGTGATCGGGGCCGGATTCGGCGGAATTGGAACCGGGATTTCTTTGCAACGCAAAGGTATCCACGATTTCGTCATCATTGATAAATGGGACCAGGTGGGTGGCACCTGGCACGCGAACACCTATCCGGGCGTAGCCGTCGACATCCCGTCGGTGGTGTACAGCTTCTCCTACGAGCAGCGCGGCGATTGGTCGCGCCTGTTCGCGCCGGGCGATGAGTTGCAGAACTACGCCGATTTCATGGTGGACAAGTACGGACTGCGCGAGAAGCTGCGGTTGGGGACCAGCGTCGTTCGCGCGGAATTCGACGAACGAAACAGTCTGTGGCGGTTAATCACCGATGGCGGCAGGGAGATCACCGCCAGATACTGCGTGATGGCGGTCGGCGGCCTGGAACGTCCGAAGATGCCCGACATCCCGGGAGTCGACGACTTCGGCGGGACGCTTTTGCATACTGCGCTGTGGGATCACGATGTGGCGCTTGCGGGTAGGCGCGTCGCGGTGATTGGCACCGGGGCGACTTCACTGCAACTGGTTCCCGCCATCGTCGACGACACACGTCATCTCACGGTGTTTCAGCGCACACCGATCTGGGTCGGTCCGAAGTTCGACCTCGAAATCGGCCCATTGGGCCGGATGGTATTGGGAAATAAACATATTCGCTCGGCCATCCGATCGGTCGCGACGGTGGGGATCGAGCTTGCCATGAGCGGTCAGGTGGCAGGTCCGGCATGGCTGATGAACGCGGCGCGGCGCGCCGGTGAGGCGCCGATGCGCCGGTGGATGCGCAATCAGGTCGACGATCCCGTGATCCGGGAGAAGTTGATCCCCCAGTACGGGTTGGGCTGCAAGCGCCCATCGATGTCGAACGAGTATCTCAAGACGTTCAACCGGGATGACGTCAGCCTGATCACCGAATCGATCGAATGCGTGACACCCCACGGTGTACGCACTGTTGACGGCGTCGAGCACGAGGTTGGTGTGCTGATCTGTGCGACGGGATTCAAGCTGTGGGACAAGGGTTCGGTGCCGCCGTTCCCTGTGCTGGGTCGTGGCGGCCGGGACCTTGGCGAGTTCTGGGACAAACACCGCTTCCAGTCCTATCAAGGGGTTTCGGTACCCGGTTACCCCAACATGTTCTCCATCACCGGGCCGTACGGATTCGTGCTGGGGTCCTATCTCTGGATGATCGAGGCGACGTCCGCGCACCTGGCGCGAGCCATCGCCGAGACCAAGCGTCGTGGGGCCACCGTCTGCGAGATACGGCAGGAGGTCCACGATGAGTACTTCCAGAAGTGCTTGAAGCGGCAGGAGAAGAACTTCCTGTTCACCGATGTGTGTGCCGGGTCAAACACGTACTACCTGGATCAGAACGGTGACTCGCCGTTCCGGCCGACAACACACGGCGAGATGTATTGGCATAACCGTCATTACAACCTCGACGTATACCGTTACTCAACGGGTTCGATGGTTCCCGAGGCCGTCGCATCGATCGCCGGGGAGAGTGTGTGAGAAACAACGCGCTGGAGCCTCGACTGGTCGTGGTGACAGGTGCCGGCAGCGGTATCGGACGGGCGACCGCGATCCGATTCGCCAAACGCGGCGCTTACGTGGTGGTTACCGATCTGGATTTGGACACCGCCAATGAAACGGTGGACCTGATTCATGCGGAGGGGCGCAACGCATCGGCGGTACAGCTTGACGTCACCGACCCCGATCATTGGGCAGATGTCGCCCGTTATGTGTCCATCGAGCACGGCGTCCCGGATGTGCTGGTGAACAACGCCGGGATTGTGGTCAGCGGTCCGTTCCTCATGCTGAGCGCCGCAGACTGGGACAAACAGTTGTCGGTGAATCTGATGGGGGTGGTGCACGGGTGCCGGGTGTTCGGTGAACAGATGGTCGCACGCGGCGGTGGACATATCGTCAACATCGCCTCGGCAGCGGCGTATACGCCGACCGCGGTGATGGCGCCGTACTCGGTGTCCAAGGCCGGTGTGAAGATGTTGACCGAGTGTCTGCGGCTTGAATTGGGGCCCAAGGGTGTTGGTGTCAGTGCGATATGTCCTGGATTCATCAATACCAACATCGGCATCCACGGCACCATGGTGGGTGTCGACCAGGAAATCGTCGATGCAAGCCAGCGGAGCATGCAGCGGGTACGTGCGATCACGGAGAAGCTGCCCTGGGCGCCGATGAGTCCCAATCTGGTCGCGCGGGCAGTCACCCGTGCGATTCGTCTGGATCTCGTGGTGGTTCCGGTGAAGCTCGAGTCATGGCTGGGGTATTTCCTGTCGCGGGCATTTCCGGGCGTGAACAGGCGACTCATGGCTCCGTTCGGCGTCGAAAGATTCGAGCGTCTGGGCGAGCGTGCGGCGGCCAAACGCAGCGAGCGTCAGGCGCCGGTTCTTGTCGATAGCGTGCGGTAGGGAGACCAAGATGAAATTCAACAAACTCGAACCTCAGCTGGTGGTGGTGACCGGCGCCGGCAGCGGCATCGGCCGGGCGACTGCCATTCGATTCGCCAAATACGGTGCCCACGTGGTTGTTTCCGATATGGATCTTGACTCCGCACGGGCCACGACGGCGATGATCCGTGCCGACGGCAACACGGCGTCGGCGGTGCAGCTGGATGTCACCGATCCGGACCAGTGGGAAACCTTCGCGCGGGATGTGCTTGCCGATCACGGCGTGGCCGATGTGTTGGTGAACAACGCGGGAATCGCCTTGGGTGGGGCGTTTCTGAAGCTCAGTGCGGCCGACTGGGACAAGTTGCTCTCAGTGAATCTCATGGGGGTGGTGCATGGGTGCCGGGTCTTCGGCGAGCACATGGTCGAACGGGGCAGCGGGCATATCGTCAACATCGCCTCGGCCGCGGCATTCACACCGACTCCGGTGATGGCGCCCTACTCGGTGTCCAAGGCGGGTGTGAAGATGCTGACCGAATGTCTGCGGCTGGAGTTCGGCCCGAAAGGTGTTGGTGTCAGTGCCATTTGCCCCGGCTTCATCAACACCAACATTGGCCTTAACGGAATAACCGTGGGCGTGGACCAGGAGATGGTCGATCGGGGTAAGGAGATCATGCTCCGGGTGCAGGAGTTCGCGGCCGGCCTGCCCTTCTCCCCGATGAGCCCGGACTTGGTGGCACGCGCTGTGATGCGCGCGGTGAAGTACGACCTTGCAGTGGTGCCGGTGCGCACCGAGGCATGGCTCGGATATGTGCTGGGCCGAATCGCTCCGGGAATCAACCGCCGTACCACACAGGCATTCTCGATCGAGCGGGCCGAGCGGTGGGGTGCCTGGGCCCTCGGCAAGATGGATGACCTGAATCTACTTCCGCGCCAGGGTGGCGTCGAGTTGGCTCAAAAGACCACGGTAGCAAGGAAGTAGATAGATGAACGACACCGCAGACATCGGCGAGGTGGCGCTGCACGCACGTAACGTCGCGTTCGACTTCTCGGACTCGCCACTGCAATGGATACCGGATGAGCCGGTGGCCTCGCACGCGCTATCGGCGCTGAACTTCATGCTGCCCGCCGGCGAATTGTTCTTCGTCGACGTGTTCGGCCGGGCACTGCCGCACATCAAGGATGAGAAGCTGCGCGAGGCGGTCATCGGCTTCATCGGACAGGAGCAGTTGCATTCCGACACACACGACAAGGCACTGCTGGAGTACTTCGGACAGCATGGTATCGACGCACAGCCGCTGCACGACCTGACCGACCGTGTGCTCGCGACCTTCAAGCAGCAGACGGACCGGCTCCCGCCCAAGGTCCGGTATCGGGTGATGGTCGAAGGCATCGCCATCATCGCGGGCATCGAACACCTGACCGCCACCGCGGGGGACTGGTTGCTCAACCACGACTTCGAGAAGTACGGTGCCGATCCTGTGATCACCGACATGTTCCGCTGGCACGGCGCGGAGGAGGTCGAACATCGCAGTGTCGCTTGGGATCTTGCTCGACACCTCGGGGTCGGACGTCCCCGCATGATGGCCTACTTCGTCGGTTCCTGCGCGACAATCCCCGTGGGTCTGGTCTTCCTGAGCTGGCTGCTCGCACGTGCCGACCCGGATCTGCCGAAGATGGGCCTGTCGGACTGGCTGCGAGAGACCAACAGGGCGATGAAGCGCGGCGCCACCTTGCGATGGAGCGTGCTGGGGGAGGGGTTCAGGAGCTTCCTGCGGCCCGGATTTACTCCGGAATCCATCGGGGACACCGCGCAGGCGGTTGCCTATCTGGCCAAGTCTCCGGCGGCCAAAGCCGCGGCCGCGGCATGACGCGGGCACTTCCGGTGGCGGCCCAGAAGGGCCGCCACCCTCTCGGCTGGGGTATGAAGGTTCTTGACGTCGTGGGTCCGACGGCCGTCGCGGCATTGGGCAAGACGTTGCCTGCCGTGCTGCGACTGAGCCCCCTACTGGGTCCTGTCCGTCAACCCAGGTGGGTGGACCGATCGTTGAATCTGGTTGTGCAAGAACGTTCTGTGGTCGCTGCCGACCAGGACGTGGTGGCCTTCACGCTGGTTGCTGCGGGCGGAGGCGAGCTGCCGAAGTGGCGGCCGGGCGCACATCTGGATGTCACGTTGCCTTCGGGTGCGGTGCGCCAGTACTCGTTGTGCGGTGACCCGAGCGACCGGTACCGATACCGGATTGCGGTGCGACGCATACCTGGTGGCAACGGGGGATCAATCGAACTGCACGATGCCGTACGTATCGGTGCGATGCTTGGCGTCAAGGGTCCGCGGAACGCCTTCCCACTGGCGACCACCGGACACCTGAACGCCGGTACCCGCCAGTTCCATTTCGTGGCTGGGGGAATCGGTATCACACCGATCCTGCCCATGCTGGCGGTCGCTACGGAGCTGGGGCTGCCATGGACGATGACGTACACCGGGCGCAGTAAGGAGTCCATCCCCTTCCGCGATGAGCTGGCCCGCTACGGCGATCGGATCACCATCCGTACCGACGACGAGGACGGGTTGCCCACACCGGCCGATCTACTGCCGTTGTTGCACCCCGATCTGGCGGTCTACTGCTGTGGTCCGTGGCCGATGTTGAGGGTGATTCGCGACGCGGTCGCCGAATACCCGGGCATCGAGCTGCATTTCGAGCGATTCTCGGCCCCGCCGATCGAGAACGGGGTGCCTTTCCAGGTGCAGCTGGGCACGGGTGGCCCGGTGCTGGATGTGGGGCCCGAGGACAGTGCGCTGGAAGCGGTTCTCGCGGCCAGACCTGGTACGCAGCACTCGTGCCGGCAGGGCTTCTGTGGCACCTGCAAAGTCAAGGTGCTCGCGGGCAACCCCGATCACCGCGACACCCTCTTGACCGAAACACAGCGTGCCGAAGGCCAGATGCTCCTATGCGTATCTCGCGCCGACGGCGAGCGCTTGGTACTGGACATCTGAGAATGGAGATATGAGATGACTCTCACGACAGAGCGTGAAGACGGAGTGACGAACGACGGTGTCACCGAGCATGTGGTGCGCAACGGCGATATCGACGTCGCGTACTTCATTCAGGGCAACCCCGACGGGGAGACCATTCTGCTGGTGCACGGATGGCCGGATTCACATCATCTCTGGGACGGCGTCGCGCCGTTGCTCAGAGACCGCTTCAGATTGGTTGCGATTGACAATCGCGGCGCGGGAAAGAGCTCCAACCCCAAGAGTTTCCGCGGCTTCCGGCTTGCCGAGATGGCCAGCGACTACGTGGCCGTAGCCGATGCAGTGAGCCCGGACAAGCCTGTACATGTGCTGGGCCACGACTGGGGCAGTGTCGCGATGTGGGAGGCGATCTGCGATCCCGACTTGGAACACCGATTTTCCTCATTCACCTCCGTGTCCGGTCCCTCGGCGCATCACATGAGTCGGTGGGTGCGATCGCGGCTCGGCAATCCGACGCCGAAGAACGTGGCGCTGGCACTTGGGCAGATCGGCTCCTTGCTGTACATGTTCGGATCCATGACTCCCGTCATCCCGAACGTTCTGCTCAAGCTCACTATGAATGAAAACCGTTGGCGTGCTGGGCTATCCCTTGCAGAAGGTGCTCCTGTCGAGCAGATTCACCTCGGGTCGACGTTCATGAGCGATATCACCAAGACATTGCGGGTGTACCGCGCCAATGCGCTGCCGGCGATGCTGCATCCACAGGATCGGCACACCGGCGTGCCCGTGCAGGTCATCGTAGGTACCCGCGACCCGGCGGTGCGCCAATCGAACTACGACGACGAGCTCACATGGAATCAGCAGACGTGGCGACGGGTGCTCGATGGTGGCCATTGGCTACCGTTCTCGCACCCGAATGTGCTCGCCGCTGCGGCTGTCGAACTCATCGACGCGGTATCGGGCAAGGATCCCGACCGCGCATTACGGAGGGCAGAAATGGGTAGGAGCCGCAGGCCGTTCGAAGACCAGCTGGTGGTCATCACCGGCGGGGGTAGCGGTATCGGCAGGGAGACCGCCCTCGAATTCGCCCGACAGGGCGCCGAGGTGGTGCTCTCCGACGTGAACCTCGACGGAGCCAACGAGACTGTCGCGCTTATCGAGCAGGCAGGCGGTGTGGCGCACGCCTACCGGCTCAATGTCGCGGACGAGGAAGCTGTCAACGCACATGCCGAAGAAGTCGTCACACTCCACGGCGTGCCCGACATCCTGGTGAACAACGCCGGAGTCGGCGCCGCGGGCGGATTCCTGGACACACCTTCGGAAGAATTCCGCCGCGTCATCGAGATCAACCTGTTCGGAGTGGTCAACGGCAGCCGGGCATTTGGTGCGAAGATGGCCGAGCGCGGGCTCGGCGGTCACATCGTCAATCTCTCCAGCATGGCCGCCTACAGCCCGCAGAAGGCCTTCACCGCGTACTCGACCAGTAAGTCCGCGGTGTTCATGTTCTCCGATTGCCTGCGTGCCGACCTTGCGGCGCACAACATCGGTGTCACCACTATCTGCCCTGGGGTGGTGCACACCAATATCGTTGCCAATACCAAAATCTCGGGCGTGGACGCCGCGGAGGAGGCGCGGATGCAACAGGCCGGAGACAAGGCGTACGCGATGCGTCGCTACGGCCCCGACAAGGTGGCGCGCCAGATCGTCAGCGCGGTGCGCAAGAACAAGCAGGTTGTACCCGTGACACCGGAGGCGCGGCTGCAGTACCTCAACAACCGTTTGGCGCCGGGACTCACGCGCTACTTCGCATCCAAGGCGGGCATGACCGACCTCATCAGGCTGGTGCCCAGCAAGAAGTAGGGGACCGGTCCGCCGCTAGGTCGCGATCCGGAGGGCCGCCTCGCGGCGGGCACGGATGAATTGTCCTTGTCCGGTGAGTGTTTGGTCGATGTTGGTCCATCCCTGGGCGCGCAGCCAGCCGGTGACTTCCTCGCGCCCAAACGCACGGAAGCCACCGATGCGCATTGCCCCGGTGACACCCGGTAACGACGCCGCCGGGGTCCGCAGGGATGTGAAGATGACAATCTGTCCGCTCGGTCCCGCCACCCGGCACAGTTCCCGCACGGCCTGTTCGGGATTGGGAATGAGGTACAGGGCAGCGAGGCACACCACGGTGTCGAATGTTGCGTCGGCGAAGGGCAGTTCGTGGGCGCTCCCACGGATGTAGTCGATGTGTTCGGCCGAGTTGTCGCGCACTGCCCGTCGCAGCATGGGGCCGGAGAGGTCCAGGCCGATACACGCGCCATCGTCCCCGAGCTGTGCGGCGAGTTCGCGGGTGTAGAGGCCGGGGCCGCATGCGACATCAAGGATCTTGAGATCCCCGCGACCGGCGATCTCGCCCATCAATGCGGTATGGGCCTTGAGGGTGCTCTTACCGCCATAACTGAATCCGCGGGTGAACATCGGCCGCCAGGCGCGCTCGTAGATCGCCGCCAACATCCTGCTCTGCATGAACCGGTTGGCCAGGGACACCGGCTCGTCGCTTTCGGGGCCCAGGACGTCGAGATAGCCGTGTTTGCGCTCGGGCGGGTGCGCGATCCGGGTGGGATCGACGAACGTATCGGCGAGCTTCGGATCCGGCAGGTTGCCCACGGTCCCTCCAGTGCACATCGGTTGATTGCAGATTAGTGAAACGGATAGTACTGGATACCTAATGTCACGCATAGACCCGCGATGTGCGAGTTTGCGCAGCGCGGAGGCGTGGGCCGCGCTTGTCATTTACCGAATGCCATGTCAGTCTATTAAATATCCGAGCGGGGTCGGGCGGGGCTTCTCGTGTGTGGCGACATGTCCCGCCGCGACCGCTCGGCCGGAAATGCCGCAGGCAAAGGAAGGAACGTGCCGTGAAACGAACCATGGAACTCGCCATGGGTCTGCATGACGAACCCGATTACGAGGTCGCGATCATCGGTGCCGGGCTGGGGGGCATCTGCGCAGCCATCAAGTTGCTTGAGATCGGTATCGAGAACTTCGTCATCATCGATCGGGATGAGGACTTCGGTGGCACATGGTTACGCAACACTTACCCCGGGGTCGGTGCGGACATACCGACCGTCGCCTACCAGTTCACCTTCGCGCCGAAAGGCGACTGGCAACGATTCTTCGCCACCGGTGCCGAAATACAGCAATACGCACTGGATTTGGTTGCCAAGCACGGACTGCGCGCGTACGCGAGATTCGGAACATGCGTTGAGCGTGAGGTGTTCGATGAAGACAATCATCTTTGGCAGGTGCATACCGCCGGCGGTGAGATCGTCTCGTCACGTTTCCTGATCAGCGCCATCGGTGCGTACATCAACCCACGAACTGCCCCGGATATCCCGGGGCTGGACACCTTCACCGGCCCGATCCAGGTGCCGTCCCGGTGGCAACACGACGTGGACTTGCGGGGCAAGCGTGTCGGAATCATTGGTGTGGGAAGTTCCACCGTGCAAATCGCTCCGGCCATTGCCGGTGAGGTGGAACACCTCGACGTGTATCAGCGGACGCCGCAGTGGTACTTCCCGAAGCCGGATTTCCGGATGCCTCGACCGCTGCAGCGGTTACTGGCGGGGCGCAGGTTCGCCAACGCGGTCAACGGTATTGCCTTGGCGGGCATTGAACTTGGCTTGCGCGTCCTGATTTACACGCCCAAGCCGTTGTTCCGGGCGGGCGCGGCGGTCTTCGACAGGGTGGCGCTGTGGGCGTATCTGGGCTGGCTCCGGCACAAGGTGGATGACCCGCAGGTCCGGGAACAACTGCGGCCGCGGTTCGGCGCGGGCTGTACGCGCGGCACGCTGGGCGCGGACTACCTGCCGACCTTCAACCGGTCGAACGTGACGCTGGTGTCGAACGGTATCGAGCGGATCACTCCGGCGGGCATCGTGGACAAGACGGGTACCGAACGCCCCGTCGATGTTCTGGTGCTGGCGACCGGGTACGAGATGTTCTCCGATCCGGAGACCTATCGGCTGGGAACTGTGCTGGGCACCAAGGGATTCGACCTGGCGGAGTTTTACCGCGACAACGGACTGCAGGCGTACCAAAGCACCTCGGTCCCGGGCCTGCCCAACAGGTTCATGCTCGTCGGTCCGTACTCGTGGACCGGTACCAGCTTCCACTACATCCTGGAGAACTCGATGCGTCACATCGAGGCAGTCATCAAGCTCGCCCGCGCCAAGCGGGCCACCTGGGTCGAGGTCACCCAGGAAGCGCTGGACGACTTCCAGTCGAGTATCGCTCGCAGCGGAGTCAACCTGAATCGGTACTTCACGGTGAACTGCGCCGGGTCGAACAGTTACTTCATCAATTCGCAGGGTGACACGCCGTATGTGCGGCCATGGACGGTATTGCAGTCCTATCGCCGCAGTGTCAAATTCCCCTCGGGTGCTTACGATTTCAGGTCAATCAAGAGTCCGGCGAAGGAGATCGAACATGCGATTTGATGCAGTCCCCATCGCGCTCGACGGGGTCGAGGACTTCTTCGCCACCGCGCCGTTCGTGACTCGAGTGCGGCGTACTTTCGATGCGCCGCCCGAGGAGGTATGGCGGGTGGTGTCGGGCGACCGAATGTGGTCGTGGCTGCCCTCGGTATGGGGCTGTCGGTATCCGCAGGACATCACGCCGACAGCCGGCACCGTGCGGGACTTCCAGATGTACATCCACTCCTGGATGGTGTTCGCCCAGCACGAGCAGATCATTCACTTCGATGCCCCCCGCGTCATGCGATACACGGCGCTGGATGCCACCCTGCCGGTGTTCGGGTCGTGGTGCGAGGAGTACCGGGTCGTGCCGGAGGCTGATCCCGGTAAGTCCACCGTCGACTGGACGCTGGCCTGCGCGCCGCGGTATCTGACGAACATCCCGGGATCGCAGTATGTGATCCGCCCGGTCGCCGCCGTCCTCAAGCCCGTCTTCTGGTTCGGTCTGGGTGGCCTCGCGCGCGAGCTGCCGGTGCGCGGACCGCAGCGCATCAGCTGACACCGGCCGGGAAGTGCGCGGCGGGCGCGTTGTGTTCCACTGACACCATGCGGTTGATGGCGGTGCACGCCCACCCCGACGACGAGTCGAGCCGCGGCGCGGCGACCCTGGCCAAGTATGCGGCCGAGGGGCATGAGGTTCTTGTCGTCACGGCCACCGGCGGCGAGCGTGGTGACATTCTCAACCCGGCGATGAATCTGCCGGGAGTTCACGAGAACCTGTCGAATGTGCGCCGCGAGGAGATGGCTATTGCGGCGAAAACTCTTGGGGTTGAACATCACTGGCTAGGCTTCATGGACTCCGGCCTACAGCTGGACTCCAATCTGTTGCCCGAGGACGGGTTCGCCCGCATTCCGCTCGTCGAACCCCTGGCTCGCCTCGTCGAGGTGATCGGGCAGTTCCGGCCGCACGTGATGATCACCTACAACGAATGCGGCGGCTACCCACACCCTGATCACATCCGCTGCCACCAGCTGGCAGTCGCCGCTTATGAGGCGTGTGAAGAAGTGGGCAAGCTCTACTACTTCCACGAAATCGTTCGGGTGACACCGGGAATGGTGAAGCTCGCGGGGCGGGTGGAGCGGATCATCGGCCGTATTCCGCGCAGCAGAACTAACGCAAGCCCGGCAGATCCCCGAGCGGGCGATGTCGCGGTCCCCGGTTGGGTGCGGCGGATGAGCCCGCTTACCCGACGGCTGCGAGGGCGTCGGGTGACCACCGAAGTCTCCTGCGCCGACTACTTCTCCGTACGCGACAAGGCCTTGCGGGCGCACGCATCGCAAGTCGATCCCAACGGGCCGTTCTTCCTGGTGCCGTGGACCTGGCAACAGCAGCTGTGGCCGACGGAGAAGTTCGAACTCGCGCACACGCGCGTGGCAACCACCGCGCCGGAGACCGACCTCTTCGCGGGTCTCTAACCGCTAGTGGGGTGCCGCCGCGACGGTCGCCGGGTGTACCGCTATCAGTCCCAGTCCCCGGCGGCGCTTGCACATCGTGGCCAGCTCCGAGTAGGCCTTCTCGCCCAGCAGCTCGGTCAGCTCGGGGCCATAGGACTGCCACACCTGCTTCTTGCCGACGTGTGCCGCCGGGTCTCCCGTGCAGTACCAATGCAGGTCGGCGCCGCCCTCGCCCCACCCACGACGGTCGTACTCGGTAATGGTCGTCTTGAGGATCTGCGAACCGTCCGGACGGTCCACCCAGGCCTGCGTCCGCCGAATCGGCAGCTGCCAGCACACCTCGGGCTTCATCGTCAGTGGCTCCACACCCAGCTTGATAGCCTTGGAATGCAGGGCGCAACCGATGCCGCCGGCGAAGCCGGGACGGTTCAGAAAGATGCACGCACCCTTGTACTTGCGTGTGCGCCATTGTTTTTCCCCGTCGAGCTCGTCCTTCTCCAGGTAGCCCTTGCGGCCCAGCCCCTTCTCCCGGAATTGCCAGTCCTCGTCGGTGAGCTGTTTCGCCGAGTCATCCAGCTTGGCGCGGTCGTCGGCATCGGACAGAAATGCCCCGTGTGAGCAGCAACCGTCGTCGGGCCGTCCGGCAACCGTGCCTTGGCAGGCCGGGGTGCCGAACACGCAGGTCCAATGCGAGAGCAGCCAGGTCATATCGGCCTTGATCAAATGCTCCGGATTTTCCGGGTCGTAGAACTCCACCCACTCGCGGGCGAAGTCGAGCTCCACCTCCTGGCCGTCGAGGGAGGCGTCACGTCCAAAGGGCTGTTTTGGCAGCGTCGTCACGGATATAAACGGTAGACCCACTAACGTGTGCTGCGTGCGATTAGGCGTGCTGGATGTCGGCAGCAACACAGTGCACCTGTTGGTGGTCGATGCCCGACGGGGTGGACACCCCACACCCATGAGTTCCACCAAGGCGGCACTGCGTCTGGCAGAGGCGATCGATGAGTCCGGCAAGCTCACGCGTAAGGGCTCCGACAGCCTGGTGCACACCATTCAGGAGTTCTCCAAGATTGCCCGCAGCTCCGGCTGCGCGGAGATCATGGCGTTCGCCACCTCGGCGGTTCGGGATGCCACCAACTCCGATGAGGTGCTCACACGCGTCAAGAAGGAAACCGGCGTGGATCTCGCCGTTCTTTCCGGCGTGAACGAGTCACGGCTGACCTTCCTGGCGGTTCGGCGTTGGTACGGCTGGAGTGCGGGACGCATCATCAACCTCGACATCGGAGGCGGCTCGCTGGAGATGTCCAGCGGTGTAGATGAAGAACCCGACATCGCGTTGTCCCTGCCCCTGGGTGCGGGACGATTGACCCGCGAGTGGTTGGCCGAAGATCCTCCGGGACGCCGCCGCGTCGCTATGCTGCGTGACTGGCTGGAATCGGAACTGGTGGACGCCGCCAAACAGGTGGCGGCGGCAGGAGCGCCGGATCTGGCCGTAGCGTCCTCGAAAACGTTCCGATCGCTTGCGCGACTCACCGGTGCGGCGCCTTCCGGCGCAGGACCACGAGTTAAGAGGACACTTACAGCAAGCGGACTGCGCCAGTTGATCGCGTTCATCTCGCGAATGACGACCACAGACCGTGCGGAGTTGGAGGGAGTCAGTGTCGACAGGGCGCCTCAGATCGTCGCCGGAGCACTCGTTGCGGAGGCAAGCATGCGTGCTCTGTCGTTAGAGGCCGTCGACATCTGTCCGTGGGCTCTGCGCGAAGGGCTAATTCTACGCAAGCTGGATAGCGAAGCCGATGGCACGGCACTCGTTGACTGAACCCGTCCGACGCGGCCCCGGAGCCGCGACGCCGGCGACATCAAGCCTCGGACGGTAGGAGAGGACATGACCGACTCAGACGACACGCAGCGGCCGGTATCGGTTGCCGAGCTGCTGGCACGCAATGGTGCCGCCGACGGCAAGATCAGCGGCCACCGCCGCAGGATGCGTGGCAATGCCGACGCCATCCCGGTGGCCGAGCTGACCGGTGAGATCCCCGTCATCCGCGACAAGAAGGGCGGACGGGCCCGCCCCAACCCAGCGCCCACGCCTACTCAGGGAACGTCGACGGTGCCCAAGGCGCCCGAAACGGGAGCGCGTTCCTACCTGCGTTCCAATGAGGATGCGTTGTTCGGCGGCGACAGCATGGCCGACGAGGCCGCGCGTCGCGGTCCCACGGCCCCGCAGGCCACGGCGCCGGCTCAGCCCTCCTCGATGGCGTCGCCGCTTCGCAGCATCTTCCCGCCAACCCCGACGCCCGTCGCCCGGCCCGGGGAACCGCGCAAGTCGATCGACTTCAACGACGCGACCGGTGTCATCTCTCCGATCACCAAGGAGCCGCCCGCGTCCGAGCCGGCACCCACGCCGAAGCCTGCGGCGGTCGTTTCCGCCCCACTCGCGGCGCCGCCTGCTCCCGCGGTCCCGGTCGCACCGGTGTCTCGCCCCGAGCCCGCCGCACCCGAACCCGAGCCAGCACCGGAACCCGAGCCAGCACCGGTCGCGCAGCCGCTGACCGTCGCACCGCCGGAGGCCGCGGCGCAGCCGGAGACTCGCGAAGACGAGCACGTGGAGGCCGTTGAGGCCGTGCAGTCGTCGAGCCACGAGGAGTACGACGAAGACGACGAGTACGAGAAGTACGGCCACCACGCCCCAGACGTCGAGTGGACCTCACACGACGCCGAGCAGGATGTCGAGGACGACGAGTTCGAGGGCGAGGAAAACAACTACCAGCTGGAGCACGAACTTCAGGAGCTTGTCGGCGCGCATGGGGCTCCGGCCGAACCTGCGGCCAGTCACCTCGCCGATGTCGAGCCCGCCACCGACAGGCCCGACACCGAGGCCAAGGCCGACCGCCGGGAGAAGATCAAGACCTACCTGCAGGGCAGCTGGATCGCCGCGCAGTACCTGCTGGCCGCCGCCGCGGGTGCGGGCCTCTTCTTCGGCTTCCGGGAATTGTGGAGTTGGAATCAGGGCATCGCGTTGGTTCTGGGTGTGTTGTTCATCGCAATTCTGGTCGCCTCGCTGTGGGTGATTCGCAAGACAGTCGACCTGGCCAGCATTCTGATCGCAATCGTGGTGGGAGCGCTGATCGCGTTCGGCCCGCTTGTGCTCATGCTGCAGTCGGTTGATTAGGTAGCGTTATCCAACCGTGCGCCCTGCGATCAAGGTTGGTCTGTCCACGGCCTCGGTGTATCCACTCAAAACCGAAGCAGCCTTCGAGTATGCGGCCCGACTCGGGTACGACGGAGTCGAGCTCATGGTGTGGGCCGAGGCGGTGAGTCAGGACGTCGGCGCCGTCGCGAAGCTCTCCCGCAAGTACGACATGCCGGTGTTGTCCGTGCATGCCCCGTGCCTACTGGTGTCACAGCGCGTCTGGGGTGCCAACCCGATCCCGAAGCTGGAACGCAGCGTCCGGGCCGCCGAAAAACTGGGAGCGCAGACCGTTGTCGTGCACCCGCCCTTTCGCTGGCAGCGCCGGTACGCCGAAGGCTTCGCAGAACAGGTTGCCTCGCTGGAGGATTCGAGTGACGTCCACGTCGCGGTGGAGAACATGTTCCCGCTGCGCGCCGACCGTCTATTCGGCGCCGGGCAGTCATCGGTGGAACGCATGAAACGTCGCGGCGGCAGGCCCGGAATCGGAGTCTCCGCCTTCGCGCCGTCGTTCGATCCCACGGACGCCGATCATGCGCACTACACCCTTGACCTATCGCATACCGCCACTGCCGGGACCGACGCGCTGGAGATGATGCGCCGGATGGGATCGGGGTTGACGCACCTGCATCTCACCGACGGCACGGGTGCATCCGTCGATGAACATCTGGTGCCGGGCAAGGGAACTCAGCCCGTCGCGCAGGTATGCCGGGAGCTGGCGACCGGCGACTTCGTCGGACAGGTGGTGCTGGAGGTGCACACCTCGACGGCGCGCACCGAAGACCAGCGTGAGGCGATTCTGAGGGAGTCGCTGGAGTTCGCCAGAACCCATCTGGTGCGATAGGTGGCGTGGTTACCGCTCCTTTCGCGCAAGCAATGTCTCTCACGCCCGCGGGCGATGGGCTGTTTGACGCGCACCTAGACGACATCTGGACCATCGGACCCAAGCTGCACGGTGGCGTCATGCTCGCGCTGCTCGCGGGGGCGGCCCGAGAGACGCTGGCTGAAGGTCTTCGCGCAAGCGGCTCGTCCGAGGTCGAGAGTGAGCCCATTGCCGTCAGCGCGAGCTACCTGTTCGCCCCTTCTCCCGGTGACATGCAGGTGCGTACGTCCGTCCGTAAGCGGGGCAGACAGATCTCACTAGTCGATGCTGAGCTCATCCAGGGTGATCGCACCGCGGTACACGCCGTCGTCACGCTGGGCACGCCCGAGCTGCACGTGGGCCCGCTGCTGACGGCCCTGCCGCCCGCACTCACCCAGCTGCCGGCTGAGCCGCCGCCCGGGGTGGCCCCGATCGCCGCGGGCCATCCGATGGGGGACATCTTCCATCTGTTCGGTGGGATCGATGTGCGCCCCTCGCTGCGGTCGATGAGCGACCTGAGTGAGCGGGGCAAGCCCGAGATCGTGCTGTGGGCACGGCCGCGCGATATGGCGCCCGACGGGTTGTTCGCGTTGGTCTGTGGCGATATTTCGGTACCGGTGACCTTCCCGCTGGGGCGCTTCGGTTGGGCGCCGACCGTGCAGCTGACCACGTATCTGCGTACGCTGCCTTCGGACGGATGGCTGCGAGTGTTGTGCAGTACCAACCAGATCGGCCAACACTGGTTTGATTCTGAACACACGGTCATCGACTCCGAGGGCGCTCTGGTGGTGCAGTCTCGCCAGCTCGCCATGGTGCCGGTAAACTGATCGGGCTACTCGACTGGAGGGTGCCGACCATGGGTGACAAGCAGAAGACGCCTGACTGGGCTGCCGAGGGAGGCGCGTGGGTGCTCGAGAACGGGCACCGCGCCTTGTTGAAGCTGACCGGCGGCCGCTGGCCGCACAAGCTCGGGTTCATGCCAACGCTGGAGCTGCACACCATCGGGCGTAAGTCCGGTGAACGGCGGTCCTCCCTGTTGAGCTCGCCCATCTTCACGCCGGAGCGGATTGTCGTGATCGCTTCGCTCGGCGGAGCCTCGCATAACCCGGCGTGGTACCTGAATCTCGTGGCCAATCCGAATGTCGAGATCACCGTGCGCGGTCAGACCAAGCCGTACACGGCGCGCACCGCCTCGGAGCAGGAGAAGGCCGAGCTCTGGCCGGAGATCACCCGGGGATTCGGCAACCCATACGCGGGATATCAGCGCAGCACCACCCGGGACATCCCCGTCGTCATCTGTGAACCGGCTTAAGGAGTATTTCTATGAGCACACAACCTGATTGGGCAATCCGGATCGGTGCCTGGTTCCTGGAGAACGGACACCGGGCGGTGCTCGCGCTCACCGGCGGCCGGTATCCGAAGAAGGTGCTGGGCATGCAGCCGGTGGAGCTGTACACCATCGGTAGCAAGACGGGGCAGCGCCGCGGCACCTTGCTGACCGCGCCGATCTACGAGCCCGACAAGGTGGTGCTGGTGGCCTCCTATGGCGGGGGCACCGAGAACCCGGCCTGGTACAAGAACCTCGTCAAGAACCCGGCTGTCGAGATCGCGGTGGACGACGTCGCGCGCCCCTTCACGGCGCACACTGCCTCGGCGGATGAGAAGGCCGCGTTGTGGCCGTCGATCGTCAAGGTCAACCCCGGCTATGCGGGATACCAGAAGAACACGGACCGGGAGATCCCGGTCGTCATCTGCGTACCTGCTTAACCATCGCGGGTCCGCCCCGCGGGAACGCACTATTGACGGGTTGGACACTTTTTCATAATGTGTCCAACATGGAGATAGCGGCGTCCGATAGTCCCCGTGCGGACATCCCCGAGCCGATCGTGGCCGCCGTCGCCATGACGCTGGTGCGCTCGGGAATGCAGCGGTTCAACCTCTCCGCCGCGGCCGAGCAGGCCGGGGTGTCTCGCAGCACCCTGTACAACTGGTTCGGCGGTAAGCAGGCCGCCATCGATACCGCATTCGGCTATCTCGCAGACGCATTCATCGACTTCTTCGCCGCAGCGGTGGGTGTGGAGACCACGCTGGTCGACCAGGTCTCGGCCGCGGCCGCAGGAATCTGCGAGCACCGCCGGTGGACGGATCACCTTGCTCTGCACACCACAGATCTGCTGGACCTGATCCTGGACCAGCGTGGCGAGGACCTGATGGAGCGCTCCGTCGCGTTCTGGACGCCGCGCATACGGGAAGCGCAGGAACGCAAGGAGATTCCCGGCCGCATCGTCCCGGAGGAGGCCGCCGAATGGATCATCCGAACCCTGATGAGCATCGAAGTGCTCCCACCGATCGTGATCGACCTGTCGGATCCGGCGGCGGTCCGCCGCTATTTCGCCGACTACATCACTCACGGATTGGGTGCCGCCCGTGATTGATTCCGCTCGGCACTGCGTGGTGATCGGGGCCGGGGTGGCGGGGCTCGCGTCGGCGGTGTGGATGGCCGAGGCCGGGTTCCGGGTGACACTGCTGGAGCGTCGGGCCACGCTGGGCGGGCGCACCCATTCGATCGAGATTCCTCAGGTCGACGACGTCGCCGACAACGGTGTGCACGTCATGTCCGGGTCGATGGAGGAGCTGCTGCGTTACCTCGAAACCATCGGGGCGCGAGATCTTCTGGCCGCAGAGTCGGGAACATATGCGCGAAGGCTGTTGCCCGGGGGGCAGGTTGACAACACCTCACTGCTGCGGACATTCGCTTGGCTGCCTGCCGCGAGCATTTTGGACCGGCTCCGGGTGTGGCGGGGCTACCTGCGGATGGTCAGGGATTGCGCTCGTCCACCGCACGACCTGGACGCCATCACCGCGCGAGAGTGGCTCGACCGCATCGGGATGCCCAAGATCGCGCGCGATACCTGGATTGACTTCCTGATCATCGGCGCGCACAACGAGAAGCCGGATCTTATCTCCGCCAGTGCTTTCCGAAATCTGCTGGTCACCATGGCCCGCCGAGGACGCGGCGCCGCCCGCAATGGAACGCTGTTGTACTCCACGGTCGACTTCACCTCGCTGTTCGTCACGGGCGCCGAGAAGGTACTCGCCAATCACGGCTGCGAAGTTCGTGGCCGCGCCGGTGTCAAATCAATAGTGTTGCGCAACAACGCCGTTTCCGGTGTGTCACTTACTGATGGTGAGTTCATATCCGCCGACGCGGTGATCTGCGCCGTGCCACCGTGGGCGGTGGAGGGGCTGCTCGATGCCGTCCCTGGACATGAGCAGTTGTACAGTGCCGCAGCCAAGCTCGTTCCTGCCCCATTGGTGAGCGTGTACCTGTACCTGAACAAATCGCTAGGGCTGGAAACGATCCTCGACGCTCTCGTGGGTGGTGAGGGAGTGGTTGAGCAGGTCTTCGACCGGCAGAAGATGGTGGGATACGACGGCAGCGAACGCGGTCTGTACTCCTACGAGATCACGGTCAGCGCCGCGTATGCCCTGAACTCGTTGAAGTCGAGTAGCGAAATCGTTGCTACGTGTATGCGGTTCCTGCGCAACTACTATCCGGCCGCACAGAATGCCGAATTGGTGCACGCCAAGGTGGTGCGGATGCCGCGTGCCACCTACAGCGAGCGTCCGGGCACGGCAGGCGCGCGTCCACCGCAGCGTACGGCGGTGCGCGGGCTGGCACTCGCGGGTGACTGGACCGCGACGGACTTTCCGTCGACGATCGGCGGTGCGGCGCAGAGCGCCGAGCTGGCGACCCGCGTGATCCTCGACCAAATGCGGGTGGGCTGAGCTCTTGATTGTGAGCTGACTCACATTCAGGATGGTTACTAGGTCAATGTCGACACTAGGAGGCCCTCATGACGCGGACACACTACGGATCGCTGCGCAAGGGAGGGCTCAACTGGGATTCTTTGCCGCTCAAGCTGTTCGCGGGCGGCAATGCGAAGTTCTGGGATCCGGCCGATATCGACTTCTCCCGCGACCGGGCGGATTGGGAATCGCTGAGCGATCGTGAGCGCGACTATGCGACCCGGCTATGCGCGCAGTTCATCGCGGGGGAGGAGTCGGTAACGCAGGACATTCAGCCGTTCATGGCGGCTATGCGCGCCGAGGGGCGACTCGGCGACGAAATGTACTTGACGCAGTTCGCCTTTGAGGAAGCCAAGCACACGCAGGTGTTCAGGCTCTGGCTTGACGCCGTGGGGATCAGCGACGATCTGCACGGATATCTCGACGACCTTCCGGCCTACCGCGAGATCTTCTTCGATGAGCTTCCCGATGCCTTGGGAACGCTGGCCTCGGACCCGTCGCCGGCTGCCCAGGTTCGTGCCTCGGTGACCTACAACCACGTTGTCGAGGGCATGCTGGCGCTTACGGGATACTTTGCGTGGCACAAGATTTGTGTGGACCGCGCGATTCTGCCCGGTATGCAGGAACTGATCCGCCGGATCGGCGACGACGAACGGCGCCACATGGCCTGGGGCACTTTCACCTGCCGGCGGCATGTCGCCGCCGATGATGCCAACTGGTCTGTGTTCGAGGCCCGGATGAACGAACTCATCCCGATCGCGTTGCGTCTTACCGAGGAAGGCTTCGGGCTGTACGGCGCCGACACCCCATTCGGGCTCGTGCTGGACGAGTTCATGCAGTACTCCGCCGACAAGGGAATGCGCCGGTTCGGCACCATCAGCAGCGCGCGTGGGCGCCCGCTCGACGAGATCGACCTCGACTACTCACCGCTGCAGCTGGAAGACACGTTCGCCGCCGAGGACAGGCAGGCGCTCGTGGCCACGGCCTAGCGCATGCTCCGCACGGTCGCCGCCCATAGCCGCGGGAAGGCCACGTTGTGCAGTGGGTTGCGCAGGATCAGATGGTTGTGTGTGAGCCCAATGGCGATGTGGCGCTTCGGGTCTGCCCACCCGGTCGAACCGCCCGCGCCCATATGTCCGAAACCGCCCACCAAACCCGGCGCGGGGATGCAGTGATAGCCGAGCTCCCAAAGATCGCGAGTGAGGGGAAGGTTGGGCCTGCCCCCGCGGCCGTGAGCGAGTTCGGTGGTCTTCTCGGCCGACAGCAGCTGCCGGCCGTCCACGCTGCCCCGATTGCTCAGCGCGCCGTAGAGCTTGGCCAGCGCCGGGGCGGTGCAGATGGCGTTGCCCGCGCCCATCTGGGTGTCGTAGAGCGGTGCGCTGGTGTGCCCGTCGTCGGCGACGATGCGCTCGGCCCCCGGAACGTGGATCGCTCCGGTGGCGCCCCGCGCACCCGGAATGAAGTCGACGACCCGTGCCCCGATGGACAGGCCGCGCGAAAGGAAGGGCAGCGTCACGGCCTTGTCGAGTTGCGCGTAGATACCCGCGGGGACCGTCGGCGAATCGGCGGGCGGGCGGCCCAGGTGAATGCCGTCGACGCCGAGGACGTCCGCGATCTCGGTGCGATACAGCGTGCGCATGTCGTTGCCGGTGATCGCGCGCGCGAGCCCGGCCAGTAGCCAGCCGTAACTCATCGCGTGATAGGCGGCCTTGCCGTAGTAGCGCCCGACCGGTGCGGCGGCGAGCCGCTGCTCCATGAGTTCGTGGTCCAGAAGCTCCTCGGGAGTGGAGGCGATCGCGGCCAGCGCCGCCAAACCGGACTTGTGCGCCAGGACATCGCGCACGGTTACCGCTTCCTTGCCGTTGGCGGCGAACTCCGGCCAGTAGCGGGCGACCGGAGCGTCGTAGCTCAGTAGTCCCCGGTCGGCCAGCCGATGGATCACCGTGGCGGTCACACCCTTCGATGCCGAATAGACGATCGGGGCGGTGTCGTGGGTCCATGGCAGGCCGGGCCGCGCTTCGCCGGCCCAGATATCGAGAACCGGTTCGCCGTCGACGTAGACACAGAGCGCGCCGCCGCCGGGGCGGCCGACATACATGGACATGAATCTCCGGACCACCCGGTCGAACTCGGGCTGTGCCCACCCATGTACCCCGTCGGGCAGGCTGATGCCGACGGATTCAGGTGCGGAAACGGGATCCGTCTGCACGCGACGCTGCGGTTGTGACATATGTAACTTGTAGTCCGGATACCCCGCTGTGCGCCACCACTTGGTGCGAGATCTGCGAATAGTCACAAACAGAGGCGAATGTGCATATCTGCGTGCACATAGCGCCCGGGACGCCCGACACATGCCCGGAAAGCCGTTTCCGGGCGCGCTAGCTGGTCTGCCATGCTGGTCGCCATGTCCAGAATCGCAATTATCGGTGGCGGCAATATCGGCGAAGCACTTATCTCCGGGCTGCTGCGGGCCGGACGGCAAGCCAAGGACATCGTCGTTTCCGAGAAGGTTCCGGCACGGGCGAAGGCTCTAGCCGAGGCGTACTCCATTCGGGTCAGCGAGGTGGCCGATGCCGTCGAGGGTGCCGACTTCATTGTGGTGGCGGTCAAACCCTCCGATGTCGAGAGCGCGACCAGCGAGATCGCCGCCGCGCTGGCGAAACTGGACGCAGAGAGTAGTGATCGGGAGACCGAGCAGGTGTTGGTCTCGGTGGCCGCGGGAGTGTCCGCGGGCTTCTTCGAGTCCAAACTGGCCGCCGGGGCGCCGGTGGTGCGTGTGATGCCCAACGCCCCGATGCTCGTCGGCGCCGGGGTCAGCGCCATCGCCAAGGGCCGGTTCGCCACCGACGAGCAGCTGAGCGCCGTCGCCGAGCTGTTGGAGTCGGTGGGCAGCGTCATCAAGGTGGCCGAATCCCAGATGGATACCGTCACGGCACTGTCCGGATCGGGCCCGGCTTACTTCTTCCTGCTTGTGGAGGCGCTCGTCGATGCAGGGGTCGCTTCGGGTCTGACTCGGCCCGTCGCGACCGACCTCGTCATCCAAACCATGGCCGGATCCGCCGCGATGCTCCTCGAACGGGCCGAAACCGACGAAAATCGTGCCCCGGGGCTACAGACCCGTACCGAGGTCGACACGACCGCCGCAGAGCTTCGCGCGACGATTACCTCGC
Organism: Mycobacterium sp. D16R12; assembly: GCF_002013465.1. Lineage (GTDB taxonomy): Bacteria > Actinomycetota > Actinomycetes > Mycobacteriales > Mycobacteriaceae > Mycobacterium. The sequence goes on along the minus strand of NZ_MAFC01000008.1, from coordinate 346,464 downwards.
CGGGTGGTACTACCGCCGCTGCGCTGCGTGAATTGGAACGTGGAGGTTTGCGGGCAAGTGTCTATGCGGCCGTCGAAGCCGCAAAAACCCGCTCCGAGCAGCTCGGAATCACATCAGAGTAATTTAACCAAATCTTGATCAATTAGCCCACACGGGTATCAGTAACCCCACTGGTCCCGCTATTCTCCTTCTAGCACGTGCGTGTCCGTACCGCCGATGGGGAAGATCGGCGGCACGACATGTGCCAAGGGAAATGGGTATGCGATGACTTCAATGAACGGGCCATCCGCGCGCGACGGGGCCGGCGCCAAGCCGGGCCGGGATGCGGCGGCTACTGGCCAATCTGGAAAGGCTCAGTTCCTGACAGTCGCCGAGGTCGCCGCGCTGATGCGAGTCAGCAAGATGACTGTTTACCGGCTGGTGCACAACGGAGAGCTGCCCGCGGTGCGGGTAGGTCGATCGTTCCGGGTGCATGCCAAGGCCGTCAACGATCTGCTGCAGGCCTCTTACTTCGACGCAGGATAGGCCCCCGCAAGCGGGTGGGGGTATCTCCCACCCGTGGGGGCGTACCCCGGTCGGCCAGTAGGAACCGAGGGGAGCGCCCCTCGCGATTCGGCCGGTTTCCTGACGGGGGACCGTAACGGGTAGAGTCGTGCGGCACCCTGGTTTTAAGCCTTGAGGGGTTAGGGCGCTCGTGTACGGCTGGCATAAGCCGCTGTGCACCGCCCACGTAAAAGACGATTTCAAAGTAGTTAGCAGGAGTTCATGGGTTCAGTTATCAAGAAGCGGCGTAAGCGTATGTCCAAGAAGAAGCACCGCAAGCTGCTTCGCCGCACCCGGGTTCAGCGCAGAAAACTCGGTAAGTAAACCTTGCGTTAGTGGGTATCCGCTCAGGATGCCCATTGGTGCCGTGATGGATAGGCTTCGTCCGTGAGCACCGGTGAGACCAATCTGCATTACCCACGGGTGGTGCTGGTCACCGGAGCCAGCCGATTCCTCGGGGGCTACCTGGCCGCGCGCCTGGTACAGAACCCGATGATCAACCGTGTCATCGCGGTGGATGCGGTCGCTCCCAGTAAGGACCTGCTGCGCAGGATGGGTCGGGCCGAGTTTGTGCGGGCCGATATTCGCAACCCGTTCATCGCGAAGGTCATCCGCAACGGTGAGGTCGATACGGTGGTGCACACCGCCTCGGCCTCGTACTCGCCGCGTTCGGGTGGGCGTGCCGCGCTCAAGGAACTGAACGTGATGGGCGCGATGCAGCTGTTCGCGGCCTGCCAGAAGGCACCCACCGTGCAGCGTGTTGTCGTCAAATCGACGGCACAGGTGTACGGGTCCAGCGGTCGCGATCCGGTGATGTTCACCGAAGAAATGGGTGCCCGCCGTCCGCCGACCGACGGTTTCGCGCGGGACAGCATCGATATCGAGAGCTATGCGCGCGGTCTGGGCCGTCGTCGGCCCGATGTCGCGGTGACGATTCTGCGGTTGGCCAACCTGATCGGCCCCGGTATGGATACCGCGCTGGCTCGCTATCTGGCTGGACCCGTGGTGCCGACCATGCTCGGACGCGACGCCCGCCTGCAGCTGTTACACGAGCAGGACGCGCTGGGCGCGCTGGAGCGCGCCACCATGGCCGGTAAGGCGGGCACGTTCAATATCGCGGCCGACGGCATGATGATGATGTCGCAGGCTGTGCGCCGCTCCGGACAACTCGGCATTCCCGTCCCATCGTTTGCGGTAGCGGCGATCGCGTCCTTCACCAAGGGCACCAGGTACACCGAACTGAGTTCCGAACAGCGTGACTGGCTGGCGTATGGGCGTGCGATAGACAACACTCGCATGAAGACCGAGCTCGGATACCAGCCCAAGTGGACGACCATTGGGGCCTTTGGAGATTACCTTCGGGGCCGCGGGATCACTCCAGTTATCGAGCCGGAGTGGGTACGCTCATTGGGAGATCGCGCGGTGACTCTCGCGCAGAAGATCAGTTCGTAGAAATAGGGTGGAGGTGAAAAGCATGGCTGGTGAGACAAAGGCCAAAGTCATTCAACTGCAGGCTAATTCGGAACGTCATGCTGCACGCGCTCGCCGGGCCGAGGCGCGAGCCGACGCCGGAAGGCGGCACCCGTCATCGTTGGCAAGCGGTACGCCGACCGAAGATTCCGCGGACACCGCCGCGGTGATCCATGACCTCAACGAGATCCGTGCGGCGCAGGGCAACGCAACCGTGGGCGATGAGGAGTCGCTGACCGCGCTCGCGGCCAACATTGCCGCCGTCGCTGAGTTTATTCGCCGCCGGGTGGGCGGCGACTACAGCGTTGATGATTTCGGGTTCGACGAGCATCTCAACGAATCACTCTTACTTCCTTTGCTGAGGCCATTGTTCAACCGATGGTTCAGAGTGGACGTGACCGGCGTGGAGAACATCCCGGCGACCGGTGGAGCCCTGGTTGTGGCTAACCATGCGGGTGTGCTGCCGCTTGACGGTCTGATGCTGTCGGTGGCGGTGCACGACCGCTGCCCCGGCAACCGCACCCTGCGTAACCTGGCCGCCGACATGGTGTTCGATGCACCGTTCCTGGGGCAGTTAGCGCGAAAAGCCGGTCATACGCTGGCCTGCACCGCCGATGCGCACCGGCTACTGTCCGCGGGCGAGCTGACCGCCGTGTTCCCCGAGGGGTACAAGGGCCTGGGCAAGCCGTTCAAGGATCGTTACAAGCTGCAGCGGTTCGGTCGCGGGGGATTTGTCGCGGCAGCCATTCGGACCGGAGCACCGATCATCCCGTGCTCGATCGTCGGGTCCGAGGAGATCTATCCGATGATCGCCGACCTGAAGGTGATCGCCCGGCTGTTCGGGCTGCCGTACTTTCCGGTGACCCCGCTGTTCCCGGCGGCCGGACCCGTCGGCTTGGTGCCGCTGCCCTCCAAGTGGCACATCGAGTTCGGCACGCCCATCCCCACGGACGGGTATGACGACGCGGCCGCCGACGACCCGATGGTCACCTTCGACGTCACCGACCAGGTGCGCGAGACCATTCAGCAGACGCTGTACCGGTTGCTTGCCGGACGGCGCAACATGTTCTTCGGCTGAGCGGTCTCCCTTCCGCGCCGACACGCCGCGTTCTGCGCGTGCTACCCGGCCGATGCGTCGAAAACCGTAGTCTCGCTGCCGTGATGGCGTGATCAGCACCACCGGTGAGCTAGATCTCCATGTGCTGACCGCCCGTCCCCGCCCGGCGGATACTCGCCATAGAAAGGGGGCGCGATCAATGAAGATCGTTCTCGCCGGTGGCAGTGGATCGCTGGGCCGCCGCATCACCGATGACCTTGTCCCGCGCGGCCACGAGATCGTGGTGCTTACCCGCCGGCCGAATCCACATCTGAATGTTCGCCAGGTGCTTTGGGATGGCCAGACCGTGGGTGGATGGGCCGCGGAGCTGGAGGGCCCGGGCACCGCGGTGATCAACCTGGCCGGCAAGCTGGTCGATTGTCGGCCCACCCAGCGCAACATCGCCGAGCTGACCCGCAGCCGGGTGTTGGCCACGCGCGCACTGGTAGACGCCAGCACTCAGCTCAATACGCCTGTCGCACATTGGATCCAGGCCAGCACCACCGCTATCTGGTCGGATGCCGGTGAGACCCGATGCACGGAGGGCACGCCGTTACCCGCCGTGGGACTGCCGCAGATGACCGGGGTCGCGCGCCCCTGGGAAGAGGCATTCGTCGGTGCCAACACCGAGCACGGAGTCATCCTGCGCACCTCGATCGTGCTCGATCCGCAATCCCCGGCCCTGCGTAGGCTGGCGGCCCTGACCAAACTCGGCCTCGGCGGCCGGGTGTCTTCGGGCCGGCAGTGGTTCTCGTGGATCCACCTCACCGATTGGCTGTCCATCGTGCGGGCGGGGCTGGGACTGACCCCGGGTGTCGAGCTTCCGGCGGGATGCGTGGTCGGCGCCAGCGACCATCCCGTGCGCAATGCGGACCTGATGGCGGCGCTGCGTGCGCAGCTGCACTGTCCAGGTCTGCCGACCCCCGCCTTCATGTTGCGCATCGGTGCCATTGCGCTACGCACCGATCCCGAACTCGGTCTGACGGGTCGGTACGCGACCTCAAAGGTGCTGGAAGCAGCTAACTTTCAGTTCCAATTTCCCAACCTGGCCGGCGCGCTCGCGGATCTGCTGTAATCGCGCCCGGGTGATCGGCGTAGGTTCGACGGGTGGTCACAAACCGGGTTACCGAGATGCTGGGCGTGGAGCGGCCGATCGTGCAGGCGCCGATGGGCTGGATCGCGCGATCACAGCTGGCGAGTGCCGTCTGCAATGCCGGTGGGCTCGGCATCATCGAAACGAGCTCCGGTGAGCTCGATGCCATCAAGGGCGAGATCCGCGTCATGCGTGAGCTCACCGATAAGCCGTTCGGGGTGAACATCGCGCAGGCATTCGTGCGTGATCCGTCTATCGCGCAGTTCGTGGTGGATCAAGGCGTGACGTTCGTGACTACCAGCGCGGGCGACCCCAACAAGTACACCCGGATCCTGAAAGATAACGGGCTCACCGTCTTTCATGTCGTCCCCACGCTCGCGGCGGCCCTCAAGGCCGTCGATGCGGGAGTCGACGGATTGGTGGTGGAAGGCGTCGAGGGCGGCGGCTTCAAGGACCCCAAGGGCGCTTCCACCATGGTGCTACTGCCGCTGGTGCGCTCGCACGTGGACGTACCCATTATCGCTGCCGGCGGTATCTGCGACGGCGGGTCGATGGCTGCCGCGTTCGCGCTCGGCGCCGAGGGCGTGCAAATGGGCACCCGGATGATGTCGGCCGCCGAATCGCCCATCCATGGAAATTGGAAGGCAGCGGTCGTCGCTGCTCGTGAGACCGACACCGTGCTACTCAACCGGCTGACCAAGCCGGGCCTGCGCGCGTTACGCAGCGCGCGCACCGAGGAGATGGAACGGCGAGATCTGGTGTCACTGCTGGAAACCGGGAATCCGTTGGACCTCTATTTCGGGGGCAACATGGACACCTTCGTACCGCTCGGCGGTCAGGTCGCTGGGCGCATCGGTGCGGTCGAGTCTGTGAAAGACATCCTCGACACCACCATGGACGAGTTCACCGCCGTGATTGGCAAGCTCGCCGCCCAGTACGGCTGACCACGGGTATGCATAGAACAGGGCGCTGAGTAGGGTGCGGGCCTCGTCGTTGCCGCCTGCGGTCCTGGGCGTCGGCGGAGATCCAACCGCTAACTAGCGCCCCGGTGCGGCGCCCTCGCTGTCCACTTGCTGCCATCCGCGCACGTCGCGACGGTGAGTCTGCTGGAGAACTTTCACATCAGCAAAGCTGGACTGGCCCGAAGTCTCATGTTGACGGCCTTTCCTCGCAAACGGACAGCCATCCTCTGTAACGAACGCGCTGGCGTGCCGATAGGCCCTATTGATGTTAGCCTTTAGCCAATCGCGGGGGCGCTCAGCTGTTGTACCGCTACCCCGAATTGAGGATTCGTATTGTGACTCAACATTCGCTGGAGGGTGAGGCTGGTATTGCCCACTTCTCCCGAGGTGGCGATTTTCCGGCAGTGCCAATGATGTTTGGCGGCGTTATCGCGATCTTCATTGTGGTTGCCACGCTGTTGGGGCTCGACGACAGCAGAAATATCGGCACCCTTCGATCGATGCCGGTCAGTGAAGTTGCTTCGGTGACGCCTGAAGCGGCCGACCTCGGACATCAGGGGCGGTCTGGTCAGTTAGCCATTGCCGTGACCGATGTGACGGCGTATCTGGTCGCGGGCGATCCTGGGCTGCCTCAGACTACGCAGGGGGGCCACGTTCTGGTCGGTGTGCGTGTGATCAACGACGGTGATGCCCCTCAGAGGTTCGAGCCCGCGATTCAGCAACTGGTTGTGGGTGATCAAACCTTCGGCGCGGACCAGACGGCCTCGGAGCCCGTGCTCGGCGCAGACCTCGGTCCCGGAGACAGCATTGTTGCGTCCCTGGCGTTCGATATCCCTGCCGGGGCTGAGCCTTCGGCGATCGTCCTGCGCGACACAGTGACGTCCCCAGGCACTCAGGTGAGTTTGGCTGAGGCGGGCGATAGCGGTGTGGCGCAGTGACCACGGATCTGAACCCGGAAGCAATTTGGAAGGCACTGCCCAAAGAGCTCACCTCAGCACTGAGCCGACGGGCCACCGAACCTCTGAATGATGAGCTGCTGCTCAAGTGTCATCGCGCAGCCGAAGAGAACGACCTGCCGATCTTCTGGCGACCCGATCCGGCCTCCGGTTTCGGCCAGCACCGACTGCACCCCGACCTCGTCGAGTACATCACTCGCTAGGGGTTGCAGCCTCCGGCGCTCACCCAGCGGCCGTTGTAGCCCACGCACGCGTGAACGTTCGGGGCGGGGGGAGGGGGCGGAGGATCGTCCGGCAACGGCGCGTAATCCTCGGGCGGGGGTGCGTATCGCTGCACGGTGTCGGCGACGTTCATGCAGCCGCTCACCGAGATTCGGCGCCCGCCGCCCACGCAGACGTCGGCATTGGCCGTCGGCGGCGCAATGGGCAGCAGCCCCGCGAAGGCCACCGCGACAGCTATCGCGGCCACGCCGCGCCTCATGGCTGCCGCTCCTGCGGCAGCTGGCACTGTGCGCGGAAGTCGACCACGGGCTGGCGGATGGAGCGCAGATCGTTCTCGGCCTCAGGGTTGGTGCTGAAGTAGGCCTTCACCGCGCTCTGCATCTCGCTGTGCGGCTTGCCCGCCAGACCGGTGAAGAAGTCGTTGACATCCGGATGGGTGAACAAATAGCTCGATGTTGATGCGGCGACGCCCGCTGAGACTCCGGCCAGGTCGGCCGCCGTACAGTTGGGCGGGCGCTCCGGCTCGGCGTTCGCGGCCGCCGCGGTGACGAGCGCCGCGGCGCCAAGAGCGGTAAACAGGCTTGTAGCAATGAGTTTCATGGCGATCTCCTTCAAATCACGGGGCTAGTTGCACGGCAGGCGGCTTCCAGGTGCCGTCGATAATCGATGGCGGTGTCTGCGTGGGCCAGTACAGGCGCAGCATCAGGATGAACTTCCCGGAGGGAGCGGGGAGCCAGTTTGCCTCCTTTTCTTTTCCGGGGTTCTCGTGTTGTAGATACAAATCGACCGATCCGTCGGAATTGACGGTGAGGTTGCCGCGCTGGCTCAGGGTGTAGCGGTTCAGCGGATTGTCGACGAAGAAGAAACCGCTGTCGTACATCGTCAGCGACCAGAACCCCTCGGCGGGTGGAAGCCGGTCCTTGCCGAAGTGCAACGTGTATTTGTTGGCGCCGTCGTAGGGCTTGCCGGACGCGTCGACCTCGGAGGTGGGGTAGACGGCGTCCTGGGGCAGATTGGCACCCAACCCGAATGCGGTGATCATGGCGCGCTGCAGGTATTCGGTGCCGTACTGGCCGGTTTGGGTGCTGAATCGCCACCCGTTGATGTTCTTGACGTCCTTGAAGCGGGCCGCGATCTTGTCGAACCCCTCCTTGGGCACCGACTGCAGCGCACTGACGGCCTCAGCGCCGAGCCTGTCGATGTCGAAGGGCTCGCCGGCCTCGATGCCGATCTTGGCCATCTTGTCGATCGTCGGCTTATCGGCGTCGGCGGGTGGGTTGTCCTTCATCAGGGTGGCGAGCAGGCCGAAATAGTCCTTGGCGCTCAGGTTGTTGACCTGGTCGCGTACCGGGGTCTTCATGTCGATGCTCGGATCTACCGTGCCCACCGGTGGGGTGTACGGCTTGCCGTAGGAGCTCAACGGCACCAGCGAGATCGCGTCCTGCATCTTGTGGACGGCGGCATAGTCTTCGGGTGTTCCCGTGCAGTAAATGCGCCCCAGAAGCCACACGATGGATGTAGGGGACCTGTACTCCTTGACCCCCTCGGGCAGGGTGCCCTTCCAGCCGGGGCCGGTAATGGCGTAGGTCTGCGGGCCAGTACCCGTGGTGCGCTTGCCTGGTACCTCGAAAACGTTGGTGTACCCGTCCAGCATCGGGAACAGGGAATAGCGATCGTCGGCCTCGGGCAGGCTCAGCACGTACGGTTCCTTGCTCACGTCCACAAAGGCATTGGTGTACAGGGTGTCCGCGTTGGGAGCGGTCACATCCCGGAACGACGCGTTCGGATACTCGCGCATCCGCATCAGCTGACCCATGGGGGCTCGGGGGGCCGTGACCTTGTCGACGTTGGTCATCACCCGCCGCGTCATCTCCATGGTCACCAGCGGATAGCCGTATACATAGGCATCCAGCGCAATCGCCTTTGCCTCGTCGGCGGAAAGCTTCTGGGGGTCAGAATCTTTCGAGCAGCTGGTGATGCTGGTCGCCAACAGGATGACGCTCATGACGGCCAGCCATCTGCTCCACTGCCAACGCCTACCGCTCACGGGCGACACCCCTTCCAATGGTGATGATCTTGGTCGATCACCGTCGATCGTGCAGCATTTTCACAGGGTTGTCTTGACTTTGGCGGACAGATATTTGACAGTTCGGGACATGTCGGTGATCCGCGGTTCGGCGTTGACGAACTATCAGGCCCTGGTGTCAGAGCTGGGCGGTGATGGCGGCAAGCTGCTTGCCGCAGTATGGATTTCACCGGATGATGCCGGGGCCTACGACCGATTCATCTCGCTGCCGAACGCGATGGCGGCACTGGAGGAGACCGCGATTGCGGTCAGCGCACCCGATTTCGGGCTGCGGCTTGCCCGACGGCAGGGGATCGAGATCCTGGGGCCCGTGGGCCTGGCCGCGCGAACCACGGCAACCGTCGCCGACGCCTTCGGCATCCTTGAAAAATTCATGGCCGCATACTGTCCGGCCATCAGCGTGCGGGTTATCGATCTTCCTGACCCGATGCGCTGCCGGTTCGAGTTCGAGTTTCTTCTCCGCCCGGCGCCCCCACAGGCGCAGGCGCTCGAGCTGTCCCTGGGCGTGACATTGCGAGTGCTGCACCACTTCCTGGGTTGCGGTTATCGCCCGGTGGCGGTGCACCTGCCCCACGCGGCTATGACGGCACCGTCGGAGTATCGGCGTTACTTCGGCTGTCCGCCGTTGTTCAGCGAACCCGTTGCGGGGTTCACGCTGCGTGCCACCGATATGCAGAGGTCGCTGCCCAAAGACTCTCTCGCGCACCAGACTGCGGTCGATTATCTGACGGGGACCCTTGCCGACCATCGGCCGGATGCGAGTCGGTTGGCCCGGATTCTCATCCGTCAGTTGCTTCCCACGGGGGCGATCGGTCTGGGGGACATCGCATTACACCTCGGGGTGCACCCGAAAGCGCTGCAACGACGCCTCAGAGCCGAGGGCGCGACCTTCGCCGAACTCGTCGACCACATCCGTCGTGAAGCTGCCGAGCGGTTGCTTTCCGATACCGAGCTGAACCTGGACCACGTCAGCAGGCAGCTCGGCTATGCCGAGCAGAGTGTGTTCACCCGAAGTTGCAAGCGCTGGTTCGGCACCACCCCGAGTGCTTATCGGCTGAGCCGGAGCGGCCGCTAGCCCTTGCGATGCGAGGCGATGTTGGCGGCCATGGAGTTCGCATCGGTTTCGTGCCCCTCGGCCTCGCCGATCATGGTGACGATGCTCGTGGCGACCGGTTGCCCGTCGGCATCGGTGACCTCAGCGCGCACCTCGGCGGTCACCATGCCGTGCGACTCCAGCACGCTGTCCAGGTAACTGTCGAAGTACAGCCGATCGCCTGCCTTGATGGGACGGTGGAACTTCAGCTTCTGGTCGCGATGCAGCACTCGTGCCACGTTGATGGGCAGATCCATCTCGGTGAATATCTTGTGCTGCACGCGTCGGCCCGCGACGGCCAGGAACGTGATGGGCGCGACGACGCCGGAGTTCTCTTCGCAGCCGTCCTTGATGGCCGCCGCGAATTCACGCATCTTCTCGCGGCCGACCTCGAAGTAATCGGGGTAGCGGTAGTGCGTTCCGATGATGTCTTGGCGGATGGCCATGCATTAACCCATTTCGCTGCAGGTCAGGTACGAATCTAGACAGTTCGAGTGGCGCTGAGCCTATCAGCAGCGGTAATGGTGATTGTTACTTCTCGCGTCGGGCCAGGGCGGCCGCCAACGCCCCGCCCGCCGCACCAAGCAGCACTGCGGACGGCACGCCGATACGGGCGGCCTTGCGTGCCGTGCGGAAGTCACGGACCTCCCAGCCGCGGCGTCGTGCCACGTCGCGTAGCTCCGCGTCGGGGTTGATGGCCACGGCGGTGCCCACCAGCGACAGCATCGGCACATCGTTGACGCTGTCGCTATATGCGGTGCAGCGCTTGAGATTCAGCCCGTTCCGGATAGCCAGGTTGCGCACGGCACGCGCCTTGCCCGGTCCGTGCAGGATGTCGCCGACCAGACGTCCGGTGAACACCCCGTCCACCGATTCGGCGACGGTGCCCAGGGCTCCGGTGAGCCCCAGCCGTCGGGCAATGGTCTCCGCCAGTTCCTTGGGTGTGGCCGTGACGAGCCAGACCTGCTGGCCGGCGTCTAGGTGCATCTGGGTCAGCGCTCGGGTGCCGGGCCAGATCTTGTCGGCGATCGTCTCGTCGTAGATGTCCTCACTGAGGTTGACGAGTTCATCGACGCTGCGACCCTCGATGAACGAGAGCGCCTTCTGCCGCCCTGCCGCGACATCGTCAGAGTTCTCCCGGCCGGTCAGCCGGAACTTCGCCTGTGCCCAGGCGAACTGAAGCATGTCCGAATACTGGAAGTAGTCGCGCTGCGCCAGGCCACGGCCGAAGTGCACCAGCGAGGAACCATGCACCAGCGTGTTGTCGACGTCGAAAAATGCGGCAGCGGTCAGATCTGCGGGCGGGGGGCCGGGCGGCACTTCGGCCGCGGCGGCGTCCGCCTCGGCGAAGGATGCGGCGCGCGCGACGTCTTCGGCGAACGCCTCGGCGAGCAGCTGTTCCTCCGCGGAGCCTTCGGCAGGGGGGTCGCCGTTGATCTGGGGGCTGGTCATAGCCGGCCTAACCGCCCTTCCTGTCCGCCGATTTCAAATGCGGTTCAACCCTACTGAGGGTGGCGGGAGCTCGGGGGACCCGGTGGCAGAATTGGTGTATGACGTCTCTAACGCTGCTGACGCGCCCTGGGTGCTCTGCCTGCGAACGAGCGCAGCGTGAATTGGCGGCCCTGGCCGATGAGTTCGGGGTGTCGCTCACCGTCACCGATGTGGATGAGGCCGCGCTCACAGATTCGTCTTTGCGCGCGGAGTTTGGCGACCGGCTTCCGGTGGTGCTGCTCGACGGTCAGGAGCACAGCTATTGGGAAGTGGATGAGCCTCGGCTCCGGGCGGACCTGAAACGTGACCGATAACAGGCTGTTTGGATTTTGCCCAGTGGCCATTTTCGGGCTACCGTGCATGAAGTTCGAGCCTCACCAAAAGCAAGGGAGCTGGACAGTGAGATGTCAGCGGAGTGACCTGCGGTGAGTGTCCTGCTGTTCGGAGCCTCGCACCGTAGCGCGCCTGTGCCGGTGCTGGAGAAGCTGGCGATTGGCGAGGCCGATCAGCCCAAGATCATCGAACAGATTCTGCAATCCCCCCTGGTCAGCGAGGTCATGGTGCTCTCGACCTGTAACCGGGTCGAGGTATATGCCGTGGTCGAGGCCTTCCACGGCGGCCTGACCGTCATCGGTGAGGCCATTGCCCAGCACGCCGGTATGGGCATGAACGAGCTCACCAAATACGCCTACGTCCGATACAGCGAGGCCGCCGTCGAGCACCTGTTCGCGGTGGCCAGCGGCCTGGATTCCATGGTGGTCGGCGAGCAGCAGGTATTGGGGCAGGTACGCAACGCCTACGCCACCGCCGAAACGCATCAGGCGGTGGGCCGGGTGCTGCACGAGCTGTCCCAGAGCGCCCTGCGCGTGGGCAAACGAGTGCATTCGGAGACCGGCATTGACGCGGCCGGGGCTTCGGTGGTGTCGGTGGCCCTCGATCTGGCCGACGGCAAGCTCAACGGTCTTCCTGGACGCACCGCTGCCGTTGTCGGCGCCGGCTCGATGGGCTCATTGGCGACCGCGCAACTGATCCGCGCCGGTATCGACAACCTCTGGGTGGTCAACCGCAGCGCGGAGCGTGCCCAACGGCTCGCTGCGACCGCGCGAGAAGCAGGGGTGAACGCGCAGGCGATCACCCTCGACAACCTGGACCAGGCGCTGGCTCAGTCCGACGTGGTGGTGTCCTGTACGGGGGCGGTCCGGCCGGTGATCTCACTGGCCGATGTGCACCGTGCCCTGGGTGGTGGCCGCCAACTCGTGTTCTGCGACCTGGGCATGCCGCGTGACGTGGACCCGACGGTGGCCGGTCTGCCGGGCGTCGTCGTGGTGGACATGGAGCGCATCCAGCGTGAGCCCACCGCGCGTGCGGCAGCCAACGACGCCGGCGCGGCCCGTCAGATCGTCAACGACGAGGTCGCCCGATACCTGACCGGCGAGCGGATGGCGGAGGTCACCCCGACGGTCACCGCGTTGCGCCAGCGCGCCGCCGAGGTAGTGGAGGCCGAGCTGCTACGACTGGACGGCCGCCTGCCGAGTCTGGCGGGGGCGGAGCGGGACGAGGTCGCCAAGACCGTTCGCCGAGTCGTCGACAAGCTGTTGCACGCCCCCACGGTGCGGGTGAAGCAACTTGCATCGGCGCCCGGTGGGGACAGTTACGCCGAGGCCTTGCGTGAGCTGTTCGAGCTCGATCCGCAGACTGTCGAGGCGGTGGCCACGGCGGGTGAATTGCCGCTTGCTGCAAAGGAACTACACGAAGAGAGCCGTGGTTGACGGTCCTCGCCCGAGTGGCTCGCCGATTCCTCACGGTCTTCACGTAAGCGGCTCATCGATCCTGACCGCCTTCGCCCGAGAGGCTCATCCAACCTTGACTGTTTTCGCCCGAGAGGCTCATCCATGATCCGAATTGGTACCCGCGGCAGTCTGTTGGCGACGACTCAAGCCGGGGGAATCAGGGATGCGCTGCGCGCCAAGGGGCACGAGGCAGAGCTGGTAATCGTGACCACGGCAGGGGACCAGTCGTCTGCGCCCGTCGAGCAAATCGGTGTGGGGGTCTTCACGGCCGCTCTGCGCGAGGCCATCGCCGATAACGTTGTCGATGTTGCCGTGCACTCCTACAAAGATTTGCCAACGGCGGCCGACCCGCGATTCGTCATAGCCGCCATTCCCCCTCGTGAGGACTATCGTGACGCCCTCGTGGCCCGCGATGGATTGGTGCTGGGGGAGTTGCCCACGGGCTCCGTGATCGGTACCTCGTCCCCGCGACGGGCCGCGCAGCTTAGAGCACTGGGTCTCGGTTTGGAAATTCGCCCCCTAAGAGGCAACCTGGATACCAGGTTGAGCAGGGTCTCCAATGGTGATCTTGATGCTGTGGTAGTCGCCCGAGCGGGTTTGGCCCGTATCGGACGTTTGGACCGCATCACCGAGACACTGGAACCGGTGCAGGTATTGCCCGCGCCGGCTCAAGGAGCGCTGGCGGTGGAGTGCCGCAGTGAGGTCACCGATCTGGTGGCTGTACTGGCGGAACTCGATCACGCCGACACGCGCGCCGCGGTGACTGCCGAGAGGGCTCTGCTTGCCGAGCTGGAGGCGGGCTGTACCGCACCGGTTGGCGCGATCGCCGAGGTGGTCGAGTCGATTGATGAGGATGGCCGCGTCTTCGAAGAACTGTCGTTGCGCGGATGTGCGGCGGCGCTGGACGGATCTGACGTGATTCGGGCCTCCGGGATCGGCACCCCCGATCGGGCCGCCGAGCTTGGGCTCGCGGTCGCGAGGGAACTGCTCGATCTCGGTGCGCGAGCACTGATGACAGCTGAATAGGCGGCGCAAACCGCCGATATGGGAGGCAGTAGTGACCCGAGGGCGCAAGAAGCCAGGGCGCATCCTGTTCGTTGGTTCCGGCCCGGGAGACCCGGGTCTGTTGACCGTCCGGGCGCGCGCGGTACTCACCGGCGCCACGGTCGCGTTCACCGACCCCGACGTGCCGCAGGCGGTGCTTGATCTCGTCGGATCCGCTGTCGAGCTTCCTGAACCCGCACCGGTCAAGCCCGCGACAGGTCCCGATGACGCGCCCGCTTCGGGTGACGCTGAGACCGTTGCCGAGGCACCGCTCACCATCGACATCCGCCCCGCGCTGGGTGATCCCGCCGATGTTGCCAAGACGCTGGTCGCCGAGGCCAAAAACGGCGTGGACGTGGTGCGGCTGGTTGCCGGCGATCCGCTCTCAATCGATTCGGTGCTTGCCGAGGTCATCGCGGTAACACGTACCCAGGTGGCCTTCGAGATTCTGCCGGGTCTGTCGTCGAGCACCGCGGTGCCCGCGTACGCCGGTCTGCCGCCGGGATCCGCACACACCGTCGCCGATGTGCGCGGCGATGTGGACTGGGCGGCGCTGGCCGCCGCCCCGGGCCCGCTGATCCTGCACGCCACCCCGACGCATGTACCCGACGCCGCCAAGGCGCTCATCGAGCACGGTTTGTCCGATCAGACCCTGGTCGCGGTCACCGCACAGGGCACCACCTGCGCGCAGCGGACCGTGGAGACCACGCTGGCTTCGCTCATCGACGGCGTCCCGGTGGACGCCAATGATCCGCACGGGCCGATGACCGGCGCCCTGGTGCTGACGATCGGCCGTGTGGTCAGTGGTCGCTCCAAGCTGAACTGGTGGGAGAGTCGCGCGCTCTACGGCTGGACCGTGCTGGTGCCGCGCACCAAGGATCAGGCCGGCGAGATGAGCGAGAAGCTTGTCGGATACGGAGCCCTGCCGGTCGAGGTGCCCACCATCGCTGTCGAGCCCCCGCGTAGCCCCGCCCAGATGGAAAGGGCCGTCAAGGGTTTGGTCGACGGCCGATACCAGTGGGTGGTCTTTACCTCCACCAACGCGGTCCGCGCGGTGTGGGAGAAGTTCGCCGAGTTCGGCCTGGACGCCCGCGCCTTCTCCGGTGTGAAGATCGCGTGCGTGGGTCAGGCCACCGCCGACAAGGTGCGGGCCTTCGGTATCAACCCCGAGCTGGTGCCCGCCGGAGAGCAGTCCTCGCTCGGTCTGCTCGACGAGTTCCCGCCCTATGACGACGTGTTCGATCCGGTGAATCGGGTGCTGCTGCCCCGCGCCGACATCGCCACCGAGACCCTCGCCGAGGGCCTGCGGGAACGCGGCTGGGAAATCGACGACGTGACCGCGTACCGCACCGTGCGTGCGGCGCCGCCGGCGGCGCAGACCCGCGAGATGATCAAGACCGGCGGATTCGACGCAGTGTGCTTCACGTCGAGCTCGACTGTGCGCAACCTGGTGGGTATCGCCGGGAAGCCGCACGCGCGCACCATCGTGGCCTGCATCGGACCGAAGACCGCTGAGACTGCCATCGAATTCGGGCTGCGGGTGGACGTGCAACCGGAGACCGCCGCTGTCGGTCCGCTGGTCGAGGCTCTTGCCGAGCACGCCGCCCGGCTGCGTACCGAGGGTGCACTGCCGCCGCCGCGTAAGAAGAGCCGACGGCGTTAGATGGGCCGCGTGCGCGAAGACCGACGGCGCTCGTAGCGGAGAGATAGCGGAGGCCATTGCCGTGCCATTTCCTTATCAGCGTCCGCGTCGGCTGAGATCCACCCCGGCGATCCGTCGGCTGGTGGCCGAAACCACGCTCGCACCGCGGCAGTTGGTGCTGCCGATGTTCGTGGCCGACGGTGTGGCCGAATCGCGCCCCATCGCGTCGATGCCGGGCGTGGTGCAGCACGGCATCGAATCCCTGCGCAGGGCCGCCGAGGACGCGGTGAAGTCCGGTGTTGGCGGCCTGATGTTGTTCGGGGTTCCCGAGGAGACGGATAAGGACGCCACCGGGAGTGCCGGGCTGGCTCCGGAAGGCATCCTGAACCGTGCGCTGTCGATCCTGTCGGCGGACCTCGGTGATTCCACGGTGCTGATGGCCGACACCTGCCTCGATGAATTCACCGATCACGGCCACTGCGGAGTGCTGGATGCTTTGGGTCGGGTGGATAACGATGCGACCCTGACGCAATACGTGGAAATGGCTGTGGCGCAGGCGAATTCGGGTGCTCGCGCGGTGGGACCCAGTGGCATGATGGACGGCCAGGTGGCGGCCATTCGCGAGGGCCTGGACGTTGCCGGGCACACAGACGTAATCATCCTGGCCTATGCCGCAAAGTACGCCTCCGCGTTCTACGGACCGTTCCGCGAGGCGGTGGGGTCGTCGCTGCGCGGAGACCGGCGCACCTACCAGCAGGACACGGCGAACGGTCGGGAAGCCCTGCGTGAGGCCGAGCTCGACGTCGAGGAGGGCGCCGACATCCTGATGGTGAAGCCGGCAATGGCCTATCTCGATGTGCTCCGGCAGGTGGCCGATGCATCCCCGGTGCCGGTCGCGGCGTATCAGGTGTCGGGTGAGTACTCGATGATCTGTGCTGCGGCGCAGAACAATTGGATCGATTTGCAGGCCATGGCGCTGGAGACGCTGACCTCCATTCGGCGCGCGGGGGCCGATATCGTGCTGACGTATTGGGCCGCGGATGTCGCGGGCTGGTTGGAGTAGACGGTTTGTCCCCTTCTACTACCGTGGTCGCGTGATGTATCCCGATCCGCACAATCAGAGCGGATTGGCTGGGCAACCCTCTGCAGGTCCGGCCAAGCCGCGACCAGACGATATCGACACCGGCTGTTGGCTGTGGCTGGCCTCGCTCCCGCTGATGATCGTGAGCTACATGGCCGCGAACGTCGGTCAATGGCAGCAGGACCCCGAGGTGCGCAAGGCCGCCCCGCTGTGGACGGTGTACGCCTTCAACGGGTTCATCGTCGTCGTGGTGGGGGCCCTCGTCGTCACCGGGATCTTCCTGATGCGCGCGGGATACCGCCTGGCCCGGACCTTCCTGACCGGTGGCGCGGTGGGTTCGGTGGTGTTCACCGCGACGCGGTTGATCGACCTGGAGGGTGTGCCGGCGATCGTGCAGGCGCTTTCGGGGATCACCGCGTCCGTCTTGATCTGCGGCGGGCTGTTCCTGTTGCATCGCGAGGACTCCACCGCGTACCTGACGAGGCAGCGCTAGTACCCCGATACGCTGCCGGAATGATGCCCGAAATGAGGATAGGGGCCCGAATGACACCCGAACAACCCCGCCCACGCATCGTCGATGTGGCGTTCTGGTTCTGGGTGGTCTCAGCGGCCGCCCTGTTTCTCAACGGTCTAGCCGGGGTGACGCAGCGCTTCGACGCGGTGCGGGCCGCCGCGAAGCACGAGCTGACCGACGCGGATATACGAAATCTCGTCACCTATTTCCGGGCGTGGGGCGTGTTGTGCATCCTGCTGGCGGCCGGTATCGCATTTCTCGCCGGGCGCACACGGCAGGGGGATAAGCGCTGTCGCCGGGCGTTGATCGCCCTGTCGTTGGTCTCGGTGCTCGGTGCCATCGCGATGGCCAGTACTGGTTCGGTGGGTCCGCTGCTGCTCGTCGCCGCGCTGTCGTTGATCGTGGCCAATGTGCTGATCATCAGGCCGACCGCGCAGGACTGGTTCGACGGGGGTGAACATGGTTGACGTGTCAGAGGCAGAACCGCGCCTGTTTTATGAGCCCGGTGGCCGGTGGCGATGGCTCCTGCTCGGCCCGCTCGCCGGGCTGATCATGTTCGGGCTTCAGCTGTGGGGCAAGGCGGGTACGAGCCTCGTCATGCCCGCGATCACCGCGGCCATCGTCGCCTTTTTCATCGCGCTGCAGATCTATGCCGCACGGGTGCACGCCACCGTGGAGCTGACGCCCACCGAGCTCCGCCAGGGTGGCGAGACGCTGGCGATCAGCCAGATCAAGTGGCTGTATCCCGACGCCGACCGTTACATCTGGGAGGAATCCCGTCCACTGGGAGAGCTGACGGGGGTGCCCAAGGGACGTAAACCCGTCGGTCTGCGCCTGACCGGGGGGCGTCGCGCGCAGGCCTGGGCCAAGAAACATGAGGAGCTGCGGACGGCGCTCACCACGTTGGTGCCCGCACCGCCGGCAGGCATGGACCTGGGCGACGACCCGGAGATCGATATCGAGAGTGAGCAGTGGTGAAGTTTGGCAAGCGAGTAGCGGTGGATCTGGCCATCGCAGCGGTGGCGTTGGTCCTCGCTGGCTGGGCGGCGGTGGCGGCCCGCATACCCACCGAGGTCGCGCCCATTGCCAAGGGCGAACCGACGTTGTACTTCACCGCATGGGATGGCGCATGCGTGGCCCGGGCGCTCGTGCTCACCGCTTTCGCGGGGATATTCCTGGTCATGGCGATATCGCGGGGGGTCCGTGATCGTCGCGATACGAGGCCATCGATTCACAGCTAATTATTATGTCAGGATAGCTGACATAGATATACGCTGGAGTCATGACGAACACCGCTGATATCGACGTGATGCCGCGCGCTGGATTCGGTGCCGGCGTGCTTGACCGCACATTGCAGACGGACCGGCTGGAGTATCTGGACCGCGACGACGTTCCGGAGAAGAAACGGGCCGTCGTTGCGTCCCTCGACCTCATGGGCGAGAAGAAGGGTCTGCACAGGTGGAATGCCGAGCAGGCGGCCGGGTTTCTTGTCGGCATCGAGAACCCTCGGGTGCTTGAGCTCGGTGCCGCCCACGGCGGCCTGTCTCGTGAACTGTTGAAGTTACGTCCTGACGCTTCGATCACGGTGACAGATATCGAGCCCACCTCCGTCGCGGGTATCGCGGCGTCCGATCTGGGTTCGGATTCCCGGGTCACTGTCCGGGCCATGGATGCCACAGCTATCGACGCGGGTGACGGCTCATTCGATCTGGTGGTGTTCGCACTGTCGTTTCACCATCTTTCGCCGTCGCTTGCCGCGAAGGTGTTCGCCGAGGGCACCAGGGTGGGACGCACGCTCTTGGTTATCGACTTGCTGCGCCTGCCGGCTCCGCTGTTGGCCCCGGCATTCCTCCTCGCGGCGGCCGTGGGTTGTGTGCTTCCGGCTGCTCATGATGGTGCGATCAGTCAGTTGCGCGCCTACGGTCCAAAGGCGTTGCGTAGCCTAGCTGCGCATGCGGACCCGTCGATCGTTGTCGAGCTTCGGGCCCGGGTTCAACTGCCGATGCCGCTGCAGATCGTGGTGGCTCGTCGGCGCTAGTAGCGCAGATCACCCTATCGATTAGTACCCCCTAGGGGTACCATTTAGGCATGGAGTTTGTTGACACGGGCATGGAGACCACTGATCTGCGCCTTCAGGGGATGACATGTGCCTCGTGCGCGTCCCGTGTGGAAAAGGGGCTCAACAAACTCGAGGGTGTGACGGCGCGAGTGAATCTGGCGCTGGAGAGTGCCCGTGTCGAGCACGACGGTTCGATCTCCGATGATGACTTGGTCAAGGCCGTCGAGTCGGTCGGCTACAAGGCTCAGGTAGTCGGTGGCTCCCAGGCCGGTGCTCACCAGGCCGGCCACGCGCATGACGGTCCCGATCCGGGGGATCACATGAACCACGACGTGCCCGATGGTCAGCTCAAAGCGCGGCTTATCGGCTCGCTCATCCTGGCCATCCCGGTGGTGGCCATCTCGATGGTGATGCCCTGGCATTTCACCGGCTGGGAGATTGTGGTCGCAGCACTGACCACCCCGATCCTGGTGTGGGGCGGCTACCCGTTCCACCGCGCGGCGTTTGTCAACGCACGCCATGGGGCCTCGACGATGGACACCCTGGTGTCACTGGGCACCATCGCCGCATACGTGTGGTCGCTGTGGGTGCTGTTCGCAGGCGCCGGGCACACCCACGACGGCGTCCACGTCTACTTTGAGGTGGTCGCGGCGGTCACTGTATTCCTGCTCGCGGGCAGGTTCGCGGAGTCACGCGCCAAGCGCTCGGCGGGCTCGGCGCTGCGCGCGTTGCTGTCCCTCGGCGCCAAGGACGTCGCGGTGTTGCGCGGCGGGAACGAGACGCGCATCCCCGTCGAACAATTGGCTGTGGGCGACCAATTCGTCGTACGGCCGGGGGAGCGCGTCGCCACCGACGGTGTGGTGGTCGACGGCCACTCGGCGTTGGATACCTCCACCATGACCGGCGAGTCTGTGCCTATAGAGGTTGGCGCGGGAGATCCGGTGGTGGGCGGTTACGTCAACACACACGGGCGGATTATCGTGCGCGCCAACAAGGTGGGCGCCGATACACAGCTGGCCCGGATGGCGCGGCTGGTGTCGGATGCGCAGACTGGCAAGGCGCAGGTGCAGCGGCTTGCCGACCGGGTGTCGTCGGTGTTCGTACCCGTTGTGCTCGTTATCGCGGCCCTGACGTTCGTGGGCTGGGTGGCCCAGGGGTACCCGCTCGCGTCGGCGTTCACCGCGGCCGTCGCCGTGCTGATCATCGCGTGCCCCTGCGCGCTGGGATTAGCCACGCCCACCGCGATTCTCGTGGGCACCGGGCGAGGTGCGCAGCTGGGCGTGCTGATCAAGGGCCCCGAGGTGCTGGAGAACGTCAAGAACATCGACACCGTCGTGCTCGACAAGACGGGCACCGTGACCACCGGTGCGATGAGCGTCGTGGCTGTGCGGCGCAGCATCGGGTCTGGTGTCTCCGACGCCGACGAGATCCTGCGTATCGCCGCATCGGTGGAGTCGGCCTCTGAACATCCGGTCGCCAAGGCCATCGTGGAATCGGCGCGGGCGCGTGGGCTGACGTTGTCGCCGGTGGCGGCCTTCCGTAACGAGCCCGGTATCGGTGTTACCGGTGTTGTTGACGGCCAAGAAGTTTCGATTGAGGCCATCGCGGGTGAGAACACCACCGCGGCGGTCACCTGGGGTGGATTACGCCGCGGCGAGATCGAGGTGGCCGATACGGTGAAGCCGTCGAGCCGGCAGGCCATCGACGAGCTCAAGGCCATGGGCATCACCCCGGTGCTCTTGACGGGCGACAACGCCGAGGTGGCGGCACGCGTCGCCGAGGAAGTCGGTATCGCGGCGAGCGATGTCATCGCCGGGGTGAAACCCACCGAGAAGGCGGACGTCGTCACGCGCTTGCAGGCCGAAGGGAGGAAGGTGGCCATGGTGGGCGACGGCGTCAACGACTCCGCGGCGCTGGCCACAGCCGATATCGGGATGGCCATGGGCACCGGTACCGACGCCGCGATCGAGGCCAGCGACCTGACCCTGGTGCGCGGTGACCTGACCACCGTGCCGACGGCACTGCGGTTGTCGCGCAAGACACTCGGCACCATCAAGGCCAACCTGTTCTGGGCCTTCGCCTACAACACCGCTGCCATTCCGCTCGCGGCTCTGGGTTTGCTCAACCCGATGATCGCGGGCGCGGCGATGGCGATGTCGTCGGTCTTCGTGGTGCTGAACAGTCTGCGGCTGCGAACCTTCCGCTGAGATAACCGTCGACACGCTGCGTAGCGGCGTTAGGTAATGCTAGAAGAGCAAGCGCCACAGGCCGATCAGGCCCACCGCCACGATGATCACACGCAATGCGCCGGGCGAGAGCCTGCGTCCCCAGCGTGCGCCGGCCAACCCGCCCACGAATGAGCCCGCCGCGATGATTCCGGCGGCTGTCCAGCTCACCCGGTCGAACGCGACGATCGTGTATGCAAGAGCGGCAACGATATTGGTGATCATGGCCAGCACGTTCTTGGCCGCGTTCATCCGCTGCATGGACTCGGGCAGCAGTGCGCCCATCACCGCGATCTGCATGATCCCTTGGGCTGCAGTGAAGTACCCGCCGTAGATCCCGACGAGGAAGTTGCCGCCGGTGAGTGCTGCCATGCGGCCCGGAGGGACATGGTCGGCATCCAGTCCCTGCGCTTCGGAGCGCCGACGGGCCCAGGCTTGGATCTTGGGGCCGACCACCACGAGAACCAGCGCGAGGATCAGCAGCACCGGCACGATGGTGACGAACGTCTTCTCGGGCAGATGCAGCAGTAGAAACGATCCGATGAGCGCGCCGACCAGCACCGCGGGTATCTGCCACTTGAGGCGGGACCATTGACCGGACAGCTCGCGGCGGTACCCCCACACGCCCGTCATGCTGCCGACGGTCAGCCCGACGGCGTTCGACATCGTCGCCACCACGGGCGGGTAGCCGAAAGCGATGAGGGTGGGGAAGGTGATGAGGGTGCCGGACCCGGCAACCACGTTGATCGCGCCGGCCCCGAACGCGGCAAGCGCGACGAAAATCATCTCCTGCACCGGCACCCGTGCCAGCCTACGACCGTTAGCGAGCCGAACCAATTCCGCCTCTCAGTGAAACCCGCCACAGCGTGAGGCTCGACGTAGCGGTTCAGATGGGCAAAATGGTGGGCATGCCTCTGAGTCGATCCGCCGGTGTGGCGGCGCTAGTGCTGGCCATGTCCATTTCTGGGTGTACGCGAGATGAGCCCACTGCCCCGGTGGCGTCGAATGTGCCCATTCCAACGTTCGACAACGCGCAGCTGAGCATGCGTTTCGCCGCGTGCGCCGATCTCAATGGGTTTGTGAACGCCAAATGGATCGAGCAGGCCACCATCCCCGCGGACAAGTCCAGCTATGGCAGCTTCGACATGCTGGCCGACCAGTCCCGTGACGTTCAGCGCGAGATCGTCGAGGGTGCGGTCTCCGGACTCGGAACCGCCGATCATGACTCGGTCAACTATCAGGTGGGCGTCCTCTACCGTGCCGCCACGGACGATGCGAAGCTCGACGCTGCCGGATACGACCCCATTCGTCCGACGCTGGCCGCGATCGACCAGATCGACTCACCCGAGGCGCTTGCGGCCTTTCTGGCCGCCGACGCCGCCACAGGGCAGCACCTCGTGTTCGGTTTCGAGGCCGGCGCCGACTACGCCAACGCCACCGAGCAGATTGGCTACGCCAGGGCCGATGCGCTCGGCATGCCCGCCAAGGACTACTACACCGATCCCAAGTACGCGTCGGTCTTCAATGCCTATCGCACCTACATCGCATCGACGTTCGGATTGATCGGAGCGGACCAGGAGGTGGGCAAGGTCCGTGCCGAACAGGTGGCCGCGCTCGAATCAGCGCTGGCCGCCGCGACGTTGAGCCCTGTGCAGCAACGTGATCCGGCCAACCAGTACAAGCTGGTCACCGTCGCGCAGGCAGACGCGCTGACACCGCACTTTGAATGGGGTGCCTACCTGAAGGCGCACGGGGCCCCGGTCGCCAGGTCGTTCTCCCTTGCCGAGACCGAGTTCTTCACAACGTTCGATCGGTTGCTCGCCACCACCGATCTGGACACGTGGAAGTCGTATCTGACCTTCCATGCGGTGCACAGATCTGCCGACGCGTTGTCAAAGGCATTCCGAGACAATGCCTTCAAGTACGAGTCGGCGCTTACCGGAACCACGGCGCAGAAGCAGCGCTGGGAGCAGGGCCTTGAGATCGTGAACACGCTGGTGGGCCCGGCGCTGGGCCAGCTGTACGTCGACCGCATGTTCAGTGATCGCGCCAAGCGCTCGGCCACCGAGGTGGTGGGCAATGTCAAGGAGGCCCTGCGGAAACGTATCGAGGCCGTCGACTGGATGAGCCCGCAGACCAAACTCGCCGCAAAGGGCAAGTGGGACAAGCTGATCCTCAAGGTGGGCTTTCCCGACAAGAATCGGGATTTCTCCAAGCTGAAGCTGACCGGTGACAACTTCTACGTCGACCGGGCCGCGGCGTTGAAGTTCAATCACGACTTCGACATGGCCAAGATCGGGCACCCCACCGACCGATCGCTGTGGGGGATGACGCCGCAGACGGTCAACGCTCAGTACGACCCCACCGAGAACAGCATCACCATTCCCGCCGCGATTCTGCAGGCACCGTTCTACGACCCCAAGGGCGATCCGGCGTTCAACTACGGCGGTATCGGTGCGGTGATCGGCCACGAATTCACCCATGCGTTCGACGACGAGGGCAGCCAGTTCGACGGTGAGGGCAACCGGGTCAACTGGTGGACTCCGAACGATCGTGAGGAGTTCGAGAAGCGCGCCAACCGGCTGGTGGAGCAGTTCAATGCCTACGCGCCGATTCCGGGCCACCCCGAGTTACATGTCGACGGCAAGCTCACCTTGGGTGAGAACATCGCGGATCTCGGGGGCGTCAACACCGCCTACGACGCGCTGGTCGCCGAGCTGGCCAAGAAGAAAGATGGCGACAAGATCAACGGCATTGTGGGGTTCAACGACACACAGCGGTTCTTCCTGAACTACGCGCGGATCTGGCGAGACAAACAGCGTCCCGAGGCCGCGATTACCCAGCTGGCCAGTGATCCGCATTCGCCTCCGGCGTTGCGCATCAACGGTGTGGTGCCCAATGTTGCGCCGTTCGCTGCCGAATTTGGTTGCCTGGCAGGCGATCCCATGGTGAACTCGCCGGACAAGTTTGTGAAGATCTGGTAGGCGCGCGCCTACCCGCGAACCAATCGCTCCAGTTCGTCGCGTAGCTGCGGCCAGTCGAGACTTCCTGGTTCTTGACCATCGGGCGCGAAGGCGTGGTTGAACGCGTATCCACTGAGTAGGTGATGAACCATCACGATCCGCGGCAACAGGTGGGGGGTTTGGGCCAAGTCGTCGTCGATGGCGTGTGCGTAGAGCTCCTGTAGCGATGCGTTCAGCGCCTGAGTGCTGGTGGCCAGGTGTGTGCGCAGCTCGGGATCATCGGCCGCCGCGACCCATAGCTTCATTCCTGCGATGAAACTCCGGCCCGTGTAGTCCTGCCACATGAGGTTCAGGAGGTGTCGGAGCCTGCCGTCGGCGCCCGTGGGCATCTGGTCCACGCTGGCGCGTGCGGCCGCCAGCCGATCGGCGCAGAGATAGTCGAGTGCGGCCATCACCATGTCGATCCGGCGCGGAAAGAAATGACTGCGCGCACCCAGGGAGACCCCGGCTCGTTCGGCCACGCCGCGCACGGTGGTGGCGGCGTAGCCGATATCGAGAATGGACTCGATGGTGGCTTCCAGCAGTTTCGCGGTGGTGCTCCGTCGCCGCTCGGCCTGCGACATATGGGTCACGTCACCCGCGTTCATCTGCGACTTCGCCTCCGGCTCTTGCGTGAACGGACTGTCGGGTAGAGCATATGTTCAGTAAAACAGATCAGTTGATCTGGTTTATGGATAATCAGCCCGAAAGGACAGGTCATGTCACACGTCACCGCATTGGAAACGCCCGTCGGAGATCGGCGGCGGATGCCGTCCGAGCCGCTCATGGCCCTCTTGGATGCCGTCGGCGCGCGCCCCACGGAAGCTCAGCTGGCGACGTTCCGCAGGTACACCCTGAGGGGCGATCCGTTGGCCGACCATCTGGTGGAGGCCATGTCGCGCTTGCCGAAGGGATTGGGCCGCAAGCAATTCGAGGATGCCCTGGAAAACGGGCTCGCCAGTGTTGAGGATCCACTGCCCGAGCTGGTGGCCTTCATCGCGGACGCGGAAGCCACGCCGTACTGGGTGGATTTCCGCAAGATCCGGCGTGCCCAACGAATGCTGAGAAACACCCCGATCCGGCTGGCCTTCCTCGGTGCGCTGGCGGTGACCTTGCCGGCGAGCTTCCTCAACGAGCGTGGCGGTAACGAACTACTGGCCCGGGCGGGCGGCATCGAGGGCGCTTCTGCCGGACGGTTGATCGAAGCGGCGAAGTGGATGTATTCGTCCGGGGAGCCCGGCGGAATGAATCGCTACGGCAACGGATTCAAGGCGACGGTGCGGGTGCGGCTCATCCACGCGTATGCCCGGTCCGGGGCGCGTGCGATGGGCGGCTGGGACGAGGACAAGTTGGACTGTCCGGCCGGGCAGGCGCAGACCGCCGCGGGCTGGGTCCCCATCTTCGCCGGTTCGGTCAGCCTCGTGGCGTTCGGCGCCATCGGCACTCCGGCGGATCTCAGGGCGATTCTGCATCTCTGGCGCTACCAGAGCCATCTGATGGGGCTCGCCCCGGAGTTACAGATGGATACCTTGACCGGGCTCGGCAGACTCGCCTACCTGATCATGCTCACCGATGCGGGCAGCGACGAGCACACGCGCGCGCTCACCCATGCCACTCTCGATGCGGTCACCGGCGTGTACGGATTGCCGACTGAAGGGCCGCTCGCGAAAGCCGTGCAATGGGCGGTTCGCCGGTTCCATGCCGAGATCGCCGGCATTGCCTATGGGCCGCAACGCAAGAACTTCGGTCTGCCCGCGCCCAGCCCGCTGCTGTTGATCACGCCCGTCATCACCGTCTTCAACCTGTCCTCGCGACTGGCGCGCATCGTGAGCCCACGCCTGCGCAACAGGTTCGAAGATCGTCAGCGGCGGATCCTCGCGGACGCGGTGGAGCGGACCAGCCCCACCGCCAGCGCGGCACGTCGTGAGGTGTCGGCACCGGCGCCGGTGCCGGCCGCTCAGGCGTAGGTCAGCAGCACGGCCTGCTCGAACGGGAGCTTCCCGAACGTGCGGCCCTTGACCAGTGCCGCCGCCTCGTCCCGGCTGACCACCCGCGGATTGACGACGTCGTGCGTCTTGCCTCTGCGCACGATCCTGCCGCCGCCGGCCGCCTGCAGGTTCTTCAGCCAGTCCCGGTCGGGGCCGTAGGTCAGCAGGATGGCCAGGCCGTCGGGCGTCTTAAACGCGGTGACGGGGGTCCGGAACTCCTTGCCCGACTTGCGGCCCTTGTGTTCGATGATGGCGAAGCTCGGGGCCCAGCCCGCCCACAGCCGCTGGACGGGGTTAGTGACGTACTTGTTGAAGCGCGCGACCGATTGCGGTATCTGCATTCCACCATCAAACTGTGATCCATGGCATACCTCAAGCCCCCATGGTTTGTGCGCAAGGTCTTCAACCGGGTGGCCATGGTTGCCAACATCGGCGAGACACTCACGATCACCAAACGGGTCAGCGGCGAGCCGCAGCAGATCCCGGTAGCCACCGTGGACGTCGACGGCATCAAGTACCTGGTGTCCACCCGCGGCGAGAGCCAATGGGTCAAGAACATCAGGGCTAATCCGCAGGTGACGCTGACGGTAAAGGGCGCCAGCACGGCGTACACGGCCATCGAGGTCCCGGTAGCCGACCGCGCGCCCGTCATCGCCGCCTACAAGCCCAAGGCCGGAAAGGTGGTCGACGGCTACTTCGCCCAGCTGCCCGACGATGCCGATCATCCGACTTTTGCGCTGACACCCGACTGATCCACTACACCCTGTAGTGGAGGATTTGGCGCCAGCTGAGACACTGGATGCCGTGTCTGATGCTCATCGCGCAAGCGGCCCATCGCTGCCCGACGCGACGCCCAACTCCGCACGGCTGTTCGCCGAAGCCTCGGCCGTCATCCCAGGTGGAGTCAACTCGCCGGTGCGTGCCTTCACTGCGGTCGGCGGCGTGCCGCGGTTCATCAGGTCGGGCTCGGGATGCTGGCTCACCGATGTCGACGACAACCGATACGCGGACCTGGTCTGCTCCTGGGGTCCGCTGATCCTCGGTCATGCGCACCCCGCCGTGGTGGAGGCCGTGCAGCGGGCCGCCAAGGATGGGCTGTCCTTCGGCGCACCCGTCGAGGGTGAGATCGATCTCGCGCGCGAGATCGTCGATCGCGTAGCGCCGGTGGAAAAGGTGCGTCTGGTCAACTCCGGCACCGAGGCCACCATGAGTGCGGTGCGCCTGGCACGCGGATTCACCGGTCGGCCCAAGATCGTGAAGTTCGCCGGTTGTTATCACGGGCATGTGGACGCTCTGCTGGCCGACGCCGGATCCGGTGTCGCAACGTTGGGTCTGCCTTCCTCACCCGGCGTCACCGGTGCCTCCGCGGCCGACACAATTGTGTTGCCGTACAACGATATCGGCGCAGTGGCCCGAACTTTCGCCGAACAAGGCGATCAGATCGCCGCTGTCATCACCGAGGCGGCGGCCGGCAACATGGGCACGGTCGCACCCGCCCCGGATTTCAACTCCGGGCTGCGGCGTATCACCGAAAGCCATGGGGCGCTGCTCATCATGGACGAAGTCATGACGGGTTTCCGGGTCAGCCGTTCGGGCTGGTTCGGGATAGACCAGGTTGCCGGTGATCTGGTCACCTTCGGCAAGGTGATGAGCGGTGGCATGCCCGCCGCGGCGTTCGGCGGTCGCGCCGACATCATGGAGGGCCTCGCGCCACTTGGCCCGGTGTACCAGGCGGGAACGCTGTCCGGTAACCCGATCGCGGTTGCGGCGGGGCTGGCTTCGTTGCGCGCGGCGGATGCGAAAGCCTATGAAACACTTGATCGTAACGCTGACGCGATCATCGCTCTGATCACCGCGTCCCTGGACGCGGAGGGGGTGGCGCACCAGATCGGCCGGGCCGGCAGCATGTTCAGCCTCTTCTTCGGTGCCGAACCGGTGCAGGACTTCCAGGGCGCCAAGGCGACAGAGACGTGGCGTTACCCGGCGTTCTTCCACGCATTGTTGAGCCGCGGCGTGTATCCGCCGCCGAGTGCGTTCGAGACCTGGTTTGTTTCCACCGCCCTCGATGACGAGGCGTTCGACCGTATTGCCGACGCTTTGCCCGCCGCTGCTCGTGCCGCGGCCTCTGTCGAGGAGAACTGAAGATGACCCGCACCATCGTTCATTTGATGCGCCATGGCGAGGTACACAACCCCGAAGGGGTTCTGTACGGCCGGCTGCCGAATTTCCGGTTGTCGGACAAGGGGCAGGCGCAGGCCGCGAAGGTGGCAGAGTCGCTGCGGGGCAACGAGATTACTGCAGTAGTGGCGTCACCGCTGTTGCGCGCCCAGCAGACTGCCACGCCCATCGCCGAGGCCCATGGGCTCACCATCATCTCCGACGACGACCTCATCGAGGCCGGTAACTCCTTCGAGGGCATGAAGGTGTCGGTGGGCGACGGCGCGTTGCGCGACCCCCGTAACTGGTGGAAGCTGCGCGACCCGTTCACCCCGTCCTGGGGAGAGTCATACCGCGACATCGCATCCCGGATGACGTCGGCGATCGACCGTGCGCGCAGTCGTGCCGAGGGCTCCGAGGTGGTGTGCGTGAGTCATCAGCTGCCGGTGTGGACCGCGCGCCAGTACCTGCTCGGCAAGCGACTGTGGCACGACCCACGCAAACGCCAGTGCAACGTCGCCTCACTCACCTCGCTGGTGTTCGACGGGGACGAGTTTGTCGACGTCGTGTACTCGGAACCGGCAGGGTAGCTAGTGCGACGTGTGGTCGCGGCGATGTCCGCGCTGGTTCTGCTCATCACCGGGTGTTCGACCGGTGATGACGCGGTGGCGCGCGGCGGGCAGTTCCAATTCGTCTCACCCGGCGGTAAGACCGATATCTTCTACGACCCGCCCGAGGCCCGTCAGACCCCCGGTCTGATCGAGGGGCCGAACCTGCTGGACCCCACAAAGACGCTCTCGCTCAACGATTTCTCCGAGAAGGTCGTCGTCATCAACGTGTGGGGGCAATGGTGCGGGCCCTGCCGCTCGGAGTTCTCGGCACTGGAAGACGTCTATAAGGCCACCCACGCGCAAGGCGTCGAATTTCTCGGCATCAACGTCCGGGACAACGAGATCACCAAGGCGCAGGACTTTGTGACCGACCGCAAGGTGCCGTATCCATCCATCTACGACCCGTCGATGCGCACACTCATCGCCTTCGGCAGGAAGTTCCCGACGGGGGCCATTCCCGCGACCTTGGTGCTGGATCGCCGGCATCGGGTGGCGGCGGTGTTCCTGCGCGAGCTGTTGACCCAAGATCTGCAGCCAGTGGTTCAGCGCGTGGCGCAAGAATCAGCGCAAGATCCCGCGGGAGTGGCGAAGTGATCCTCGCCGATGCCGGCTCCGCATTCCAGGACGCGGCAATCAGCGGACCACTGCTGCTGGCTTTGGGCGCCTGTGCGCTGGCCGGGCTGGTGTCATTCGCTTCGCCGTGCGTGATCCCGCTGGTGCCCGGCTATCTGTCCTACCTCGCCGCCGTGGTGGGTGCCGACGACCGCAGCGAGGACGGTGCCGGTGCCCGGACGGCGCGGCTGCGGGTCACCGGATCTGCGTTGCTGTTCGTGGCCGGATTCACTGCGGTGTTCCTGCTGGGCACCGTGGCCGTGATGGGCATGACGACCACACTGATCACCAATCAGCTACTGCTGCAACGTATCGGGGGAGTGATCACGATCGCGATGGGGCTGGTGTTCATCGGGCTGGTGCCGGCCCTGCAGCGTGATTTCCGGTTCACGCCGCGCCGCATATCCACGGTGGCCGGAGCGCCGCTGCTGGGCGCGGTGTTCGCGCTCGGGTGGACACCGTGTCTGGGTCCGACCCTCACCGGTGTGGTCGCGGTGGCATCGGCCACCGAGGGTGCCGATGTGGCGCGCGGGATCATGCTGGTGATCGCCTACTGCCTGGGGCTGGGAATCCCGTTCCTGCTGCTGGCTTTCGGCTCGGCGCGCGCGGTACGGGGTATGGACTGGCTGCGACGGCACGGTCGGACCATCCAGATCATCGGTGGTATCGCACTGTTGGCGGTAGGGATCGCTCTGGTCACCGGGGTATGGGCGGATTTTGTCTCCTGGGTTCGCGATTCATTCGTCTCGGACGCGAGGTTGCCGATCTAGTGATGATCGCCAAGCGTCTCCTTGCTTACGTGCGCAACACCTGGCGCGGCCTGACGTCGATGGGCACCGCACTCGCGCTGCTGGTGCTGCTCGCACTCGGCGCGATACCAGGCGCGATGCTGCCGCAGCGTGCACTCAACCAGGCCAAGGTCGACGAGTACTTGGCAGAACACTCCACCATCGGTCCCTGGCTGGATCGGGTGCAGGCCTTCGACGTGTTCTCCAGCTTCTGGTTCACGGCGATCTACGTTCTGCTCTTCGTCTCACTGGTGGGATGCATCATTCCCCGGACCGTCGAGCACGCCAAGGCCCTTCGTGCGCAGCCGGTTCCGGTGCCACGGAACCTGGGGCGACTGCCCAAACACCAGGACGCAGTGGTGCGGGCCGACCAGTCCGACGTCGCGTCGACCATCGAGGGGCAGCTGAAGGGCTGGCGCAGAACCACCCGCGAGAAGGACGAGATCACCGAGATTTCCGCGGAGAAGGGCTATCTGCGCGAGTTCGGGAACCTGGTCTTCCATCTTTCCCTGGTCGGCCTGTTGGTCGCGTTCGCGGTGGGCAAGCTCTTCGGGTACGAGGGCAATGTCATCGTCATCGCCAACAACGGCCCGGGATTCTGCTCGTCATCGCCTGCGGCCTTCGACTCGTTCCGGGCCGGAAACACCGTCGACGGCACCAGCCTGGACCCGATCTGCGTCAAGGTCAAAGACTTCAAGGCCACCTATCTTGCCTCGGGACAGGCGCATTCATTCGAATCGAACATCGAATACCAGGCGGGCGACGACCTTCAGAACAATGTCTGGAGGCCGGAACGGCTGGCCATGAACCATCCGCTGCGCGTCAACGGCAACCGCGTGTATCTGCTCGGCTACGGATATGCGCCCACCTTCACGGTGACCTTCCCGGACGGGCGTCAACGCAGCGAGACCATTCAGTGGCGACCGGACGACCCCACCACCCTGCTGTCTTCGGGGGCAGTGCGTATCGATCCTCCGGCAGGCAGCTATCCGGATCCCAATGTGCGTCGCAAGAACCAGATAGCCATCCAGGGTCTGTTCGCGCCGACGGAACAACTGCACGGCACCCTGCTCTCCTCGAGCTTTCCGGAGATGCGCAAGCCCGCGGTGGCCATCAACATCTATCGCGGGGACACCGGGCTGGACTCGGGTCGCGCCCAGTCGATCTTCGAGCTCGATCCCCGGATGATCGAGCAGAAACGGCTCAATCAGGTGGCGCGCGCCAACCTGCTACCGGGGCAGTCGGTCAAGCTCAATGACGGCACCATCGTCAGGTTCGACGGCGCCGTCAACTTCGTCAATCTGCAGGTGTCCCGCGACCCCGCCCAACTGTGGGTGCTCATCTTCGCACTGACCATGATGGCGGGCCTGGTGGTTTCGCTCATCATCAAGCGCCGTCGAGTCTGGGCGAGGCTGACCCCGGGAGCGGCCGCAGGTACGGTAAACATCGAGCTGGGAGGGCTGGCGCGCACCGACAGCTCCGGCTGGGGCGATGAATTCGAGCGGTTGTGCCACCGTTGCCTTGAGAATCTGCCCGTCGTAAGGGCCGGGAACGGCCACAAAGATGAGGATGCCGAATGAATTCGACCAATATCGATGTGAATCTGGCCAGGTTCTCCGACTACGCCTTCACCTCGGCGATTGTGGTGATGGTCGGTGCGCTGGTGCTGTTGGCCATCGAGCTGGCCTACCGGCAGAGCAGCAAGACCGCCCAGCGAGAGCTCGTCAGCTCCGGTGGCGAGGTGCTGTCCGCCGACGAGAATCAGCCGGGGCTGGTGGTGCCGCAGGGCAAGCGCCCACTCGGCGAGCGGGTGGGTGGCGCCGGGTTGGCGCTCGTGTATCTGGGCATCGGACTGCTGTTGGCGTGCATCGTGCTGCGCGGCGTGGCGACGACCCGGGTGCCCTGGGGCAACATGTACGAGTTCATCAACCTGACCTGTGCGTGTGGCCTGGTCACGGCGGCCGTGGTGCTGCGCCCGCGCGCGAACAGCGCAGAAGGACGCCGGGCACTCTGGGTCTTCGTGCTGATTCCGGTGCTGATCCTGCTGACGGTGTCCGGCCGATACCTCTACACCTATGCCGCGCCGGTGATGCCTGCCCTGCAGTCCTATTGGCTGCCCATCCACGTGTCGGTGGTGAGTCTCGGGTCGGGTGTGTTCATGGTGGCCGGAGTGGCCAGCATCCTGTTCCTGGTCAAGATGTACTTCCCGGACAACACCCTGGTGCAGCGTCTACCCGATGCCCAGTCGTTGGACACGTTGGCGTATCGGACCACCATCTTCGGTTTCCCCATCTTCGGGTTCGGGGTGATCTTTGGTGCCATCTGGGCCGAGGAGGCATGGGGGCGGTTCTGGGCATGGGATCCCAAGGAGACCGTTTCCTTCGTTGCCTGGGTCATCTATGCCGCCTACCTGCATGCACGATCCACTGCCGGGTGGCGGGACAAGAAGGCGGCGTGGATCAACGTGGCTGGATTCGTGGCCATGGTGTTCAACCTGTTCTTTGTGAATCTGGTGACGGTCGGTCTGCACTCGTACGCTGGGGTGAGCTAGGCGGGAGGTCTGGGGGAGCTGTTCCGCCAGATCGGTTCATCACACCTGCGATAGGGTGCGATGCTGAGTCCTTCTGAACAGTCGTTCCGGGCGCTCCGTGTCCGAACTGCACATCCAACCAATGCATTGGGGGATCGATGTCTGACTATCCCGCGCACCGCGCGCCGGATGGACCGTCGCCATACGCCGACGAGGCGCAGGGCGGACCAACGGCCCCGCCGTGGGCAGCACAGGAGCCCGCGCAGCCGGTGATGTATGGCCAGAGCGCGCCGCAGCAGCCCCACGAGATGACCCAACAGTTCCAAGCGATCCCGTTCCAGGATCCGTTCGCGCCGCAGCAGGACATCGCGGGCCTGGGTGGGCACGATCCCTCGGTGCCGTCGCTCAACACACTCGGCGGCTCGTTCGCGCCGCTCGATTTCACTCCGTCCGGTGGGCAGGAGAACATCGATCCCACAGCGGTCGGTGCGGTCGGGTCATCCGGCGGACACGGCGGCCCCGGAGGTTTTAGGGCTGACAACCGATTCAGCGACTCGGCAGAGCGGCCCGCACAGTTGACACCCTTCACGGCGGATCGCTGGGGCAGCGACACCCCCGCGTCGGGCATCCCCCAGCAGGCCCAGCAGCCGCCAGTCGGCGGCTCCCGGTACTACACCCCGGTCGGCGGCCAGCAAACCGGTATCGGATCGCAGATTCGGCCCGAGCTGCCGCCTTCCTCACGTGACCTGTCCACGTCGGCACTGTTGCGCCCGCACAAGCCGGCACCGTCCGCGGGTTGGCGCAAGACCGTCTACCGTGCGTCGTTCGGGACGATCAACCTCGGTGAGGGCACCAAGAAGACGGAGGAAAACGACCTCGTCGCTCAGGTGAATCAACCGTTGCAGGGCTGCTACAAGATCGCCCTGCTGAGCCTCAAGGGAGGCGTCGGCAAGACCACCGTCACCGCAACCCTCGGTGCGACCTTCGCGTCCATCCGCGGTGACCGGGTCATCGCCGTCGACGCAAACCCGGACCGCGGCACGCTGAGCCAGAAGGTGCCCCTGGAGACGCCGGCAACGGTGCGCCACCTGCTGCGGGATGCCAACTCGATCCAGCGCTATAGCGATGTCCGCAGCTACACCTCACAGGGACCGAGCCGTCTGGAGGTGCTCGCGTCGGAAAGCGATCCCGCGGTGTCCGAAGCGTTCAGCGCCGAGGACTACTCGCGCACGCTGGAGATTCTTGAGCGCTTCTACAGCGTCGTGCTCACGGACTGCGGCACCGGACTCATGCACTCGGCGATGTCCTCGGTGCTGGAGCAGGCCGACACACTCGTGGTGATCAGCTCCGGCTCGGTGGACGGTGCACGCAGTGCTTCCGCCACTCTGGACTGGCTCGATGCGCATGGGCATCGGGAGCTGGTGCGCCGCTCGGTCGCGGTCATCAACGCGGTGCGTCCGCGTTCGGGCAAGGTCGACATGCAGAAGGTCGTCGATCACTTTTCGCGTCGGTGCCGTGCGGTGCGCTTGGTGCCGTTCGATCCGCACCTGGAAGAAGGCGCCGAGATCAGCCTCGACCGGCTCCGGCCCGCGACGCGTCGCTCGCTCATCGAGCTGGCCGCCGTCGTCGCGCAGGGTTTCACCGGTACACAGCGCCAGCAGCAACAGCAGACGTTTCAGGGCTAGCCGTTGGTTGTGCGGCCGCCGGCCGCACAACCTTTCAGTGTTCGGACGGATCGTCCTTACTGATGCGCCAGAGGAATTCGGGGTCGTCGTCGGGGCCGGTCACGCGGGTGTGCGGACGGGTCGGGACCGACTGACTAATCCGCCATCCGGCGTAGACCAGCGCGCCGAGCACGACCGCGATGAGCACGTAGTACACAAGAGCCTCCTGAACAACTGACTCCAAATATACGCGCGGCCAAGGCTGGTGTTCGGCGCAGCGATAAGGTGGTGACGTGGCTGAACGGTCGCCGGGGAGCCGGCTCGCTATCGATATCGCGTTGTACACGCTGGCGCGGTTGGGTCTCGCGGTCGTCCTGACGTTCGTCATCTTCTGGCTGGCCCGGCTCATCGGGTACGAGGACTTCCCCTTGGCGATCGCGGTTCTGTTCGCGTTGATCATCGCGCTGCCGTTGGGCATGGCGGTGTTTGCACCGCTGCGCCGCCGGGTGACCGCCAGCATCGCCGTCGTCGACGAGCGGCGCCGGGCCGAGCGCGCGGATCTGCAGGCCCGGTTGCGCGGGGAAAAGCCACAAGACCGAGTCCGCGACGAGGACGCCTCTTAGCGGCATCGCAGCATGCACTGCGGCCCGCTATCCCAACATCCGCGCTGCCACCGCACTCTGCCGTGCGGCGATGCGGGTGTGCCACTGCTGCGCTGATACGGCGCTATCGGCGTAGAACGGCAAGGTAACAGGGAGACGGTCGAAATCCACCACCTCGGCGCGGGGGCCATCCTCGTCGAGGACGGGGCGGTCGGTCCGCTGCCAGCGGAACTTCAGGAACCCGCGGCGGTGTCCCACGGTCTCGATCCAGTTGGCAATACCGGGGTTCTGCTCACTGATCACCAGCCGGATCATGCCGTCGGGGTCCACATGCGACTGCTGCGCGTTCAACGACGTCTGATGGTTGGCATAGTCCAGCGACACGTACCACATGCTGCCTACCTGGAAACCTTGGTACGGTGCATCGGATTTCGGCACGGTCACGATGAGGGCCTGGTGAGGTTCGAGTTCGAAGTAGCCCACCGACGAGAATTGGGTGGCGAGCCCGCCGGGAGTGATGCGCGGCGGCTCGAAGACGTTGGCGGGATTGTTCATATAGAACCACTGCGGAAACTGCAGCCATGTTTTCACCCGATTGACCAAGTGCATCCCGGCGCCGACATATCGCCCGGCAATGAAGTCTTTGGTGAGGGGCGACGCCCCCTTGCCGATGGTGTCGACACGGCTGATCACCACCGTCCCACGTCTTTCGGACCAGTCGTTGTAGGCCTCCCGGACGATCAGCTGCGCGGGCCGCCCCGCGATCGGGATGTGTTTGTGGCAGTCCGCCATTGGCGTTGCCCCGATGCTCACCCGGTAGCCGCCGTCCTCGGCGATTACCAGGTCGCGATCGTCGAAGGCGGTGACGCTGCCCGGTATTCCGGTGTCGGTGTAGTCGCTGTCCAGCAGCTGGAAGTTGAGGTCGACAGTGCTGCCGCGAGTACCGCTGAGCACGTAGTCATGGCGTCCGTCGATCTGCGTGGCGAAGTACAGAAAATCCGGATTATCGAGCCCCATCTTGGTGAACGGGCCTGTGCCGCTGAGCAACACCGGGTGCTCAGCGCTGAAGTTGAAGACCAGATGCAGAGAAGCGGCGACACTCCCGGCGAGGTACTCCAGGCCCTCGAGGAGATCCGACTCCGATTCGATATGAGGCGCGGTGGTGACGAGCTGCTCGGCTTCGGCGATCGCGTCGGTGAACGGTCGTGTCGCCACGCCGTCGAAGTCATTGATGCTCACGCACCCCACCACTTTCACGTTCGATCGAAAAGTACTCGACGTATCGACGGTATGCGTCGTCCACTTCTGCTGTCGTCAGCCCGAATTGTTCGAGACTGTATCGGTGCTCGCCATGCTTGTGCTGTCTGTTCATGCGCAACGATGTCTGCATGGCCGCGACCGCCTCATCGGAGAGCGGTCGCCCTGCCGCCTGATGGATACGGTGCACCGCGCCCATCGGATCATTCAGCAGGTCAGGGTAATTGATGTCGATGAACGACCCGGGATGGTTGCCACGAACCGCGATCGCGCGGTCGATGATTTCCGCGTTCTTGCCGAGCCAGTATCTGGAGAGCCGATGATGGTCCACCCGGTCGCTGAACAATGCCTGATAGTGCGCCAGCATGCTTGACGACGAAGCCGTGGTCTGGACCGGATCCCGGTGTGCCCAGACCACCACCGCGCCCGGATAGACCCGCAGTAACACATCCAGATGTTCAAGGTGTGCGGGCGTTTTAAGCACCCAGCGCCCGCGGGGCCGCTGCCACTGAAGCACCTGCAGAAGAAGTCGATGCAGCTCGTATGCGGGTTCTATATCCTGTGCGGCAAGCCAACTCGCATAGGTTGGGACGTGGAACATCACCTCAGGCATCTGGCTGTGCAGCGCGAAGTCCAGCAGCAGTACATCTTCCTCGGGTGCCTCCGCCTCCACCGAGTGGATGGCGAAGAACTGTGGTGCCAGATACCGCAACGAGGTCTCGTCCTTGGCGGCCTTGGCTATTCGTAGATCGGCCGCGCCGGCAGATTCGTGTGGATGGGGCAGAGGCTGGGCGCCCTCCCATGATCTCATCGACCCTGCTGCCGGGTCGGCAGCGAGGAGCCGATGCAGCAGGGTGGTTCCGGTGCGCTGAAGGCCGACGATGACGATCGGCGGATCCACCTGCAGCTCCGCGATCTCGGGATGTTTTCTGATCAGTTCCCGCAAACGCAGACGTGTGCTCAACATCCCGACGAGGCGTACTTGCACCATCTTTCGGCCCAGGAAACTGAGCTCTGCTTCGTCACGCAACGAAGCCGTGAGAACGTCCAGCGCGGCGTCCAGGTAGCCGTCGGGAATCCATGGCAACCCGGCGGCGCGGCTTGCCGCGGCCCGTAAGCCCTGCGGGTCGAGTCGTGGGGCCGCGCCGATCCTGGTAAGCGGTCGTCCGGCGTGATTGAGCATGCGGATCGGCCACGGACGGGTGACTCGGAATGCCGGGGCCGTCATTTCCTGGACCAACTGCCTTATCTCGCAGCGCTTTGCGAGAATCGGAGGTTGTTATCCTCGACCGGTTGCGCGCGCGCCATCCACATGTCGCGGTAGTAGTTCATGCTCAGTCGCCAGGGCGCCCGTGATCCCTGGCGTGGCAGGTCGGCCAGCACGCGCTCCACATAGCCCGGTCGGTATCCCGTGAACGGCTCCAGGTCCACCGAATCGTCATCGAGATGTGGTGTCACAGAGGAAATTCGGTGGGAGTCGAGGTAGCCGAGCAGCCTGCTGACATACCGCGACACGATGTCTGCCTTGAGCGTGTAGCTCGCGGCCTGATATCCGACGGTGAAGGCGAAATTCGGTACGCCGTCGAGCATCATCCCCTTGTAGCAGACGGTGCTGCTGAAATCGATGGGCTCGTCGTCGCGGTAGAACTCGATACCGCCGAATAGTCGCATATGGAATCCGGTGGCCGCCACCACGATGTCGGCGGGCACGTGCTCGCCGGAGGTGAGAACGAGGCCGGTCTCGGTGAACCTCTCGATGTCCCCGGTCACCATGCTGAGGTCCCCGCGCCCGATCGATTCGAACAGGTTGCCGTCGAGGATCAGACACAACCGGTTGTCCCATATCTTGTAACGCGGC
The DNA here is from genome assembly GCF_002013465.1 of Mycobacterium sp. D16R12. Classification (GTDB taxonomy): domain Bacteria; phylum Actinomycetota; class Actinomycetes; order Mycobacteriales; family Mycobacteriaceae; genus Mycobacterium. Next base: position 308,028 of record NZ_MAFC01000008.1, on the reverse strand, counting down.
CGGAAATGAGTCTCGCTGTCATAGCCTGCCGGGAGTTCGCGCTTCGCACGGTCGATGATGGCTTCGCCCATCCGTTCTGGAACCGTGCGGGCGAGGTAGAGGGAAAGTGTCATGAGAGATATGTTCTTGGCGCGGATGATCTGCAGCGCCACGCTGTCGGGGAGCCAGCGCAAGAGCAGGTTGGCGAAGCGATCACGCTGCGGGCGGCTGACAACGTAGCTTGGCGAGCGTTGTACCACGCTGACATGCCGGGCTTCCTCGGCCAGTCGCGGTGCGAGGGTCATGGCGGTGGCTCCGCTGCCGATGAGGGCGACCCGTTTATCTTTCAGGACGAGGTGCTCGGGCCACTCCTGCGGATGAACCACGGGGCCGGGGAAATTTTCGATCCCGGGGAACTCCGGCAGGTATCCACCGTCGTAGCGGTAGTAGCCGGTGCACACCATGAGAAACGAAGAAGTCATGGTCCTGGGGCCATCTGGGGTGTCCACCAGCACCGTCCACTTGTCGGTCTGCGACGACCACCGTGCCGCGCGTACCCCATGGTTGAATCGAATGAGCCGCTCCAAGTTTTCCTTGGCGACCACGTCTTTCAGATACTGCAGGATGGTGCCACCGTCCACGATCGCCTCTCGCCCGGTCCACGGTGCGAAGGAGAAGCCGAGCGTGTACATGTCCGAGTCGCAGCGCACGCCCGGGTAGCGGAAGAGACTCCATGTGCCGCCTATCTCCGAACGATTTTCCAGCACTGCGACCTTCAGTGACGGGCAGTGGTTGGCGAAATGCCATGCCGCGCTGATTCCGGCGATACCGGCACCCACGACGAGGACGTCGACAGCTTGGTCGTGTTCGAAGCTCACCTGGGTCTCCCTGCCTGATTCGAGATGATTATGGCCGTATATTCCTGAGCTATGCGCCGAACCGGCAATCGATCTTTGGTTCTGACGGGTGCCACGTCCGGGCTTGGGTCAGCACTGGCCCAGCTCCTCGCCGACTCCGCTTCGTATCGACTGATCATGTTGTGTCGCAATGAAAGACGCCGCGAAGAGTTGATCAGTCGATTCGGGGTAGATGGCGCGCACTACGTGGTGTGCGATCTTGCCGTCCTGGCCAGTGTTCGGGAGGCCGCGGCCGAGCTCAATGATGCTGTGCGCGCCGGCGACCTCGGGCCGATCGGCTCGGTGGTGCTCAATGCCGCGATTCATCCCGGGCGTCGGTCGGGATCCGCGTACGGGGGCCTCGACAGCACGATGGTCACCAATCTGATAGCGCCGCATCTGCTCCTGGCGCTGCTGTCGCCGTTTCTGGGCGAGAAGGCGCGTGTGGTGTTTGTGGGTTCCGGATCTCATGATCGCCAGCGCTGGTGGAGCGGACTCCCGCAGCCCTCCGGTCTTGCACTGGCGCAGGCATCGCTGCCCGGTGCGCTGGACGGGCCGCAAGCGTATGTGACCAGTAAGAGGGGCACGGTGGAGCTCTGTCGCGCCTACTCCGAACGAGCCCCGGACGACTACGCGGTGCTCTCGTACGACCCGGGGATCATGCCGGCCACCGGCATCACCAGGAATATGAATGGTGTGTCCCGCTGGCTGTTCCGTGCGGTACTCACCAAGTTCGAGAATTCGGAGGGCTTCAGTGCGGCGGAACGCTCGGCCGACTGGTTGCACGGCTTCCTGACGGGCAGTGACACCCCGCCCGGTCTCGCCTACGCGAAGATCGATCACTATCTGCCGTGGCCCACCGCGAGTTCGACTGACACCGCGCGGGTGCTGTTTCAGGAGGCCAACGAAATCGCCGGTATCACTGCTGATTTGGTGGCCCCATGGTGGTTCGGGGCCCGCCCACGGCACTCCGGCTGACCCGCTCACGTCGCCTGTTCCTTCGTGGTGCCCCGAGACAGGATCGAGCCGGGCATCAGCCGCTGGATCTGTCTTTTCACCATGAAGGTCGTCAGACCGGCGAGACAGCGCACCAGCGTGGCGTAGACCGTGACCGCAGTGACACCGTCGAATCCCCGTTCCAGCCGGTCGATCGCCTCGGCCATGGTCCCGGTGGGTGGGAACAGCGGGGGAAAGAAGCGGCCGCGGCCCAGGATCACGTGGCAGCGCCGCAGGATCAGGTCTTCCATTGCCTGGCCCAGCAATTCCCCCATCAGGCCGTTCTCCTGGAATGGGAAGTACCGCGAACTCACGATGAGGCGTAGATGTGTGCCATAGCCCTCCACCGACTGGTACAGCGGTGATCGAGCCGCGAGACGACGTAGGCCGTCGACGAGGATGGCACGCTCGGCTCGGCGTTGGGCGTGCAAGTCCGGGGTGTCGACGCTGCGCAGGGCGTGCCAGGCAATGTGTGCGCCGAGGTTGTTTCGGTACCGGCTCTGCAGGTCGGCCACGGCGCGCGCACTTGTTCCGCGCGCAGCGTCTACCACTGTCGAGGTGGCCAGAGCGGCCGCCATGGGAAACATCATGTCCGACAGGGGTTTGGCAATGGTGACGATGTCCACGGCACCGGGCATCCACGTTTGTTGCAGGAGGAATGTCTCGGCGCTGCGCCATACGCCGGTGAGCACCTCGTCGACGCCGACCAGAAATCCGTGACGTTGCCTGGCGTCGGCGACTATGCGCAGTAGCTCGGGAGGTATCGCACGGCATGACATCCCTTGGATCAGTTCACACCACACCAGTCCCACATCCGGGTGCTCCAGGGCCTGGGTGAGTTCCTGCGCTGCCTGGGTGCCGAAGGGGTCGATGAACACCACATCCGGGTAGTACGGCTCGAATGCTCCATCGATGCTGGCCGAACGCTGCGGCCCGTAGCGACTGACATTGAGGGTGGTGATGGTCTTACCCGAGAAGTTGCCTCGGAAGGTGACGATCCGCGGTTTGTCGGGGCGTGCCAGCCGTGCCAGCGACAGCGCGGCCTCCACGCAGGTGGCCCCGCTGACCGCTGGCAGTACCTCGTCGAAACCACTTATTTCACAAAGCAACTCAGACAGCCGTGCGGTGTAGTCCTCCTCCTCGTCGTGATCAGCGAGTAGCGCTGCGAGGTCCGGCGGATTGTGGCCGCGTAGGTTGGCACCGTTACCGAGCGCGCAGTCAAGCAGTGTTGTGCCGTCTCGCAACAGGATCCGTGCCCCGTCGGCCTCCGAGAGGTCGAAATCGAGGCCGAAGGCCTCCATCAGGTTGGCCGCCGACGGATTCGAGAACCGGTGGAAGTGGTCGTTGCGCGCCCGGCGCGAGGCGTGGATATCGGCGAGCACGGCTTCCTGGGCCTCGTCGAGATGCCCATGGCGGCGCAGGGTTTCGACAACCAACGTCAAGGCTGTGGCGTTCGCGGCGAATGTCGATGTCTGTGCCATGGCGTCTAGTGGGTTGTTCCAGACGCGATAGGCGTGTTGTGACATCGAATAGGATCCGAACGGAGCCTGGAAATCGGTGAGGTTCTCGCCGAAGACGAACACGTCACCGTCTGGCCGACTGCTGGCATCGACCACGCTCAAGGGACGGCTCTCCGCTACCACTCGGATCATGTTGTGCCGCTTCGCTATCGACAGTAGATCGGCCGCGTCGTCACCAGGATCGAGGACCACCAGTCCAGACCACGGCAGTGTCGGAAGTTCCGCCAGCGCCTCCGCGGGGGATGACACGAACCTCACATGCCGCGCCATTCCCGCACGGTCGCCCTCATCGAGCGGATCGAAGTACCGCCGCAGTCTTTCGTCGCGGTCCGCAACCAGAATCCAGCTCTCGGAGTGTCGATCGCCGGTTACCTTGCTGGTGTGGCGGATCAATCGGATGGCCCCCGACAATGCCTCTTCCAGTGAGTTACCGAAGTAGGTGACGTAATCGGCACCAGTAGAAAGCAATTCGTTGATCAGGTATCCCGCCTGCGCACTCTCGGCCGTGATCGCTAGTCCCGCGACGAGAATATTGGGTCGTTTGGACCTGTTGAGCTCGATCAGTGTGCCGATCGTGTCCCGGGTTGCGGCGCGGTACCTATCGGCGTTCAGGGCGGCTCCCGTCCCTCCCTGACCGCTCACTTGGACATTGCCTCGGCGGTATCCAGCGCCGCCGATAATTCGGCGAGAGCCTCTTTGTACGCTGCAGCGATATCGGCGAGCGCCGGGATGATCTCGGGGCAAGCGATCAAGCCCACGTTGAGCCGGTCGTCGTGAGAGGCAACCGTGACGAACAGCGCACCGCCGTCGAACGGTGCACCGAAGGGGTAGAAACCGGTCACCCTTGCTCCGGCGAAGTATAGATCTGTGTGTCGCCCACCAATATTCGACAACACAAGGTTCTGCATCACCTTGTGTCGATCGGCCATGCGCAGACGTGAGTACGCGCGGAACAACAGACCCCAGTACCGTGCGCTGAAGTCGAACCAGTCGTGGATCCGCCCGGGGCCCAGTGCCTCGGCATGCACCTTGGCGGCGTCGGTGATGGATGCGATCTCCCGTGCTCGCTGCACGGGGTCGTCGGTACGGGTCTGCAGACTGGTCAGCAGACCGGTGGTGCGGTTGCGGCCGTGCTGCCCGGGTTTGTCGTGAACCGAGACCGGGACGAAGGCTCGCAGCGGTTGGTCCGGGAGTTCGTCGCGTTCGATGAGGTACTTGCGCATCACGGTCGCGGTCAACGCCAGCATGACGTCGTTCAGCTTCACGTCCAGCCGCCTTTTCACCTGCAGCACATCGGCGATCGGCAGGCTGACCCACGCCAGATTGCGATTGGAGGTCAGCGTGGTGTTGAACGAAGTGCGTGGCGCCGACATGGGTTCGGGGACGCCGGGCGGAAGCTCTGGGGTGTCCCCGTGGCGACGTGACCTGATGTTCTCGGCCAGCATCTTGGCCATCTTGATCGGCTTACCGGCCAGGGTGCGTAAGCCACCTAGCGTCAGGGCGAGTGGCTCGATCGGCCCCGCGTCGCGGACCACCGCCAACTCGGTGGCTTCATTGCCGCACAGCTGGCCCAGTTGCGAATTGCCCCGAACTCCATCCAGACTCGCGTTATGGCGCTTGATCAGAATCGCCACGTTCCCACCGTTCATGCCTTCCAACACCCAGATTCCCCACAGCGGATAACGCTGATCAAGGGGGAGCGAGGCGATTTCGGAGCAGCGCTGGGCGAGCTGTGCGTCGGTGCCGGGCGGCGGGAGGACGACTCGGTGTACATGGCGATCCAGGTCGAACGAGCTATCGGCAACCCAGAAGGGATGCCCGAGGTTGTACCAGGGGTCGTAGGCTCTCTCGGTATAGGTGGGGATTTCGGCAATTCGCGAGGCCAGCCAGTCCCGGACCGCTCCAAAGCTGTAACCGCCCGGCATCGTGGATGTATCGAGGATGACGACACCGTAACCCTGGTGATAGTGCGTAGGTGTCTCGAGGTAGAGGAAGCTCGCGTCGTATCCGGTCAGCTGTTCCATGCTCAGTTCTTTCTATCGTTGGGGAGCGGAATTCGCTTCGGTCACAAGGTTCTCGGGATTTGTGATCACTGGTTTCACATCAGGGTCGATCGATGAGATTCGGTTCGGCCCGCCATCGGCGAGCGCTATCGTCATGGCATTGTTCGGGTACCTGTACTGGGGAGGTTGACATCGACGCATCGGCGGAGGCATGGCAGGAGCGGGGCGGGCTCGTGGGGGTGATCCGCAGGGCCGTGCTGTCAGTGGGGCACCACAATCTGGCTGCGCCGATCCGGCGGTCTTCGGTCATCGCGGACCGTGTGCTGTATCGGCTCGCGGGGGGGCGGTGGACCATCACGGCCGTCTCACGGATTCCGTCATTGACCTTGTTGGTCATCAACGGGCGCGGGGAGGAAGTTGTTGTGCCCTTGCAGTACTTGATGATCGACGGGGCGGTATATGTGGTTGGTACCAACTGGTCGCGGCCGAACCACCCGCTCTGGTCGTCATGGTTGATCAAACGGCCCGCGTGCCGTGTGAACATCGGTGGCAGCGAGAGAGTCTGCATGGCCGAGCCCCTGCGAGGAGTCGACCGCGACGTCATCTGGGCTCGTATCTTGCAGCTGTCTCCGTACCATGCCGATGTGGAACGCAAGGCGCAACGCCAGCCCCGTGTGTTCAAGTTGATCGAGTCCATCGTCAGCGCGAACTAACCACGCGGACAGCGAACTTCGGCGACGGAGAGCTCGAAGATATCCGGTTGGAGAGCCGGTAAGACGGGGAACTGGGTTCCAGGGTGCGACGATGAATGATCCGCGCCAGCATGAGCTGCATCAACGACTCGGCCAGCCCCTTGCCGACACACATGTGCGGCCCGCGTCCGAAGGGCGAGTATGCGCCCGGCGTGCGGTTGGGCCCTACCGAGTCGCCGTACCGGTCGACGTCGAATCTCATAGGGTCGGGGTAGAACTCACTGAGGAAGTGGGGGACGGTGGTCCCGACAAACACCCCTTCGCCGCGCCGGACGCGATGTCCGTGGAACTCGAAATCCTGGGCTGCCACGCGAATGATGAAGGAGGCGATGGGATGTAACCGCATCGCCTCCATCACGGCTCCATGCAGTACGGGGGTTGAGTGGAACAATCCGTCGTGGGTGATCCCGCCCGCTGCGAACATGGCGTCCACCTCGTGCTGGATCCGCGCCAAGACTGTGGGGTGTTTGAGGATCAGGTAGAGCGCGTATGTCGCTGTTGCCGAGGTAGTTTCGACTCCTGCAAAGTAGGGCAAGACCGAGTGGAACAACATGTTGCGCTGGTTGGTTGCCTCGGGATCATTACGGCAGGATTCGAGAATGTCGTCCAGGAGCGCCGACTGCCGGGGCCCGTCGCCTGCTTGTGCGCGCCGCGCCAGGGCGACGGCCGACTGCGCCACGCTGACCATGCGTGATCGTGCATTGACGTAGCGTGGGAGGCGCAGCATGAACTTCGGAATGTGTTGGACGGGAGCGATCTTCAGGATCTCACGGGTTACGAGCGCGATATCCTCGATGTCGCTGTCTGTCGGGCGAACGCCGCCGACGAAGGTGCCGACCTGTGCGATGGACAGCTTTTGCATTGCCGGGAGGACCGGCACCGACTGTCCCGGCTGCCAGTGCTTGTCGACGGCATCGTCGATCACCTCGATGGCTTCCGTATATCGGCCGGCGATGGCCTCGCGCGAGTAACCTCGCTGCAGCAGCGTGCGCCACTGCTTGTGCTGGGGCCCATCCACGGCAACCAGCGAGTCTCTGCCGCCGAACTGCTCCTCGACGAAACGCCATGAGCTGCCGACCGTCAGGCACTCACGCCCTTCTTTGCTGCTCATGAAGGTGGCCGCGTCCGCTCCGGCCAGCACCGTGTACGTCTGATAGGGCGTCTTGACCGTGAACACCGGACCGTGCCGCAGATACTTGTCAAACAGGTAGAAGGTGGGATCCAACATCAACCCGACGGTGTCGCCCAACCGGGGCAGCCTGGACAACGCCCGGGCCACTCGCATGCCGGGAGGGCTGACATAGGTAGTGGCCGATTGGGCGCACGGAACACTGGCCGCTTGTGTCAATTTCCACCCCTATGGCGCTTGATCGGACGAACGATCGAAAGCCTTTTTCTCGAACAAGGTCACACACTAGAACGTGTCCTAGTTTCTGTCCCGCCAATCGATAACCCTGATGTATCCGGGCCGTAGGCGAGGCGGAATCTGTTGGCTCCAGCCATATATGAGCAACATATTGATGTGCACATATCGCGTCATTAACTGGGCAGACAAAAAAACAGTGATTCACCCGCAAATATCAAAAGTTTTCCGAATTTCGAGGGTTTGATCGCGGCGGGTCACCTATGATGCCTGGTGTAATTGACTAGAGGTTCTATTTTTTGATCCTGGAGGTCAGTAATTTCATGCAACCGCCTCAACTGCCTTTCTCGCGTGCGGGATTGTTCACGCCGGCTCCCCTGCAGCGGGAGCTGCAGCGTGCTGGGTCGGTGCACCGTGTGATCACTGCCGTCGGGGACCCGGCCTGGCTAGTCACCGGACACGCCGCAGTCCGGCAGTTGTTCGATGACGATCGCGTGGGCCGGTCGCATCCGGCGCCCGATACCGCTGCCCGGTCCGGTAAGTCGGCATTTTTCGGCGGTCCGATCGGCAACTATGAGACCGAGCGTGACGACCACGCGCGGGGGCGGCGTCTCATGCAACCGCATTTCACGCCAAAGCAGATGCGGGCGTTGGAAAGCCGTGTGCACGAGTTGTCGGCCGAACTGCTGGACGCGATGATTGATCAAGGGCCGCCTGCAGATTTGTATACCGCGATCGCCCAGCCGCTGCCGATGATGGTGTTGTGCGAACTGCTCGGTGTGCCGTACGCGGACAGGGCCGAGTTTCGTGAATGGACCACGGCCGCATCGAACACCCGCGATCGGAGCTTGTCCGAGTGGGGGATGGGGCAACTTTTCGTCTACGGTATGCAACTGGTTGGTCGTAAGCGCGCGGATCCTGGCGACGACGTGATTTCCCGGCTCTGTGCGGTAGAGGGTGTCGCTGACCACGAGATCGCCTCGCAATCGATGGCATTGCTTCTTGGCGGGCATGAGACCACCGTCGTCCAGCTCGGTCTGGCCACCCTGCTGCTCCTGGCGAATCCCGAACAGTGGGCTTTGCTTGTGGCGCAACCGGATCTGATATCCAATGCGGTAGAAGAGACGTTGCGTGCCTCGCGCACGGGTGGCGGTGAGATCCCCCGATACGCGCGCGAAGATCTCGAGCTCGACGGGGTGCATATCGCAGCCGGTGACCTCCTCTTGCTGGACGTCGGTGCGGCCAATCACGATCAGGCGGTATTCGGAGGGCCTGACCGGCTGGATGTCACCCGGCATTCCGGGGCTCACGTCACGTTCGGGTACGGCGCGCGTTATTGCGTGGGTGCACCGCTGGCCCGGTTGCAGCTCACCGAGGTGCTTGGACAACTCGTCGAGCGGCTACCCGGGCTGTACTTGCGCAAGGACGTCTCGGAAGTGACGATGCGGACCGACCTGCTCACCGGGGGCCTCTTCGAGTTGCCCGTCGGCTGGTAGGCCTACTGTCAACTTTTATTGACAGCTCATGAATGTCAATCTATGTTGACATTCATGAGCGATCTCCCGATGGCACATCTGGACGACGCCGTCAGCAGTACTGATCCGGCGGTGGGGTTGCGGGCCGTGCAGGCGCTGCGGCGCCTCTGTGAACGGCTGGAAGCCATCCACGTCGCCAATGCCCGCGGCCAGGGCTGGAGCTGGCAGGCGATTGCCGAGGCGCTCGAAGTCAGCCGTCAGGCAGTGCATCAGAAATACAACCGCGCGCGGAAGTGAGCAGCCATGTTCGAGAAGTTCCAGAAGTCGGCCAAGGTCGCCGTGGTGCTGTCGCAGGAAGAAGCCCGCGAGATGGACGATTCGCGTATCGGTGCCGAGCACGTTCTGGTGGGTGTCCTGGACAGCGCAAGCGGACCACTGTCGGAGCTGCTGGGCGGGTACGGGCTGACCGCCGACACTGTGCGCGACCGGCTGCGCACCGGAACCCAAGAGCCGCCGCTGGATGACGAGGACGCCCAGGCGCTCAAGGCCATCGGCATCGATCTGTCGCAGGTGCGCGATAGCGTGTCGAAAGTTTTTGGCCCGCAGGCCTTTGACAAAGCCTTCGAAAAGTCGGGGCGCCGCAAGGGGCGCGCCCGCGGTTGGCGCCCGTTCGGGATGATCCCGTTCAATTCCTCGGCCAAGAAGTGCCTGGAGCTGTCGCTGCGGGAAGCCGTCGCGCACAAAGACAACTGGATCGGGTGTGAGCACATGGTGTTGGGCATCCTGCGCGGTGGCGATCCCGTGGCACTGGCCGTGATCACCGAACGTGTGCCCGCCGACGAACTGCGCCAGGCCGTGGTCGGTTTGCTCGATCGGGCCGCCTAGCCGCTTCGGCCGCCGGCCGAGGGTGGGCCTGAGGGGCGCTCGACTCGCCTTATCACTAGGCCGTCTCATGGTCAATGGGTGCTCGGGTGCAGTCGGGTCTGGAATCTGCCGATTGCGGCATACCTCCCGCGCGGCCGCCGCGTGGCTGCACCTTTCGCCCAGGTGGTGGACGGTTGTAACCACATCGTGGCGGGCATACCCCTTCCGGGGTAGGGGTTTGTCGATTCTTTAACTTCAGATTGAGCAAAAGTGAACAACAGGTGTACTGTGGATGACATACAAGCGGCGCCTAACGTTTTCGTTGTCAGTGGTTTCCCGGGGGCCGCACCTGAATATGCGGACTTAACGGAGTCACTATGTATGCGTTCACGAAGGCAAGAAACGTTCTTTGTTGTACGGCGTTGTTAGCTCTTCCCCTGTTTGGATTGGGTATGCAGGGCGTCGATGTTCTGCGCGAGCCGGCGGTCGGGCAATCGCTTGCGGGCCCGATCGAACCGCCCATACCCGGACCGGGTGTGGGAGACGGTTCGCGTCAGTCCTTCACCAATCAGCAGCCCGGCCGGGACGGCAACAGTGGCTGGGGAACGCTTCCTCAGGGCCAGGGACATGCATGCCAGAACAGCTGGATCTTCTGCGATGCCACCGGTAATCCGAATCGCACAGATCTGCCTCCCGGCTACAACCAAGGGGGCGGCTGGGTGAGTGCACCGGACCACACCGGTGTTACCTGCCAAAACACGGGTGTTGTCTGCAAGAACTTCTCGTAAGGCCTTCCGGCCCCAAGGGATTTAGCTCAACCAGGCGAGGGCTGAGGCGGTGAGAACTGCCCAGCCGAGCATGGCGAGTCCGGTGTCGCGCAGCGTCGGGATCAACGCTGGCCCTTGGGCTTTGGTGACAACCGGTCGGGCAGCCTTGACCATCAAGGGCAACATCACAAGCCCCAGCAGGCGCCACGGGTGCCCGAAGCCCAGTCCGACGCTGACCAGTGCCGGAACCGTCAACAGGGCCGGGAACAGGATGCGGGTGCGTGCGTCGCCCAACCGCACGGCCAGCGTGATCTTGCCGGATTCCCGATCGGTAGGGATATCGCGCAGATTATTGGCGACCAGTACCGCGCTGGAGAAGCTGCCGATTGCCACCGCCAGCGCCAGGCCGATGGAACTGACCGCCAAGGTCTGCACATACTCGGTGCCCAGCACCGCCACCAGGCCGAAGAAAATGAAGACGGCGATTTCGCCAAAACCGCTGTATCCGTACGGCTTCGACCCGCCGGTATAGAACCAGGCGCCAGCGACGCATACCGCGCCGACAGCCACCAGCCACCAGGCGGTGGTGATGGCCAGCGCCAATCCCGCGGCTGCGGCTAGGGCCAGGAAAGCGATGGCGACAGCCTTGACTGCCGACGGTGATGCCAGGCGGGAGCCGACCAGCCGCAGCGGTCCGACCCGGTCGTCATCGGTCCCGCGGATTCCGTCCGAGTAGTCGTTGGCGAAGTTGACGCCGATGATCATGCTCACCGATACGGCCAGCGCTAGAAGCGCTTTCCACCAGACGGGGGTGCCGGCCGCCGCAGCGGCACCCGTGCCGGCGATGACCGGGGCGAGGGCATTGGGCCAGGTGCGGGGGCGAGAACCTTCGATCCATTGCGCGATGCTGGCCATGTGGCCGATCCTGCCATGGCCACGTCCGAACATTCGCTACGGGAAGATCAAGCCGGGTGTCTTCGATAGCGCAGCGGAAAAACGTGCCTGTACATCGGGCCAATTCACCACGTTCCAGAAAGCCTTGACGTAGTCGGCCTTCACGTTCTTGTACTGCAGGTAGTACGCATGCTCAAAGACGTCCACGCCGAGGAGCGGGACGGTCCCGAACGGCACGTTGGATTGTTGGTCGTACATCTGGAACGTCAGCAGCTTCTTACCGAGGGTGTCGTACCCGAGCCATGCCCAGCCCGAGCCCTGAACACCGTTGGCCGCCGCGGAGAACTGTCCGCGGAACTTGTCGAAACTCCCGAACTGCTCGTCGAGAGCGGCGCCCAGGTCGCCCTGCGGTTTATCTCCGCCGTGTGGGGAGAGATTTTTCCACCAGATCGAGTGGTTCACATGGCCGCCGAGATTGAACGCGAGGTTCTTTTCCAGTAGCAGGATCGTGGCGTTGTCGCCCTTCGTCCGAGCTTCGGCGAGCTGCTCCACGGCGTCATTGGCGCCCTTGACGTATGCGGCATGGTGCTTGTCGTGGTGCAGTTGGTTGATCTCGCCGGAAATATGCGGCTCCAGGGCTGAGTAATCCCAGTCGAGATTCGGTAATTCGTACACGCCGGTTGTCTCCTTCGTGGGGGTTGTTCCTTCCCCGGGCTGATCGGCACATGAGGCGAGCGCCAGGACTCCGGCGGATGCGGCGGTAGCTATGAGGAACTGTCTTCGATGTAGTTGAGGCCCAATCGAATTCATCTCTCCACCGTAACCTTGGTCGCAGGCGCGTCAAGGCGGGAGCACCGGCGGCATTCTTGACAGGCAGGTGTGAGGTTCCGTCAGCAATTCATGCGCCTGCCGCATAATCGCCGGGAGCGGTGCTGTTCGCTCCGCTATTCGGCTGCGGCAACTACATTTGTATTGCTCGTCGGAATTGACAAAATTGTGTCCGAAATTTGTTGGGAACTATTGCAGACAGATGGCCGACTAATTGTTCGTATGGTGTGGCCGCACACCCCAACTGGTCGCAAGCCGAAGCGTTGAACGACAATATCGACATGCTCGCGGTGATCGGTGGTAGCGGTTTCTACTCGTTCTTCGACAAACCGATGCGGACCGTCAGCCCGACGACGCCGTACGGCCAGCCCAGTGCGCCCATCACGATTGGGCTGGTGGGGGAGCGCGAGGTGGCGTTTCTGCCCCGGCATGGCAGTCGACACGAGTTTTCGCCGCACACCGTTCCCTATCGCGCCAACATGTGGGCGCTGCGTGCACTTGGTGTGCGCCGGGTCTTCGCGCCGTGTGCCGTGGGCAGCCTCACCCCTGATCTGGGTCCCGGCGCCATTGTGGTGCCCGATCAGCTGGTGGACCGCACCAGCGGGCGCGAACAGACATTCTTCGACAGTGGCGGTATCCACGTGGAATTCGCCGACCCGTACTGCCCCGGGCTGCGTGCCGCCTCGCTGCAACCAGAGGCCGTCGACGGCGGCACCATGGTGGTGGTGCAGGGACCGCGGTTCTCGACACGGGCCGAAAGCCGGTGGTACGCGTCGCAGGGTTTCACTCTGGTCAACATGACCGGATACCCGGAGGCAGTGCTCGCCCGCGAGCTCGAAATCTGCTATGCCGCAATTGCCTTGGTCACCGATCTGGATGCCGGAATCGAACACGGCCAGGGCGTGCGGGCGGTTGACGTGTTCGCCGAGTTCGAGCGGAACATCGGCGGATTCAAGGAGCTGGTGCGCTCCGCCGTTACCGCGACTGAATCCGTCGACACCTGTGGACACTGCCGCGCACATGACGGCGTCACGCTGCCGATCGAGCTTCCCTAGCGGCTGTAGCGCGTCTGTCCGTGCGGGTTCTTGGTGAAGGACAGCACCTTCGACGGCACCACCTTGTACACGACCGCGAACTGATCGCCCTCGCCGAAACCACCCTCGCTCGGTGTGAATTTCCAGTCCTCGCCGTATTTTTCGAAGTACGCGTCCGCGAGGTTCTGTAGGGCTGCGGCATCGAGTACGCGTTCGGCTGTTCCTTCGACGACGACGTCGTGCCCGTCGTTCCAGGTACTGACGCCGGTCGCGACGGCCACCGTGCGGTTCGCGTCGAGATTGCGGGCCTTCTGCTCGGTAGGGCCGGTGCAGAACACGAAGGCGTCCCCCTGCCACAGGCCGACCAGGGGAGTCATGTGTGGGCTGCCGTCGGCGCGGACGGTGGTCATCCAGTACAGCTCGGCGACGGCCAGCAGCGCCGACACATCGCGCCATGCGGGCGCGGTGGCGCCGGGCTCGCTGAACCGCAGATCGAGATGAGAGGTAAGGGTCATGGTGATATAGACCCGGCCCGTCACCCAGATTCATCGCGGGTACGGTAACGCCATGCGTGATTCGGTCACCGTGCACATCGCCGCTCCAGCCGACAAGATCTGGGAACTGGTCAGCGATATCACCAACACCGGGAAGTTCAGTCCGGAGACGTTCGAGGCCGAATGGCTCGACGGCGCCACCGGCCCTGCGGTGGGTGTGCGCTTCCGCGGTCATGTGAAGCGCAATCAGAAGGGGCCCGTGTACTGGACGGTGTGCCGAATCGTGGACTGCGACCGCGGTCGTTCCTTCGGATTCGCGGTGCTCTGGCCCAACGGCAAGACGGTGAACACCTGGCGTTATCGGTTCGAGCCTGCAGGCGACGGTACCGATGTCACCGAATCCTTTGAGCTGACACCGACGTTGCCGCTGCGCATCTACTGGGCGCTACTTGGCTGGGCACGCGGACGAACCAACCGCAACGGCATGCGGGAGACCCTCAACCGGATCAAGGCGGTCGCCGAGGCCGCGTGACTCGGTTGCCGAGGGAGGCTGATCAGGGGGCATCCAGCGCCGATAGCCCGCGTCCCTCGGACCACGCAGCGCTCTCGACGAAGTGGTTGTCGTAGGTTTCCTGCGCGGCCCGCAGCTCGCCGATATCGGCCTGGCCGTGGACGATTCTGTCCAGCAGTCGGAAGTAGTCGAAGCGCTGGACGCCGGGGGAGAGCACCGTGAAGATGTTGGCATCGCTGTCGCCGGTAGCGCCGAATGCGTGCGGCATCAGCTGTGGAACCAATAGTGTGTCGCCCTGTTTCAGAACCTCGATGCGATCTCCCGCCAGGATTTCCAGGCGCCCCGACACCAGGTAGAACAGCTCGGTGGAGCGAGTGTGGAAGTGCGGGGCCGCGCCATTCGCGCCCTTGGGCAGATAGATGCTCAGGACGCTGACCGCCCCACCCGTCGCGTCGGAGTCCATGACCAATCCGGTCGTATTCCCGGCCGCGGTGCTGACCATCTCGCGGTCGCCGTCCCGAACCAGAGGCGCGGAGCCCGGCACAAACTCTTCACGTGTCATGGCGTCAACGCTATGAACTCAAGTCAGCTTGAGGTCAAGAGAAGCGCTTGACGAGGGCGCGGCGGTCCAGTTTCCCGATCCCGCGCCGGGGTAGTTCGTCGAGAAGGTGCAGTTCGCGCGGGGCGGCGGTGTCTTCGAGTGCCGCGATGACGTGCGCCCGGAGATCCTCCAGCGTGGGGGTGCCCGCTGGAGAGGGCACTACCGCGACGGCGACGCGCTGACCGAGCCGTTCGTCGGGCACCCCGAACACAGCGCATTCGGCGACCAGCGGGTGAGTGGCAAGCGCGGCCTCCACGACCTGCGGAACCACGGTGAGCCCGCCGGTGCCGATGGCCTCGTCCAATCGTCCCAGCACCCGTAATCGGTCATCCTCGAACTCGCCGAAGTCGTCGGTATGGAACCATCCTGGATCCGCAAATGCCTTGTGTTCCGGCATATTTCGATATCCCGATGCCACGGTGGCACCACCGAGGCTGATCCGCCCCGCCCGGCCGATGCGCACCTGGACGCCGGCGAGGGCCATCCCGTCGTACACGCACCCGCCGCAGGTCTCGCTCATGCCATAGGTCCGGACCACCGGGATACGGGCCTGCGCCGCCCTGATGGCGACGGAGGCGGGCAGCGGACCACCACCCAGGAGCGCCGCGTCAAAGGAGGCGAGCGCCTCTGATGCGGCGGGGTCATCCAGCGCCTTCACCAGTTGTGTTGCCACCAAAGAGATGTACCGACGATTCCCGGTCATCTCGGCGGCCGCCCGCATGAAGTCGGATAGGGAGAAACCGGCCGAGACGTCCATGACGACGGGTTCGGTTCCGGCCTGGATGCTGCGCAGCAGTACCTGCATTCCGGCGATGTGATGGGGTGGCAGCGCCAGTAGCCATTGGCCGGTACCGCCCAGGCGGGCATGCGTGGCCGAACCGCTGGCGGCGAGGGCGGCATCGCTGAGCATGGCGCCCTTAGGTTTTCCCGTTGTGCCTGACGTCGAGACCACCACCGCGACATCCTCGGCGATCGGTTCGTCGGCGGCGAGTTCAGAGGCGAGGAAATGGGCCTGATCGGCGTCGTCGGCAGGCACGGGCAGGACCGCGTCGCCGCGGCCGTCCAGCAGCTCCGCCAGGCGGGGCAGGAGGCCGAGCATGGTCTGCCCGCTGGGTACGGGCAAGGCGCGCAGTAGCCGGGTCACGCCGGGTGGTCGGAGGCCTGACCGGAGCCCGGTTCGTCAGGATGATCCGCGGGCTCACGCGGATCATCAAGGGGCCAACCCTTTTTCGCCAGTCGCTCGCGGATGCGCTCGATATCTTCTCCGGTCGGCAGCTCATCGGTGACCTGGGTGATGAGCACGGCGATGTCGATGTTGTCGAAATCGCCCCGGGCCATCAGTTCACGCGCCACGGTTTTGACTTCGTCATTACTCAACCTGCGCCCCAGTAGCGCCAACAGCGGCACATAGTCAGGTGGCGGGACGCCTTCGGGGTACCCCGCCCGAAGCCAGGTGACGATCTTGCTCAGAAATGCGTTCACGGCCTCAAACTCCTGTACGGACGGGCGGCCGTCCTCTTCTTGTCGACTGCTAGGGATCGTAGTGCTGTTGGCTGGTGTTGTCGCCAGGCAAAACTAGCCGCAATCAGCCAGGAAGCCCGCGCGCAGTCCGAACAGTCAGCACCCAGAAGGTTAACGGAATGTGAACTCCTTGCGGGAAATATCAAACTTGCCGGTCAGCGCCCAAACTTGCTCTTCCATCAGCTGGTCAAAGTCAAGGCCTTTACCCCAGAATTAGCGCCATGGACGCAACCATGATCATTCTGGTGCTGTTGATTGCAACGGCACTGGCCTTCGACTTCACCAACGGGTTTCATGACACCGGTAACGCCATGGCGACGTCCATCGCAACGGGTGCGCTCAAGCCCAAGACCGCGGTTCTGCTCGCCGGCGTCCTGAACCTCGTTGGCGCCTTCCTCTCCGTAGAGGTCGCCGTCACCGTGACCACCTCGGTCATCAAGGTCCAGGACAGCAAGACCGGTCATCTGCTGCCCAACATCACCCCGTCCATGGGCCTGACGATCATCTTCGCGGGTCTCATCGGCGGCATTCTGTGGAACCTGCTGACGTGGCTCTTCGGTATTCCGTCGAGCTCGTCGCACGCACTCTTCGGCGGCCTTATCGGTGCCGCCCTGGCCGCCATCGGCTTGTCGGGCGTGAAGTGGGACGGCATCCTGCAGAAGGTCATCATCCCCGCGTTCGCCGCGCCCCTCATCGCGGGTCTGGTCGCCGCCGCCGGTACCTGGCTGGTCTACCGCCTTACCCGCAACGTGGTGAAGAAGCGTCGTGAGGATGGCTTCCGCTGGGGCCAGATCGCCACTGCGTCCCTCGTTGCGTTGTCGCACGGAACCAACGACGCGCAGAAGACCATGGGTGTCATCGCCCTGGCGCTCATCACCACCGGCCATCTGTCCGGAAACGTCAAGGAGACGGGCCTGCCGTTCTGGATCATCGCCAGCTGTGCGCTCGCGATCGGTCTTGGCACCTACCTCGGTGGATGGCGAGTCATCCGCACCTTAGGTAAGGGCCTCGTCGAGATCGAGTCCCCGCAGGGTCTGGCTGCCGAAGCGTCCTCGGCCGCGATCATCCTGAGCTCCAGCGCCGCCGGTATGGCCCTGTCCACCACACACGTGGCCACCGGTTCCATCCTGGGCAGTGGCGTCGGCAAGCCCGGCGCCGAGGTGCGCTGGGCCGTGGCCGGCCGCATGGTGCTGGCCTGGCTGGTCACCTTGCCTGCCGCCGGTATCGTCGGCGCGCTGTCCTATTGGTTGTCCAAGGGCATCGGCGATCTCACCACCCCGATGGTCGGCGACCTCATCATCTTCGCCCTGCTCGTCGTACTCTCCGGTTACATGTGGTGGCGTGCTCAGCAGGAGAAGGTCGACTCCAGCAACGTCAACGCCGATTGGGACGACTCCACCAACTCGGTGGTGCCCGCCGATGTCCGCGAGGCCAAGGCCGAAGTGTCCGCCGAGAGCAAGGATGCCTCGAAGCAGGACTCCGCCAACGACACGGCCTCGGTCTAACTCAACTTAGCGAGAGAAGGAATCCCCAATGAACTACTTGGAAGCCATCGGCAAGGTGCTCGTTGTTGGGTTGGTCCTCGGTGCGGGTCTGCCGGCGGTGTTCGCGGCGGGCCTGGTCGCCTACTCGTCGGGTGCCGGTGGCACCAATGACGACGGCACCGTCACCGCACCCAATCCGGCCGTGAAGTTCCTGGGACTGGCGCTCTTCACTCTGGTCGGAGCGGTTGTCGTTCTCGCGCTGTTGTGGATCACCCGGACGACGATCATCCACCACACGGGCATCGACTTCTTCCCGTTCGTCAAGTAGTACCGCGACCTACTCCAAAGACACCCGGCGGAAGCTACCGCCGGGTGTCTTTGCGTAGTGGGTGGTCCGGGGGGATTTGCACGAAGATCAGCGTGACGCCGTCGGGGGCCGCGACATGCATCTCATGCAGGCCCCACGGCTCCTGTTGTGCGGCACGGCTTATCGATGCGCCGCGGCTTTCGAGGTCGGCCTGGGCCGCGTAGACGTCGCGTACCTGGAGCCAGAGCGCGCCGGGAAATGCCGTCGGGGGTCCATCCGTGCGGCCGTGTCCGGCGATCTCGATGAGTGACTGTCCGGCGAAGAACACCATGCCCGCCCCGTAGTCGCGCGCGACGGCAAGCCCGAGGGTGTCCCGATAGAACGTCAGCGTTGCGTCATAGTCCTTAGGCCGCAACAATATTCGGCTGGACAATATCTCCATACCCGTGTGTATCACGGGTATGGAGATATATCAGAGGGTTTCGCGCCCGGACATTGCCACCTTTGTCACCAGGCTGGGGGCCACCGCGTTGGTGGCAGCCGACATCACCGAGATTCGCGGGGCGATGCGCACCGGCCGGGTACGGGCCGCCAGCACCATCCAGTCGGCGGCCTCTGCGGAGGTCAGCGCCGCCGCGTTGGTGTACGCGTCGGTCGGCGCGATCATCGGGGTGCGCACCAACGGGAAGTACAGGGTGGTGGTGTGCACGTTGTACTTGCCATATTCGGCATCCACGATTCGGCTGACCGTGGACAGCGCTGCTTTGGAGGCGTTGTACACGGCGAACTGTGGCACGACGTCCGTGAGCACTCCCCAGGTGGCCACGTTGATGATGTGGCCGCTGCGACGTTCGACCATGCCGGGGGCGAACCCACGGATCAGCCGCAACGGCGAGAAGTAGTTGAGCTGCATGGTCCGCTCGGCGTCGTGCCAGCGATCCAGAGACTCGTAGGTCTTACGCCGGATGGAGCGACCGGCGTTGTTGACCAGGATGTCGAGGCCGCCGTGGCGTTCGTTCACGGTCTCCACCAGCTTGTCGATGGCGTCGAGGTCGGAAAGGTCGCATGCGATCGCATCCGCGGTGCCGCCGGCGGCGGTGATACGCGCGGCGACCTCGTTCAGCAGGTCTTCACGCCGGGCCACCACGATGACCTTGGCGCCGAGCTTGCCGAATTGGTACGCGGCTTCCTCGCCGATACCTGAGGACGCTCCCGTGATGAGGACGCGCTTGTCCTTGACCGAGACGCCGTAGTTTGCGTCGAGCTTCGCCCGAAGGAGCGATGGGCTGGGGAAAGGCTGCATCAGGGCGCGGGCAAAGGCGGTGTTGAGTCGCTTGCTCACCGAGTTCTTACTCACGAGTAAGAACTGTATGCCCACCGCGATGAGTGCGAAATGCCGGGCCTGGGTGACTTAGGTCTCGAAGGTATGCCTTACTGGCGGTGTCCTACGCTGGCCTCACTCATCCCCTATGACGACAAGGACGTGGCTATGGGATCGCTGGCAGGTAAGACCATCATCATGTCGGGAGGCAGCCGCGGCATCGGGCTGGCCATCGCACTCCGGGCTGCGCGCGACGGTGCGAATGTCGCGATCATGGCCAAGACCGCCGAGCCGCACCCGAAGCTTCCCGGCACCATCTACACCGCCGCCGAGGAGATCGAGGCCGCCGGTGGTCATGCGCTCCCCATCCTCGGCGACGTCCGTGTCGACGAGGTCGTGGCCTCGGCCGTGGCCCAGACGGTCGAGAGGTTCGGCGGGATCGACATCGTGGTCAACAATGCGAGCGCGTTGAATCTCGCTCCCTCGGAATCGATTTCGATGAAGGCCTACGACCTGATGCAGGACATCAACGCGCGGGGCGCCTTCTCGCTCTCGACGTCGGCGATCGGCGCGCTCAAGGAGGCGGAGAATCCGCACATCCTGACCCTGTCGCCGCCCATCACGCTGGAACCCAAGTGGTTCGATCAGACCACTACCGCGTACACCATCTCGAAGTTCTCCATGAGCCTGGTGGCCCTCGGGCTGGCCGCCGAGTTGCGCAAGTACGGCATCGCGTCGAACTCGCTGTGGCCGCGCACCACCATCGACACCGCCGCCATCCGTAACATCCTCGGCGCGGAGCTCGTGGCCCGCTGTCGCTCGGCCGAGATCATGGCCGACGCCGCGTACGAGATCCTGATCAAGCCCAGCCGTGAGGTCACCGGAAACAGCTTCATCGACGACGAGGTGCTCACCGAGGCCGGTGTCACCGACTTCTCGCAGTATCGCCAATGCGCCGAAGAGGACCTCGAACTCGACTTCTGGATGCAGCGCGCGGCGCGGTAACCGCACCGAAATCGAGTAGTCGGCTACTCGTCCTTCCACACCGGCGATCCGGCGACGATTACCCCACGCAGTTGACGCAAAAGGGGTAGCCGCGATGTGTAAGACCGAGCCTCGGCGATGGACGGATCTGTTCCAGCCGCGCATCATGCTGCCCGTCGCTGCCGCGATTTCCGCGGCGGCCGCCGGGCCATTTGTGCGCAGCCCCATGCTGTTGGGCGTGCTAGCGGTTGTGGGATTGGTGGCGTTGACGCTGGCACTGTTTCCCGCGATCAAACAGGTGGAGTTTGGTCTGCCGTCTGGGCTGCGGATAACGGCCGACCTCACCAGACGGGAGGAGGAGCTGGCGCGGACCTTTGAGGTCCAACGGCCGATCTTCGAGGAGTGCGCGAGTCTGCTGTGTGACGACCCGGAGGTCGGCAAGCGCTTGATGGAAACGGCAATCGCCCAAGCCACCCTGAAGTGGCGAGGGCCAGTGCACCAGTCGATTCAGACCTTTACGTTGTGCTGGTTTGTCCACGCGCTGATGGCGCATTCGCGTCTGACGCTGACCGGGCAGCCCGGCGCTGGACCAAACCCGCTGTCCCGGTTGACGCAGGTTCAGCGGGTGGCCGTGGTGCTCAGTGCGTTCGCAGAGGTCGGCATTGATGATCTCTCGGACATGCTCGGGTTGACGCCCTCGCAGGTGCAGACCGAACTCCATGTTGCCGACGGCATTCTCACGCCGCTGGCCCAGTCGCAGGGGCCGGGCCGGTGAACGATCCTGCCGTTCGTGGGCTGCTGCGATCCGTCGTGCGCGGTCGGCAGGCGGTGCGCGTCGATGTCCCACGGTCGGTAGCGACCGGAATCGGACAGCTGCGCGGCCGAATCCTGATGTGGTACACGGTGGCCGGCGCGGTGGCGATGGTGTTCGCTGCCGGTGTGGTGGGTGCCCACGTCGCGCTCGCCCAGTCGGCGGGCGGGGGGAGTGATGCGCCTACGCCGGTAGTCAATTCGGTCTCCACCACGCCATCGGTGACCCCCGTGACTGTCACCGCAACAGAAATCGGTACGTCGACCAGGACGGCGACGCAGACGGAGACGGTGACCTCCAACTCAACGACCACCGCGACGGTGACGGTGACATCGTCCACTACCGAGACGCTGACAACTACGGAAACGGTGCCGACTACCGTCACCACCGCGACCACAGTCACGGTCCCCACGACGGTCGTTTCTACAACGACTGTCACGGTCGCCGCGCCGTCGTCGGGCGGTCGCTGCAGGCCCAACCCGTGCTGAGCGGGTCCTTCAGGTCTCAGTAGTGCCAGGGGTAGGGCGACCAGTCCGGCTTGCGCTTCTCCAGGAACGAGTCACGACCTTCGACGGCCTCATCGGTCATATAGGCCAATCGTGTTGCCTCCCCGGCGAACAACTGCTGTCCGACGAGTCCGTCATCGGCTAGGTTGAAGGCGTACTTCAGCATTCGTTGTGCCTGCGGCGACTTTTCGTTGATGGCGGCGGCCCACTCCAGCGCGACCGTCTCCAGATGTTCATGGTCGACGACCTCGTTCACGGCGCCCATGCGATGCATCTGTTCGGCCGTGTACGGCCGGCCCAGGAAGAAGATTTCACGGGCGAATTTCTGTCCAACCATCTTGGCCAGGTATGCACTGCCGTAGCCGCCATCGAAGCTGCCCACATCGGCGTCGGTCTGCTTGAAGCGAGCGTGTTCGCGGCTGGCCAAGGTCAGGTCGCACACCACGTGCAGGCTGTGGCCACCGCCGGCAGCCCACCCATTTACCAAGGCGATCACCACCTTTGGCATGAATCGGATGAGGCGCTGCACCTCCAGGATATGCAGGCGGCCCGCGCGGCCCGGGTCCACGGTCTCGGCAGTCTCGCCTCCCGCGTACTGATAACCGGTGCGGCCCCTGATGCGCTGGTCGCCACCGGAGCAGAATGCCCAGCCGCCGTCCTTGGGGCTTGGGCCGTTCCCGGTGAGCAGTACCGCCCCCACGTCGGAGGTCATCCGGGCATGATCCAGGGTCCGATAGAGCTCGTCGACGGTGTGTGGCCGGAAGGCGTTGCGTACCTCGGGCCGGTCGAAAGCGATCCGTACGGTCCCCTGGCTGACATGCCGGTGATAGGTGATGTCGGTCAGGTCCTCGAATCCCGCCACCGGCTGCCAGCGAGTCGGGTCAAAGGGATTGGCGGTCTGCCCGTCGTCTTGGGTCATGGCTCCGACTCTAGAGGCCGCCCGGTTCGGGGTCGGTTCGGCGCTACCGGTGAACCGCTACGCGGACGACTGTGCCGCCGGAGACGTCGTCCACTGGGTGAACAGGCCCGGTGGGGGCTGCTGGCACCACGCCCACGTGCCGCCCTCCTTGCGGAACTGGTTCGGCTTGGTCTGGGTCTGGGTGGGGGTACCGCCGAGGCTGTACGTCGCGGTGATGTCCCCGGTGGCGCTGTCACCGACGATCTTGATGTTGTCGATCGCGAACTTCTCAACGGTGGTGGACTCGCGGATCACCTGCAGCGCGGTGGCTGTGTAGGCGAACTGATCGCGGCCGACGATCGACTTGACGAGCGTGGCGCGTTCGCCGCTACCCGCACTGGGGAACCGTTGTGCCACACTGCTGGACAGGGTAGAGGTATCGCCGTACACCAGCGCGTCCTCGGCCCCCTGCCAGGAGTTGATGGAGGGGATGAGCTTCTCGTCGGCCGTGCGGCTGGACACCTGGTAGCGCGGGCAGGTCAGCGCGTTGGCGGCGTCCAAATCGAGGCTTCCGATCACCTTGCCCATCTGGGCGGTCACTTGCCGGATCTGGTCTTGGTCGCTGACCGGTGAGGTTGTGGCCGGCGCCGGGGGAGTCTCTTGAGGCTTCGTGAGCGTCTGGTAGACGGTGCACCCGGACAGTGCGGTGGCGAGCGTCACGGCGAGTACCGCCGAGCGCGCTGTCTTACGGAAGTATGTGGCACGCACCTGCGGCATCGTCGAATACCTTCCCCGTGAGATAAGTCAGTAACCAGTTCATTAGTCTGGCTTATGAAATCCAACTCATGGTGAGTCGGTTGTATTCCCGCCCTGCGCCCTCGGGTGTCAGCGCCTCTTGATCGGGTGGCGGCTCAGAATCGAGATCCGGTTGAAGGTGTTGATCATGATGGCCGACCACACCAGCGCCGATATCTGATCATCGGACAGATGTGCACGTGCGTCGGCGTACTGCTCGTCGGTGAGGTGGCAATCGGCGACCTTCGTCACCGCTTCGGCGATCGTCAGCGCCGCACGCTCCACATCGCTGAACAGCTCGGCCTCCTGCCACACCGGCAGCACGGCGATCCGTTGAGTGGACTCGCCTTCCTCCAGCGCGACGCGGGTGTGTAGATCGAGACAGAACAGGCAGCGATTGAGCTGAGATACTCGAATGTTGACCAATTCCAACGTTGTTCGCGAAAGTCCGGCCTCGGTGGCCCGGGTGCGGAGCTCGGCGGCGGTCTTGGTCAGCCCCTGATAGACGGACGGAGTTTGCTTGTCGATGTAGACACGATGACCGGTCATCCCTGGAGCGCCTCGACTGCGGCCAGCGCCTCCCGCGTCACTGGGTCGACCACGTCATCGAACTCATGGTGCTTGCCGACGAACTTCCTGACGTACGGGCATACCGGCACGATCCTTCGTCCCGTGGACCGGGTGGATGTCAGCGCCGACTGCACCAACGTCCCGGCGAGGCCGCGGCCGCCGAACTTCTCGTCGATCTGCGTGTGATAGAAAATCCGCACGTCGATGCCGCCCAGCGCCGTATCCAGGTATTCGGTGAAGCCCGCGAGTTCATCGTCTGCCGTGATCTCGAACCGGTGGTCATCGGGCGCGTCGGCGACCGTGGCGTTGGCTTCGGATTCGTCCATGGTGACCAACTATGCCGCACACGTCGCGAGTTCGGCCGATGATGGTCACATGAGCAATACGGAGACCACCCCGACGGAAAGCTGCTGCGAGGGCGGCCCGTGCTCACGGGATGGAGCCGGACATCCCGTGGTCGAAACACTCACTGCCCGAGAGGTTCCGCTCGGAGGACCGCGTGCGATGACGGTGTTGCGGACCCTGCCCCAGGCGGGGCGATCGCTGATCGGCGCGTGGTGCTTCGCCGACCACTACGGGCCCGATGACATCGGCCAGAGCGGTGGAATGGACGTGGCACCACATCCGCATACCGGACTGCAGACTGTGAGCTGGCTGTTCACCGGCGAAATCGAGCATCGCGACAGCAATGGAGTGCACGCGATGGTGCGCCCGGGGGAGCTCAACCTGATGACGGGTGGTCGCGGTATCTGCCACTCGGAGGTATCGACGGCCCAGACCACCACGCTGCACGGTGTGCAGCTATGGGTGGCCTTGCCCGATGAATCCCGGGGCGCGGCACGCGATTTTCAGCATTACGCGCCCGACGCGGTTGTCGCCGGCGGGACGAGCCTGCGGGTGTTCTTGGGGACGCTGGCAGGGCAGGTATCGCCGGTACGTACCGCCACCCCCTTGTTGGGCGCAGAACTCGTGTTGGAGCCGCGGAGCATGGTGCGATTCGACGTGGACCCCGGGTTTGAGCATGGGTTGTTGGTGGATACGGAGGCAGTCGAGTTGTTCGGCACCCGGTTGACGCATGGTCAGCTCGGGTATGTCGGTACCGGGGTCGATCAGCTCACCGTCCTCAACCCGACGGATGCAGTAGCGCGGGTGATTCTGTTGGGCGGGAAGCCTTTTGGGGAACAGATAGTCATGTGGTGGAACTTTGTCGGCCGCGATCACGACGAGATCGCAGCGTTCCGTGAGGAGTGGGAGGCCGAGTCCGAACGCTTCGGCCACGTTGAGGGATACGAGGGTGCGGTGGCTCGCCTGCCCGCACCGCCACTGCCGACCGTCCGGATGGTTCCGAGGCGCAATGCACCAACCGCCAATCCGGGGATTTAGATGCCGCTGAAGAAAGTTGTCGCGTACATCCGTTCCACCGCCTGGATGATTTTTCTGCTCCAGTGGTGGACCGAGCCGGTTCCCACGGGCTGGTTGCGGTCCTTCCTGCGCGATCGAAAGCTTGACCGGACCGTCCGCAACCTCATCGGTGGATATGCGTTGATCTTCGCGGCGATCTGCGTCGCGCTGCAGTTCAGCGACACGGGTCCCCGGAGCACGGTGGGCCGCGTCATTGTCGGCGTGTGTGCCGTGGGGGCATTGGGTTGGGCGGTGCGCTGGGCGGTGGGGCCGTGGCCGTCCCTGCGCGAGGCGGTTGCATTCGTCGCCTTCGCGGACGTCGGGATCGCGATTGCCTGTTGGCAGGACTCCGACCCACTGGCAGGTCTGGTGGGCGCGGTGCTGTTTACCCCGGTCGGGGCGTACGTCAGCTTCTTCCTGGGAAACCGGCTGCTGGTGGCGCATGTCGCGTGGTGCGGCCCGATGATCCTCGCGCTGTCGTCGCGCCTTTTCGCCGAGGGCACTGTCGGCGCGGCGATGACCGCGGTCGTGAAGGTGACGAGCATGCTGCTGGTGGTGGTGTTGATACCCGCGGTCATCCAGTTCGGGATCGCGGTGGTGCGCCTGGACGCGCTTGCCGCGCAGCGTGATCCACTTACCGGGCTGCTCAACCGCCGTGGCATCTACGGTGAGTGGCAGCGCCTGCACGGCGGGTTGACGCGTGTGCACGGGCTGCAGGGTGATCGGGTGGTCGCCGCCGCCATCGTCGATATCGACCGGTTCAAGTCGATCAACGACCGGTATGGCCACGGCACGGGTGACCGGGTGCTCGTCGACCTCGCCAACGCATTCACCGGCGAATCGACCCGGGGCAACACGGTGGGCCGCTCCGGCGGTGAGGAATTCCTGGTGGTCACGATCTGCCCGGCGCATGCCGTCGTCGATTTCGCCACCCGGCTCAGGGAAGCGGTGACGGCATCCCAGCCGGCGGGCATCGTGGTGACCGCGAGTGTGGGTGTCGCGGCGCAGCCGGTTGCGAGTGTGGCCGCGGCGGCATCACGGGAGGCGATCGATGTACTGACCGCCTGCGCCGATCGTGCGATGTACGAGGCAAAGCGCAATGGCGGCAACCAGTCCCGGATTCTTCATCCGGAATACGACTCCGGCGATCAGTACTTGTGGCAGCCGGGCGTCTAGCCTTCCAGCGGATCGAACCGGAACACGGCGGCAATCCCGGCGAGTGCCTCGAACTCATCCGGGGTGCCCTCCTTGACCAGTCCGGCGTTTCTGATGAAGCCGACACCGGTGGGCACCTCGATCGGAAACGCGCGCAGCACCGGGCGGGAGTCCTCGGGTGACAGCTCGACGATGCGTACCTGTCGGGTGTGGCGCCCCTGGGTCAGAGTGCCCTCTTTGGCCTTGCGTGCGTTGGCGATCCAGGACGATCCGGGAACTCCGCCCACGGCATAGCACTGGCCCTCGAGCGTGAATGGGGTGATGGGAGTCGAACGCGGCTTGCCGGACTTGGCGCCCCGGACCGTGAGGACGACCATCGGCAGTTTGAGGCCTATCTTGTGCCCGCCGATGACGACCTTGTTGAAGTATCTGAGCCAGCGGGGAACAGGCTTAATGTCAACTGACATGACATTAAGGTACGCCTTCAGGGCTGCGCTGGCTAGGGGCCAAAAGTTGACCCGTTGGGCATCAATTGATGCGTGGCCGGAACCGCCTGCGTGCCGCATGGATGGCCCCGATCGAGCGGTCCAAACGTGTCGCGACCTGTGCGGCGGTCGATGATGCGTCCAGCGCCGTGTCGATCTCCTCGGTGGTCCAGGGTTTCTGCCAGTTCAACGGATGATCGGCGGCGTCGGCGAAGTAGCGCTGAGAGCGCCGCGCGGCCCGTTGATTGATCTGCTCCCAGCGTTCGCGTTCCGCATCGCCGATCCGCTGCAATCGCTGGGACTCGGCCGATGAGCAGCCCCCGCACCGGCAACCCGCTTGATATCCCGCGACACCGTGAACCGTCAGCATGTGCTCTCCTTCGCATGTCCGCCGATGTGGGCAGATTTGCACCCGGCCACGCTGCGGCTCTAGAAACCAAAGTCACTTTCGCGGGGCGAGGAGGACCGGGCCGCAGGGAAGGCTCCGGGGCGTCACGCTGGACGTTCCGAACAGCGTGCGACGATCGCTGATGTGGAGCTGCCCGCGTTGGACGATGTGCTCGACCGGCTGCATGTCGTGGCATTGCCCATGCGGGTGCGATTCCGCGGCATCACCACCCGTGAGGTCGCTCTGATCGAGGGTCCGGGCGGGTGGGGTGAGTTCGGTGCCTTCCCCGAGTACGACTCGCCCGAGGCCGCTGCCTGGCTGGGAGCCGCCATCGAGGCCGCGTACACAGAACTTCCCGCGGCTCGGCGTACCCGCATACCCGTCAACGCGACGGTGCCCGCGGTGGCGGCGGCGGACGTGCCCGAGGTGCTGGCCCGCTTCCCTGGCGCGCGCACCGCCAAGGTCAAGGTGGCCGAGCCCGGGCAGACCCTCGACGACGACGTCGCCCGTGTCGAAGCGGTCCGCGCGCAGATCCCCATCGTGCGGGTGGATGCCAACGGAGGATGGACCGTCGAGCAGGCGATCCAGGCGCTGACCGCGCTGACCCGCGACGGCACTCTGGAGTACGCCGAACAGCCTTGCGTCACCGTCGAGGAACTGGCCCAGGTGCGTCGACGGCTCCCGGAGATACCGATCGCCGCTGATGAAAGCATCAGGCGGGCAAGTGATCCGCTGAGGGTCGCCCGGGCGCATGCGGCCGATGTCGCGGTACTCAAGGTGGCCCCGCTCGGTGGGGTGGCCGCGCTGTTGGAAATCGCGGAGCGGATCGGTATGCCCGTGGTGATCTCCAGTGCCCTGGACAGCGCGGTGGGCATCGGCATCGGTCTGCGTGCCGCCGCGGCACTGCCGGTGCTGGAGCATGCCTGTGGACTGGGAACCGGAGGGTTTTTCGTCGAGGACGTGGCCGAGGCCCCCGCACCCGACAACGGTTACTTGACGGTGGCTTCGTTCACCCCCGACCCGGCCCGGCTGGCGGCGCTTGCCGCGCCTGCTGACCGGCGCGACTGGTGGCGGCGCAGAGTGGCCGACTGCTACCCGCTGTTGAACCGGTAGGTTCAGTCAACGTGCCTCTCGCGAACATCAACGGCATCCAGATCAGTTACGACGATCGTGGGCCCCTGGCGCTCGGCGCCTCCGGTGATCCCGTCGTCTTTATCTCCGGGCGCGGTGGCGCGGGGCGCAGCTGGCACCTTCACCAGGTGCCGGCATTCCGCGCCGCGGGATATCGCACGATCACCTTCAACAACCGGGGCATACCGCCGACCACCGAGTGTGCCGATGGCTTCACCCTGCAGGACATGGTGGCCGATGCCGCGGCGCTCATCGAGGATCTCGGTGCGGCCCCGGCCCGGCTGGTCGGGTTCTCCATGGGGGCGCTCATCGCCCAGGAGCTCACTCTCACCCGTCCGGATCTCGTGACCGCCGCGGTGTTCATGGGAACGCGGGGACGGGAGGACTCCACGCGGTCGTTCTTCCGCAAGGCGGAGCTCGAGCTGTCCGCATCGGGCGTCGAGGTGCCGGCCGCGTACCAGGCGGCGATGCGCCTGTTGTTGAACTTCTCCCCGAAGACTCTGAACAACGATGCCGCGATCAAGGACTGGATCGACATGTTCACGCTATGGCCCGAGCCGGCCTCGGGTGGTATCGATCACCAGCGCAGTGCCATACCCGGCCCCGACCGGCCCGGTGCCTACTCGGAGATCACTGTTCCGTCGCTGGTCATCGGGTTCAGTGACGATATGACCCTGCCGCCCTACCTTGGCCAGGAGGTGGCCGACGCCATCCCCGGCGGCAAGTACGTCGAGATTGCCGACGCCGGGCATCTGGGCTTCATCGAACGCCCCGACGAGGTCAACCGCGCGATCCTGGAGTTCTTTGCGAGCGCCTCGCAGGCGGTATGACACCCTGATGGCATGAACCCGTCGACCGCCCAGGCGCACGCGGTCGTCGACGAGCTCATCCGCGGCGGAGTCCGCGATGTGGTGCTGTGTCCCGGGTCGCGCAATGCCCCGCTGGCCTTCGCGTTGCACGATGCGGACAAGGCCGGGCGGTTGCGGCTGCACGTGCGCATCGACGAACGCACTGCGGGCTTTCTGGCCGTCGGTCTGGCCGCGGCCGGCGGCGCCCCCGTTCCGGTGGCGATGACATCCGGGACGGCGGTAGCCAATCTGGGCCCCGCGGTGGTGGAGGCCAATTACGCGCGGGTTCCGCTGATTGTGTTGTCGGCCAACCGCCCCTACGAACTGCTCGGCACCGGCGCCAACCAGACGATGGAGCAACTCGGCTACTTCGGCACTCAGGTTCGCGCTGCGATCAGCCTGGGCCTGGCGGAAGACGGTTCGGAGAAGATCGAGGCGCAGAACCCGCACTGGCGTTCAGCGACCTGCCGAGTGCTGGCCGCTGCCAAGGGGTCCCGCACCGCCAACGCCGGCCCCGTGCAGTTCGACATCCCGCTCAGGGAACCGCTTGTGCCCGATCGCGATGGGGGGCCGATACCTGCGGGCCGCCCCGGCGGGGTGCCCTGGACCTACACCCCCGAGGTGACGTTCGACGAACCCGTCGAGATCGATCTGACCCCCGATACCGTGGTGATTGCGGGCCATGGCGCGCCCGCGCACGCAAACCTGGCGGTGTTACCCACGGTGGCCGAACCGACTGCGCCCCAACCCCACAACCCGGTGCATCCGCTGGCCCTCGCCCTGCTGCATCCGCAACAGGTGATCATGTTGGGCCGACCGACCCTGCACCGCCAGGTGTCATCGCTGTTGGCCGACAACCGGATTCCGGTGTACGCGTTGACCACCGGCCCGCGCTGGCCCGATGTGTCCGGCAACTCGCAGGCCACCGGAACCCGGGCCGTCATATCCGGAGAGCCGGATGCCGCATGGCTGCAACGGTGCGCGCACGCGCACCAGAAGGCGCTCGATGCGGTGCGCGGACAGTTGGGTACTCACCCGCTGACCACGGGTCTGCATGTGGCGGCCACGGTGTGTGGGTCGTTGCGCGATGGTGACCAGCTGGTGCTCGGCGCCTCCAACGCGGTACGCGATGCCGCGCTCGTTCCATGGGGAGCCAAAGACGTTCGCGTGCGCTCCAATCGGGGAGTCGCCGGCATCGACGGCACGGTATCGACCGCGATCGGTGCGGCGCTGGCGCACAAGGGGGGCCGCACCGTGGCCTTGATCGGCGATCTCACCTTTGTGCACGACAGCTCGGGTCTGCTGATCGGCCCGACCGAGCCGCGTCCCGAGAACCTGACCATTGTGGTCTCAAATGACAATGGCGGCGGCATCTTCGAACTGCTGGAGCAGGGTGACCCGCGATTCCGTGACGTGTCCTCCCGCATCTTCGGCACCCCGCATGACGTCGATATCGCGGCCCTGTGCCGGGCCTATCACGTGGATTCGCGATCCATCTCGGTGGAGGAGCTCGGGCCTGCGCTGGACGAACAGGCCGGTGGCATCAGGGTTCTGGAGGTCAAGGCCGACCGATCCACCCTGCGCGAACTGCACGCGGCCATCAGGGCCGCGCTGTGAAGCGGCGCTCCCGCGTCATCAAGAGAGTCCGGATTGCGGTGCTGGTGCTGGCGGGACTGATGACGCTGCAGTCACTGCTGTTGGTCGCGGGAGCCTGGCGGAACGACAAGGCCATCGAACGGGATATGGGTGTCGCGCTGGCCGAGGTGCTCAGTGCAGGACCACGGCGATCCACCATCGAGTTCGTCACACCCGAACGCGTCACGTACCGGCCCGAATTGGGTGTTCTCTACCCCTCCGAGCTCAGCCCGGGTATGCGCATCTACGTCGAGTACGACAAATCCAACCCGGATTTGGTTCGCGTGCAAGGACGTAACGCGTCACTATCGATTGTGCCCGCCGGGTCCATCATCGTCGTGGTGTGGATGGTCGCCGGGACGGTGCTGCTGGGGCTTGCCTGGATGCAGCGCCGAAGTCCGGCGCCTGTTCACGCTTAAGTTTGCGTGTCGTATGCCTGGGGGCAACCTAACTGCCAAGTGACGCTGACATGCTCTCACTGTGCGCATCGCGATCGTCGCCGAGTCGTTCTTGCCGAACGTCAACGGAGTTTCCAACTCGGTGCTGCGGGTGCTGGAGCACCTCCGCCGCACCGGGCATGAGGCCGTCGTCATCGCACCCGACACTCCCCGCGGACAGGCTCCCGCAGGCACCGCACACGACGGGGTGCCCGTGCACCGGGTGCCGGCGATCATGTTCCCCAAGGTGAGCACCCTGCCGTTGGGTGTGCCGCAGCCGCGCATGGTGCGGATCCTTCGTGATTTCGCACCCGATGTGGTGCATCTGGCCTCACCGTTCGTCCTGGGGTACGGGGGACTGCGCGCCGCGCAGCATCTCGACATCCCCACCGTCGCCGTCTACCAGACCGATGTGGCCGGGTTCGCCGACAGCTATGGCGCCGGGTTCGCCGCCCGCGCTGCCTGGCGTTGGACCAAGCACCTGCACGGCCGCGCCGACCGCACCTTGGCCCCGTCCTCGTCTGCGATGGAAGGTCTTGCCGCACATGGAATTCCGCGGGTATTTCGGTGGTCGCGCGGTGTGGACATCGAACGCTTCGCGCCCTCGGCGCGCGATGAGGAGCTGCGTCGATCCTGGTCGCCCGAGGGCAAGCCGATCATCGGGTTCGTCGGGCGGCTCGCCCCCGAGAAGCATGTGGAGCGTCTGGCTGTGCTGGCCGAACGCGACGACATTCGGCTCGTCATCGTGGGCGGGGGCGTGGAACGGGAGGCCCTCGAAAAGCTGATGCCCACAGCGATTTTCACCGGCGAACTGACCGGATCGGCGCTGTCACGGGCATACGCCAGTCTCGATGTCTTCATCCACCCGGGCGAGCACGAGACCTTCTGCCAGGCCGTGCAGGAGGCGCTGTCCAGTGGTGTTCCGGCCATCGCGCCGGATGCCGGCGGGCCGCGAGACCTGGTGATCCCGGGACGCAACGGAATGCTGCTGCCGGTGGCCGACTTCGAGGCACACGTCGGTATGGCTGTTGATCACCTGGTGCAACCGGCAACGCGCAGCCGGTTCTCGGCCGCCGCGCGCCGCGGAGTGCTGTCGCGCACCTGGCCCGCCATCTGCGATGAGCTGCTCGAGCACTACGCCGCGGCGGCCGGCACCACGCTGGGCCGCGGCATCATGACGGCCTAGTGCGCTGTACCGTCACGGTATGAACCGCGCCACGCTGGAAAAGGACCCGCACGAGGTCGCGTCCATGTTTGACGCGGTGGCCAA
Organism: Mycobacterium sp. D16R12; assembly: GCF_002013465.1. GTDB lineage: Bacteria > Actinomycetota > Actinomycetes > Mycobacteriales > Mycobacteriaceae > Mycobacterium. The sequence continues at coordinate 275,104 of NZ_MAFC01000008.1, read as the reverse complement.
GCGATACGACATCACCAATACCGTGTTGTCCTTTGGTCAGGACCGTGCTTGGCGCCGAGCCACCCGCGAGTCGCTGAAGCTGAAGCCCGGCGACAAGGTGCTCGATATCGCCGCGGGAACCGCGGTCTCGACGGCGGAGCTCACCCAGTCGGGTGCCTGGTGTGTGGCGGCGGACTTCTCTGTCGGCATGCTCAAGGCCGGTGCGCATCGCGATGTGCCCAAGGTCGCCGGGGACGCGACACGGCTGCCGTTCGCGGATCACTCGTTTGACGCGGTGACCATCAGCTTCGGTCTGCGCAATGTGGTCGATCACGTGGAAGGGCTGCGTGAGATGGCTCGCGTCACCAAACCCGGTGGCCGACTTGCGGTGTGCGAATTCTCGACTCCGGTCAACCGGCCTTTTCGCACGCTGTACATGGAGTATCTGATGAAGACGCTGCCATCGGTCGCGCGCGCCGTCAGTAGCAATCCGGATGCGTACGTATACCTGGCCGAGTCGATCCGGGCATGGCCCGATCAGGAGGCCCTGGCTCAGCAGATCGTCTCGGCGGGCTGGTCGAATGTGCGGTGGCGCAATCTCACTGGCGGCATCGTCGCCCTGCACGTAGCGGTGCTCTAGCCGCGACCGGCCATCAGCTGAACGGCGGACGCGCATCGAGACGCCGTGAGCCGCCGCCCGCCACCCGCCAGGCGCGCGCAATCGCATCATGGTCCTCGTCGGTCACGAGATTTCCCATGAGCCGTACGGCAATTCGCATCAACACTTGAGAACGCATGCCGACCGGGCCCATGAGGGGCAGGAAGCGCGGCACGGTCAACAGCCCCGCGAGGCGTCGCGCAATCGAGAACGACCGGCCGTACCGGTCCCGTAGCAGCTCCGGCCACAACTGGGAGTAGTCGTCGGCGTCGAGCACCTCGGCGGCCAGGTGGCCGGTCTCCAGCCCGTAGTCGATGCCCTCGCCGTTGAGCGGATTGACGCATGCCGCGGCATCGCCGATGAGCATCCAGTTGGGGCCCGCGACGCCGGACACCGCCCCGCCCATCGGCAGCAGCGCCGAGGCGATGGAGTGCAGGCGTCCGCTGAGCCCGAAATCCTCGCGGCGCAGCTCGGCGTAGTACTCGATGAGCGGACGCAACGCCGCATCGGCGGGGCGTTTGGAAGTGGCAAGTGCGCCGACACCGATGTTGATCTGCCCGCCACCCAACGGGAAAATCCAGCCGTATCCGGGTAGCACCTCGCCCTCCGGTGATCGCAGCTCCAGGTGCGAGGTCATCCATTCCTCGTCGCCGCGCGCCGACTCGATGTACGCGCGCCCCGCGACGGCATACACGGTGTCCTTGTGCCACTCACGCCCGAGGACCTTCCCGAGGGGGGAGCGCACTCCATCGGCCACGATGACGGCCTTGCAAGCGATCTCGCCGGGTCCGCTGTTGTCGAGCACCCGGACGGAGGTGATCCGGCCCGCCGGGTCACGTTCCACGTCAACGGCCTTGGTGGACTCGGCCATCTTGGCCCCGGAGTCCACCGCCACCTGCCGGATCTTGTCGTCCATCTCGGTGCGACGCACCGCACTGCCGGTACCGCCGAAAGATGGCCCGGGCCATGGCACTTCGAGATTTCCGCCGAACCCGTGCAGGCGCAGACCCTGGTATCGGATGTGTTCGTCGAGCCATGGCCTGAGGCCGAGTAACTCAAGTTGTTCGACGGCGCGGGGGGTCAGTCCGTCGCCGCAGGTCTTGTCCCGGGGGAACACCGCCGAATCGACCAGGACCACCTCACGCCCGGATCGCGCCGCCCACGCCGCGGCCGCCGATCCGGCTGGTCCGGCACCGACGACGACCAGGTCCGCTGACGTCTGCACCCCACCAGTATGTTGGACCGGTGAGTAACTCGACCACGGTGGCCGGAGTTGATCTCGGCGATCCCGTATTCGCCGCGAAAGTGCGCGACCATTTGTCCGCCATCGAAACCCTCATCGTGACCGAGCTGGGGCAGTCCGACCCGCTGTTGACGGAGTCTGTGCTGCACCTTTTCCACGCCGGCGGTAAGCGCTTCCGCCCGCTGTTCACGGTGCTCGCCGCCCAGACCGGACCGGACCCGGACAACGACGAGGTGATTCTCGCCGGGGCGGTGTGCGAGCTCATTCACCTGGCCACGCTCTACCACGACGACGTCATGGACGAGGCGCAGAAGCGTCGCGGTGTGCCCAGCGCCAACGCCCGCTGGGGTAACAACGTGGCGATCCTCGCCGGGGACTATCTGCTGGCCACGGCCTCGCGCCTGGTGTCGCGGCTCGGTCCCACGGCTGTGCGGATCGTCGCCGAGACCTTCGCCGAACTCGTCACCGGCCAGATGCGGGAAACCGTCGGGGTACCCGAGGGCGGCGATGAGACCGAGCACTATCTCAAGGTGATCCACGAGAAGACCGGATCCCTAATCGCGGCGGCCGGGCGGTTCGGCGCGATGACGTCCAGGTGCGACGACGAGCAGATCGAACGGCTGAGCCGCCTGGGCGCCATCGTCGGGACCGCCTTTCAGATCTCCGACGACATCATCGACATCGAGAGCCTCACGGACGAGTCGGGCAAGACACCCGGCACGGATCTGCGTGAGGGGGTGCATACCCTGCCCATGCTGTACGCGCTGCGCGATACCGGTGCCGACGCCGACCGGCTGCGTACCTTGCTGGCGGCGCCCATTACCGACGATGCCGAGGTGGACGAGGCATTGACGCTGCTGCGGGCCTCGCATGGACTCGTGGCGGCAAAGTCCGTCGTCATCGAATATGCCGATCGTGCCAAGGCTGAACTAGTGGAGCTGCCCCCGGGTGCTGCCCGCGACGCGCTGGGTGTGCTGATCGAATACACCGTCCTGCGGCACGGTTAGGTACCTGGCAACCCGTCCGGAACCCAGGAGCACTGTCCTTCGTTAGCGTGGTGAACCAGCTAGAGGGAAGGGACAACATGCACGGCCACGCCAATGGGCTCAAGACAGTGCTGCTGCTTGGCGGCATGTCGGCGATGATTGTGTTCATCGGCTCGCTGTTCCACAGCAAGAGCATCCTGCTGCTGGCCATTTTGTTCGCCGTCGGCATGAACGCTTTCATGTACTTCAAGAGCGACACCTTGGCGCTGCGTGCGATGCACGCCCAGCCGGTGACGGAGTTGCAGCAGCCCGCGATGTACCGGATCGTGCGGGAGCTCGCGACCGTCGCACGCCAGCCGATGCCGCGGTTGTACATCAGCGACACCAATGCGCCCAATGCCTTTGCCACGGGCCGCAATCCGAGAAATGCGGCGGTCTGCTGCACGAGCGGCATTCTCGATCTGCTCTCCGAGCGTGAGCTGCGCGCGGTGCTGGGTCACGAGCTCTCGCACGTCTACAACCGCGACATCCTGATCTCGAGTGTGGCCGGCGCGCTGGCCGCGGTCATCTCGGGGCTGGCCAATATGGCGATGCTCATGAACTTCTTCGGCGGCGGTGGCGAGAACCGGCCGAATCCCTTTGCGCTGTTCCTGGTTTCGATGCTGGGTCCGATCGCTGCCACGGTGGTGAAGATGGCGGTGTCCCGTTCACGGGAGTACCAGGCCGACCAGTCCGGTGCCGAACTGACCGGAGATCCGCTGGCATTGGCCTCCGCGCTGCGCAAGATTTCCGGCGGGGTGCAGGCTGCTCCGCTGCCACCGGAACCGCAGCTGGCCAGCCAGTCGCACCTGATGATCGCCAACCCGTTCCGGGCGGGCGACCGGATGGCATCGCTGTTCTCGACACACCCGCCGATGGCCGACCGCATTGCGCGCCTCGAGGATATGGCCCGCTTCTAACCTTGGGCCGCCGAGCGTGAAACCACGGCGGAAAATCGGCGAAAGTCCCGCCGTAGCTTCACACCCGGAGAAATGTCAGACGGACCGTCCGCTCAACGCGGCCAGCCTCTCGAGTGCCGGCGCGTTCGTAGCGACAGGCTGTGGGGTGCCGAACTTTCCGGACCGCGCGAATGCCCCGGCAAGCTTCTGGACGAAGCCCAATGCGTTCTCGACGAGGTCGGCGGGCAGATCCGCGGGAATGCCGGTGGACTGTGCCAGGTCCCAGCCGTGGGTCAACAGATCGGCCATGCGGGCCTGAAGCTGCCTGTCACCGGTCGTGTGCGCGAACGGGCCGGGGTAGGTCTGCTCCAGCACCCCTGGAAACGCCAGCGCGTCACTCAACGCCTGCGCCGACTGCTGGTATGCAGCCACGGGATCATCGCCGGTGCCGTCGCCGGGCCCGCCGAAGCGCGCGGCCAGCGAGTAGTTCACCTCGACGAGGTGGTTCACCAGCTCGCGCAGATTCCACTCGGTACAGGGTGTCGGGGCGTCCCACTGCTCAGGACGCACGGCCGCGATCATGGCCTCGATGGCCGCCGAGGCCCGCAGGAAGTCATCGGCGGGCTCGCTCGCGCTCATCAGTGCGTGAGCTTCTTCGCTCGCGCTCATCAGCGGTACACCATGACCGTGGTGGTGCCATGCGCCACCAGCCTGCCCTGGGAGTCGACCACCTTGCCCTCGGCCGTCGCCACCCGGCGGCCGGGATGCAGGACGTTGCCCGTCGCCACCAGCCGCTCGCCATCGGTGGCGACGGTCCGAACGTAGTTGACCTTGAGTTCGAGTGTCCCGTAGCCGATTCCGGGCTCCAGCGTGGAGTGCACGGCGCAGCCCAGTACGGAGTCGAGCAGCGTCGCGCAGATCCCGCCGTGCAGGGTGCCGAGCGGATTGGCGAACTCGGGCCGGGTCACCACGCTGAAGGACACCGAGCCGAATTCGATCTCCTCCATCTGCATCCCGAGCAGACGTCCGATGGGCGGCATCCCATCGGACGTCCCTCCCATGCTGCGCAGCAGCTCGAGCCCGGTCAGGTTCTCGATTTCGGTGGTCATGGCCGCCCTTCCGCGTAGACTGATTGGTCCATGCCGACGGTAGCAGGCCATGGACCGACTGGTCCATTTCGAGTGAGGAGGCCGAGGTGACAACGGGTCCACGGCAGCGTCTGATCGACAACGCGATCATCATGATGCGCGAACGCGGGGTGCATGCCACTGGCCTTGCCGACCTGCTCAAACGCAGCGGCACCGCGCGCAACTCCATCTATCAGCACTTCCCGGAGGGCAAGGCGGAGCTCCTTGCTGCGGCCGAGCTAGCGGCGGCCGAGCTCGCCAACGGGTTTCTCGACGCGCTGCGGGCTCGCGGAGACTCCGAATACCTCATCACCAAGTTCATCGCGTGGTGGGTCAATCAACTCGAGACTCACGACTTTGACACCGGGTGTCCGCATGCCGCGGCCGCGCTCGCCGGTCCAGGGGAGGCGCAGATCCGCGCGGCGGCCAACGAGGCTTTCATCGGGATGCGCGCCCGGCTGGCGGAATCCTTCCGGGATTCGGGGGTGACCGACGGCGCCGAGACCCTCGCCTCGCTGGCGGTCAGTGCGATCGAGGGGGCGCTACTGCAGGCGCAGGCCGCACAGTCGGTGCAGCCACTGCGCGATGTCGAGCATGAGCTGATTGCGCTCCTGCGCGCTCGGCGCCAGTGAGGGCGAAAATCCTTATTCCGCTTCGACTTCCGCGAGATCGGTGGCGACGTGGAACGGCGGAGTGCTCTTCCCGATCACCCGGTACCGGTTCCACGGATCCGGATCGCCGATGAAGGCATCGCGGGCACTGTGGGAGGTGCGAATCGTGGCCTTCACTCGCGCCTCGTCACCGACGAGCCCGGTCAGCTGTTCGTTCGGCCTGATGCGGCCGATCCACCGGTAAATGCCGTCGATCGGCTCGCTGTAACCCTTGAGCTCCAGCTCGACCGGGACCTCGACACCACGAACGGTCACCGTCGCCTCGCCGATGTAGTCCGAATCGTCATGCGGACTGTGGGTGAAGACGCTGTTGGTGTCGTCGTATCGGGGAAGGCTCATGATTCTCCGTCCGGCTGGGTTGCCTCTTGACAATCGGGACGCCGTCCCGACAAACTCGCTGACATATGCGTAACAAAGAGTACCCCATACTTTTGGATACGGATATTCAATCTTGGCTGACCAGAAGGCGATGACGTGACGTCCAGCAGTTACAAAGACATCAACTACACCGACTACGACTTCAGTCCGGCCACCACGGTCGACGGCGGGGTTCCTGCGCGTCGGCGCCGGGTGGGGGATCGGCTCAATACGGCCCGTCGGCTGCTGTTCGAGGCCACCGAGCTCAGTTACGACCCCGAGCTGGATATCGACTGGGACGCACCCCTGGACGCAGGGAAGCACTGGCTGGCCGCCCGGCGGGTATCGCTCCACGGCACGCCGCAGTGGGATGCGCTTTCGGACGAACAGCGCGGTGAGTTGGCCCGTCAGGAGCTGGTCAGTCTGCTGAGTTTTGTCATAGACGCCCAGGGCGCGCTGGCATCGCTGATGTTCCGCGACGTCATCGAAGGCAACACGCTGACCGATGATTACACCCGTTTTCTCTTGGCCAGCGTCCGCGACATCAGCCGTAACGCCACCATGGTGGGGCGGCTGATCAACAAGACGGAGCTGGAGCTCCTGCCTGCCCCAATGGCGGTGCAGCGCCTGCAGCGGTTCTTCGTGCCGCTCATTCCGCACGGTCCACTGGGTCGCGGGTTCATCCTGCTGCTGCACAAGCTGATCCATCAGCTGATGTACGAGCTCGAGGCCGATGAGCAGGCCCAGCCCGTGGTCCGGCAGGTTGCGAAGATCTGTGTTCTGGTCAGTCGTCGCCAGCTGGAGTTCGCCGAGGACGAGCTCTACCGCGCCGTGGATACCCGCAGGTATCTCCCGGCGGCCTGGGCGGACACGTCGCTTGCGCTGTTGACGGTGTTGGCGACGTCGTTGATCGTGCGGCCGCCGGTGTACCGCAGCGTGGGGTTGACCGAGCGGTCCGGTCGTAGGGCCGCCGCGCGAAGCGAAAATGTCCGCCACCGGAACGGGGTGTTGCTGCGGCGATACTTCGACGTCGCCCAGGACGCGGGGATGTTCGGAACCAGTGCTGCACGGGCAATTCTCAGAGGTCGCGGCCTCGTGTGACCTCGCTGAGGGATTGACAAACGGCAGCGCGAGCATAAAACTAAAAGTAACGGGTACTGAAAGTAATGTATAAATTTGGAGGGCGGGATCAATGACGACCATCGACCAACCAACGGCCCTACACGAGGCGGGAGCCTCGTCGGTACGGGGTAAGACCGTGGGGGACCGGCAGAAGACAGCGCAACGACTGCTGCGCTCGGCCGCGGAGCGTGCCTACGACGGCGAGGTTGACATCGACTGGGACGCACCGGTGGTGCCTGGGCTGTATTGGACGACGCCCCGCCGGACGTCGCTATACGGCACCAAGCTGTGGGACAAGCTGACTCAGGAACAGCGCGTCGAACTGACGCGCCATGAGCTCGGCTCTGTGTTGAGCTTCGGCATCTACGTCGAGACCGGTCTCAGCGCCATGCTGTGGCGGCAGGTCGTCGAGCAGAACGGGGGAGCAACCGATCACGGGCGTTACGCGTTGACCGAGATCGGCGAGGAAGCGCGGCACTCCACCATGTTCGGCCGTTTGGTGAACAAGCTGGGAGTCAAGCCCTACACCTATCCTAAGTTCGCGACGCGGGTCGTGCGGCTCCTCGGCCTGGCACCGCTGGGCCCCTCGGGTATTGGTGTTCTGCTGCTGGTCGAGGAAGTGCTGGACCGGATGCAGCGGGAATCGATGATGGATGAGACGGTGCAGCCGCATGCTCGTCAGCTCATGAAGATTCACGTGCTGGAAGAAGCTCGGCACATCACTTATGCGCGTGAGGAACTGGTGCGACAGATCGCCGAGCGGGGGCCGGTCTCCAACGCGTTCCACCGAGCAGTCTTCGCCCTCTCGGTGGTGGGTATCTATCCGGTGCTCGTCAACCCCAAGGCGTACCGGTCGGTCGGCATTCATCCCTTGCGCGGTTTACGTGCATTCCTGACGTCACCGAGTTACCGCGAGAATGCGACCTGGGTTGCGGAGCCACTGATGCGCTTCATGCACGAGATCGGTTTCCTGGACGGCAAATTCACTGGCCGGCTGTTGCGGATGTCGCGCGCGATGCCGGACGACATCCTGGCCGAGATCAACGCGCGGTAAGCGCCGCAAGAACTGGCTCGTTGCCGGTGGCAATGAGCCAGTTCTGTCGTGTCAAGGGTCCACCTTCGAAAGAGAAAGCGATTGCGCCACATGACTGTTACCGATACACCGTCCGAAGAGCAGCAGCCAGACAGTGTGGTCGACAGCGGCCCCTCGGAGCCCATCCGTGTTCGTGCGCTGATTGTCGGCACAGGCTTCTCGGGTATCGGCGCGGCGATCGCGCTGCAGAAGATGGGGGTGCCCTTCCTCATCCTGGAAAAGGCCGGCGAAATGGGCGGTACCTGGCGCGACAACACCTATCCCGGTGCGGCGTGCGATGTGCCCACCCACCTGTATTCGTTCTCCTTCGAGCCGCGCTCGAATTGGGAACAGCTCTTCTCCCGGCAGCCCGAGATCTTCGACTACCTCAAGGAAGTCGCCGCCAAATATGGTCTGTACCGGCACGTCACTTTCAATACGCGTGTCACCCGCGGGTATTGGGATGACAGCGAGTACCGCTGGCATGTGTTCACCGAGAGCGGGCAGGAGTACATCTGCCAGTTCCTCATCTCCGGCGTCGGTGCCCTGCACATCCCGAGCATCCCGGAGATCGAGGGCCTGGATCGCTTCCAGGGGCCGGTCTTTCACTCCGCGCAGTGGAACCACGACTTCGGCCTGGCCGGCAAGAAGGTCGCCGTCATCGGTACGGGCGCCAGTGCCATTCAGTTCGTCCCTGAGATCGTCGGCCAGGTCGGCGAACTGAAGCTGTTCCAGCGCACCGCGCCGTGGGTATTGCCGCGCTCCAATGTCGAGTTCGGCTCGGTGGCCAAGCGTGCGTTTGCGAGTATCCCGGGTTTGCGTGCGCTGTTCCGCAGCGGCATGTACTTCGGTGCAGAGGCCGGTGCGTACGCGATGAACCGGCGCCCCGCCCTGCTCAAAGGTGTTGAGCTGCTGGGCCGTGCGTACATCAGGAGTCAGATCTCGGATCCGGAAGTGCGTCGCAAGGTGACACCCGATTACCGTGCCGGATGCAAGCGACTCCTGGGGTCTGCGACGTACTACAAGGCGATCGAGAACTCGAAGACCGAACTGGTCACCGAGTCCATCGCGCGGGTGACCGCCGACGGCGTCGTCACCAGCGACGGGATTGAGCGCAAGGTCGACGCCATCATCTTCGGCACCGGCTTTCACGTCACCGACTCGTATAAGTATCTGGATTTGAAGGGGCAGAACGGGGAGGACCTCGGCGACCGTTGGTCACGGGAGGGCGTCACCGCCCACCGCGGAATCACGATCGCCGGCATGCCCAACCTGTTCTTCCTCTTGGGCCCCAATACCGGTTTGGGTCACAACTCGATCGTGTTCATGATCGAGTCGCAAATCCACTACGTCACCGAGGCGATCAAACACATCGATGCGGCCTACGCCCAGGCGATCGTGCCCACCCGTGAGGCTCAGGACCGCTTCAACGCCGAAGTCCAGCGCAAGCTGCAGGGCTCGGTCTGGAACAACGGCGGCTGCCAGAGCTGGTACTTGGACGAGCACGGCAAGAATCGGACGCTGTGGTCGGGATTCACTTTCGAATACTGGTCGCAGACAAGGAAAGTCGACCCCACCGAGTACGAGTTCGAGGGCGCGGTGCGTCCGGCCGTGCGCAAGACCGTCCCGCTCGCGGACGGCCCCCGGCAGAGCTCGCCGAGTATGGCCGCGAACTAGGCCACCCGCCCCAATAGAAGCGAGAAAACGATGAAAGACTTCGACAACAAGGTCGCCGTAATCACCGGTGCCGGTTCGGGTATCGGCCGCAGCCTGGCCTTGACGCTGGCGCAGCGCGGTGCGCGGTTGGCTCTCTCGGACATCGACACCGCCGGGGTGGCAGATACCGCCGGGCGCTGCGAGAAGGCGGGTGCGACCGCCATCCCATTCGAACTCGACGTTGCCGACCGGGCCGCCGTGTATGCCCACGCCGCCGACGTCAAGAACGAGTTCGGTCAGGTCAATCTGGTGTTCAACAACGCCGGGGTGGCGCTTTCGGCTGACGTCACGGACATGGAATGGGATGACTTCGACTGGTTGATGAACATCAACTTCTGGGGTGTCGCGCACGGCACCAAGGCGTTCCTGCCGCATCTCATCGAATCGGGTGACGGTCACCTCATCAACGTGTCGTCGGTGTTCGGATTCATGGGCATACCCTCGCAGAGCGCCTATAACGCAGCGAAATTCGCTGTACGAGGCTTCACCGAGGCGCTGCGTCAGGAGATTCGGGCGGCGAAGTATCCCGTCGGCGTCACCTGTGTGCACCCCGGTGGCATCAAGACCAACATCGCCTCAAGCGCGCGCGGTATCCCCGAAGGCGTGGACCGGGAAACCGTCCGAAAGGGCTTCCAGCTCGCGGCAATCACCCGTCCGGACTCGGCGGCCCGGATCATTCTGCGGGGCGTCGAGAAGAATCGGCCCCGTGTGCTGATCGGTCCCGACGCCCGGGTGTTCGACGCCATTCCTCGCATCATCGGACCGCGCTACGGGGACCTGATGGCGCCGTTCTACGGAATGGGCAAGTACGGAATCGGCAAGAAGGTCGCGAGCCGCTTCGGTATCGAGCTCTAGGCGGCCTTCGATGACAGACACCGTCTCGCCCGATACGCGAACAGTGACCGGCAACCCCCACGTTCACTCGCTGGAGGTCGTCGAAATCATCAGGGAGACAGGCGATGCGGTCTCCCTGGTGTTCGAAGTGCCGGATGCGCTCGCGCCTGCCTTCCGTTACCGGCCTGGCCAGTTCCTCACGCTGAAGATCCCCAGTGAGCAGACGGGCTCGGTGGCCCGCTGCTATTCGCTGTCCAGCTCGCCCCACCTCGATGACGACCTCGTCGTCACCGTCAAACGCACAGATGGCGGGTATGCGTCGAACTGGCTGTGCGACAACGTCGTTGTCGGGGACCGCATCACCGTGCTCACCCCCTCCGGGGTCTTCGTGCCGCGCTCACTGGACGGCGACTTCTTACTGATCGCGGCGGGCAGCGGCATCACCCCGATGCTGTCCATAGCCAAGTCGGTTCTGCTCGGCGGCGCCGGAACGGTCTACCTCTTCTACGCGAACAGGGATGAGCGCAGCGTCATCTTCGGCGCCGAGATCGAAGAGATCATGGTGGAGTTCCCGGACCGGCTGCGGGTGGTGCACTGGCTCGAAGCCGAACGTGGACTGCCCACCGGCGAAGCCATGGCCGAGCTGTTCGCCGCCTATCGGCGGTACAGCACGTACATCTGTGGTCCGGCGCCCTTCATGGACGGCGCCCGTGCCGCGCTGTCGGCCGTCGGGATGCCCGCCAACCACATTCACGTCGAGCTCTACCAGTCGCTGACCGGCGACCCGTTTGCCGACATCGTGGTCCCGCGGGCCGGTGATGGGGACGCTGCTGAGGCGAGTGTGGAACTCGATGGCACACAGATCACCGTCGAGTGGCCCAGGAACACTCCACTGCTCGATGTGCTGCTCGCCCGGGGTATCGACGCGCCGTACTCGTGCCGCGAAGGCGCCTGCAGTGCCTGTGCCTGCACGGTGCGCCGCGGCGAGGTGCGGATGCTCCGCAACGACACCCTGGTCGACGCCGACCTCGCCATGGGGCTGACCCTGGCCTGCCAGGCCGTTCCGGTCACCGACAGCGTCGATATCGTCTTTGACCAGTAGACGCGAGATTGCGCGCGATCTTGGATATGGTCACGGGATGCGTACCCTGCCCATCCTTGGCGCTCTGACCAGCGTGGTCGCCGCCGTCATGCTGGCGGGTGTGGCGTCCGCCGACCCGGACACCCCGAATCCGCTTGACCCGTCCGGGCTTCCGAACGTCAACGGGTTTACCGCGGTATCGCCGTTGGAATACAGCATCATGGCGGACACGGCCTACGGTTTCACCATCCCCGGCGGGATCTCCTGTCTGATCAAGCGCGCCGACGCCAGCTACGGGTGCAGTGGCCCGCTGCCCGGGGCGCCGAACGGGGCCAACCTCGTCAGCGGCAGTACGGCTCCCGGTTTCGCCAGCACTGATCGGCCGATCTATGGCATCGGTGGTGAAGCCTTCAAGCCGTTGCCGCCGGGTCATCGCCTGAGTTACCGCGAGGTCAGCTGCGGCCTGGACGGCGCCGGCACGCTGACCTGTGTCAACAACCGCTGGCAGAACGGCTTTGTGGTCGGTCCGGGCGGCAGCTACACCACCTAGTGGCCGGTTAGATTGGTGTCATGCGCTTTGGGAACCTGCTGATCGCCAGCCTGGCCGCCATCGTGTGCGGCATCGTCCTCGTCGGTTGCGATAGGGGAGAAGCACCCAGAGATACGCCTACTCAAGAATCCAGCAGCGCGTCAGAGCCCACCGCGACCACCCCGACCGTGACGGTTGATCCGGCCGCTGAGTCCGCGTGCCCCAAACACGGCGGTCGCTGGGATGCCACCCAGGGTTGCGTCATCGACGAGGTCACGCCACAGGCCACCCAACACCTGCTCGTCCCCGTCCAGTGGGATTCATCGTTCCCCGAGCTGCAGAAGGCGGTTGACGAGCTGGTGGCGGATATCCGCGCCAAATTCCGCACGTCCGTCGAGCGTGCCGGGGCCCCGCCCGAAGGCAAGCCATGGGCACTCAACGTCAGTTTTGACGCGTATCAGGGCAAGGGCGTGCATCCGTCCGATGGGGTCCGGCTTTCCATCAGCGAGTCGCTCGGCGGCTATCACCCGGGATTCGCGTTTCGCACCGTCACCTTCGACCGCACTACCAAACAGGCCATTACCCTCGGGTCGCTGCTGATCGATATAGCGGCGGCGCTGCCCAAGATCTCCGCGCTGGTCCGCAGCGATCTGCGCGCGCAACTCGGCGGTGTGGGAACCGAATTTGTCGACACCGGAACGGTTCCGGAGGCCGGGAACTTCAAGAACCTCTCCCTGGACGGCGACGCGCTGCTGTTCTCGTTCGAGCCATACCAGGTGGCGGCGTATGCCGAGGGGCCGATGCAGAGCCGGGTGGCGTTGTCCGAGCTGCGCGATGTGGTGAAGCCCGAGTACTTGCCGGCCTGATCAGAATCCGGTGCCGTGCACCTCATGGCCGGGCGTTGCCGCCATGAGCCCACGGTAAGCCTGCTCCACCGTGGAGCCGTGGTTGATCACCCCGTCGACCTCGCGGGCTATCGGCATCTGGATGCCGTACTCGTCGGCAAGCGTCATCACCACCGACGAGGCCTTCACGCCCTCTGCCACCTGGTTCATCGCCTGGATGATCTCGTCGATGGTCTTGCCCTTGCCGATCTCCTCGCCCACATGCCGGTTGCGGCTGCTGGCGCTGGTGCAGGTGACGATGAGGTCGCCCAGACCCGCCAGGCCGGGGAACGTCTCGGGGTTACCGCCCATGGCCACACCGAGTTTGGTCATCTCCCGCAGCGCCCGCGCGATCACCATGGCGCGGGTGTTCTCGCCGATCCCGATCGCGTAACCCATACCGCTCGCGATGGCGAAGACGTTCTTGAGCGCGCCTGCCATCTCCACACCCACCACGTCGTTGGTGCTGTACACGCGGAAACGTGACGTGCGGAAAAGCTCTCCGAGGCGCGCTGCCTGGTGCTGATCGGGCATCGCGACAACCCCGGCGGCCGCATACCCGCGAGCTACCTCCTTGGCGATGTTGGGCCCGGCCAGGATGCCCGCCGGGTGCCCGGGCAGCACTTCCTCGATGATCTGCGACATCCGCATCCGCGACCCCTGCTCGAGGCCCTTGACCAGCGACACGATCGGCACCCACGGGCGCAGCGACTGACCGATTTCGGTGAGCACCTCGCGAAAGCTGTGCGAGGGAACCCCCATGATCACCACGTCGGCCTGCTCGATGGCCTCGTGCAGGTCCGAGGTGGCACGCAGGCTTTCGGTGAGCTCGACCTCGTCGGTGAGATATCGCGAATTGCGGTGCCGTTCATTGATATCCGCCACCGTCTCGGGTGAGCGCGCCCACTGCAGGGTGGGGCTGCGCCGCGCCACAATCGACGCCACAGTGGTGCCCCAGGATCCGCCCCCGAGGACGACGACTTGTGGTTCACGAAGTGCTGCCATGCCCGCCAGGGTATGGGCCCGGTGCGCCTCGAATATGGACTTCGGCAATATGAGTGCGGTGCTGATCGATGTAACGCTCACGACCGGGTTGACCGCCATGGCTGCCGATGCTGCCGAGGCCGAGGGGTCCGGGTACTCCGGTATCTGGACGTTCGAGGGAGCGCACGACCCCTTCCTGCCGCTGCTGCTGGCCGCCGAGCACACGAAGGAGGTCACCCTGGGCACCTCGATCGCGGTCGCATTCGCGCGAAATCCGATGCTGCTGGCCAATATTGGCTGGGACCTGCAGGCTTACTCGGGTGGGCGATTCATCCTTGGGCTCGGTACCCAGATCAAACCGCACATCACCCGCCGGTTCGGCATGCCGTGGAGCAGTCCCGCGGCGAGGATGCGGGACATGGTGCTGGCCGTGCGCGCCATCTGGCAGTCGTGGCAGGAACGCGGCCGCCTGGACTATCGCGGCGAGTTCTACCAGAACACCCTCATGACGCCGATGTTCATGCCTGATCCGGCTGAGGTGAGCGCCTTTGGCCCGCCACCCATCTGGCTGGCCGGTGTCGGTAGCGGGATGACCGAGGTGGCCGGTGAGGTGGCGGACGGATTCCTGTCGCACCCGTTCTGCACACCCCAATACCTCACGCAGGTCACCCTTCCGACGCTGGCTCGGGGTGCGGAGAAATCTGGAAAGGTGCTCGCCGACATTCAGATCCATCATTCGCCGATGATCATCATCGGGCGTGACGACGCCGAGCTGGCCAGTGCCCGCGTGGCGGTGCGCAAGCAGCTCGCCTTTTACGGGTCCACACCCGCGTACTGGCCGATCCTGGAATTGCACGGCAGGGCAGAGGTGGGCCCGAAACTGAAAGAGCTGTCCAAACAAGGCGAATGGGATGCGATGACCACCCTGATCGACGACGAGTTCGTCGATACCGCGGCGATCACCGTGACCGATGTCGTGCAGGGTGCGCACGAATTACAGGACTGCTACGGCGATCTGGTGCACCGGTTGGGCTTCAACACCCCGTACCGGCCAGACCGTGCCCTGCTGGCCGAGCTGCTTCGCGAATGCTCCGCCGGTCGCCGAGACTCCGGTTCCTGACGCGTATCGCGAGTAGATCCGACGAAACGCGGCGTGTCGGCGTCAGCTGGAGCTCACCGCCACCCCGGCACCCAGCCCGACGATCATGAAGCCTCCCGCACCGCCCACCGCCTCCAGGCGCCTGGGTGAACGGGCGAACCAATTGCGTGCGGTGCTGGCCAGCAATGCCCACAGACTGTCCGAGACGAGAGCCATCGCAATGAACAGGATGCCGAACACGAAGATCTGGGTCGGTACCGAGCCCGCTGCGGGATCGGCGAACTGCGGGAGCACCGCCGCGAAGAACAGCGCCGTCTTCGGGTTGGTCAGGCCGACAATGAAGCCCTGACGGAAGACGCGTGGCTTTCCCACCGCGGGCCGGTCTGCATTCAATGCCTCGATAAGTGACTTGCGGTTCCGAATCGCCTGTACCCCAAGGTAGATCAGATAGGCCGCACCAACCAGCTTCACCGCTGTCAGCGCCCAGGAGGAGGCTGTCAGCAGGGCACCCAGTCCGGCCGTCGCGGCCGCCACGAACACTGCGGTGCCTGCCGTATTTCCGAGAACGCTCATGAGGCCGGCGCGGCGGCCCAGGCTGAGGGAACGGCCGATGGAAAACAGCACGCTGGGGCCCGGAATCACGATGAGGGCGTACGCAACGACTGCGAAGCCGATCAGATGCGATGTGGAGATCACCGGACCATCGTCTTACCGGTAGTTGACGAACTGCAAGGCAATATCCAGGTCGGAGCCCTTCAGCAGGGCCTGAACGGCCTGCAGGTCATCGCGCTTCTTGCTCGACACTCGGATCTCCTCGCCCTGTACCTGCGACTTGACGCCCTTGGGACCCTCGTCGCGGATGAGCTTGTTGATCTTCTTGGCCTGCTCGGCGTCGATGCCCTGCTTGAGGGTCCCGGTGAGCCGGTAGGTCTTGCCACTGGGGGCGGGGTCGCCCGCATCGAAGGCCTTCATGCTGATATCGCGGCGGATCAGCTTCTCCTTGAAGACGTCGACGGCCGCCTTCAGGCGCTCCTCGGTGGAGCTCACCAGCTCGATGGCCTCGTCACCTTTCCAGGCGATAGTGGTCTCGGTCCCACGGAAGTCGAATCGGGTGGTCAGTTCCTTGGCCGCCTGGTTCAGCGCGTTGTCGACCTCCTGACGGTCGATCTTGCTCACGATGTCGAACGATGAATCCGCCATGATTGCTCCCTCTTTCTGGTCCTCGTGTGTTCCGTATCCAGTCGGTTTGCGTTAGCCCGACCCTATCGTTGTATCCTGCATCGTCTGATAAGGCGGGTTGCCCGAGCGGCCAATGGGAGCGGACTGTAAATCCGTCGGCTTACGCCTACGCAGGTTCGAATCCTGCACCCGCCACAGCACTCAGGCCCCCTCTCGAGGGGGCCTGAGGTCGTTTGAGGGGCAGTGTGACCGCAGTAGACATGCAGGCCACGCCGGTCTAGGTCGCCTGCTCAGCGCAGATGCCCGGCCAGCTGTCCTTGCTCACCGAAGAGTTCGGTGTTCCAGCGGTCCACGAGGTCGGTGTTGTCGAATTCGTCCGGGTGGAAACCGGGGCGGTTGTAGGCCCTGACGCGGTCGAGTACGTCCCGGGTTACGAATGGCGAATGCCTCAGCTCGGCAACGCTTTTGAACAACCTGATCGGGTTGTACGTCGCCCTGTCCAGAATCAGGGACATCAGGGTGTCAAGAACCGTCCCGCAGAGGAACACAGTGGTGATCAGTCGCATGGACCACCTGCGCATCCGTTCGGTGCCCCCGACAGTTCGGTAGACATCGAATGCGACCGCACGGTGCTCGGACTCCTCCAGCGCATGCCACAGAAGCATCGAGCGGACCTCGCCCTCGCCCAGGAGATCTTGCGCGCGCTGATCGGTCAGCAGAGTCTCGGCGAGCGTCGCGGTGTAATGCTCCAGCGCCGCTGTCATGGCGAGGTTGAGGCGCGGCGGCAGGTATCGCGTGTAAAGCTTCATCCCTCGCAGGGTCATCCGGTCGACGATGCGTGTCGGGTAGCCCATCTGCTGCAACCGCTCGTTGAGCTCGCGGTGTTCGCGTCCGTGAGTCACCTCCTGGCCGATGAACCCGGCCACCTGCTTCTTCAGCACGGGGTCGGTGATCTGGTCGGAGAAGTGCTTGACCGAGCGAATGAAGTAGTCCTCACCCTCGGGGAACACTGCGGAGAGCATGGCGATGATGTGGCTCATCACCAGATCGCCCTGCACGTAGTGGCGATTCAGTGAGCCTGTCGGATAACGGAATTTGATCCGCCTGGTCTTGATGGGCCGGGTGCTCTGGTCAGTGGGGGCGGTCATGGCGACTCCTGAGTGGGTGTGTCGTGCGCGGCTCGGTTTGTGCCCTCGGTGGGCCAGGATTCGAGGGCGGGCTCGCCCTCCGCGTGACGCCAAATGGACCTGGCGACGACGTAGTGCGCGATGAGGCCGATGCCCCAGCCCAGCAACGGGTAGATGAACCAGGGGTACGCGGTCCCATGGTCGAATTGCCAGGTGAGCGCCCAGATCGCGACCAGGAGGATCTGCACGGCGACATAGGTGGCGACGTGGATCTGGAAGGCCGCTCGGTTCACCTGCCCGATCCACGCCCGGCGTTTTCGCTCGAGCCTGCGCTGCTCCTCCTCGGCCCGGCGTTCGGCGCGTTCCACCGCTCGTTCAAAGGCGTCACCGCTCACTACTTGGCTCCTCTCCTGCGGTCTTCAACTCGGGCAAGGCCGGCGATCTCATGGGCGGCCTGATCGAGGATCTTCTCCACCGCGGCTGGATCCACGCGGCCCGCGGACGGCATGACCTGCGCGGAGAACCGGGCGAGGATCTTCTCGAAGGAATCTCCGCGCCCGAACCGTGCGCCGGTGCGCAATTCCACCGCCGCCAGCACGTCGGCTCGACCGGTCAGCGCTTGCTCGCCCTCTGCGGACGCCCGATAGACCGTCCGGCCCTCGCGTGTCTGACCCGTCAACAGGCCTTCCACGGCCAGCGCCTCGACCGCGGGATAGACCGTGCCGGGCGACGGTTGGTACCCGCCCGCCCCGAAGAGCCTCGATAGTTCGGACATCAGCTCGTAGCCATGCATCGGCCGCTGCGCCAGCAGTGCCAGAAGCACGAGCGGCAGCTCACCATGACGGAAGAAACGTGCCATCTCAGAGCCCCCTCTCTTCTCCTACGAAAGTATTACGAAAGTTATATCGAAACTATTACGAAGTCAACGGCTGGCAGGCGATTGGGCTGACAAGGTACTACGCCTGTTGTGGTCTATTTCCCGGTCCACCCTGCGCCGCCGCGAACAGCCGAGCAAATGGTGCGACCATGCCCGCATGGCGGAAGACGCGGCGGTGGCGCAGGCTCGGGTGCTGCTGCGTTCGCTCTATGAGCATGTGGACCACGTGTCTGAACAAATCGCCAAGACCGAGCGGCAGATTCACCGCCACGCGACTCTCGCTGCACCCCGGCATCATCGGCGCTTACGCGCCATGCAGAAGGATCTTGATGAGGCGCATCGCCTCATCAGCGGGCTGCACGGCTGTTATCCGGCCGCGCGCGATATCTCGGGCCGGACGTCGCACTGATCCGTGCCCGGGCGGTCTAGCTGGCGGTTACGGTGAGTTGATCTTGTCCCTCGGCGATATGCGCCGTGGCGTGAAACGTCTTTCCGGTGTGCGACACCAGAAATCGATAGTCACCGGCCAGAGGTGCGGAGATCACTATCTCGCCCCAGTCGTCGGCGACCATCGCAATATCGTGGACCTCGCCGGGCGCCGCGGCGATGCTGATCACAGCACCGGCCATGGGACGCCCGGCGGGGTCACGGAATGAGATACCGACCACGTATCCTCCAGTGTCCGGATTTCTCGGGTTGCCTGAAATGCCTTGTCACATACCGTTACTCTTCCACGTCGACATGTTGTTGAAGACGGCGCTGTTGATGCGGGTGGCCGAGTTGCCCGAGTTGGCGCCATTGGTGTGGACGCCGACGCCGTAACGGTTGCCGTTCTGCAGCACCCATACCGGTGAGCCGCTCTGACCGCCCGTCGTGTCGATGTCGTAGGTGATGACGCGATCGGAGACCGCCTTGGCGCGCTGCGCCATGAACCACTGCTCACCGTTCTTCTCGCCGGGATACCCGGAAAGGTTCAGCGCCGCAGCCTTCAGGAAATCGTCGTTGCGCGTTGCGAAACCGAAGTAGCCCGTCTGATCGCCCGGACGTGACGACGGCGGCAGGATGATCGCGCCGTAGTCATTGTCGCGATTCTGGCTCTGCGTCCAACCGGTGACACTGCGGAATGCGGTACCCACCTGGGTGCCGAACGGTCGGACGCCGGCATTGCGCCCCGGGATCACCTGTATCGAGCGCACCCACCCGCCATCGGCATGCATGTAGACGCAGTGCCCGGCGGTCATCACGGTGCGGGGAGCGATCAGCCAGCCGGTCCCCACATATGTGCGGTTGTTGGCGGAGGTGATGATCAGGTGGCAGATAGCGCGCCACGGGAACGTCGTGGTGTTGCCGACCCGAACGCGATCATCGGTACCGATGACGACTTCGGCACTATTGGCCAACTCGGGATAACTACCCAGGATGGCATCCAGGGGTGCGAGCTCGGACTCATCGGTAGTCAGCCCGTCGACCGAACCCAGTTCACTTACCGCCGCTTCACCCTGCGCTTGCGTTGCGGCGTTCGTGGTCTCGGTGTCGGCGTTACCGGCTAGTGCCGAGGGTAATTCGTGTTCGGTGAGCGCGGCCGCACCGGCGGCCCCTGAAATTTCGTACTCGGTCTCGGACGGTTTGTGGTTCGTTGACTTGACGGCGGTGGCCATTGTGGGCTCCTTGCATAGTGCGTGAGGTTCGAGCTAGGACCTGCTCATCGTGTAACGATGTGCGGCCCGGTTCGCGCGTAGTCAGGTACTCGATCTCACAGTGCAGGAATGATTTTCGTGTCCGGTTAGGTGGTGCGGGCGGCGGCGACGATCGCCCACGCCACCTCGGGGTGCTTGATATCGCTGTGCGCACCACTGAATTCGGACTGGCTGGCATCGTCGATGACCGCGTTGGCATCGAGCCGGTAGAAGTGCCCCCGCTCGAACTCGTAGGGTTTACCGGCCTCCGTCATAGGAAGGGTGGCCGCGGCCGGGTTCTGCTGGTACCCATCGTGACCCATTGCACCCCAGCGGAACCCAAGATCCTCTACAGATTGACTGTCCTGCCGGGCAAGCATGCTGGCGGCCGGATACCACCACCCGACTGCGCGGTCGGCGGCGGTGAACGTGGAGAGTAAGGGCCCGTCGACCCGCTCTTCGAGCCCGGCGAGCCCGCCGCCGCGGCTCGCGTCGAAGGGCAGCACGCGGTTAAAGGTGAAGTGCGAGAAGGCGCCCTGGACCAATGTGAGGGACTTGACCGGGCTTGTGCCCGCGCTCGGCAACCCGGCCAGTGCGTAGGAGACCAGTCGAGCACCGAAACTGTGCCCGATGAGGTGAATGCGCGGCGGGCCGTCGGGCCCGGACAGTGCCCCCAGTAGCGGGCCCAGGCCGCGCTCACCGACGACACCTGCGCGGTTCTTCATCTCGTAGTAGCTCATCGTGCGCAGTATCTCGCGCGCGCCGGACCACAGTGCGGTGAACGGATTGCCCAGTCCCTGGGCGGCACTCGTGGATTTTGGCGCCATGGCCGCAGCGTGTCCGAACACCGCGATGGCGTCGCTGTCCGCGATGGCCGACTCTCCGCTGTCCTCTTCCGACTGCGGCTTCGTGGTCACCAGAGAAGTGGCCAATTGATGGAACTCGATAAGCTTGCCCGGCTGTTGCGGTTTCTGGTCGAGCAGCTCGCCCATCGTCGTGAGTTGTTCTGTCCGGCCTGGGAAACGCGGCGCCAATGCCGCGGCCAGCTGTGCGCCCGTCGACGGGACCGGAGGCGCAGAGTCTGGATCATCGTCGGGTAACAGCACCGACGGCCAGTTGATCCCCACCACGGCCACACCTGCCGTGTCGGCACCGAGCTGGTCGGCGATCAGCGAGAACATCGCGGCGTACAGCTTGCGGGCCGAGTCCACGCTGTTGTTCCAGCCGTGTGACATCACGAACAGCTCGGTGATACCCCCCGCCGCCACGGCTGCGGTTAAGCCGCCGTCGCCGTCGCCGGTGGCATCGTTGAGCGAACCGTCGGCATTGAAATCCGGTTCGTAGTAGGGCAATCCGCTAATCGTTACCGTCGTTGTCATGATGGCCTCACTCGTTTTAGGTGTTGGACAGCGCGCGCATCAGGTCGACGAGCCCGGCACCTTGAAAGAACTCGTGGCGCCCGAGGTCGACGGCCGACTTCAGGAAGATTTCCTTGACCTCTTGGGGTTTGCCCACGAATTCGGTGCGGGCCGATAGGAACGCGGCGATCGCGCCTGAGACGTGTGCGGCGGCCATCGACGTTCCGCTGTCTTCAATGTAGTTGGCCGCTCCCTCCGTCCCGTCGTCGCTCAACAGGTCGATGCCCTCGGCCATGAGACCGGTTGCCGCGGAGGTTATCCGTTCGCCGGGGGCAACCAGATCGGGTTTGCGTCGGCCGTCGAGAGTGGGCCCCTTGGAGGAGTCGAAGGTGACGCCGCTGGTGTGCGGGCGGTACCGATGGACGGAGCCAACGGTGATGGCGGTGGCGGCATTGCCGGGGTCGGTGATGGTGGATAGCTGCCCGTAGATATCGGCCGTTGCTCCCACGATGGCGGCGCCCACACCGGCAGCCGCCGTACCCGCGCCCAGATTTCCCGCACTGACGACACACACCACGCCTGCCCCGGTGAGCAGATCGAGCTCGCGGCACAATGGGCTTTGTCCGGCCGCGTAATCCCTTGGCATCCAACCACATCCGAGGGAGAGGTTCACGCCGTGAATCTGCAGGTCGTTGCCGTAGCTGTTGATCTCACGCACATAGTTCAAGGCATCGATGATTACGCTGGACAGCGTTTTGCCGGTGTCATCGAGAACCTTGAGGCTCACCAGGTTGGCGTGCGGCGCTACCCCGGACAGGCGTGAGCCCTGCGGCAGTTCGCGTGGAACCCACGCCGGCAGCCCCTCGGCGGTCGGTTGGGTGGATGCGATCCGGATGAGCTTCGGGTCTGCGGGAGATTGGCCTGCGATGATGCCTGCGACGTGGGTGCCGTGTCCGTAGATATCGACGAGCGGACCCTTCGAAGCATCCGGCGACAGGGTGAAATCCCGATGCAGGGATTTCACCGAGTCTGCGGTGAGCGTGCCGTTGGCGGCGAAATGGGGGTGTTCGGCATCGATTCCCGAATCCAGCACTGCCCAGACGACCCCGGTGCCGCCGGAACCGTAGGTGCGGACCGCGGCATCGGCCTTGATTGTGGTGAGCGACCGGTCCAGGTGCGCCTCGACCACCAGATCCGGCCAGATCCGCCGGATCAGTTGCAGTGCCTGTTGCGCGCTCTTGGTGTCGGCGGACTTGGAGCCGCCGCGGACCAGCCGCTGCATTTCCTCGGGGGTGAGCTGGCATCGCACATAGTGGCGGCCGACGGGCTTGGGCGGAGGCGGCTCGTTGTGCAGCACCCGATGGAACATGTGCAAGAACTGGTCCCGAACATCGTCGGGATCGATACCGGCGCCGATGAGGAGTTCAACCAGAACTGTCCGACGATCGTCATCGTCGGTGACCAATGCCTTGGCCTCGGCCGGCGGTGCTTTCTGCTGATCGGCGAGAAGCATCGGACTGATGACCGATGGTCGCTTGGGCCCGCGCGGCTGGGGGCTAGTCATCGCGCACCGCGGGCATCAATCCAGTGGGGCTCATTTGACGATTGTGAACCCAAACGTCCTTGTCGGTCATGAGTATTCGACTACTTGGTCGGCCCGCTGGCCGATGCGTGTGCCCAGGGTGCAAAGGGATTGGCTACGCCGGTCAGCGCGGACTCCAAGGATGGGAAGTGTCGGAGTAGGACCGTGCGCATCGTGTTGTCCCTGACCCATGCAATGCCTTCCGGGGTGTAGATCTCGGGCCGGAAATCGGTGGTGAAGAATCTGTCGGCCTCCAGCCGCCGGGACGCCATCAGCACGAAGATCCGGAAAGCTGTGTCGCTGAACCCAAATCCTCTCGGTTTGGGCTCTGCGTACAGTCCGACCATCAGGTCTACGCGCTCCACGTCGCCGTATATCGCGGCGAGTTCTTGGGCCACCGCCGGGTCATCGGTGAGGTCGGTAAAGGAGGATGCCGGCCGCAGACGCAGCATCCGCCGGAACTGGTTGTAGCGGGGGACCCCCCGCTCGCGGATCCGAAGCACGTCGATGGCGGCGAGATCCAGGATCGATCCGTCCGGTCGCTCCAGACGCTGCAGATGCTGCGGGAAGTTATGCAGGGTCAGTGCGCCCGGGTTGGCACGGCCGAACGAATAGATGATGTTCTCTATCGGCGTCTCGCTGAACCGGGTCCGCACATGTTGAACGGCAAGATCGGGCAATTCATGCTCGGCGAGCACGGAGTCGTCGGATGACGACCGGAGCACGAAATGATCGGGGATGAGCGGATGCATCCGGTACAGCGCGACAAATTCCTCGGTCAGCGAATAAGGCACATTGTGCAAACTGGTCGGTGAGCCGGGGATGCCGCGCAGCAGAGCATTGTGGGGCTGACGGCGAAACAGCTTGCTCAAGCGCTCACCGAGAATGCCGGACCAGTTTGTGTGCATCGCGAACACCGTGGTGGGGTGCCCAATAATCGCGGGGGTCCAGTCGATCGTGTGGATCTTCGCCATGAGTGCGGTGTTGACCAGGCGAGCCTTGTCGTACAGCTCTTGATCGGACATTTCCGGGTGGCTCGCCGCCAGGTGCGCGCAGATCGCGTTGTGTTCCCGCATGAACAGCGAATGCAGGATGGCCAGACCAACCCAGAAGTTGGCGGTTGTCTCGGATGTGCTGGCCAGCTCTTCGATATCGGCCGGCGGCAGACCGAGCGGGTCCAGCCGCAGGGTGCCTCCTGTCCCGGAGCGCAGCGCATCGGCGATGGCCCGGGTGCCACCGTAGACCTGCGATCCGTCCCACCAGTGGGTGTCCTGGGTGACGAAGGTCGGGGGACCCGACGCGTCGGGGCAGGGATCGGGTGCGGTGCGTCGTATCTGCATCGGTCGCTGTGGCCACGGATCGTCCTCATCGAGCGGCAAGGCCCAGGGCTCGGACTCGGCGGTGTTATGACTGAACCAGTCGTGGACCTCGAACTGGATCCACGCCGCCGCCAGCACGTTCAGCGTTGTCGCCGGAATGAACTGGTCACGGGTCAGCAGTCTGCGGCTGATCAGCCGGGGATTGGGGTCCAGGAGTTGTCCGGGCGGTTCCGGGAAGGTCTGTGCCAGTGGTGTGTTGCGCCCGAATCGGCTTCCCACCGAACCCATCAGCGGGTTATCGAGGTTGTTGTAGGTGCCATCCAATGTTCGGGCAGTGCGGTAGTCGGTCTCCTCCGGTGGCGGTGACCCGCCTGGCGCCCGTCCCGTGTCGAACAGATTGTCGGCCCGTAATGCGTTGCGTAGCCCGATGAGTACTGCGATACCGAACGCTGGCGGCAGCCGGGACCATCCGACCGACCGATCGATTCGTGTCGCGAGCCACGACGCCAGAGTGGCGGCCGAAGTGGCAGGTCTGTCCTTTTTCGGCATACCGACAATGCTGACAAATCCGATGGCCTGGAACGTGAGTATTGAGCTACTCGATCCCATGAAATTCGGATTTCCGATCGCGCCGGGAATACCTCGTCATTTCACTCGCATCGGTCCCGGTCGCGGCGCAGGATTGAGTAGTCGTGTACTCATGCGCGCGCCGCCGGCCTTCACGACACTGACCAAGTCACCGTGTCCGACGGATATCGACAGTCTCGGACCACTAATACGGGAGGACTGGACCGCGATGGGCACCACGGAGCGACCACTCGACGCGACGCATACCTACCTTCGGTACAACGAGGACATGAATACGGCTCCGCCCGGCGAGGAGGAAGCCATCGACAAGATCATCAAGGTGTTGCACACGAACAACGAACGGGCCTTCCGGAAGTATCGGCATGCCGTCCGCGATGCGCACGCCAAGAGTCACGGCATCTTGCGCGGTGAGCTGACGGTCTATCCGGACTTACCGCCGCACCTACGCCAGGGCATGTTCGCGACTCCCGGTAGATACCCGGTCATCTCGAGGTTGTCTACGACCTCCGGTCTGCTGCGCAGCGACCGGATTCGGGGCGTGCGGGGCCTGGGTATCAAGGTGCTGGGCGTCGACGGTGCGCGCACTCTCCCGGATGACGAGGCCACCACCCAGGATTTCGTCCTGGTCACCCATCGCGAGTTCCTCTTCGCGGGCGCCAAGGCATATCTTCGGCGGGGAATGCCGACGGCATGGTTGCTGGCGCGTCTACCGGACACCGCGCTCAGGCTGGGTAGCAACCTTCTTGGCGGGGTGGCGAAATTTCTTCCACGCGTGGGACTCTCACTACCGGAATCGGTAGCCGTGTTCGTGCGTCCCAACACGCATATCCTTGGCGACACCTTCTACTCCTCGGCGCCGCTACGGTACGGAGAGTACGTGGCCAAGCTGAGCTACGTACCCCTGTCACAGTCGGTGCGGGACCTTGAGGGGGTACTGCTGCCGGAGCCCATTGCCGACGACGAGCTCCGCCACTTGGTCGCAGAGTTCTTCCGGCACAACAGCGCTGAGTACGAGTTGAGGGCGCAGCTGTGCACCGATGCCAAGACCATGCCGCTCGAGGATGCCACCGTCGCGTGGCCAGAGGCGGACTCGCCACACCGGGCAATCGCCAAAATCGTCTTCCCCGTGCAAGATTCATATAGCACCGAGCGGCAGGTATTTGGCGACGACGTGCTGTCCTTCAACTCCTGGCGCGCCCTGGCCGCGCATCGCCCACTGGGATCGATCAATCGGCTCAAACTCCGAGTCTACGAGGCGTCCAGCAACTTTCGGCATGAGAAGAACGGGGTGTCGCGGATGGAGCCTGCCGGGGTCGAGGATCTGCCGGACTGAGATGGTTGCGATGACACCTACGATCACCAAATCCGCCGCGCAGGAGAAGTCGTCCGGCGGACTGGCCCACGCAAATCGGTATCGCGATCTAGAATCTCATTCCATGTCGGGGAGCTGGCAGTTGCTCGACCGCCCAACTGAATTCGAGGCCGTCCGCTCAACGCTGGCGGACGATGTGTCGTGTGGGGTGGTGTTGGTCGGCTCCGCCGGGGTCGGCAAGACAACCCTCGCGCGTACGGTCACCGACTCGTTGGAATGCCAGGTTCGCTGGGTGGCATGCACCGAGTCGTCGCGGAGCATTCCGCTGGGCGTGTTCGCCCATTGGATACAGACGACCGGATCGCGTGATCCGGCCGCACTCATCGCCGCGGCGCGGGAATCCATTGTCGCAACGCCACATCCGATTATCGGAATCGACGACGCGCACCTGCTGGATGACCTGTCGGCGACCTTGCTGCATCAGATCGCCGTCGGCCATGCCTGCCGACTGGTGGCTACCGTGCGTAGCGGCGAGCCCGTTCCGGATGCGGTCACCGCATTGTGGAAAGACGACTACCTGCGCCGGTTCGAACTTGAGGCGTTCACCAAGGAACAGAGCGTCGCCCTCGTCGAATCGGTGCTCGGTGGAGCGCTCGAAGGGCTGAGCGCCGACGTTATGTGGGAGTCATCCGGTGGCAATCCGCTCTTCCTTCGGCATCTGGTGGAAGGGGCTGTCGAGGCCGGGTCTCTTACGGCTGTCCACGGCGTGTGGCAGCTGCGCGGTAACACGGTTGTCCCGTCGGGGTTGGCCGCATTGCTCGGCGATCGCCTCGAGCAGCTGGACGGCGATGTGCTCAACGTGCTGAAACTGCTGTCCTTGTGCGAACCGCTCAATCTCGACACGCTGTGTGAGATCGCCGGCGGCGACGCGCTGGACGGCGCGGAGCTCACCGGTTTCGTCCGTGTCGAGGCCGACGGCCAACGGATCAATGTGCGGTTCAGCCATCCGATGTTGGGTGAGGTGGTCCGGCGCAGAGTGGGAACCGCATCGGCGCGGCGTCTGCGAGGTCAGCTCGTGCGGGCGCTTCGGGAGCGTGATATCGGCTCGGCTGCCAAGCGTATCCGCCTGGCACAGCTATCGGTCGACAGCGATGAGGCCACCGACCCGGCCCTATTGGTCTCGGCCGCGAAAGACGCGGTGTACCTGTCCAACCTGCCCGTTGGGGAGCACCTGGCGCGGTGCGCGGTGGAACGTGACGGAGGACTGCGTGCGGCCGAGGTGCTCTCCCGCGCCCTGTTGTGGCAGGGACGGCCCGAGGAAGCCGAGCAGGCGCTTTCCGAGTTTGATCCGGACCAGCTCGACGAGCTCTCGCTGGTCCTCTGGGGTCTTCCGCTGGTGTCCATCGCATTCTGGTCGATGGGCGATGTCAGGCGTGCGCACGAGCTGATGGCCCTGCTCCGTGAACGGGTACAGCATCCCGCCCTGAAACTGGTCGTCGATGCGACGGGGGCGGCCTTGGCCGTGCACGAGAACCAGTTCGATGAGGGGCTGGCCGCCGCGACCCTGGTGTTGTCGGATCCGGAGGCTCCCCGGCAGGCCGTGGAATTCGCGGCGTTCGGTATCGGGCTCGCGCTGCCCGTCGCTGGGCGTGGTGACGAGTTCGAGCCGATCGCCGCGAGGTGCCGTGCTCAGAAACGGTCCACCGACGGCATGATCGCGGTGATGGTGCGCTACTGCGATGTGCTGGCGCTGGTCTACACCGGGCAGCTCCGGCTGGCCGACCGCCGTGTTACGGAGTACACCGAATTCTCCTCTGCCGGACAGTTTCTCGCGTGGGCGATAGCACGCATCATGGCCGGGCTGGTCGCCGTGCACCGGGGCTCCTTCCCGACGGCGATATCCTCGATCGAGCAGGCTCTGGCAGCGCTCAACGCCGAGAGACCGCTGCCGTGGCAGCTGCCCGCGCGGCTCCTGCTCGCCCGCGCCTATGCCGCTCTCGGGAAGGTCGAAGATGCCGAGCGTGTGCTGACCGAGTCGGGGCAACACTCGGGGCAATTCGTTGCGCTGCACGACCCTCAGTTGTTGATCGCGAAATCATGGCTCGCGGCGGCGCGCGGCGCAGACCGATCAGCGGTAGATGCCGCCCGGCGCGCAGCCGACGCTGCACACACCGCCGGTCAGTACGCGGTGGAGGCCGAGGCCCTGCACCATGCGGCACGGTTCGGTGACCGGACTGTCGGGCGCCGCCTCGGATCGCTGGTGCCGCGTGTGCATGGCCCGTTGGTGGGGCTGTACGCACGGCATGCGATCGCGGTCGGCACTTCGGACGCCGCGGCATTGGATGCGGTGAGTGAGGAGTTCGAGAACGCGGGCCTGATGCTCTCGGCCGCAGATGCCGCGGCGCAGGCCGTGGCGTTGCGCGGTCGCGATGGGGACAGAAGCAAGAGCGCCGAGTCTGCCGCGCGCGCACTGCGGATCGCGGGCCAATGCGGCGGCGCGGCCACACCGGCGATCCGGGCCGCGGCACGTCCGTTGCCGGTCACGGCGCGCGAACGTGAAATCGCGGCACTCATCGGGGAGGGGTTGTGCAACCGCGAGATCGCCGAGCGCCTCACGCTGTCGGTGCGGACCATCGAAGGTCACATCTACCGTGCGTGCATCAAACTCGATGTCGCAGACCGCGATCAGCTCGCCAAGATTGTGTGGAGCGATCTGGCCAACCCGCAGGAATAGGCGTGCCGCACGCGATCCGCTGCGTTCAATCTTTCGCTGTGCCCTCGGATGCCGGCTTGCGAAGAACGGCGCGTTCATGCACCAAGTAGCCGGATGCGACGGAGAAGAGGACGGTGATGGCCGAGCCGACATCTCCGGGTATCTCGACATTGAACTTGCCGAGGATGAAGACCAGGACCACCGAGATCGCGCCGGCGGTGCCGCCGGCCGCAACCTTGGTCGTGGGTGTGCGCGATGGCTGTCGGATTGCTTGTCGTTCAAGCGTTGTCATGATCCGCTCCTTTGGGTGATAGGTCTTCTGGAACCGTAGGCCCGGCGGAAGCAGACCCGCACGAGTAGCGGGCTACTTCGTTCACGGGGGCGGTGAGGCGTCGCCGCCGCGCCCCCATCGGGACTGCGCCCAAATGCAGGTAGTGGATCACTCGTTCGAAATCGCGCGACTCTGCCGACTATTGCTGGTAGCCGAGCTAGCGCGTCCGTATGCCGTTGGGCGTCTGCGGCTTCCCATCATGTACGTCACGAAAGGACGGAGCTAGAAATGACTAACATCGACCCGCAGATCTACACAGGAAGGCATGTGGTGGTACTCGCTCCGGCGAAGGCACGGGGGAGCCATGCCAAGACCCTTGCCGGCGTAGCGGGACTTTCGAATATCTTGCACAGCAGCGATTTTGAGAATCAGGCGATGGATATCAGCGCTGTCGTCGATGCCGATGCCACGGTGTTCGACGAGCTGGGACTGGCTGTCGTCGATTCGGATGCCGAACAGACAGTGGCCCTTCAAGCCGCCGCCGCGGCAGGCGACGTGGTCCTGTCCGTGGAGCCTGAGCTGATCCACCATGCCCTCACCGTCACCTCTGCCGAATATCTCAGTGGCTATCAGCATGGAGTCTCCGATCTCTTCGCGCGGCTGCAGGCGGACGCCGCGACCGTCGACGAGCTCGCCGCTGTGTACGCGGATAACGACAAATCGACGTGGGGTCTGCAGGCAACGAGGACAGACACGAGTACAAAGACTGGCCGCGGCGTTCGGGTGGCCGTGCTGGACACCGGTTTCGACGCCTCCCATCCGGACTTCAAGAAGCGTCACGTGACCATGCAATCGTTTATCGACGGAGAGACCGCCGATGATGGGCATGGGCACGGTACACACTGCATCGGGACCTCCTGTGGACCGCATTCCCCGCGGGGGAGCCGTCGTTACGGGGCGGCCGGCGAGGCCGAGATCTTCGTGGGCAAGGTGCTGAGCAACGCCGGGTCGGGCGCGGATGGCGGCATTCTTGCCGGCATCAACTGGGCGGTGGCCAACAACTGCGCCGTCATCTCGATGTCGTTGGGCGCCAACGTCGACAAGACATCTCTCGCGTACGAGACGGTGGGGCAGCGTGCGCTCGATCGTGGTTCGCTGATCATCGCCGCGGCAGGAAACAACGCGAACCGGCGGATCGGAAACTACGGCTTTGTCGGAGTGCCTGCGAACAGCCGCTCGATCATGGCCATCGCCGCAGTGGATTCGTCCTTGAACCCGGGCTGGTTCTCGGCGCGCTCGAGCACCAAGACGAAGGCCGCCGGCCGTATCGACCTTGCCGGCCCGGGTGTCGACGTCTACTCGTCGTGGCCGATGCCGAAGCGCTACAACTCGATCAGCGGCACCAGCATGGCCACGCCCCATGTGTCGGGTATCGCGGCATTGTGGTGTGAGGCCACCGGGTTCACCGGCAGGCAACTGTGGGCGGTGCTTTTGCAGCACGCGACGCCGCTCAACGTTCCGGCCGTCGATGTCGGCTCCGGGCTTGTGCAGGCCCCACAGTGACGGGACAGCGGGTCACCGTGACGATCGAAGAGCGCGATTTCGACGGTACGGTGGCCGCGTTGCGTGCCGCCGGCATGGCAGGTATGCAGGTGCACCGTGAGATCGGTGTGGTGTCCGGCGATGTCGCGAATGCCGCTGCACTGGTGGATATTCCCGGAGTCATGGTCGTGGAACCGGAGGGGCGAACGCACATCGCGCCGCCAAACGCGGGTATCCAGTAGCGACATATGAGGAAGGGGGGCTGTGCGCCGCCGCACAGCCCCCCTCTCGGTCGGTACTAACCGGCCAGCCTGCGCGCGTGCAGAGCCCCGACGCCGCCACGGGTGACACGGCGGATTCCTGCCCGACGCTGACTATTGATCGACACCGGGACGGGGCTGACGCGGGCGGGCTGAGGGCGAACGTCGATGGATTCCAGATAAGTCGCCGCAACACCGGGGAGCGCCCGCAGACGCTCGGCGAGCCGATCGAATTCGGGGCCGGCGGCAGCGGTGACGACGAAAATGGATCGAAGCTCCGGTGGCACACCTGCCGCGTTGGCGTGCAGGGGCGCAACCGTATGCCCGGCGACCCGAACGGCCTCGAAAATTGGTGTAGCTGAATTAGTTCCACCCGGATGCTCACGAAGGTCGTGAGCAGGACCGGCCTCAACCAGGATGAGCAAGTTGACGTCCGGCGAGACGCTGTGTGGGGCAGTTCGCGTAATCATTTCTTCTCCTCCCGGCAAGGGCCGTGCAGTTCGGTTTTGTTGTGTAAAGCGATACACACCAATCCTGAGCTGACGCGGTCACGATGACGCGAGTAGCGAGGTACCCCAAACGGCGAGCGCACGCGCAGTGGGCACCGCGATGGTAAGGCCTACAGCAACCGCTGCCGGGCGGCGACGAGTACCGAGCAGTGGGTTCTGCCCAGCACGCCGCATCCATTCGGCCCGACCAATTCCTGCACATGCGCCGCATCGCCGGCCCCGACGATTACCAGTTGCACGGAATGCCCGTGGCGTTCCAGGTAATCCAGCGTGCCGCCCACCGGGTCGAGGGCGCGGATGTCCAGGTCGGGGTGCCGCGCGCGTAGCGGCGCCAGGCGTCGCTCCAGCAGCACGGCCGCCACCTGACGGTCCTCACGTGCCAGAGTGGCGACCCGGTGTCCGGCCACGCTCTGCGCACGATGGCGTAGCAGGACGCGCATCGGCGCTCCGCGCAGTCGTGCCTCGTGCGCGGCCAGCTCCAGCGAGGCCACGGACTCGTGGGATTCGTCGACCTCCACCACCACTGCGGGTGCCGCACCGGGTAGCGACTGTCCGTCGCGGATCACCGCGACGGGGCAGCGCACCGATCGGAGAACTTCAGCGGCGGTGGACCCGACCTTCCGGGTATCGGAGCCGCTGATGCCTATCGCGCCCACGCAGAGCATGAGTGCACCGCGCGAGGAGTCCAGGAGTACATCTGCCACCCGGCCGTGCCGGATGTCGACCTGGACCGTCACCGGCTTTCGCGTCGCACCGATCTCGCGGAGAGCATGCCCTACGGCGGACCTTGCGGGACTGGGCTCGTCGTTGAACTTCGGTAACTGCGGGGCAGGCGCCACGTGGACCAGGCGCAGCGGCACCTCACGCTGCAGCGCCTCGTCGACCGCCCATAACGCGGCGCGCACGGCGGACCGTGAGCCATCAATACCGACCACCACCGAGGATGCGGGAATGCGGATATCGCTCATGGCCGGGCCCTAACCGCGAATCTCGAGCACATCGGCAAGTGATCGGCGGGGTGTCGGGGGCGGAACACGACCGAATGTCGGAGCCAGGCCCACCCGGATCAGTGCCTGTGGATGCGCGCGCCCGATGGCGGCACCGACGACCTCGCGGCTCGCTGTCAACTCCAACATGTGCGTGATGGTGCACGTTGCCATCCCGGCCAGCGTCGCTTCCAGCAGCACCTCGGATAGCAGTTCGCCGCAGCGCAAGAGATGCTTCGGGGTGTCTCTGGCCGTCGACAGCGCCAGCACCTTGGCCTGATCCTCCTGCAGGCCAGACCGCGAGGACCGTTCCGAGACGACGGGGAAGGTGCGACCGATGTCGACGCGATCGCTCTCGCCGGCCGACACCAGCGCACTGCGCGGGATGCCGTCCTGCAGGGTGAACGACGCGGTCCACCAATCGAGCTCGGTGTGGTAGGCCGAGTCGTAGATACGCAGGGCGTCACTGAGGGCCGACGCGTCGGCCAACCTCGGCCGCACTGCGTCGTCGACCATGTCCAGGATCACCGCTCTATCGGCGATCACCGAGTTGAGCATCCGCGCGAACTGTGACCAGTTGGGCGGCAGCCCGAAGGGCAGACGGTCGGTGCGCCGCTGCAGGATGGCGTCCGCGCGTCGTCGATCACTCACCGCCACCGCGGTTCTGGGTAAGAAGGTGATGGCCGCGAGATGGTCGGGGTTGTCGGGGTCGGGGATCCGTTCCACGCGCGCCATCAATCCCGCCGAGGCCATCGCGACCCTGAAATGATCCAGCGCCGCGCCGCAGCTGATGATCGCCTCGCGGCCCGCGCCGTCGGTTCGGCGAACGCATCGCGAGCGGTCCAGATACAAGTGCAGATCGCCGGCCCCAGAGCCCGAGTCGATGATCCAGCGCCACGGCTGAGTGTTGTGTAAAGACGGTGCGCGGCAGGCAAGTTGGATCGCGGTCTGAATGACGTCGATGTGAACCATGGTCTTGGGCATATCGGCTCCGCTCGGCTGGTGGTGATATCGACTCTTGGTGACGAACTCCGGCGCCGACAGGGCACTTGGTCACCGGTGCTCGGCCCGAAGTACCGGAGGTGTCGAAGCGCGGGAGGCTCAGCGAGCCCGTCGCGGGAAGAACTGGTGACTTCCGACCCACGGATCGAGGGCCCATGGCCGGATATCCGGGTCGAGCGCGCGGCCACGATGAACTCATGCGCGCATCACGATCGCCAGTCAGTCCCACCTCCGTCGGTGCGGAGATCCGCGAAACCCACACGGGAATAGTCATTTTGGTCGGAGGCCGGGCATACAAGCTCAAGAAGCCCGTCACCACCAACTTCCTCGACTTCAGCACCCCGGAACTTCGCGAAAAGGCCTGTGCCCGTGAAGTCGCACTCAATAGCCGCATCTCGCACGACAGCTACATCGGCGTCTCGCATCTCGCTGATCCCGACGGCGGCCCCGGTGAGCCGGTCGTGGTGATGCGGCGTTATCCGGACTCTGCGCGGCTGTCGGCGCTGTCCAAGAGCGGCCGGGTCACCAAGGCGCATCTGGACGCGATCGCTGAGGTGCTGGCGGCATTCCATACGCGGGCCGATCGCAGTCCGTCGATCGACGAGGCTGGCTCTCTTGACGCCGTCGTCGATCGATGGGAGGACACCTTGGCGTCCTTGGAGAAGTACGCGGGGACGGTGCTCCCCACAGACGATGTGCGCCTGGTGCGGACACTGGCGACGCAGTTCATTTCCGGTCGGGCGGTACTGTTCGCCCAGCGTGTGGTCGACAGGAGGATCGTCGACGGGCACGGAGATCTCATGGCGAGTGACATCTTCTGCTTGCCCGACGGTCCGGTGCTGCTGGACTGCCTGGAATTCGACGATCGGCTCCGCCACGTGGACGGCCTCGACGACGCGGCATTCCTGGCCATGGATCTGGAATTCCTGGGGCGGCGTGATCTCGGCGACTACTTCATGAATCGATACGTGGAATTGTCGGCGGATCCCGCGCCGGCACCGCTGCGGCACTTCTACATCGCCTACCGTGCACTGGCGCGGGCCAAGGTGGACTGTGTTCGGTTCACCCAGGGGCAGCGAGCAGCCTCTGCCCGGGCCACCAAGCATTTAGCGATGGCACTGCATCACCTGGGGGCCGCCACCGTGCGGCTCGTGCTGGTCGGCGGTGGGCCGGGTGCGGGCAAGAGCACATTGGCTCGCCGGATATCTGAAGATATTGGCGCTCAGATAATTTCGACGGACGAGGTGCGTCACCAATTGCACCGGTTGGGGGTGATTTCCGGAGGTAAGGGCGTGCTCGATGCCGGGTTGTACTCGCCGGAAAACGTGGGCGTCGTGTACGACGCCGTCCTGCGCCGTGCGCGACTGTGCCTGGCCGGCGGCCACACCGTCATCCTGGACGGAACATGGCGTAATCCGCGGCACCGGCTGCGCGCACATCAGCTGGCCTATGAGGCTGGGGCGCCGATGGTGGAGTTCCTGTGCGCGGCGCCACTGGTCACCGCACAACATCGGGTGGCCACCCGTCACGACGGGGTATCGGAGGCCGGCGGCGATATCGCGGCCGCGTTGGGCGCCGAATTCGTCGGTCTGGACAACGGGTGGGGCGAGGCGCACGTCATCGATACGCGGTTGCCGCTGGACCGGTCGACCGCCGAGGCCGAGGAATTGTGTCGACAGGCGCTATACGCCCCCGTGCCCTGCCACCCTCGGTAGCGCCGACGGGCCGCCGCTGGACTCCTGGCTGGCCGCGTGTTCTGCGCATCTCACAAGTCGGGCTGAGCGTACTGGGCGCCAAATCGGTTCTTTCCCAGCTTCTTTATTCAAACGTGTGCCGTCAGATCGCGCCTGTGGTTGCATCCGTGCCGCCCCCGAGGCCGCCCTCGTTGATCCCGCCACTGTTGCGGTATTCGTCGAGGTACTCGGCGTGCCAGCGCGACCAGTCGAGATAGGACTCACCCGTGTCAGCTCGGTAGCGTCGGTACTGACCGCGAGCGGTGCGCAGCGAACGGCGAGCCTGTCGCGCGGCACGGCGAGCCGCGTTCCTGGCGATCGACTCCTGCGCTGGTGTTAGGGGAACCGCCAGGTCACGGAAGAATTGCCTGTTGCTGAACATGGGGCGGAGTGTATGTTCCAGCGCCCCACGCTGCATGGAAGGCCAGAGCCCGACGGCACCGCGACGCCCGAATACGACGTGCATGTGCCGGATCTCGCGTAGCAGTTCGCCGCGCGCTGTAACGCCACGCACTGATGGTGGACCAAGTCACCCGGTTGCGAGTCCTGGCGTCGCGGTGCGCGGCCGGATCCGTTGGCGCTCGTTCTCCGACATGCCGCCCCACATCCCATGGGGCTCTTCGATTTCCAGGGCGTATGCGAGGCAGTGTGTCGTTACAGTGCAGTTTCGGCACACTTGCCTGGCGCGTTGTTCCCTGAGCTTCCGTTCGATTGGCCGCTCGTGGTCGTCGGAATAGAACAGATCATGGGTGGCATTGCGGCATGCACCGCGCAGCTGCCACCGGTGGTCTTCAGTAAGTGTTGTCGCGTCGACCGCCCGAGCATCCTCCACGTGGATCCTTCCGCATGTATGGCCACCGCTACGTTGAGCAGTGTTGACGGAAAGTTCACATAGGGTTGTTGCCTCGGTGTGAACTTTCCGTTGCCGCAGCGAAATCTACTGGCAGTCATGGCCTGTTCGACCAGAGGTCGGTCGCAGTTGGTGCCCGACCTGCCTCGTGCGTATACAGGCCGGGCTGAGTGCGCCGGGCGTCAATCAGCGCGGGTTTCTCACTCTGCTTCCTTAGGAAGCAAGCGTTAGGTTGGGGTCTGATCGAGAGAGCGGTTGGACGATGACCTATTCCGAACGGTTGACGCCACTTCCGGCAATGGATTTGTGGTCAAGATTGATCGATGGCGTGACGTGGAATGAGGACGAGCTTGAGGTTGCGTTCGTCACTGGCAACGTAATCCAGTCGCAGCAATATCCGATCTTGGGGACTCGGTACACAGGACCCACCGAATACCGCATCGCCAGCGTCGTTCTAGGCGTGAGCTACACCCTTGCCGCGACCGTTTTCGCAGATTCAGGACCGCCCGCGCACCTGCAGTGTGAGGTGACGATTGATGAGCACAGCGACGGCCGCATATTGAGGACCGACATCACCGGACCTCTCGACCTCACTGTCCGGGATAACCGGATGCTGCTACGAGTGATGAGCGGTATCAGGGACGTGTCGGTCAACCGCGCGATCAGGCCCCCAACCCTCGGCATCTAGTAGTACCCGGGGCTTTGCGATAACTCGGCCGGCGTCGAGGCCTTCGTCAGGACGAACTCGTTCGGTTGTTTGGCGATGCGTTCATTCAGATGGCGCGATCTCTCGGCTACGTCTTCTCTGGGATCAAGCGCGAGGTGGAGTACTTCACGTTGGGCTAGTCGCGGCGGTGCGGGGCGACGAAAGACCTGATAGTGCCTGGACCGATTAAGCTGGCTTTGGCTGCAATCCCGGTGCTGCAAAGACGGGCGATCGGGTAGGGGACACCGGGAGTTTCTTCTGCTCGCGCCCGTACCAAAATTCGTGGCGAGACTCAGAACCTGCGTGCTGCGTGCGAGCCCTGCAATGACCACAAGGCCCGGACTGAGGACGGTTCGTGATCAACAGGGCGAATCGGCAAGTAAGCGGTCAAGGGTGCGTCGCCCGAGCCTGCTCATAGCTGGGTTGCTTTCCGCGTAGTACCAGACCAGTCCCATTGACTGCTGGAACGCCCACGCGTGACCACGCTGCCATTGCAACTCATCCGGGTGCAGATAGTCGTGAAAAAGCTTGCGAACGTCAGCATTAAGAAGATGCCACGCACCCACCAAATCCAACGCGGGGTCGGCTGGCCCGAGTCCGCCGACGTCCAAGACTCCCGCTAAGCGTCCGTCTTCGGACACTAGGGTGTTACCGGGCATCAGGTCGCCGTGACTCATCACATCAGCATCGGGACCGCGCGGTAGTTCGCGCATCTGCGCCCATACGTCACGCAGGCGAGGGACGTCGAGCAATCCTGTGCTGCGTTCAAAGCATGTCTGCATCCACTCGTCGTGGCTGCTCAATACGCCGCCGCGGCCGGGGCCGGTGAACGTCTTGCCGTCGGTGGGTATCGCACGCACTTCGGCGACAAACTCCGCTAGATCTCGCGCGAACCCTGCTGAATCGCTCGGGTCGCGATCGGTCGCAGTAACGCCTGGCAGCCATGTTTGCACGCCCCAGGGCAGCCCAAAACCATCGCCGGGCTGGCCGACGGCCACAGGTGCTGGCGTTGGGAATCCTGTTCGACCAAGAAGTTTCGCAGCAGCCGCATCTTCACTTCGGATTCGTTCCAGCACTGCTGCGGGGTCATCTCCCTGTAACGGGAATCGTGCAGTGAGCTGATCGCCGATCCGGAAGATCGCATTGACCGTCCCTATGCCCTTAACCTCGGTGATCGGGAGCATCTGCCATGCAGGAAACTGCGCATCAATCAATGCGCGCACCACAGGCACCGCGACTGATGCCTGACCGACGTGCATATCCACGGTGTGCAGCATTCGCCGAATCGAACATCGGATGCAACCCAATACCCCGTTCTGGTGAGTCAAAACACCTTGACCCCCAGGGCTCTGCCCTCTCCCTGGGCCACCAGGGGACGCCGGAACGCACCCACCTACGTGTACGGATCCCCACATTTTCCGGACCTGCTCAAATCGCAGGCACTCGACTGTTGCGCAACAGTATTGCCGACGTAGGACTCAATAGGGAAAGTGAGGGTCCAGCCCGGGTATTTCGCCGTGTCAGCAGGCGGGTCGCGCTGCCATGCATGAACCGCGTCAGAACGGGTACACGGACGAGTAGGCGGCCGGAACGGTAGGCCCAGGCCGCTCTGGCCGATTCAGCTTGTGAGGAGAAGTGATGTCCGTCATTGCATTTCGGGACCGGCCGTGTCGGTAACTGTTCCGGTGGATTGTTCGGGTCTCGGCGAACGGCCGGGCGGTGCCATCACATATGAGCGGGCGGTCGTGGTGGTGCCTGCACACAATGAGGTCGACAATCTGCCGAGGTGCCTCAGCGCGGTGGTGACGGCAGCTGCGTGTTTCCCGGCGCCGACGCTGACGGTTGTCGTTCTGGATGACTGCGATGACGAAAGCATTCTTCTGGCAGGGAAATTCGGCTCCGATGTGCACTTCATCGAGGTAGATGCCCGCAATGTCGGGGCGGCCAGAGCGGCTGGCTTCGCGTATTCGCGGACGGTGTGCGGGGTCGCGGCCTCTGTAGAGCATCGGGTGTGGTACGCCACCACCGACGCAGACAGCCGGGTTGACGCCGATTGGTTGGTGCGCCAGACGGATTCGGGAGCGGACATGGTGCTCGGCGTGGTTCGCGTGGAGAACTGGCGGCAGACCCCGGCAGGCGCGGTCCGCCGCTATCTGAGTGCGTACCGCGCGAAACGCAAGCCCGACGGTCATGGCCACGTTCATGGTGCAAACATGGGTTTTCGCGCCGACAAGTATTGGAAAGAAGGCGGATTCGCTGCGATCGGCAGCGGAGAGGATGTCGATCTTGCCCAACGATTCGAGCGTAGGAGCTACCGGATACACCGCGATGACGGGCTGTCGGTCGAGACGTCCGCCCGTCGCGTCGGAAGAGCCCCCGACGGATTCGCGACGTATCTGAGGTCCTTCTCACGCCGCGAGGGTGTCAGATGACGGCCGATCTCGTGCGCCGGTGGCTGCACGCCGGTGAGCTGGCACTCCCGATGCCGGGAGCGGGACATACCGCCGCACGGTGGTGGAAGCTTGCCGCACTGACCCGGCTTGACGTGACCGCGGGACGGCTCGCGGAAGCGCACTGCGATGCGGTGGCCATCCTGTGCGAACTCGATGGCCCTGCTCCCGGCCCGGCGCAGCTGTGGGGCGTGTGGGCGGCAGAAGCACCGAACACGATGGTCACCGTCGTGCGCAGGGATGGGGTCTGCGTGCTGGATGGGACGAAGGCATGGTGTTCGGGCGCGGGTGCGTGCACCCATGCGCTCATCACCGCCAGGGGAGAGGACAACATGCGGGGGCTCTATGCCGTTGACATGAGCCAGCCGGAGGCGGTCGCGCTGCCGCAGACTTGGCAGAACGCCGGCATGCGCGAAAGTGACACGCGGTCAGTGCAATTAAGTGGGGCAATCGGCGTTCCCGTTGGGGCGCCGGGGCAGTATCTGGACCGGCCCGGCTTCTGGCACGGTGCCATGGGCGTGGCCGCGTGCTGGCTCGGCGGGGCTCGCAGTGTTGCCGAACCCCTGTACCGGTCCGTGACCGAGAACCGCCGAGGATCCTCCGGTGATCCCCACACGCAGGCTCACCTCGGTGCGGTGGATGCAGCGCTTGCCGCGGCCGAGTCCATTCTGATGACGACCGCCGCCTATGTGGACGCCGAACCTCGTAGCGACCGCACCGAACTCATGGCGCGCCGTGTCAGAGCTGTGGTGGAGCACGCTGTGGACGAGGCGATCGTGCGCACCGGCCGGGCATTGGGGCCCGGACCGCTGGCGCTCGACGCCAGGCATGCCCAGCGCGTTGCCGATCTCACCATGTACGTGCGGCAGAGCCACGCCGAGCGGGATCTGGCGGCCTTGGGTAGAGCGGTGGCCGGATGAGTGCCGCCAACTCCGGAAACTGCGGCCGACTTGCCGAACGGCCGATCTCAGCAGGCGGTACGCCGATTGAGGAATGGCTGGCGTGGCCCCGCGAGTTTCCGCGTTTGGATCTGGACGAGTGTCCGTCCCTGGTCCTGGTCGCGCCGCATCCCGACGACGAGACATTGGGGTTCGGTTCTGCCGCATCGCTGCTGCACGCAAGGGGTGTGGATGTCGTCGTTGTATCGGTGAGCGATGGTGGCGGCGCGTACCCGGGCTTGTCGTCGAGGGAGCGCCGCTGGCTGGAGCAAGATCGCCATGCTGAATTAGTTTGCGCTACGGATATTCTCGGACTCGATCCGCCGGTCAGGTTCGGTCTTTCCGACGGTGCGCTCGCCGAGTGCGAAGAGGAAATAAGCCGTCGTCTGGTCGAGATTCTCGATACCGCACGGCCCGGGGTTTGGTGCGTGGCGACGTGGCGTGGCGACGGCCACCCGGACCACGAGGCCGTCGGCCGCGCGTCCGCCGTCGCGGCGGGTCGCACCGGCGCGGCGCTGCTGGAGTACCCGGTGTGGATGTGGCATTGGGCCGCGCCGGACGACAACGAGGTGCCCTGGCACCGGATGTGCACGGTACCCCGTGACCACACCTCGTTCGGTCTAAAACAGCAGGCCACCAATGTGTTCCAGACGCAGCTGCGCCCTCGGGAACCGGATGTGGAGGCAATACTGCCGCCGCACGTCGTGAATCGGCTGCTGGTCCTTGGCGAGGCGGTGTTCCGCTGATGGGGCGCGTACCGGACGGCTACTTCGACGAGATGTACGCCATATCCGACGATCCGTGGCAACTCGGACAGCGCTGGTATGAACAGAGGAAGTACGCCATCACCATGGCGATGCTGCCCAAGCCGGGCTATCGCCATGTCTTCGAGCCCGGCTGCTCCGTGGGGATACTCACCGAGCAGTTGGCGGCGCGCTGCGAACGGGTCACCGCCATCGATCTTGTGGGTTCGGCGCTCGATTCCGCTCGTGCGCGCATCGCTCGGTGTGGACACTCGGCCCGGGTGAATTTTCGCCGTCAGTCTCTGGATTCAGCTTGGCCTGCAGAAGATTTCGATCTAGTGGTGCTGTCGGAGGTGGCCTACTATCTCGATGCCGTCCTGTTGCGCGACGTGCTGGACCGCGAGCTTGGGCGGATGCGGGAAGGAACGACGGTCATCGCCGCGCATTGGCGTCATGCGGTGGCCGAGTACCCGTTGACCGGCGATGAGGCGAACCGGCTGATCGGTGCGACAGCCGGATTGCACCAGGCCGCGCGTTACCGTGACGACGATGTC
Organism: Mycobacterium sp. D16R12; assembly: GCF_002013465.1. Lineage (GTDB taxonomy): Bacteria > Actinomycetota > Actinomycetes > Mycobacteriales > Mycobacteriaceae > Mycobacterium. The sequence continues at coordinate 233,549 of NZ_MAFC01000008.1, read as the reverse complement.
GCCATCGACGTGTTCGTCGTTGGCCTCCTGCCGTCGGTCGCCGCGGCCACCGGGGTGCCGGGGGCGGATCACGGTGATCGATAAGAAGGCTCCGAACAAGACCTGTTTGATTCTGGCATCCGGTGGGTAGTCCTGTTCTGACGCAACCTAGCGAAGGAGCTGATTATGACCACGTTCACCATCCCTGGGCTTTCCGATGCGCAGGGCAGGAAGATCGCCGATCTACTACAAACACAGCTCAGCACCTATAACGACCTGCACCTCACTCTGAAACATGTGCACTGGAATGTCGTGGGCCCCAACTTTATCGGGGTGCATGAGATGTTGGATCCACAGGTTGAGCTGGTACGCGGCTACGCCGACGAAGTCGCAGAGCGTATTGCCGCATTGGGCCGGTCGCCACAAGGAACTCCCGGCGCCATCCTGAAAGACCGTACGTGGGACGACTATTCAGTGAGTCGTGACACGGTGCAGGCTCATTTGGCGGCGCTGAACTTGGTGTACGACGGCGTGGTCGAGGACACGCGTAAGGCGATCAAGACGCTCGATGATCTAGACCTCGTGTCACAGGACTTGTTGATTGGCCACGCCGGCGAACTCGAGAAATTTCAGTGGTTCGTTCGTGCACACCTGGAGAATTCCGGTGGTCAGCTGGCCGGTGGAGATGCGAGCACCGAGAAGAAGGCCGCGGCCCAGGCCAAGAAGAGGGCTCCTGTCAAGTGACGGGCGCGGTCCGGATCGCGGGTCACCGCCGCCTGTGGCGGAGGTTACTTCCCTTGCGGTTTAAGGGCACTGGATACGGGAAGTCCGCAAGTAAGGGCGGTGAATACCGTCTGCCGCGTGCATACGTGGTCGCCAGAGGGAAGGAAATGTATGTCTGACAAGAGTGGTCCCGAAGAAGGTATCGAGGGCGTCGTTGAGGGCGCCAAGGGCAAGTTCAAGGAAGTCGCAGGCGCGGTAACGGGTCGCGACGACCTCAAGCGCGAAGGCCAGGCGCAGCAGGACAAGGCTGATGCGCAGCGTGAGGCCGCGAAGAAGGAAGCTGAGGCCGAAGCCGCGCGCAAGGCCGCGGACGTCAATGAGGCGCGCGAAAAAGCCCAGCGGTAGCTACCTATCGACAGCGGCCCGTTCCCGGCGAGGGTGCGGGCCGCTGACTTGCCCTCTCGGAGGGAACTGGCGTGAGTCTTTGTCTGCCTACGGAACCGGAGTGGCGCCGGCAGCTGGGTGGAGGTTTAGGACGTCACGTGAGGGGAATCGCCTACCTGACATGGTCTTGTTACGGAGGTGAATGTTGTGCCGAACTCGTCGATCAAGAACGAGAAGATGTACAAGGAACTGCGCAAGCAGGGCGATTCCCAAGAGAAATCGGCCCGGATCTCCAATGCGGTCGCTGCTCGTGGGAGCTCCGCGGTAGGGCGTAAGGGCGGCAAGTCGGGTTCCTACGATGACTGGACGGTGGCCGAGCTCCGCAAGCGCGCCAAGGAGCTTGGTATGTCGGGATACTCGCGGCTGGCCAAGAGTGAACTGATTGGCAAGCTTCGTAATCATTAGGCACCACACGGTCAGATCACCGGCGGCGTAGGCCCCGCTCGCGGACGTGCTCATATCGCAACCGACGACGATCCGCGAATCATCCACCTGTATAACGACTTTGGCGGCGATGCTGCTTTGTGGTTTGACACCTGCCCCGGTCACCAGATCGCGCAGACGCTTACCGGCTTCCTGGCCGAGCCGCACTTCTTGTGGAAGGGAGTCGGGTGCAACCAGAGTCACCGAAACGCCGCGTAGAGCGAGGGATGCCGCGGCTTCACAGCCGATGAACCCGGCGCCAACAACGACGGCAGAGTCGGCGGTGCGTGCTGCGTCCCGGAGCGCGGTGGCATCGGCAAACGAGCGCAACAGCAGGGCGCGGTGCCCGCCCGGTACAGGCAGGGGGTCGGTGCTGTCCCGCAGGTAAGGATGAGGGTGCGGAAGTCATAGCGCTGTGTGTCTGCGTACACGGCACGGTCGTCAATATCGATACGGTCTATCGCCGTACCGTTGATGAGATCGATCGCGCCCGTCGTACCAAGATCGGGGATGCAGGAAGACGTCATCGGTCTGCCCCCGCAGATATTGCTTCTTCAGCGGCGGGCGTTCATAGGCGGCGTTGAGGTCTGCCCGCGATGATCAGGCCTGGTTCACTCATGGCTCCCGGATGCGCCCGCATCGGTGGGTGATACGTGACTGAAAGCAGAGGGGTCTGCCTCCCGGTAGAGCGGTTTTGGATCCGCCGACGTCACCGGGTACCCTCGTGAGGGCTTTATGCCCCCTTAGCTCAGTCGGTAGAGCGTTTCCATGGTAAGGAAAAGGTCAACGGTTCGATTCCGTTAGGGGGCTCGGTGGGCACCGGGAGAGTTGGGCAGCGGGATGTTGAGCTCGATCGGAACGCCGTCATGGCGGTGTAGCTCAGCTGGTTAGAGCGCACGACTCATAATCGTGAGGTCGGGAGATCGAGCCTCCCCACCGCTACCACCCGTACATAGTCAACGAATGAAAGAGGGCAACTGCAGTGGCCTCCAGCACAGACGTCCGGCCCAAGGTCACCTTGGCATGTGAGACGTGCAAGCACCGTAACTACATCACCAAGAAGAACCGGCGGAACGACCCTGACCGGCTGGAACTGAAGAAGTTCTGCCCGAACTGCGGATCGCACCAGCCCCACAAAGAGTCGCGCTGATCGCGCTTCTCTTTGGCCTTCCCGTGTCGTCCGAACGCGACACGAATAGGCAAGCCTTACTTGGTATCGGTCAACATCAGTAGGTAGGTTCCGCCCCGTGGCTTTATCGCAAGATCTCGTCGGAACGCACTACCGATACCCCGACCACTACGTGGTCGAGCGGGAGAAGATTCGCGAGCACGCCGAAGCTGTGAAGAGCGAGCACCTCGCACATCACGAAGAGGGCAGTGCTTCGTCTCTCGGCTACGGTTCACTGGTCGCTCCGCCGACCTTCCTCTGTATTTTCGGATATACCGCTCAGGCAGCCTTTTTTGAGAGCGCGAACATCGGAATCAAGGACGAGAAGATCGTCCAGGTCGACCAGGAACTCAAACTCCTGCGCCCGATCACTGCCGGCGACAAGCTGTATTGCGATGTGTACCTCGACTCGATCCGACGCTCGTTCGGTGCCGACATCATCGTCACCAAGAGCCTCATCACCAATGACAAGGGTGAGCTGGTGCAGGAGCTGATCACGACTCTTGCCGGGCGCACTGCAGAAGACGGAGAAGAAGGCGGGTTCAACTGATGGCACTGCGTGAGTTCGGTTCGGTCAACGTGGGAGACCAGCTGCCGGAGAAGATGATTCCGCTTACCCGGCAGGATCTTGTGAACTACGCCGGAGTCTCCGGCGACCTCAACCCGATCCACTGGGACGATGAGACCGCCAAGCTGGTGGGGCTCGAGGACGGCGCCATCGCACACGGCATGCTGACCATGGGCCTCGGTGGCGGCTATGTCACCGAGTGGATCGGCGACCCGGCGGCGGTTACCGAGTACAACGTGCGCTTCACCAGTTTCGTCACGGTGCCCAATGACGGTGTCGGCGCGGAGATCATCTTCAACGGTCGCGTGAAGTCGGTCGATCAGGACACCAAGTCGGTGACCATCGCACTGACCGCCACCACCAACGGCAAGAAGATCTTCGGACGCGCCATCGCGACTGCGACGCTGGCGTAATCATGGCGCTCAGTTTCGAAATCGTCGGAATGACGCACAAGTACTCCAGGACCTACGTGGTGGGCCGGGAGAAGATCCGCGAGTTCGCACAGTCAGTCAAAGCGGTCGACCCGGCCAGTCTCGACCCGAAAGCGGCGGCCGAACTCGGGCATCACGGCCTTATCGCGCCTTTGGCCTTTCCTGCGGTGATGGCGCTGTTGGTGCAGAAGGAATTCTTCCGCACCTATGACGTCGGCATGGAAACCATGCAGATCGTGCATTCCGAACAGAAGTTCGTCTACCACAAGCCCATCACCGAGGGCGACGAGCTGTCCTGCGACTTCCAGGTGGACTCCCACAAGGAAGCCTTCGGTGTGGACATCGTGACTACCCGCAACATCGTCCGCAACCAGGCCGGCGAGCTGGTCATGGAGGCGTTCACCACGCTGATGGGTCGCGACTCGGACCGGATGGCCGACATCAAGCTCATCTGAGCTCGGTGTCGTTCGCCAGCCCGAGGCAATTTCAGTCTGGGGATAGCGTCGGGGTACACTCGAGATTCGGGGTTTTCCCACCACAACGCGCCTGTCGGGTACTCGGGAGGCGCGTGTGTTGTGTGAGGCCCCGGCCAACCGGGTTGGCATGCCAGCCATAGGGGTGTAGCTCAACTGGCAGAGCAGCGGTCTCCAAAACCGCAGGTTGCAGGTTCAAGTCCTGTCACCCCTGCAACATCCTGGGGTACGCACTAGGGAACGACGAGATCACTCGCCGAAAGGTAAGAGAGGTACGGAAGGGCATGAGCGACGAGCTAGACGAGTCCGGAGTCGACAGCGACCGGGCCGTCACCTCGACCAAGCCGCTTCGTCCGACGGGTAAGCGGACCCGCCGTGCTGACGCCTCGATCGCGGCTACGGAGCTCACCGATTCAGGTGCCTCCGAGACCGGTGAGGTGAAGAAGAAGGCTAAGAAGCCGGCCGCCAAGAAGGACAAGACGGGGCCGTCGCGCAATCCGCTCGTCCAGCTTTGGGTGTTCCTCAAGCAGGTGGTTGCCGAGCTGCGCAAGGTCATCTGGCCCAACCGCAAGCAGATGGTCAGTTACACCTCGGTGGTGCTGGTCTTCCTGGTGTTCATGGTGACCCTGATCGGCGTGATCGACCTGGGCCTGGCCCGGCTGGTCATGCTGGTGTTCGGGTAGTAGAGAGACGAGAGAGGACGAACGGTGACGACCTTCGACGGCGACGCTACGAGCGAGCCAGAAGACACCGCGGATACCGCTGTATCGGTTGACGTGGTGGATGAGAGCACCGAGACCGAGGAGACGGCGCAGGAGCCGACTGAGTCGTCTTCGGATGCGCCGGCTGCCGAGGCGGAGGCGCAAGAAGACGAAGAGGACGCCGATCCGGCCGTCACGTTGAAGGCTCAGCTGCGTCGTGAGCCGGGCGAGTGGTACGTCGTTCACTCGTACGCCGGATACGAGAACAAGGTCAAGGCGAACCTGCAGACCCGTGTGCAGAACTTGGACGTCGGCGATTACATCTTCCAGATCGAGGTGCCTACCGAGGAGGTCACCGAGATCAAGAACGGCCAGCGCAAGCAGGTCAACCGCAAGGTGTTGCCCGGTTACATCCTGGTCCGGATGGAACTGAACGACGAGTCCTGGGGCGCGGTCCGTAACACCCCCGGTGTCACCGGTTTTGTCGGCGCGACCTCGCGTCCGTCGCCGCTGTCCCTCGACGACGTGGTGAAGTTCCTGCTGCCGCAGACTCCGGCCAAGAAGCCCGCCAAGGGTTCGTCGGCCGAGACCGGCGCCGCGGCGGCCGAGACCGGTGGCCTGGAGCGTGCGGTCATCGAGGTCGATTTCGAGGTCGGCGAGTCGGTCACCGTTACCGATGGTCCGTTCGCGACGCTGCCTGCCAGTATCAGCGAGGTCAACGCCGAACAGCAGCGCCTCAAGGTGCTGGTGTCCATCTTCGGCCGCGAAACCCCGGTCGAACTCAACTTCACTCAGGTGGAGAAGCTCTAACAAGACTTCGGACCGCGTGACGGTCCGCAGAACCTCCGGTCGAATAACGGCCGGAACACGGAAGGAAAGTAAGGAAACACCCCATGGCCCCGAAGAAGAAAAAGGTCGTCGGGCTGATCAAGCTTCAGATCAAGGCCGGCGAAGCCAACCCTGCGCCGCCGGTCGGTCCCGCGCTCGGTCAACACGGCGTCAACATCATGGAGTTCTGCAAGGCGTACAACGCCGCGACCGATTCGCAGCGCGGCAACGTCATCCCGGTGGAGATCAGTGTCTACGAGGATCGCAGCTTCACCTTCGCGCTCAAGACCCCTCCCGCCGCCAGGCTGCTGTTGAAGGCTGCCGGTGTGCCCAAGGGTTCCGGTGAGCCGCACAAGACCAAGGTCGCCAAGGTGACCTGGGATCAGGTGCGCGAGATCGCCGAGACGAAGAAGGAAGACCTCAACGCCAACGACATCGACGCCGCCGCCAAGATCATTGCCGGCACCGCGCGCTCGATGGGCATCACGGTCGAGTAGACACAGCACCGCTGTAGTACCGAACGACAAGTGGTAAGGCCCGCTTCGGCCTGTACGACCACGAACCAACGATTGATTGGATACCAATGAGCAAGAACAGCAAGGCATATCGCGAGGCCGCCGAGAAGGTGGACCGCGAGAAGCTGTACACCCCTCTTGAGGCCGCAAAGCTGGCCAAGGAGACCGCGTCCAAGAAGTACGACGCCACTGTCGAGGTCGCGATGCGCCTCGGCGTCGACCCCCGCAAGGCTGACCAGATGGTCCGCGGCACCGTGAACCTTCCGCACGGTACCGGTAAGACCGCTCGCGTCATCGTCTTCGCGGTGGGCGACAAGGCCGAAGCGGCTACGGCCGCCGGCGCCGATGTTGTCGGTAGCGACGACCTGATCGAGAAGATCCAGGGCGGCTGGCTGGAGTTCGACGCCGCCATCGCGACCCCGGATCAGATGGCCAAGGTCGGTCGTATTGCCCGCGTCCTGGGACCGCGTGGTCTGATGCCGAACCCCAAGACCGGCACCGTGACCCCCGATGTCGCCAAGGCCGTCACCGATATCAAGGGCGGCAAGATCAACTTCCGCGTCGACAAGCACTCCAACCTTCACCTGATCATCGGCAAGGCCTCGTTCGATGCCGAGAAGCTGGCAGAGAACTACGGCGCCGTGCTGGACGAGATCCTGCGTGCCAAGCCGTCGTCGGCCAAGGGCCGCTACCTGAAGAAGGTTGTCGTCACCACCACCACGGGCCCGGGCATCCAGGTTGACCCGGCCGTGACCCGGAACTTCCTCGAGGTCCAGTAGCCTCCCGCGCACGTTATCGGCACAAGCCCCCATTTCCCCTTCATATCGAGGGAGGAAATGGGGGCTTTGTCGTGAGTAGGGACCAAAGACCGTAGCGGCCCGGATTCATCCCGTCCTACGGTTGAACAACGGGGTACGACCGGAAGGAATGCCATGGTGGCGCGCTCTATCCCACTCCAGGGCAGTGTGACCGCCGGAACGCTGGTCCAGGCGTCGGCACTGATCGACAGCAAGCTGCTCGCGTCCGGCGGTTTGCAGCGCGTCCCGGACATCGTGTCGGCCCGTCATCTGCTGGACGCGATATCGCACAGCGACAAGAACATCGGCGATCTCTACGTGGTTGGGCTGTAGTGATGCCGGTGCTGGATTCCGTCGCTGGTGCCACACTGGGTGCGGCAGATGGAAGGGAAACGGACATGATCACGGTGTTCCTGGTCGACGACCACGAGGTGGTGCGCCGCGGCCTGGCCGACCTGCTCGAGGAGGAAGAGGACTTCTCGGTGATCGGTCAGGCATCCTCGGTGGCCGAGGCTATGGCGCGTATCCCCGCGCTACAACCGGACATCGCGGTGCTGGACATCCGGCTTCCCGACGGTAACGGGGTCGAGCTGTGCCGCGAGTTACGGTCCAAGCTCCCGAATCTCAACTGCCTGATGCTCACCTCATTCACCGATGAACACGCCATGCTTGACGCGATCATGGCGGGCGCCGGTGGTTACGTCATCAAGGACATCAAGGGAATGGAACTGATCTCCGCGGTCCGCACCGTCGGGGCGGGACGTTCGCTGCTGGACAACCGCGCCGCGGCCGCGTTGATGAACAAGTTGCGGGCGGCGGCCGACAATCCGTCGCCGTTGGCCGGCCTCACCGCGCAGGAGCGGACGCTGCTGGAACTGATCGGGGAGGGGCTCACAAACCGTCAGATCGCGGAACGAATGTTCTTGGCGGAGAAGACGGTCAAGAACTACGTCTCACGTCTGCTCACCAAACTGGACCTCGAGCGCCGGACACAGGTTGCCGTGCTCGCCACTAAACTCGCGCGCGAGAACCAGGGGCCGCACGGCTGAAGGGTTCGTGTTCACTCGAGGTCAAGGTGTGCGAGAGTTGAATTGTGGTCGAGGATGTTGGTGCGCAACCCAATCGGGTGACGGACGAGCTGGCCCATCTGCAACTGCGTGAGTTACTCGCGGAGGTGCAGGGCCGGATCGAGCAGATTGTCGACGGCACCCGGGGGCGCATGGATGCCCTCCTTGACGCCGTCATGGCGGTCAGCTCGGGGCTGGAACTGGACGCAACCCTGCGAGAAATCGTCTGTGCGGCATCGGAGCTCGTCAGTGCCCGATACGGCGCACTCGGTGTGGTGGGATCGGATGAGAAGCTGGCAGAGTTCGTCTACGAGGGCATCGACGAGGCGACCAGCAGGCTGATAGGCCCGTTGCCCACGGGCCATGGTGTGCTCGGCGTGGTGATCGACGAGGCCAAGCCGCTGCGGCTGCGGGATATCGCGGCGCACCCGGCCTCAGTCGGCTTCCCCGCGAACCACCCGCCCATGCGGACCTTCCTGGGTGTGCCCGTGCAGGTGCGCGGTGAGGTGTTCGGACGGCTGTATCTCACCGAAAAGCTCGATGGGCAGGAGTTCACCGAGGACGACGAGGTTGTGGTGCGTGCGCTGGCGGGGGCGGCCGGCATCGCGATCGAGAATGCCCGCCTCTATCAGCATGCCCGGCGTCGTGAGCAATGGCAGCGCGCCACCGCCGATATCACCGCCGAGCTCCTGGGTGGGGTGGACCCGGGCAAGGCGCTGCACTTGGTGGCTTCCAGCGCGGCGCTGCTCGCGGAGGCAGATTTCGCGTTCATCGCGCTGCCTGTCGGTGACGAGGAGGACACCGCCGAGCTGGTGGTGGCGGTCTGCGAAGGCGCGGGTTCAGAAGTACTGTCCGAGAAGGTGATTCCTATCGATGGGTCAACCTCGGGGAGCACCTTCGTTGATCACGAGCCGAGGAACGTGGGCCGGCTCGCAGTGAACCTGGCCGAGGGTACGGAGTTGGCATTCGGACCGGCCCTGGTACTCCCGCTCGGAGGAGGGGAGTCCACCGCGGGTGTGTTGATCCTGCTGCGCACAGTGGGAGCGGTGGCCTTCGACGAAGAGCAACTCGATATGGCGGCCTCCTTCGCGGGGCAGGCGGCGCTGGCGCTGGAACAGGCCGAGGTCCGTTTGGCCAAACATGAACTGGATGTGCTGGCCGATCGCGATCGCATCGCCCGTGATCTGCACGACCACGTCATTCAGCGGTTGTTCGCCGTCGGCCTGGCGATGCAGAGCACTCATCGCCGGTCCGTGGATCCGACGGTGGCGGCACGCCTCGCCGACCATATCGACCAGCTGCACGAGGTGATCCAAGAGATTCGGACCGCGATCTTCGATCTGCACACCAATGACGAATCCTTGCGTGCCACACTGCGTTCCACCATCAACGAGCTCACGGCCGACACCGGGCTGCGGGTATCTGTGCGCATGAGCGGGCCGTTGGATGTGATTCCCGCCAGCACGTCCGGTGACGCAGAGGCGGTGGTGCGTGAAGCCGTCAGCAATGTGGTCAGGCACGCCCGCGCCCGGGAGTTGTCGGTGACAGTGTCCGTGGACGACGAGTTGGTCATCGACGTGGTGGACGATGGCATCGGGATACCCGAAGTGGTCGCGCGCAGCGGCCTGAGCGGGCTGGCGAACCGGGCCGCGGAGTCCGGAGGCACGTTCAGTGTGTCGGCGATGGATACCGGCGGCACCCGGCTGGTGTGGTCGGCGCCGCTGCCCTGACGGTTCGAGTCTCGCCGCAGATAGCTATACCGAGTCGAATCGCGGATGCGTGCCGGGTCTGCGTAGCAAGGCGACTGCCGTGTCGATGACCGCGCGGATTCCTTCGTCCTGCTCGGCGAGATTCGCCTGCCACACCAGGCAGGTGACGAGGGTCAGCTCCATGTTGTTGATCGGTACACAGACATCTTCGGCGAGGTTGTACATCTGGCCACCGCTAGTCGCGGCGAGCGGTGCGATGGCGAATCCATCGCCAACGCCGATGACGTCCGCGGCACCCACGTAGTCGCCGGGGTCGACGTCTTTCCGACGAGGTACACCTGCGGCTTCCAATGCGCTGTCCACCTGCTGTCGATACCCGGTGTCGGTGTCTCGCCGTGCGGTCACGTAGTCGAGATTGGCGAGCTCGGACACCGAGATCGAGGACCTCGATCCGTACCGTTTCTTGGAAAGTACTGCGCCCAAGGGTTCTTCGCGTACCACCGTGCTGATCAATCCATTCGAGTCGAATGGTGGCCGGGCCAGCCCGAACGCGATGTCGCCCCGCTGGAGTGCGGAGATGATCTCCGCGCTGCCGCGTGGCCACTTCCGCAAGGTGAATCCACCTGCGTGCATGTCTTCCAGGTCTGCCAACACCGCACGCAGGTCGGGGTGTAGCCAGGGCGGCACGCCGTAGTCGATGGACCGTCTGGACGCGGAGGGTTCCGAAGACACAATGGCCGGCAACTCGTCGAACTGTGCGAGTACGCGTCGCGCCGCCGGTAGCAGCCGGGCGCCTTCCGGAGTCAGTTTCACCCGTCGCGTGTCACGGAGAAACAACGTCACCCCCAGCAGGCGTTCCATGTCTCTGATCCTTCGGCTGAGGGGAGGGGGAGAGACATGAAGATCCCGTGCGGCCTGGGTGAAATTCAGCGTTGTTGCCACGGCGACAAAGCAGCGAAGATCGTATACATCAAGGCTTTGAAGACCCATTGTGCGATCATATCGCGCAGATGGAATGTGGTTATCTGAATGGCTTGGGATTATTTCTCTGTGGGTAACACACTATTGCTAAATCAGTAATGCTCCTCCCGGAGAACTTGAGCAATGACCGTGCTAACTTGCTGGTATAGGCACTGGCCTCCCGTGGTGGCTGAACGTCCATGAGGACGAATACCTGCAGACTTTGGTGCGTGTAAGAATTTGCTATTGGATTTATCGATTACTCATCTGTGTTAAATAATGGGAACACTTTCGCGTGGCTGGAGCGTGTTCCCAACTATGGCTGAAAAATGTGAACTGGTGAGTTGCGGTATTTCTCATACCCTGCAATCTCGACGGCTGAGGAGGCTGGCTGGCTCGGGGCAAGACGAGGGACCAACTTCAGGAAGGCATGGACAGGGTCCACGCGCGCCGCGAGGACCGTAAGTACGCTGAGGAAATCGCCTCATGAAAGGATCGCTATGAGTCAGGACACATCCGAGAACTCTTCGAATCCCGTTGGCGGGCCCATATTTTCCACGTTCGTGTCCGATGTGGACCAGATGGCGATCTGGTATCGGACGTGGCATCCGCCGTGTGGGATCGAAACTCGCGCGGCTGTGCAGATCACGCACGGCATCGCCGAATACAGTGCGCGCTATGACCGTCTGGCGCGTTTTCTCGCCGCGCGCGGGTGTGTGGTCTACGCGCTGGACCTACGCGGACACGGACAGACGGCCGGACCCGAAGGATTGGGGCAGCTCGGAGTCACGGCCTGGGATGACATGGCGGCCGATATCAAGCAGCTGGCCGATATCGCGCGTACGCAGGACCCGGACCTGCCGTTGATCGCCTTCGGTCACAGCATGGGTTCGGCATTGACGCAGTCCCACATCCAGAACCACGGGGACCTGCTGGCGGGGGCTGTCCTGTGCGGGACGCTCGGCGCGGTGCCGGGCCTCACCGAGGACGCCTACCAGCAGGCCATTGCCCAACTCGAGGCCGTCGCGACAGGTCCGAATGCGATGGCACCGAGCGAGTTCTTCGGTTCGCTCCTGGCGGGATTCAACGCCCCGTTCGTGGCCGGCGGTGTCACCCCCACCGGATCCGAGTGGCAGACCTGCGATCCCGAAGAGATTCGCATATTTCAGTCGGATCCTTTGTGTGGCAAGCCATTTTCCAACGCGATGACCTACTCGGTGATCAAGGGATTTCACTCGTTGTGGGTGCCGGAAAACGAATCGCGCATTCCGGTCGAGCTGCCGATTCTCGTCATCGCGGGAAGCGACGATCCGGTCGGGGGTCGAACCGAGACGATTCAGAGTCTCATCACTCGATACTTGGCCGAAGGTCACCGGCGGCTGGAGTACAGGTTCTACGCAAGTGGACGTCACGAGATCCTCAACGAGCCGGAGAAGGATCGCGTCCAGCGCGATGTTGGCCTGTGGCTGGACAGCGTCCTCGACGCTGTCTAGTTCTTGTTCCGGTTTTCGCATTCGGCGATGCGGCGCCGCAGAAACTCGCGTCCCGGGTCTGATCCGTTGGTGGACAGCGCCGTCCGGTACCAATCGGCGGCTTCGCCATGTCGGCCGGCCCGCCGAAGCAGATCGGCGCGGACGGTAGCCGTCAGATTTGATCGTGCTAAGCGTGGATCGTGGGCCACTTTCTCCAGTGCGGCCAGCCCCGCGTCGGGGGTGTCGCGCAGGCCGATCGCCAACGCTCGATTCACCAGCACCACAGGCGAATGCGTCATGGTCGCCAGCCGGTCGTAGGCCCGGCAGATGGCCTGCCAGTCGGTCTCCTCCCAGGTTGGGGCGGTGGCATGCAGCGCGGCGATCACCGCCTGCGGCAGGTAGGGACCGGGCGAGCCGGCCGCGTGTCGCAACTGACTCAGCCCACGGGCGATGCGATGGTGATCCCACCGGGTACGGTCCTGCTCGTCCAGGGGTACCAGTGCGCCGTCTCGGTCCATGCGCTCCAGGCGCCGTGAGTCATGAAGCAGCACAAGTGCGGCCAGCGCATTGGCTTCCCGTTCCTGCGGCATGAGCTTGCACAGCTCGCCGGCCAGGCGCACGCCCTCGTCGCACAACTCGTCGCGAATGGCCGACGGCCCGCCCGTCGACCAGTAGCCTTCGGTGAACACCGAATAGATGCAACTGAGCACGTGCGGAGTTCGTTCGGGTAGTAGCTCGGCGGGCGGCACTCGCAGCGGAATGTTGGCCGTACGAATCTTGGCCTTGGCGCGGGTGATCCGCTGACCTATGGCGGCCTCGCTGTGCAGCAGCGCCCGGGCGATCTCGGCCACCGTCAGGCCCGATACCAGCCGTAGCGTGAGGGCCAGCTGCGACCCTCGCTCCAGGGCGGGATGGGCACACGTGAACATCATCCGTAGCTCATCATCGGGGACGGAGTGGGGATCGGAAACGTCGGTGCGGGCGGTGATGTCGTCGAGCACGGCAGCCAATTCCTTTCCCGGACGCAGCGTCTCGCGCCGTAGTCGATCACGCGCCCGATTCCGTGCGGCCGTCAACAACCACCCGCCCGGATTGTCGGGTATGCCGTCGCGTGGCCAGGTGCGCACCGCGTCGGTGCACGCCTTGGACGGCGTCCTCGGCGATGGTGAGGTCCCCTGACCACCGTGCGATGGCAGCGACCGTTGGCCCCCAATCCCGCCGAAAGACACCGTCCAGGCCGGTCATCGTTGATGAGCCGCTTGCGCGAGCACCATGTGGTCCGCCTAGAAACCCGAGACGCCGGTGAGCTGCCGCAGTTGCACTGCGGATGCCGGCAGTTGAGAGGCGAGCTCGATGGCTTGGTCGCGGCCATCGGTGGCGAGCACGTAGAAACCGTTCGCGATCTCGGTTCCCTCGACGTACGGGCCGTCGGTGAGAACAGTCTCCCCGTCGCGCACGCGGACCGTGGTGGCCGTGGACGGGGGATGCAACGGTCCCGCGATCTTGATATGCCCACTTGCCTTCTCGCTGAACGCCCCGTGCTGCGCCGCTACCGCCTCCCACTCAGGGCTGCCCGGGTCGAAGGCGCCCTCGCGGGGTTCCAGAAGCAGCGCGAGCCAACTCGTGGAGCCCTGTCCCCCGAATCCTTGGGAGCAGTCGACCAGCGGCCACACTTCGACCGCGCCGCGCTTGGTCTCCGGGATATCCCGTGCCAGGGCAAGGGCGTCATCGAGGTTGTCCGCCTCCAATACGTAGTAGCCGTTCGCGACCTCGGCGCCCTCGGCGAACGGACCGTCGGTGATGACTGGGGCGTCGGGTCCACCGGTGATTCGCACGCTGTCCGCTTCGGGATACAGCGCGTCGCCCGCGCGGATGGCCGATGCCGCATTGGCTTGAAAGTTCAGGTAGTCCGTCAGTTCCTGAGCAGCCTCGTCGGGTGTGCGTTCCTGCTGGGGACCTATAAGCAGTGCGAGGTAATGCATGGTGGAGCCCTCCGTCGGTATCAGTGAGCGGAACTCTGCGATCCACTCTCTACCTGTCTGACGAACCGTGCACCACCGATCAGACACCTTCTGCCGAAAATTTCGCGCTGCGGCGTACAAAGGAACGCATTGCGAGAAGTGTTGGCAGCACCGCGTTGGGGGTGGCCAGTGCCCGAGACGCGGAAACGCACAGCGACAACCCGTTGATCAGTGATCCCTACGCCGGGCACTTTCTCGCGGCCGCCGGCGACGGGGTGTGGAGCATGTACCGCTTCGACGGAGAACCTCCCGCCGATCTGCCCGACGCCTCCCCGCATTCCGCATTCCTGTTCGCGCAGAAGACCGGTTAGGCGAAGACGGTCAGGGCGCCGGGAACCACATCGATATCGATCGGCAGCGGTGCCACCGGATCCCCATCGGCGTACGCGGTGATATCGGTGGCGGACAGCCGGACTCGTCGTGACCGGAAGGTGCTCACCTCGGGCAGGTTGACGTGGGTGCCCTTGTAGACGGTGGGGGAGAGCCGCAGCAGGCGCAGCCGCCCACCGGCCGCCACCACCGTCACATCCAGCAGCCCATCGTCCAGAATGGCGTTGGGGCAGATGCGCATTCCGCCGCCGTATGAGGTTCCGTTTCCGACAGCGACCAGGGTGACATCGGTCTCGATCACCTGATCGTCCAATTCGATGCGGAACGGCAGTGGCCGAAGCTTCGCGGCCTCCAACGCCATGGCGATGTCATATCGGCGACGGCCTCGAGGCCAGCTCATCCGATTAGCCCGATCGTTGACCAAGGAATCGAATCCGGATGCTACGACGGTGGCGAACCACGTGGTGTTTCCGCTGTATTGAACGCGTCCGGCGTCGATCACCTGGGTATTGCCGTTGGCGATCACGTCGGCGGCGGCAACCGGGTCACCCAGCGGGATGTTCAGCATGCGGGCACAGTCGTTTCCGGTGCCGATCGGGATCACACCGAGTGCGACCGGGGTCGATGCCACCGCCTGTAGCGCGATGCTCACCAGACCGTCCCCGCCCGCGGCGACAATTCCGCGTGCGCCGGTGCGGGCAGCTTCCTGCGCGAGTGCATGCGATTCCGATGCCGACGACGCCGCGTGAGGCGTCACCGTCAGTCCGCGCGAACGCAGATGCGCAATGGCGGCCTCAGCTGCTTGCGCCGCTGCGTGGCCCGCGGCCGGGTTTGTCAGGACGGTGAGATGGGTCATCGGCGTTACTCGCTAACGGGAATCAGCTTGCCGGGATTGAGAATTCCCCGTGGATCCACGGTTCGCTTCACCGCCTGCAGGATCTCGATGCCGAGCTCACCGACCTCATCGGCAAGCCACGGTTGATGATCGCGTCCGACGGCGTGGTGGTGTGTGATGGTGCCACCCGCGGCGACGATGGCATCACCTGCCGCCTTCTTCGCCTTGCTCCACTGGGACATCGGATCCTCGGCGGCCGCGCACACCACGGTGAAGTACAGCGAGGCGCCCGTGCGATAGGTGTGCGAGATATGGCACAACACGAGCGGCGGGGTACCTTGGGTCCCAAGTGCTTCGGCGAGTGCAGTGGTGACTGCCGTGCGTAGGGTGGCGAGGTTCTGCCACGAGGTCGCGGTCTCCAGCGTCTCCACCACAGCGCCCGCGTCGATGAGGGCGTCACGCAGGTACGGCGCATCAAAACGGCCGTGATCCCAGGCCGTGGCGGGCTCGTCGCCGAGGGCGGTTCCGCCGGCAGCGGTGAGGACGGCCGCCACCTCGGCCGACCGGGCCTCTACGTGCCCGTGGGTGCCCTCGACTGTCGTGATCGCCAGCACGCCCGCAGCCGGGTTCTTGCCGCCGATGTCTTTGGCCAGGGCGAGATTCAGCCCACTTTCGGCTTCATCGGACAGCCGCAGCACGGTGGGTGCCGCATCGGCTTGTACGAGCGTGCGCAGCGCCTGCGCGCCGGCATCGAAGGAGGGAAAAGACCAACCCTGGTACCAGGTGTCCTCGGGGAGCCGGTGCACGCGCACGGTCACCTCGGTGATGATGCCGAGTGCACCTTCGGACCCCAGGAAGAGCTGCCGCAGATCCGGGCCGGCCGCCGAGGCGGGCGCCCTACCCAGGCTGAGATCACCGCGCGGGGTGGCGATCCGGATCGCATCCACCATCGCGTCGAAGCGCCCGTATCCGCTGGAGGCCTGCCCGGAGGAGCGGGTGGCGGCGAAACCCCCGATGCTCGCGAACCGGAAGCTCTGGGGGAAGTGTCCGAGTGAAAAGCCTTGGGCACCAAGGAGTTCTTCGGCCTCGGGCCCTGTGGTTCCGGGCAGCAGCACGGCCGTTCCCGATTCCTCGTCAAGGGATACCAGGCCGGACATCCGTCGCAGGTCCACCGCGATGACTGCGGTGAATCCGCCGCGCTCTGGGTCCAGCCCGCCGACCACGCTGGTGCCGCCGCCGAACGGTACGACCGCGATGGCCTGTTCGCCGCAGAGTGTCAGGAGTGCGGATACCTCGTCATGCGATGCCGGGTAGACGATGGCGTCGGGGGCTTCCTGGACGCCGGTGGAGCGCCGGCGCAGCAGGTCCGGGGTGCTCTTGCCGCCAGAATGTCGCAGCCGGGCGCCGTGATCGGTGCGCACGTGCTCGGTGCCGAGCAGATCAGCCAGGGCGGTCAACTGATCTTCGGTGAGAGAACTGGGAGACAGGGTGACGGTTGATTCTTCGCGGCTGACCGGATCCCGTTCGGGAATGCCCAGCGCGGACGCCAAGAGCGTCTTCACCTGAGGTGAGAGAGTCTGTCGTTTTTCGGCCACGCCCCAGGCGTCCCACTCCATCATGCGTTACAGTATTACATACGATGGCAAGTTGTAACGCAGATTTTCTGATGAAGGTGAGGTGACATGACCGTCGAGACGACAGATATCGCCGGGGTCGCGGAGGTCCCGGCGGATCCCGTCACCGAACGCATCCTCGATGCCGCGTTGTCCTGCGTCACCGAGTTCGGGGTGCGTCGCACCACGCTGGTCGAGGTCGCCAAGCGTGCCGGTGTGAGCCGCCCGTCGGTGTATCGGCGCTGGCCCGATGTGCGCTCCCTGGTCGCCGATCTGCTGACGCGCGAAATGGCCTCGATCCTGCCCGCGACCGGACAGGGGCACGCACGTGATCGCCTGGTCCAGTCGGTGACAGGTCTGGTCACCCAGGTGCGCGAGCACTCGATTTTTGCGGCAATCCTGCGATCCGATCCCGAACTGCTGCTGACCTACATCGTGCGGCGGTTGGGGACCAGCCAGCGTGCACTGATCGGCTGGACCGCGATGCTCATCGCCGAGGGGCAGGCCGACGGATCGATTCGCCCCGGTGCCCCGGAACAGATGGCGGCGATGGTGCTGCTGATCGGCCAATCGGTTCTCCAGTCGGCGCGGATCGTCGCCGACATTCTCTCGGCGGATGAATTGGTGAGTGAATTGGCCGCTGCCGTCGACGGATATCTCACGGCTTGATCTGCCCCCTAGGAGAATTCATGACAACCCAGCTCAACAGCACACGACGCAGTGCCGATCTCGCCGCGTTGGCCGGTGGCGCTCCGGTTGACGTTCTCGTCATCGGCGGCGGTGTCACCGGCGTCGGGGTGGCGCTCGACGCGGCGAGCCGTGGCCTGCGTGTCACCTTGGTCGAGAAGCACGACCTAGCCTTCGGTACCAGCAGATTCAGTTCGAAGCTGGTGCACGGCGGATTGCGCTACCTCGCTTCGGGGCAGGTAGGCATCGCCAGGGAGAGTGCGATCGAGCGACACATCCTGATGACGCGTACCGCCCCGCACCTCATTCATCCGCTGGCGCAGGTGGTTCCGTTGCACCCGGCAGTGAGCATGTTCAGCCGGGCCCTGGTGCGGGTGGGATTCGTCGCGGGGGATGGTTTACGCAAACTCGCACATACCTCGGCCGATGTGCTGCCGCGCTCGCGCGCTATCGACGCGGGTGAAGTGATTCGCCGTGCCCCGACCGTGCGACGCAACGGACTTCGCGGCGGGCTGATGGCCTTCGACGGCCAGCTCGTCGATGATGCACGGTTGGTGGTGTCGATAGCGCGCACGGCGGCCGGGCTGGGCGCCCGCATCCTCACCCGAGTGTCGGCCGAGCAGGTCACCGGCGACGGCGCGGTGCTCCGCGATCAGCTGACCGGGAATACCGTTGCGGTACAGGCGGGTTTGGTCATCAACGCCGCCGGGGTATGGGCGGGCCAAGTCGATCATGAGATCAAGCTGCGTCCTAGCCGTGGGACACACCTGGTGTTCCGGGCGGCCAGCTTCGGCGGGCTTACCGCCGCCCTCACCGTTCCGGTGCCCGGCACAATCAACCGTTTCGTGTTCGCCCTGCCGGCCATCCACGATCGGGTTTACCTCGGACTCACCGACGAACCGGCGCCCGGCCCGGTGCCGGATGTGGCCGAGCCCTCCGCGGCGGAGGAGCAGTTCCTCCTGGACACCGTGAACACGGTGCTGCAGACCACGCTGTCCGAATCGGATGTGGCGGGACGTTTTGCGGGGCTGCGACCCCTGCTCGACAGTGATGATTCCGCGACCGCGGACCTGTCCCGTAAGCACGCGGTCCGGGTATCGGATTCGGGTGTCGTCAGCGTGGTGGGGGGCAAGCTGACCACCTATCGCAAGATGGCCGAGGATGCCCTGGACGCGGGTCTGGAACGCCGGCCGCTGGCGGCCTCGGAGTGTGTGACACAGAACCTGACGGTGGTGGACGACTGGCCGGGTGCCGCCGGTACCGGATTGGTCGAGGGTCTCGATATCACCCGCGAACAAGTCGTGTTCGCGCTCACCCATGAGGGTGCGCTCGACGCCGATGACGTTCTCGATCGCCGTACCCGCATCGGGCTGGTGCCCGCCGACAAGGGACTGGTAGTCGGGGCGGTCCAGGGTCTCGTCGATTCCTACTTCTCGCAGGTGAACTGAACCACGTCGATCCAGCCCTCCCGGAACGCGTCGGCACAACCTGTCAGGTACTTGATGTATCTGTCGTAAACCTCTTGGGATTGAAGGGAAATCGCTTCATCCTTGTGTGCGACCAGGTTCTCGGCCCAGCAGTCCAGGGTGCGCGCATAGTGGAGTTGCAGGGCCTGGTGGCGGGTAACGCGGAAGCCAGCCTGCGCGGCATGCTCGTCCACCATCGGCACAGAAGGTAAACGGCCGCCGGGGAATATCTCGGTGAGCATGAAGTGCATGAATCGAACCCGTGACATCAGTAGCGGAACCCCTCGGCGCTTCAACTCCTCCGGGTGAAAGCTGACAATGGTGTGCAGCAACATCTTTCCGTCATCGGGCAGTATCCGGTGAGCCATCTCGAAGAAGCTGGCGTACCGCTCGTGGCCGAAATGCTCGAAGGCGCCGATGCTGACGATTCGGTCGACGGTACCGTCGAACTCCTCCCACCCGGCAAGCCGAACCTCGTGCGTACGCGAACTTTCGGTGGAGTCGAGAAGCTCGGTGACGTGCGTGAATTGGTTTTTGCTGAGGGTAAGGCCGATGACATTGACGTCGTAGTGCTCGAGGGCGCGTTTCAGGGTGGAACCCCAACCGCAACCGATATCCAGCAGGGTCATCCCGGGCTCTAGACCCAGTTTTCCGAGCGCGAGGTCGATCTTGGCCTGCTGTGCCTCTGCGAGTGTCAGGCTCTCGGGCTCGAAGTATGCGCAGCTGTAGGTCCTACTGGGGTCGAGAAACAGTGCGAAGAAGTCATCGGACAGGTCGTAATGTGCTTGTACATCAGAGAACTTAGGGGTCAATCTGGACATGCGGAGGCCTCTCGCGAAAGATGGCGCTGTGCCCCGAACGGCGCGCGTGCGATTGATCGGATCTAGGGGTGGCTGTTACCCCGTGCCGAGGCTAAAGCATGACCGCAGCTGGTACAAGGATTCCGCGCAGAATTAACGGCCAGTTCGATCCCGACGAAATCGTTCCCTACGGCACCTAATTAGCGGCCCGCGGCCTCGGATTCCGTTGCGTCCTCTGCCGGCTCCGATCGGGCGAAGTTCTCGGTGAGCTTGGCGATGACCCGGTTCCACAGCGGTTCGGGCAGATCGTGGCCCATTCCGTCGATCAGCGCCAACCGTGCGCCGGGGGTGGCGCGAGCGATGGCGCGCGCGCCCGAAGGCCGCATCAGCTTGTCGGCCTTACCGTGCAAAACCAGTGCGGGCGAAGTGATTCGGTTGTCGAATGGCACCAGGCTGCCGGTCCCCATGATCGCGGCGAATTGCCGGGCGAATCCCTTGGGGTAGTAGCTACGGTCGTAATATTCGGCGGCGTGCAGATATGACTTCGCTTGGGACTGCCGGTATTTCGGACTGCCGATGGTCCGGCCCACCTGCACGCTGTTGGCGATGATCTGCTCGCGGGTGGCGTCGGCGGGCGGTGGCTTCAGCAACGCCATCAGCTGACGCGGTCCGGGCGGCGGCAGGAACGGCTGGTTGTTGCTCGACATGATGATGTTGACCGTCTCGGTGCGGTCGGGATGTTCGGCGGCGAAAACCTGCGCGATCATGCCGCCCATCGAAGCGCCAACGATGTGTGCCTGCTCGATGCCGAGATGATCGAGTAGGCCGGCCGCGTCTGCCGCCATGTCCACCAGGGTATAGGCGGTATCGGAAATCTTGACTCCGGCAAGGAATTTCGCCATGGTTGGCAGGAGTGAGCCGCCGCCTGCGCGCACCCCGTTCAGCTTGGTCGACAGGCCGCAGTCCCGGTTGTCGAAGCGGATGACACGGTAGCCCCGGTCGGCGAGCCGCTGGCAGAAGTCGGTGCGCCAGAACACCATCTGCGCGCCGATGCCCATGATGAGCAGCACCGCGGGGTCGGTCGGGTTGCCGAACTCCTCGTAACACAGCTCGATATCGCCGACCTTGGCGGTGCTGGCCGTCATCTCAGATATCTCCCTCGCGATTGTGTTCACGGCTGATGTCGACAATGAAGTTGCCGAAGTAGCCCTTGAGTTCGGGGTCTTCCATCATCTGCCAGCGCGGCGCCAGCAGCTTCATGTACCGCTCGACGTACAGGAATTGCTTGCCGATGAGCACCAGCTCACGCGGCAGCTTGACGTCGTATTGCTCGGCGAGTGTGGACAGCTGCTTGCCGATCTCCGAATACGACATGTCCTCAAGGGATTTCATGGTGAGTGGAGTGGCGAAGGATTGCATGTCGCGGGTGCCCTTGTCGGCGTCGGCGGGGTTGCCGACCGCGCCCAGTAGAACCACGATCTTGCCCGCGGCGCGATGATCCTTCTTGACCAGCAGCGCGTGAATCAGCTCGCGCAACAGCCAGCGGGTCCGTGGGTCGATGAAGCCGACGATGCCGAAGTCCAGGAACACGATTCGGCCCTCGTGGTCCACCAGCAGATTTCCCGCATGCAGATCGCCGTGGAACAAGCCCTGGCGCAGACCGGACTCGAACACCGAGAACAACAACGACTTCACCAGCGCGGTGCCGTCGAACCCCGCCTTGCGAATGGCCGGCGCATCGTCGATCCGGATGCCGTGCACCCGCTCCATGGTGAGCACCTTGGATGTCGTGTAGTGCCAGTGCACATCCGGCACCCGGATGTTCTTACCGAGCGACGAGGTGTGCAGGTGCTCGACCCAAGTCTGCATGGCCTGGCCTTCGGCAAGAAAATCCAGCTCCTCGGAGAGGTTTCCGGAGAAATCGTCCACCACATCGCGGGCGGAGAGCATCCGGCCCACCTTGCCCAGTTCCAGCAGCGCCGCGCCGCGCTTCATGATCTGCAGGTCGGCCGCGACCCGGCGCCGGATCCCCGGACGTTGGATCTTGACCACCACATCCTCGCCGGAATGCAATGTGGCGTAATGGACCTGGGCGATCGACGCGGATGCGAACGGCTCGGCGTCAAAGCTGGCGAAGAGCTTCTCAGGTTCATCGCCCAGCTCAGAGATGATGAGTTCACGGACCTGGGCGGAATCAGCGGGCGGCACCCGGTCGAGCAGCCCACGGAATTCACGGGACAGTGGCTCGCCGAACGCGCCCGGACTGGACGCGATGATCTGGCCGAGCTTGACGTACGTGGGGCCCAGATCCGAGAAGGTCTGAGGAAGCTCGGCGATGACCTTCTGCTCGATGCTGCCCTTCTTGGTGATCTTGCCCAGCACTCGTCCGGCGGTGCGGGCGACCTGCCAGCCCGTGGTGCCCAGCCGCGCGGCCTCGGAGAGCAACGCCACGCGTCCGAGCGGTGCGACCTGACGTGCGCGGCCTTCACCTACGCTCCGGCCGGAACGTTCTTGGGCAGTCATGAAATGCAAGTGTGCCGCATCATGGCCGTGCAGCCCTAGTCAGTCCTGCACGCAGTCTCCCGCGAGCGGGAGGTGCCCCCGGTCAAAAGTTGTCAACAATTCCGCGGTCACGGGCTCCCACACGGGCTCGGGCAGATCGTGGCCCATGCCCTCGATGAGCGCGAACCGTGAGTTCCGGATGTTCTTGGCCACCACCCGCCCGTTCTGGTAGGGCACCAGCGGGTCATTGCGGCCGTGGATGACGACCGTGGGAGCGGTGATGGCGCGGGTGAAGCGCAGCAGGTTGCCGGTGCCCAGGATGGCGTCGAACTGGCGCACGGTGCCCACCTTGTAGTCGCTGCGGGCCCTGTGGTCGAGGATGCGCTGTCGCAGTGCCTCGCGGGAGGGCAGGTTGTCGGGGCCGTTGTAGACGATGCCGTTGTTCACCTCGAACTCGAGCCATTCCTCGGGGGTCGCGTTCCTGCCGGGGGCGCTCATGGCCGTCTTGATCAGTTGCCAGGACGGCAACCGTGAGAACGGGCGGCCGGTCGCCGAATAGATGATGCCGACGGAGTTGACGCGCTCGGGGTAGGTGCCCGCGAAGACCTGCACGATCATCCCGCCCATCGAGGCACCGGCGATGTGGACTGTGTCCAGCTCAAGGTGGTCGATGAGGGTGCGGACGTCCTCGGCCATGTCGATGAGCGTGTACGGGACCTCGCTGCCCATGCCGAAGGCATAGCGCACCACCCGTCGCTGCACCGATCCCGGCGCTTTGTGCCCGTCCAGTTTCGTCGACAGCCCGCAATCGCGGTTGTCGAAGCGGATCACGCGATAGCCGCGATCGAGGAGCTGCCGGCAGAACCCGTCCGGCCACATCGGGAGCTGCGCTGCCACTCCCATGACAAGGATGACGGCGGGATCGCGGGGGTTGCCGAGGTCTTCGTAGAAGAGCTCGATATCGCCGTTACGTGCAATGCCTGATCGGGTCGGAACTTCGGAGGACAGCGGCACCATTCCTGGATACCACGCCGTTTTGGATGATTGCCCCCATCTGCGGTAATCTCCTCAGAGCTCCACCGAAGACCGTCGGTCACCTCTCGCGAGGTTGAAGGTTCAGGACATGTCCTGACGGCCCACGCAGGAGGACGAGGTTTAGACTCGCGGATCAAAAGTCCGCGGATTTTCACGCCCCGACCTGTCTGCGTCGGGGCGTTCGTCATTTCAGACTCCTTCTCGATCTTGGGTTAACGGTGTAGCGACCGAAACGAGATGAGGAGGCAATACATGGCCAAGACTGAAAAGGTCACCGCCGTTGCCGAGATCACCGAGCAGTTCAAGGATTCGACTGCGACCGTGATCACCGAGTACCGCGGCCTGTCGGTGTCTGCTCTGGGCACCCTGCGTCGCTCCCTCGGAGCTTCCGCCACCTACTCCGTCGCCAAGAACACGCTGGTCAAGCGTGCGGCTGCGGAGGCCGGTGTCGAGGGCCTGGACGAACTGTTCAGCGGCCCAACGGCAATCGCGTTCATCAAGGGTGAGCCCGTGGACGCTGCGAAGGCCATCAAGACCTTCGCGAAAGAGAACAAGGCCCTGATCATCAAGGGCGGCTACATGGATGGCCGCGCTCTGTCAGTTGCCGAGGTTGAGCGCATCGCCGATCTGGAATCGCGCGAGGTGCTGCTGGCCAAGCTGGCCGGCGCAATGAAGGGCAACCTGGCCAAGGCCGCCGGGCTGTTCAACGCCCCGGCGTCCCAGGTTGCACGCCTGGCCGCCGCCCTGCAGGAAAAGAAGGCAGCCGAAGAGGCAGCGTAAAAGCGCCCCTTCGATCCGCCAGTACCAACCAAACCTGTTGTAAATCAAGGAAGGAACCAACATCATGGCAAAGCTGAGCACCGAGGAACTGATCGATGCTTTCAAGGAGCTGACGCTGCTTGAGCTGTCCGAGTTCGTCAAGACCTTCGAAGAGGTCTTCGAGGTCACCGCTGCCGCTCCGGTCGCCGTCGCCGCCGCCGGTGGCGCTGCCCCGGCCGCTGAGGCCGCCGAGGAGCAGAGCGAGTTCGACGTCATCCTGGAGAGCGCCGGTGACAAGAAGATCGGCGTCATCAAGGTTGTGCGCGAGATCGTCTCCGGCCTGGGCCTGAAGGAAGCCAAGGACCTGGTCGACGCAGCCCCCAAGCCGCTGCTGGAGAAGGTTGCCAAGGAGGCCGCCGACGACGCCAAGGCCAAGCTCGAGGCCGCCGGCGCGACGATCACCGTCAAGTAGTTCGCAGTACCTTTCGAACCCCGGCCCTTGGGAGTCTTCGGACTTCCAGGGGCCGGTTTCGTTTCAACCCGCACACTCGATTCCGTGATCGTCTCTCTGCTCATCGCCGCAGGCTGTTTCCTGCTGCTTCTCGTGGTGCTTCGTATCCGGCGTCGCCGGACTCCCGTCACCGCCGCTCCCGCGCCGCGGACGAAGACGTGCACCGATGACGAGCTGCGCAAGCAACTACTGACGCGTCTTGCCCGGGATATGCGAGCTCCCACGGCCACGGCCGTCCGTGCGGTGGCAGCCTTGCGGGATACGGCGGTGTCGGCACCATCACCGACCCCTGTGCCGATTCACCATCAAGATCCCGATGAATCGTGCTGGGCGCCCCTTTAGCTCGGCGCGACTGCGCTAGGCCAGCGCGGCGATTCGGACCGCGGCGGTGGCGGCCGAGCTGCTTACCTGTTCGGGGGTATCGCCCAGCGCGATAAGCAGATCCGTCGTCATGGAGCCCAGCACCGGGCCGACCGCATCGCCGTTTTCGCCCCAGAAGCCGGCCAGTTCCAGCATGACAAACCCGTGCATGATGGTCCAGAACTTCGCGGAGGTCGCGGCGACCTTGGCGGCATCGTCGGGGGAGCCGTCGATGCGGCCCGCGGCCATGGCGCGCTGCACGCTGCGATAGAGCTGGGTGGCGCTGGCGTGCTGGGGTGTCAGGTGCACCGTGTTGAACATGTTGCGGCTGGGAGCGTTGATGCCGTGCGCACTCGTGACGCCGAACATCAGTCGGTACATGTGCGGGTGGTCGATGGCGAATTGGCGATAGACCATGCCGGTCACCATGAAATCGGCGATGGGGTCGTCGGTCTGAGGCACGTCGGACTGGGCTGCGGCGAAATGGCGCAGGCCTTCCTCGGCCACCTCGGCGATGAGCTCGCTCATGCCACCGAAGTAGGTATAGACCGCCATGGTGGAGGTGCCGGCGGCAGCGGCGATCTTCCGCGTCTGCAGTGCGTCGGGGCCCTGCTCGTTCAGAAGCTGTACGGCCGCGGAGACCAGGTCGACCCGGGGATTGCGGGCGACGGCCCGGTCATTCCCCTGGGTGTTTCGCGGTATGGATGAGCTCATGGTCTTGCCATGTTCGCACAACGGGAGTACGTTCACCATAACGGTGTAATAACGACGTTATACCAGCCAGTCAGCCCTGGAGGACACGATGACCGCCACAGTCCAACCCACCGCCACGGAGAGCCTGTATCTGACCGGAGTCTGGGAGCCGGTTCAGCAGGAAGTGACTAGTACCGACCTGAAAGTCACCGGCACCATTCCGGACTACCTGGACGGGCGCTACCTGCGTAACGGCCCCAACCCCGCCGCCGAGGTGGACCCCGCGACGTACCACCTGTTCAGTGGAGACGCGATGGTGCACGGCCTGTCGCTACGCGATGGGAAGGCGCAGTGGTACCGCAACCGGTGGGTGCGTACCGCGGCAGTGCGCAAGGCACTTGGTGAGTCGGCGGTCGCCGTCGGTACCTCGGCCGGTACCTCGCTGATTGGACCCAACACCAATGCGCTCAGTCATGCCGGTCGCACCCTGGCGCTGGTGGAAGGTGGCATCGCCAACTACGAGCTCACTGAGGAGCTGGATACCGTCGGGGCCTGCGATTTCCAGGGGACTCTGCCGGGTGGATACACCGCCCACCCGAAGATTGATCCCGATACCGGCGAAATGCATGCCGTCTCATACTCTTTCGCGCGCGGCAACACCGTCCAGTACTCGGTCATCGATATCTCGGGCAGGGCCCGTCGTACGGTTGACATCAAGGTCCACGGTTCTCCGATGATGCACGACTTCACCCTCACCGAGAAGTACGTCGTCTTCTACGATCTGCCCGTCACCCTGGACACCTCGATGATCACCAAATCGGTGCCGATGCCTGCGATTCTGCGTAAGCCCGCCCAGCTGGTCATGCAATCGCTGATTGGCAAGATCAAGATCCCCGGCCCGATCGCCGCCAGGGCCAGTCAACTCTCGGGGAAGTCTCCCTCGATTCCGTACTCGTGGAATCCCAAGTACCCGGCACGAATTGGTGTGATGCCGCGTGAGGGCGGAAAATCTGATGTGCGCTGGTTCGAGATCGAGCCGTGCTACGTGTTCCACCCATTGAACGGGTACTCCGAGATGCGTGACGGGCAGGAAGTCGTGGTGATCGATTTGGTCCGCTATGACTCCATGTTCTCCGCTGATGTACTCGGCCCCAGCGATGCGCGTGGCCTGCTCGACCGCTGGGTCATCAACCTGGCCAAGGGCACCGTGACCATGGAGCGTCGAGATGATCGTCATCTCGAGTTCCCCCGCATCAACGAGCAGCTGACGGGTAAGAAGCACCGGTACGGATATCTGCCCTGCATCGCCGGGGCATTCGAGTCCGACGGCAAGGTGGACGGCAGCCTGGTCAAGTTTGATTACCAGACGGGCACCGACAGCCGGACTGAGCTTGATTCGCTTGCGGTGGGTGAGATGTCTTTTGTACCGAACCCTTCGGGAACTGCCGAAGACGACGGTGTACTCGTCGGGTTCGGTCTCAGCGCCGGGACATCCGAGGGCAAGTTCGTGGTGCTGGACGCACAGACTCTGGAGCTTGCGGCAACGGTCGATCTGCCGCAGCGAGTTCCGGCAGGTTTCCACGGCAACTGGGACCCCCGATAAGACCATGGACGGCCCCCTGCCAGAGTCGTTGCGCTACAACGACGGGCGGTACGTCTTTGAGCGGAGGCCGGGGCTGGATACGACGGCAGCGCCGCTGGCAGAGCGCCGTCGTTTCGCCGGAGCACTGCACGCGATACATCGGCCATGGTTCGCGATCCGTGTGCCTCGCGGTGTCGGGGTACTGACCACCGTCGGAAGGAAATCCGGGAGTCCGCGCGTCACGTACGTCAAGGCGGTGCGTGACGGGGACAGGGCATATCTGGCCGCGATCACCGGCCGGCACACCCTGTGGGTCAAGAACATTCAGGCTAATCCGCAGGTAAGCCTGAGGCTCACCGATGAAACGTACTCGGGTACGGCTCGGCCGATCGCACCCGGCGACCCGGTGTACGACGCGGCCCGCGCGCGGTTCTGCGGCGTCGTACATCCCTTCGACTACGTCGAAAACATGTTCCACCGCAAGGGGTTGCCATCGCGACGCAAGATCGTCGAACTGCATCGCGCCTGGTTCGAGGGCCGGGACACCGGTTGTCGTAGAACTCGACACACGCGCGTGACGCCATCGGGAAATCGCCGCTGAAACTGCGCGACCGCGTCACACTCGTGACATGGAGATCACCTCGGCCATCAGCGCCATCCTCGGGGCATTCGGGCTCTCGGGTGCCGCCGGACTGAATGCTTGGCTGCCGTTGCTCGCGGTGGGCGCCGCCGACCGATTCGGGTGGATCGAGCTCGGGCCGTCGTACGGCTGGCTGTCCTCTACACCGGCGCTCATCGTCCTTGTGGTCGTCTTCGTGCTCGACCTCGTCGGCGACAAAATTCCAGCCCTGGACTCGGTCCTGCATGCGGTCGGCACGTTCATCGCGCCTGCGTCGGGTGCCATTTTGTTCACGGCAGAAACGAGCCTTTCGTCGAATCTGCCACCCGCGGTGGCCGCGATCCTTGGGGCCGTCACGGCCGGCAGTGTGCATGCCGGCCGAACGGTCGCACGCCCCTTTGTGACGGGCACCACTGCAGGCGTGGGGAATCCGGTGGTCTCGACCGCTGAAGATGGCACCTCACTCGTCCTGACGATTCTCGCCTTGGCGGTGCCGATTCTTGCGTTTGTCGTGGTGCTGGCGCTGATCGTCGCGCTGGGATGGGTGGCCTTGCGGGCCATCCGGTGGGCCCGCGCCAGGCGCGGAACCGGCCCGGCCAGTCCGTAGGTAGCTCTGGCCATAACGGCTATCGCAGGACGAATGTGGATGGGGCTCATAGAGTGATCAAGACGAGAGAATGAAGGTGACATGAATCTGGCCGTACGGCACGTCCTTATCGCTTGCGCCGCGCTACTGGTGGCAAGGGTGACCATGCTGGACCACGGTCTGGCGGCGGTGTGGGGAGTGGACCGGGGTGATGACGCCCTCGGCACGGTGGAGTGGGCGACCGTCGCGGGTGACGTGGTGGCAGTGGTGACATTGCTTGTGTTCGCCCGGTTGGGAAATCACATTCGGCCGACGACCTTCCTGGCCGCCGGCCTGGTGATCCTGGGCCTCTCGACGGCCGGTTCGTTGATACCGGGATCGGCGACGCTACTTGCCTGGGTGATGCTGGTTTCGGCATTGGGCGCTGGGCTGACCATGGTGGCCTCGATGCTGATCGTCCTGCATTCGACACCGAGACAGGGCCGCGGTCTGTCCTTGGGATTCTGGGTGGCGATGTACCCGCTGGCGATGCTGGCGGGTCAGGTTTTGGACATCAACTCGCCGCAGAACTGGCGCCCGATCACCTACGGGATTCTTGCGGCGACCGTCGTGGTGCTGGTCGTGGTTCTCACCCAGCCGCACCGCGAATTCGTCGGCACGTTCGACACCTTCGATCTCGTGGGTGCTCTGCTGTGGCTGATTGGGGTGTCCGCGTTGGCCTGGCTCCTGATCGACGAATCCTCACCAGCGCGTGCGGTGATCCTCGGGATCATCGTGGTGGTGTCCTTCGGTGCGCTGTTCGCGCAGACGCGGCGCAGGGGCTCGGCGGCACTGATCGCCGCGGACGTACTGACCCGTCCAGTCGTGCTGGCCGCGCTGCTGGCCATCACCGTGCTCACATTCCTGGTGCGGTTCGCCGACTTCGATCATGCCGCCATGTGGTGGTCGATCGATCGTGAGCAGGCGCCGTCAGACACTCCCGCGTTCGCCCTGTTTGTCTCCGGACTGGTCTTGTCTCCGATCGCCGGGTACCTCATCGACGCGGGCAAGCGCACGCTCGTCGCGGCGCTGGGCGTGGTATTGCTGGTGGCCGGAGTGGTGGCGACCGTCATCGAGCTGGACGCCGCGACGACTGAGGGTGGATTGATACTGGGCCTGCTGTTTTCCGGGGCCGGTATCGGGACGCTGGCCGTCTACCTTTTCTACGCGGTGTTCCACGGGGTTTCGCCGGTGCAGTTGACGGTGGTCGGGGGCCTGGCGGTCACAGCTTCTGCGCTGGGCGTGGTCCTCGGTCAGTTCGTTCGGCAGCGCGCAGAGGTGGATCTGCTGACCGGATACGGCCTCACGCATCCGAGTGTCTTCGCCGATGTCGTCGGGTTGATCGTGGTGCTCATCGCGCTACTGGCCGGGGCACTGCTGATCGTCGAGCGCCGTCGGCATGATTCTGCCGACAAGGAGCCCGTCGACAAGTAGTCGTCGAAGCTGGGGGAGGGCGAACTCGCGGAACACCGGCGGCAGCGTGCACTAGACGCGTAGTGCCTGGTTATCACAGTTAGCCAGTCGACGGGCTGGTCTGGGTACAAACGCGATGCAGCTCCTGGGCATGCGCTAAAGTGATCCGAACCACAGCCTGGCCGGGTTGGTGGTGACGTGTGCGTGTCGCGGAAGGATCGCCTGGTGGGTGCAGAAGTCTCCGTTGAGGGTTTGACCAAGTCCTTTGGTTCACAACGAATCTGGGAGAATGTCACCCTGTCCCTGCCGCCGGGTGAAGTGAGCGTGCTGCTGGGGCCGTCCGGTACCGGTAAGTCCGTCTTCCTGAAGTCACTGATCGGACTGCTGCGTCCGGAGCAGGGTGCCATCTACGTCGACGGCACCAACATCATGGAGTGCTCCTCCAAGGAGCTGTACGAGATCCGCAAGCTCTTCGGCGTGATGTTCCAGGATGGCGCGCTGTTCGGCTCGATGAACTTGTACGACAACACCGCCTTCCCCTTGCGTGAACACACCAAGAAGAAGGAATCCGAGATCCGCGACATCGTCATGCAGAAGCTTGACGTCGTGGGTCTTACCGGCCACGAGACCAAATTCCCCGGCGAGATCTCCGGCGGTATGCGCAAGCGCGCCGGCCTGGCCCGCTCGCTGGTGCTGGACCCGCAGATCATCCTTTGTGACGAGCCGGACTCCGGTCTGGACCCCGTGCGTACCGCCTACCTGAGCCAGCTGCTCATCGATATCAACGCCCAGATCGACGCCACGATCCTGATCGTGACGCACAACATCAACATCGCTCGTACGGTCCCCGACAACATGGGCATGCTGTACCGCCGTCAGCTCGTCATGTTCGGCCCCCGCGAGGTGCTGTTGACCAGTGACGAACCGGTGATCAGGCAGTTCCTCAACGGTCGCCGCATCGGGCCGATCGGTATGTCCGAGGAAAAGGACGAGGCCACCATGGCCGAGGAGCAGGCGCTCGTCGATGCCGGGCACCACGACGGTGGCGTCGAGGAGATCGAGGGTGTGCCACCGCAGATCCAGGCCACCCCGGGTATGCCGGAGCGGGCGGCCGTCGGTCGCCGTCAGGCGCGGGTTCGTGAGCTCATGCACTCGCTTCCGCCCAACGCGCAGGCCGCTATCCAGGACAGCCTTGCCGGCACCCACCAGTTCCCCGTGCACACCTTCGCGGACGAGCCCGGTACCGCGGCAACCGCCACGTTGGCGCCGCCGCACACCGAGGTGCCCACGCAGACCATCAATACGGTCGACGACGACGCTCCCACAGGCCAGATCCCGCCCGTCCGGGGGTAGGTAGCGGCCCCGGTGAATCCGGGGTCGATGGGCGAGTTCCAGCCCGTGGACTGAGCCACCGCGAGGCCCCGCCGCGGTGGGCGCGAATCCCGTTGTGTCCCACGGAAGGGTGTTATCGGCGTGGGTGGCGGACCGCACAGCTGAGCCCCGGCCTCCATGTGTCGCGTGTGGGAGAGACCGCGCATCCCCGTGTTGCCGAGGTCATACCGGATGCAGGTCAACGCCGTCTTTTGCCTGCGCCCGGTGTGCGCTCGGGGTTGGCAAAAAAGAAACACCGAAAATACTGGCGCTATCTCTTGACGGGCGGCGCGCGACGAGTCACTCTGTTTGGCAGCACGGACGTTTGCGAATGCAGTGAGGCCGCCAGCCAGCACTGATCCGCAGAATTGACCGGGCAGTTGAAGGCTGCGCGATAGTACGCTATTGTTAGACGTTGCGCTGGCTGCCTCCTGCCCACCTTCCCTCGCCACGACGGTGTCGGTTCATGTTGTGATCGATCGGGTGTGTGTTTGGTCGTTGCTTGCGCAAAACAACGCAGATGCGCGGCAACACTGGAGGACCGATCTTGGCAGTCTCTCGCCAGACTAAGACCGATAACGCAACTACTAACTCCGTACCTGGGGCCCCTAGCCGACTGTCCTTCGCCAAGCTGCGTGAACCGCTTGCGGTTCCCGGCCTGCTCGATGTGCAGACAGATTCCTTTGAATGGCTGGTTGGCTCACCCCGGTGGCGTGAGGTTGCGACTGCACGCGGTGAGGTGAACCCGACCGGCGGCCTTGAGGAAATCCTCACGGAGCTCTCGCCGATCGAGGACTTCTCGGGCTCGATGTCGCTGTCATTCAGCGACCCGCGCTTCGACGAGGTCAAGGCACCCGTCGACGAGTGCAAAGACAAGGACATGACGTACGCGGCTCCGCTGTTCGTCACGGCCGAGTTCATCAACAACAACACCGGCGAGATCAAGAGCCAGACGGTCTTCATGGGTGACTTCCCGATGATGACCGACATGGGCACCTTCATCATCAACGGCACCGAGCGTGTGGTCGTTTCGCAGCTGGTCCGTTCGCCCGGCGTCTACTTCGACGAGAACATCGACAAGTCGACCGAGAAGACCCTGCACAGCGTCAAGGTCATCCCCGGCCGCGGTGCGTGGCTCGAGTTCGATGTCGACAAGCGCGACACCGTGGGTGTCCGCATCGATCGCAAGCGTCGCCAGCCGGTCACCGTGCTGCTGAAGGCGCTCGGCTGGACCAACGAGCAGATCGTTGAGCGTTTCGGGTTCTCCGAGATCATGATGGGGACCCTGGAGAAGGACAACATCGCCGGTCCCGACGAGGCGCTGCTGGACATCTACCGCAAGCTGCGTCCGGGCGAGCCGCCGACCAAGGAGTCCGCGCAGGCCCTGCTGGAGAACCTGTTCTTCAAGGAGAAGCGCTACGACCTGGCTCGCGTGGGCCGGTACAAGGTGAACAAGAAGCTGGGTCTGGGTGGTGCCAACCCGGCTCTGGTGACCTCCACCACGCTCACCGAGGAAGACGTCGTCGCCACCATCGAGTACCTGGTGCGTCTGCACGAGGGCCAGACCACGATGACCGCCCCCGGCGGCCTCGAGGTTCCCGTAGAGGTCGACGACATCGACCACTTCGGTAACCGTCGTCTGCGTACCGTCGGCGAGCTGATCCAGAACCAGATTCGGGTTGGCCTGTCCCGCATGGAGCGCGTCGTGCGTGAGCGCATGACCACTCAGGACGTCGAGGCGATCACCCCGCAGACCCTGATCAACATCCGTCCCGTCGTGGCGGCGATCAAGGAGTTCTTCGGAACCAGCCAGCTGTCGCAGTTCATGGACCAGAACAACCCGCTTTCGGGTCTGACCCACAAGCGTCGTCTGTCGGCGCTGGGCCCGGGTGGTCTGACCCGTGACCGCGCCGGCCTTGAGGTCCGCGACGTGCACCCCTCGCACTACGGCCGCATGTGCCCGATCGAGACCCCGGAAGGCCCGAACATCGGACTGATCGGCTCGCTGTCGGTGTATGCGCGGGTTAACCCGTTCGGCTTCATCGAGACGCCGTATCGCAAGGTGGTCGAGGGTGTCGTCACTGATGAGATCCGCTACCTGACCGCCGACGAAGAGGACCGCCACGTGGTGGCGCAGGCCAATTCGCCGACCGACGAGAAGGGCAGCTTCACCGAGGAGCGCGTCCTGGTGCGCCGTAAGGGCGGCGAGGTCGAGTTCGTGCCGTCGACCAACGTCGACTACATGGACGTCTCGCCGCGTCAGATGGTGTCGGTTGCGACCGCCATGATCCCGTTCCTGGAGCACGACGACGCCAACCGTGCCCTGATGGGTGCCAACATGCAGCGCCAGGCGGTCCCGCTGGTTCGTAGCGAGGCCCCGCTGGTCGGTACCGGTATGGAGCTGCGTGCCGCCATCGACGCCGGTGACGTTGTCATCGCGGAGAAGGCCGGTGTCATCGAAGAGGTGTCCGCCGACTACATCACCGTGATGGCCGACGACGGCAGCCGCCAGAGCTACCGGCTGCGCAAGTTCGCGCGGTCGAACCACGGCACCTGCGCCAACCAGCGCCCGATCGTGGACGAAAGTCAGCGTGTCGAGGTCGGCCAGGTTCTCGCCGACGGTCCTTGCACCGAAAACGGCGAGATGGCCCTCGGTAAGAACCTGCTCGTGGCGATCATGCCGTGGGAAGGCCACAACTACGAGGACGCCATCATCCTGTCCAACCGCCTGGTGGAAGAGGACGTGCTCACCTCGATTCACATCGAAGAGCACGAAATCGATGCGCGCGACACCAAGCTGGGCGCCGAGGAGATCACCCGGGATATCCCGAACGTCTCCGATGAGGTGCTGGCCGATCTCGACGAGCGCGGGATCATCCGCATCGGCGCCGAGGTCCGCGATGGCGACATCCTCGTCGGCAAGGTCACCCCGAAGGGTGAGACCGAGCTGACCCCCGAGGAGCGCCTGCTGCGTGCCATCTTCGGAGAGAAGGCCCGCGAGGTCCGCGATACCTCCCTGAAGGTGCCGCACGGTGAGTCCGGCAAGGTCATCGGCATCCGCGTCTTCTCGCGTGATGACGACGACGATCTGCCTGCCGGCGTGAATGAGCTGGTCCGGGTCTATGTCGCGCAGAAGCGCAAGATCTCCGACGGTGACAAGCTGGCCGGACGCCACGGCAACAAGGGCGTCATCGGCAAGATCTTGCCTGCGGAGGACATGCCGTTCCTGCCCGATGGCACCCCGGTGGACGTCATCCTGAACACGCACGGTGTACCGCGTCGTATGAACATCGGCCAGATCTTGGAGACCCACCTCGGGTGGGTGGCCAAGACCGGCTGGAACATCGAGGGCAACCCCGAGTGGGCGCAGAACCTCCCCGAGGATCTGCAGTCGGCCCCGGCCGACACCCGCACGGCCACCCCGGTGTTCGACGGTGCCCGCGAGGAGGAGCTGACCGGACTGCTGTCCTCGACGCTGCCCAACCGGGACGGCGAGGTCATGGTGGACGGTGACGGCAAGGCGCGGCTGTTCGACGGCCGTAGCGGCGAGCCGTTCCCGTACCCGGTGACCGTCGGCTACATGTACATCCTGAAGCTGCACCACTTGGTCGACGACAAGATTCACGCGCGTTCGACCGGCCCGTACTCGATGATCACCCAGCAGCCGCTCGGTGGTAAGGCGCAGTTCGGTGGTCAGCGATTCGGTGAGATGGAGTGCTGGGCCATGCAGGCCTACGGTGCGGCGTACACGCTGCAGGAGCTGTTGACCATCAAGTCCGACGACACCGTCGGTCGTGTGAAGGTCTACGAGGCGATCGTCAAGGGCGAGAACATCCCCGAGCCGGGGATCCCGGAGTCGTTCAAGGTTCTACTCAAGGAACTCCAGTCGCTGTGCCTGAACGTGGAGGTGCTGTCCAAGGAGGGCACCACCATCGAAATGCGCGATGGCGATGACGAGGACCTGGAGCGCGCTGCCGCGAACCTGGGAATTAACTTGTCCCGCAACGAATCTGCGTCCATTGAGGACTTCGCCTAACCGAATTCTATCCCGCAAGGGGAAAGGGAGTTTACGTGCTCGACGTCAACTTCTTCGATGAACTCCGTATCGGCCTCGCGTCGGCGGATGACATCCGTAATTGGTCCTTTGGCGAAGTCAAGAAGCCGGAGACCATCAACTACCGCACGCTCAAGCCTGAGAAGGACGGCCTGTTCTGCGAGAAGATCTTCGGACCTACTCGCGACTGGGAGTGCTACTGCGGCAAGTACAAGCGCGTGCGCTTCAAGGGCATCATCTGTGAGCGCTGCGGTGTCGAGGTAACTCGCGCCAAGGTGCGCCGTGAGCGGATGGGCCACATCGAACTGGCCGCCCCGGTCACGCACATCTGGTACTTCAAGGGTGTTCCGTCACGTCTCGGATACCTGCTCGACCTGGCGCCGAAGGATCTGGAAAAGATCATCTACTTCGCCGCCTATGTCATCACCGCGGTCGATGACGAGCTGCGCCACAACGAGCTCTCGACACTCGAGGCCGAGATGGAGGTCGAGAAGAAGGCCGTCGCAGATCAGCGCGATGCCGACCTGGAGGCCCGCGCCCAGAAGCTCGAAGCCGACCTGGCCGAGCTCGAGGCCGAGGGTGCCAAGTCCGACGTGCGCCGCAAGGTGCGCGACGGTGGCGAGCGCGAGATGCGTCAGCTGCGCGATCGGTCCCAGCGTGAGCTGGACCGGCTCGACGAGATCTGGACCACCTTCACCAAGCTCTCCGTGCAGCAGCTGATCGTCGACGAGCTGCTTTACCGCGAGATCGTGGACCGCTACGGCGAGTACTTCACCGGTGCCATGGGTGCCGAGGCCGTGCAGAAGCTCATCCAGAACTTCGATCTCGATGCCGAGGCCGAGAACCTGCGCGAGACCATCCGCAGTGGCAAGGGACAGAAGAAGCTTCGTGCGCTCAAGCGTCTGAAGGTGGTGGCAGCGTTCCAGAACTCCACCAACAGCCCCGGTGGCATGGTGCTCGACGCGGTGCCGGTGATCCCACCGGAGCTGCGCCCGATGGTTCAGCTCGACGGCGGCCGCTTCGCGACCTCCGACCTGAACGACCTGTACCGCCGCGTGATCAACCGCAACAACCGCCTCAAGCGACTGATCGATCTGGGTGCGCCCGAGATCATCGTCAACAACGAGAAGCGGATGCTGCAGGAGTCCGTGGACGCGCTATTCGACAACGGTCGTCGTGGACGTCCGGTCACCGGACCGGGTAACCGTCCGCTGAAGTCGCTGTCGGATCTGCTCAAGGGCAAGCAGGGTCGGTTCCGTCAGAACCTGCTCGGTAAGCGCGTCGACTACTCGGGCCGTTCGGTCATCGTGGTCGGCCCGCAGCTCAAGCTGCACCAGTGCGGTCTGCCCAAGCTGATGGCCCTCGAGCTGTTCAAGCCGTTCGTGATGAAGCGCCTGGTCGACCTGAACCACGCGCAGAACATCAAGAGCGCCAAGCGCATGGTGGAGCGTCAGCGCGCCCAGGTGTGGGATGTCCTCGAAGAGGTCATCGCCGAGCACCCGGTGCTGCTGAACCGTGCACCAACGCTGCACCGCCTGGGTATCCAGGCCTTCGAGCCGCAGCTGGTGGAAGGCAAGGCAATCCAGCTGCACCCGCTGGTGTGTGAGGCGTTCAACGCCGACTTCGACGGCGACCAGATGGCCGTGCACCTGCCGCTGTCGGCGGAGGCGCAGGCCGAGGCTCGCATCCTGATGCTGTCCTCGAACAACATCCTGTCGCCCGCGTCGGGCCGCCCGCTGGCCATGCCGCGTCTGGACATGGTGACCGGTCTGTACTTCCTGACCACCGAGATCCCCGGCGATACCGGTGCGCACACGCCGGCCGCCAAGGACCAGCCGGAGACCGGTGTGTACAGCTCGCCCGCCGAGGCCATCAT
This sequence comes from Mycobacterium sp. D16R12, assembly GCF_002013465.1. Lineage (GTDB taxonomy): Bacteria > Actinomycetota > Actinomycetes > Mycobacteriales > Mycobacteriaceae > Mycobacterium. Next base: position 196,139 of record NZ_MAFC01000008.1, on the reverse strand, counting down.
GGCCCTCGACCGTGGCGCGCTGAGCGTCCGCGCACCGATCCGGGTCCGGCTGACGCAGCAGCGTCCGCCGGCCGAGGTTGAGGCCGAGCTGTTCGAAAACGGTTGGCGGCCAGGCGATGCCTGGGTTGCTCAGACCACCCTGGGCCGCGTGCTGTTCAACGAGCTGCTGCCCCACGGGTACCCGTTCGTGAACAAGCAGATGCACAAGAAGGTGCAGTCGGCGATCATCAACGACCTCGCCGAGCGGTTCCCGATGATCGTGGTCGCACAGACCGTCGACAAGCTCAAGGACGCCGGTTTCCACTGGGCCACGCGCTCGGGTGTCACGGTGTCGATGGCCGACGTGCTGGTGCCGCCCCAGAAGGCGGAGATCCTGGACCGCTACGAGAAGGAAGCGGAACGGATCGAAAAGCAGTACCAGCGTGGTGCTTTGAACCACCAGGAGCGTCGCGACGCACTGGTCAAGATCTGGCAGGAAGCCACCGACGAGGTCGGTAAGGCGCTGGAGGAGCACTACCCGGACGACAACCCGATTACCTTGCTGCCCAAGTCCGGCGCGACCGGCAACATGACCCAGGTGCGAAACCTGGCGGGCATGAAGGGTCTGGTGACAAACCCGAAGGGTGAGTACATCCCGCGTCCGATCAAGTCCTCGTTCCGTGAGGGCCTGACCGTTCTGGAGTACTTCATCAACACGCACGGCGCTCGTAAGGGCCTGGCGGACACCGCGCTTCGCACCGCCGACTCGGGTTACCTGACCCGTCGTCTGGTGGACGTCTCGCAGGACGTCATCGTCCGCGAGCACGACTGCGGTACCGAGCGCGGCATCAACGTGACCATCGCCGAGAAGCAGGACGACGGCACGATGATCCGCGACGCGCACATCGAAACCTCTGCCTACGCACGGACTCTTGCCGCTGATGCGGTGGATGCCGATGGCAACGTGTTGGTGGAGCGTGGACACGATCTGGGCGATCCGGCGATCGAGAAGCTTCTCGCCGCGGGTGTCACCACGGTCAAGGTCCGGTCGGTGCTTACCTGCACCACCGGTACCGGGGTCTGCGCGATGTGCTACGGCCGCTCGATGGCGACCGGCAAGCTCGTCGACATCGGTGAGGCGGCGGGCATCGTGGCCGCACAGTCGATCGGTGAGCCCGGTACCCAGCTGACCATGCGTACCTTCCACCAGGGTGGCGTCGGTGACGACATCACCGGTGGTCTGCCGCGTGTCACCGAGCTGTTCGAGGCGCGAGTTCCCAAGGGCAAGGCGCCTATTGCCGATGTCACCGGACGGGTTCGCCTCGAAGAGGGCGAGCGCTTCTACAAGATCACCATCATCCCGGATGACGGTGGCGAGGAAGTCGTCTACGACAAGCTCTCCAAGCGTCAGCGCCTGCGCGTCTTCAAGCACGAGGACGGCTCCGAGCGTCCGCTGGCCGATGGCGACCACGTCGAGGTCGGACAGCAGCTCATGGAGGGTGCGGCCGACCCGCACGAGGTGCTCCGTGTCATGGGCCCGCGTCAGGTGCAGGTGCACCTCGTCAACGAGGTCCAGGAGGTGTACCGCAGCCAGGGTGTGTCGATCCACGACAAGCACATCGAGGTCATCGTGCGCCAGATGCTGCGTCGCGTGACGATCATCGATTCGGGCGCAACGGAATTCCTGCCCGGCTCGCTCACCGAGCGTGGCGAGTTCGAGACCGCGAACCGTCGCGTGGTGGCCGAGGGCAACGAGCCCGCGGCCGGCCGTCCGGTGCTGATGGGTATCACCAAGGCATCGCTGGCCACCGACTCGTGGCTGTCGGCGGCGTCCTTCCAGGAGACCACTCGCGTGCTGACCGATGCGGCCATCAACTGCCGCAGCGACAGGCTCAATGGTCTGAAGGAGAACGTCATCATCGGTAAGTTGATCCCGGCCGGTACCGGTATCAACCGCTACCGCAACATCTCGGTGCAACCGACCGAAGAGGCCCGGGCGGCCGCGTACACGATTCCGTCGTACGAGGATGCCTACTACAGCCCCGACTTCGGTTCGAACACCGGTGCTGCGGTGCCGTTGGACGACTACGGATACAGCGACTACCGCTAAGTCGTAAGCACGAGAAGGGCCCCTGGGTAATCCCGGGGGCCTTTTTCGTTCTGCTGCGCTTTCACGTCAGCGTTGGCAGCCGCGTGACGAAATCAACTTTTTTGCAGCGAAAGATCGAGTCGGGCCTAGCATGTCGTCGATCTCGACGGCTTCAGTTGTCCCGGTGCTGGCGTGCGTATCGGAACGCACTCACCATCACGACCACCAGCACTGTCGGTGCGATAAGCCACTCAAGCAGCATGTCGATCGGAATGACCGGGCCGCGCACCGGGCACTGGTTGCGGAACTCTGTGTAGAAGAACCCCTGCACGGCCGTCAGCGCCGCCAACCCAAGCCAGTAGATCGCCCAGGGGTAGCTCACGGTCAGTCTCGGACCGCCAGCTTTGCACATTGCGAACGTGCCAATGCTCATCGTGATTGTCGCAGCGGCTGCGACAACGTACACCGCCCACCACCGACACAGATCCAGACCCAGTTGGCCCGCGACGATCGCGAACGGGAAGATCGCGGTAAGCGTTGGCAACATCACGCGCTCGAGAAACGATGGCTTGATCACGTCAGAAGCGTAGGCAGATTGGCGAAGTCAACTCAGCGCACAATTACTCATCTTCGCCCCGCAATTCCACGCATACGCGCCAAATTCCCCGCCGTGGTGCACGGTGTCTTGTTTTCCTCTGCAATAAGTGTCTACTCGCGCAATGATGTTCCGATGACCGTTGCCAATTCCGAGTCCGAGACGCCCGACGCCGGATATTCACGTGGGCTCTCTGCCCGCACGGTGCAGATGATCGCGATCGGAGGTGCCATCGGCACTGGCCTCTTCTACGGGGCCGGTGGGGCGATCGAGAAGGCCGGCCCGGCACTCATCTTGGCCTACCTGGTCGCGGGTCTGGCCATCTTCGTGATCATGCGCGCACTCGGTGAACTGCTGGTCTATCGGCCAGTCTCGGGCAGCATCTCCGAGTACGCCGAGGAATTCATGGGGCGTTTCGCCGGCTTCGCCAACGGCTGGACGTACTGGGCGGTCTGGGCCACAACATGTATGGCGGAAATTACCGTCGCGGGCGTATACATCCAACGCTGGTGGCCTGGCGTCCCGCAGTGGGTCACCGCCCTGGCCGTTCTTCTCATCCTGTTCGCGGCCAACCTGATATCGGTGAAGCTCTTCGGCGAGGCGGAGTTCTGGTTCTCGATGATCAAGGTGACGGCGATCGTCGGCATGATCATCATCGGTATCGGTGTACTGCTTCCCATTTCGGGACTCGGGCCGGAGTCGGGCCCTACCGTCGCCAATCTCTGGAACGACGGCGGGTTCTTCCCGACGGGATTCAGTCAGGCCCTGCTGAGCCTGCAGATCGTGGTGTTCGCCTATGTCGGCGTTGAGCTCGTCGGTGTCACGGCGGGGGAGGCCGAGAACCCGAAAGTGACTCTGCGCAAGGCGATTAACACGTTGCCATTCCGTATCGGGTTGTTCTACGTGGGTGCGCTTATCGTCATTCTGTCGATCCAGGGCTGGCGGAATTACCACAAGGGTGAGAGTCCCTTCGTCGCGGTGTTCGAGTACCTCAACATTCCGCAGGCAGCGAACATCGTGAACTTCATCTTGCTGACGGCTGCACTTTCCTCCTGCAACTCGGGCATCTATTCGACCGGCCGGATGGTGCGCAGCCTGGCACAGCGCGGCGATGCCCCGGTGGGTCTGCAGTCGTTGAGCTCACGTCACGTCCCGATGCTGGCCATCTGCTTCTCGGCACTCGCCATGGGTATCGGCGTGTTCGTCAACTGGCTGTCGCCGGCCAAGGCGTTCGCCTACATCACGTCGGTGTCCACTATTGGCATCATTTTTGTGTGGGGTTCAATCCTGGTGTCCCACCTGATTTATCGGAAGCGAGTTGCTGCCGGAGAACTGCCCGCCTCGGACTACAAGCTCCCCGGGGCGCCGGTGACCAACCTGTTGGCGCTGGCCTTCCTGGCGCTCGTGGTGGTTCTGCTGTTCTTCACAGAGGACGGCCGTACCGCGATCATCGTGGGCCTGGTCTGGTTTGTCATTGTGGTGCTTGGTTACTTCATTCACCACGGTGAACCGGCACGGCAGGAAAAACAAGACGCCTAGGTGCGGTCGGTATCGAGGCTGACCTGCACGGTCACTCGGTCTCCGGGCCCCTTGGGCCGGGGTATACGACCATCACCCGAGCGTAGTTGAGAGTACCTGCAGCAAACTATTGTGTCAGGGATTCCGTATAGTAGTAGCCATGTTGGGGGAGACGCGCAACAACAGAAGGTTCGATTTTCGGCGCTTCGTCACGGTGTGGTTCGGTCCGGTACTAGCCATCGGTCCGTGGTTCACAGCCGCTCCTGCCTGGTCCGCCGTGTTCTGCTCGGTGTTTTTCGGTCTTGGTTGGTTCTTGGCGCTGTGCGACGGTGGCCTACCCGGATACCGCCGGACTCCCTCCGCGGACTATTGGATGGCGACTCCATGGCGTTGGCGCGTCGATGGCGTCGATCACACGGGTGTTCGGGTTCCATTGCGTTACAACCCTGGGTTCAAGGGTGTGGCCGTGCTGCTGCTCGTGGGCATGGCGATGCTCGCTCCGGCGGTAATTCGGATGTCCACCGAAAACGGCGTGTTCGGGCACCCTGCGGCAGGTGCGCGAACCGCCAAGGAGAGCGCAATGTTCTTCTTCGCATTCTATGGAAGCCTGTTGTCCGGTGCCCTCGCGTTGGCACGAGCGGTTTGGGACCTCGTGGGTGTGCCGGTCCGGAGCCGAAGCCTCCTTCTTTCGTCCGAGGCATTGTGGATGCCGGGACGCGCGAAAGGGCTGTCGTGGCTTGAGATGGGCGGTGTCCGCGATGGCGGACCCGATTGGGGCAGAAGAACATTCAAGGTGTTGAGCAGCGAAGGCGGTGCGCTCGCGTCGATCACCACTCGGATCGAGTCGTTGCCACTGGATGTGATCGTCGAAGGCGTGCGCAACGACCCTGCCCTGAGGGCCCGGCTAGGCGAGCGGGGCGCGGCCAAGGACGTCAACGGGCTCGTCCCCGGCCGCACTCCTTAGGGCGCAACGCTCACGAGCGGACGAGGTCGTCGATCTGGTTGATCGCCGAGGATGCGCCCTCGATGACGCCCATGTCCAGCACCTTCTGCAATGCCTCGGCAGTCTCAAACGTGCTCACGTAGGTTGCCAGGGTGCGGCCGTCTTTCTCGATGAAGGTGTACAGGTTCTCCGAGACCGGCATGTTGTCCACCGGATTCAGGTTCTCGTCGGAGAAGCCGTCCCTGAACGCGAAGCTGTTCGGTTCATCGACTGCCGTGATCTCCCACCAGCCCGCATACCGTTCTCCCGCCGGCCCTGTCATGTAGTAGTTCACCCGGCCACCCGGCGTGAAGTTGTGATCGACAAACGTTGCCGGGCAACTCGGTGGGCCCCAAACCTTTTCGAGCTGGCGCGGGTCGGCGTAGATCTGCCAGATCCGGCTGATTGGCGCCTCGAACTCGGCTTCGATGGTGATGGTTCGGGTGTCGATATCATGAGTAACATTGGTTACGGGCATGATTCAGTCCTTCCGTGGTGGTTTGAGCGTCGGTGATTCGAATGCGATGAGTTCATCGATGCGGGCGATTCTGCCGCGCCAGAACTGCTCCAGTTCGGTGAGCATGGTGCCTACCGAGCGAATCGCGTCCACATCGCCGCTCGCCAACTGTTCGCGACCGCTACGCCGTTTGGTCAGCAGCCCGGCCCTTTCCAGCACGGCGACGTGCTTTTGCACTGCCGCGAAACTCATCTCGTAGTTCTCGGCGAGCGTTGAGACCGAGTGCTCACCGGCCAACACTCGCCGCAGGATGTCGCGTCGGGTGCGGTCGGAGAGCGCATGGAACATGGCGTCGGCCCTGTCCTCATCCGCATCGGTCACGAATCCCAATGTACAACCATTTGGTTGTATGTCAATATCGCGCGACGCACGAGGCGGCCGGGGTTGTCACCCGAATGGGTGAATCACGTCGTACCTACTGGTCGCGACGGTGTCGATATTGGTGTGAGCACCAAAGGCTTTGACGCTCTCCAGCATGGCCATCACGCGCTGGCCCAGCTGATCTTGATCCAGGGCGCCGTACCAGGCCAGCGGGTCGGTGAGGGCTGACTCGGGAAACTGTTCGAGGACGATGGCCGAGATTGCGGGCGCGCCATCGGTGACGGTCCGCACTACGAGGTTCTGTTCGTAGCCGATGGTCGATTGCAGGTCGAGCGCGTTCTGGGTGTGCACGCCCTGCCACTGCTGTCGCCACGCCTCGAATGGCATGTCGGCGGGCCTGCGCAACAGCGCGATGTTGGTGAAACCCATTGACCGCGAACCGGGTTCGGACTCAGGTGGGGGCAGCGGCACCGACTCCGTGACGAGATATCCATGCACATGGGCCGACGTCGCGGCCAGAATCGCTTCGATCTCCCGTATTGCCGGGCCGTATGACTGCTGAACCCACACACTCACGACGGCGGCCAATGGTGGGTCCAGGGTTGCCAAACGCAGGCTGGCTGCACGCACCGCGGCGTCATGCACGCACACGGTCGCGCCGTGCACACCTGCCGCCCGGATCTTGTCGACGACGGTCGTGTGCAGCTGCGCCGACCAATCGTCGGTGGTGGCATCGGATGGTTGGCGCAATACGAAGACGACCTTCTCCACTCCCTCTTTGTAGCGCAGGAATGGCACGCCCAAGGTCATGTGAACAGATCTTGTGCGGTTGTCGTAGAAATGTAACACTGATGCATGGCCGATACGCATGTCGTCACCAATCAGGTCCCTGCGCTGCACGACTACAACGCCGCGACCAGTCCCGTGCTGATGGAAGCCCTCATCCGCGAGGGCGGGCAGTGGGGCGTGGACGAGGTTGTCGAGGTCGGTGCGCTCAATGGCACCGATCGCATGCAACGCGCCGGGGAGCTGGCGAACCGGAACCGGCCCGTGCTGCACACCCACGACCGTTGGGGGCATCGGATCGACGAAATCGAGTTCGACCCGGCCTATCACGAGCTGATGCACGAGGCGGTCGCTCACGGGCTACATGGAGCACCGTGGGCCGATGAGCGCCCGGGCGCCCATGTCGTCCGCGCCGCGAAGACGGGCGTGTGGACCGCTGATCCCGGCCACATGTGTCCGATCTCGATGACCTACGCGGTAGTGCCGGCACTGCGTGCCAATCCCGAGCTGGCGGCGATCTATGAGCCGTTGCTGTCCAGTCGCGTGTATGACCCGGTGCTGGCGGTGCCCGCCACCAAGGCGGGGCTGACGGCGGGTATGTCCATGACGGAGAAGCAGGGCGGCTCGGACGTGCGCGCGGGCACCACCGTGGCCACCCTGACCGCCGATGGCAGCTACACACTGGTGGGCCACAAGTGGTTCACCTCGGCGCCGATGTGCGATGTGTTCCTGGTGCTCGCGCAGGCGCCCGGCGGCCTGTCGTGCTTCTTCCTGCCGCGGATATTGCCGGACGGCACCCGCAACCGGATGCGGTTGCAGCGCTTGAAGGACAAGCTCGGTAACCACTCCAACGCATCCTCTGAGGTCGAGTACGACGGGGCCACGGCGTGGCTGGTCGGCGAGGAGGGAAAGGGCGTCAAGACCATCATCGAGATGGTGAACATGACACGGCTGGACTGCACGCTCGGATCGGCCACCAGCATGCGCGCGGGCGTGGCGCTGGCCATGCATCATGCTCAGCACCGCAAGGCCTTCGGCGAGTACCTCATTGATCAGCCGCTTATGCGCAACGTGCTCGCGGACCTCGCGATCGAGGCGGAGGCCGCCACGATGGTGGCGATGCGGATGGCGGGTGCCACGGACCGTGCCACCCGTGGAGACGAAACGGAGTCCTTGCTGCGCCGTATCGGGTTGGCCGCCAGCAAGTATTGGGTGTGCAAGCGCGCCACCCCGCATGCCGGTGAAGCCATGGAGTGTCTGGGTGGCAACGGGTACGTCGAGGATTCGGGTCTCCCACGTCTCTATCGCGAGGCGCCACTGATGGGGATCTGGGAGGGGTCCGGGAACGTCAGTGCCCTGGACACATTGCGTGCCATGGCCACCAAGCCCGAATGTGTCGAGGTGCTGTTCAAGGAGCTTGCCCTGGCCCAGGGGCAGGACGAGCGGCTGGACCGGCATATCAACGGATTGCATACACAGCTCATCGATCTGGACTCCGTCACCTACCGTGCCCGCAAGGTCGCCGAGGACATCTGTCTGGCCCTACAGGGGGCGCTGCTGGCCCGTCACGGTCACCCGGCGGTTGCACAGGCATTCCTGGCCACGCGATTGGCCGGCGACTGGGGTGGCGCATTCGGCACGCTTCCCACGGGATTGGACCTGTCGCCGATTCTGGAGCGGGCGACCGTCAAGGCGGGTAGCTAGCAGCTATGGAAACCTTGAAGACGATGACCTATGAGGTCACCGATCGCATCGCGCGCATCACCTTCAACCGGCCCGAGCAAGGCAACGCCATCATCGCCGAAACTCCGCTGGAGCTGGCGGCACTCGTGGAGCGCGCCGACCTGGACCCGCGGGTTCACGTGATTCTGGTGTCGGGCCGGGGAGATGGATTCTGCGGCGGCTTCGACCTCAGCGCCTACGCCGAGGCGAACGACGAAGGCTCGGCGCAGTATTCGGGTACCGCGCTGGACGGGCAGGTGCAGCTGCGCAACCACCTGCCGAACATCAACTGGGATCCCATGCTCGACTATCAGATGATGAGCCGGTTCACCCGCGGCTTCTCGTCGTTACTACACGCCAACAAGCCAACGGTGGTCAAAGCGCACGGGTATTGCGTCGCCGGCGGCACCGACATCGCGCTGCATGCCGACCAGTTGATCGTTGCCGCTGATGCCAAGATCGGATACCCGCCCACCCGGGTGTGGGGTGTGCCGGCCACCGGACTGTGGGCGCACAAGCTCGGCGATCAGCGTGCGAAACGTCTTCTGCTGACGGGGGATTGCCTCTCGGGTAAACAAGCCTACGAGTGGGGTCTGGCCGTCGAGGCGCCGGAACCCGATGACCTGGACGAGCGCACCGAGCGGCTGGTGGCACGGATCGCGGCCATGCCACTGAACCAGTTGATGATGGTCAAGCTCGCGTGCAACTCGGTGCTCATCAATCAAGGGATCGCCAACAGCGCCATGGTGGGAACCGTCTTCGACGGCATATCCCGGCATACTTCGGAGGCCCACGCGTTCACGGCCGATGCCATCGGGAACGGCTACCGGCAGGCAGTCCGGCATCGCGATGAACCCTATGGCGATTACGGCCGCAGACCCACCGATCTGTAGTGATGGACAACCCGGTCGATCATCACCCGATGACCGCTCGCTCGGTCATCCTGAGCCTGCTGCTGGGCGCACACCCCGCCGAGCTGTCGGTGCGGGAAATCCGCGCGCTGACCATCTTGTTCGGAATCAGTGACACCACCGTGCGGGTGGCGCTCACCCGGATGGTCTCCGCGGGAGATCTTGTGAGAACGGAATCGGGATACCGGCTCGCCGAGCGTCTGCAGGCCCGTCAGCTTCGGCAGGACGAGGCCTGTGATCCGCATCGACGCTCCTGGGACGGCAATTGGACGCAGCTGGTGATCACCAGCGTGGGTCGCGACGCACGCGACCGCAACGACCTACGAACTACTTTGCGGCAAAGGCGTTTCGGGGAACTGCGCGAGGGTGTGTGGCTGCGTCCGGACAACCTGGAGATCGACCTTCCGGGGTCGGTTACCGACCACGTCTGGGCCCTGCACACCCGAACCGCAGACCCCGAAGCCCTGTCCGCTCAGCTGTGGGATCTGCCCGGATGGTCTCTGTATGCGACGGCCCTGCTGCAGTGGTGGGATCAGGCTGAGGCGATTCCCGCGCGATTTGTGCTGGCTGCCGCGATGGTGCGCCATCTGCTGGCCGACCCCGTACTGCCGGACGAGTTGTTACCCAAGGATTGGCCCGCCGACGAAATACGGTCCCGATACCGGGAATTCAAGGACGAACTGGTGACGCTGCGCGACAACGCCGAGATGGAAGAGGCTTCCCTGTGATAGAGCCCATGCGTGAGAACGCAGTTCGCGTCGAGAAGACAGGGCCGGTGACGACGGTCATTCTCAACCGGCCCCACGCCCGCAACGCCGTAGACGGCCCGACCGCCGCGGCGCTGCTGGCAGCCTTCACCGAATTCGACGCGGACCCCGAGGCGTCCGTGGCGGTGTTGTGGGGCGACAACGGAACATTCTGTGCCGGAGCAGATCTCAAGGCCATGGGAACCGACCGGGGAAATGAACTGCACCCGCACGGCCCCGGCCCGATGGGCCCGTCTCGGCTGCGGCTGTCGAAACCGGTGATCGCGGCGATCTCGGGGCATGCCGTGGCGGGCGGTATCGAGCTGGCGTTGTGGTGCGATCTTCGGGTGGTCGAGGAGGATGCCGTACTGGGTGTGTTCTGCCGGCGCTGGGGTGTGCCGCTCATCGACGGCGGGACGATCAGGTTGCCCCGGCTGATCGGACACTCGCGCGCCATGGACCTGATCCTCACCGGACGTCCGGTTGCGGCACCTGAGGCGCTGGACATCGGGCTCGCCAATCGAGTGGTCCCGCGCGGGCAGGCTCGTGCGGCAGCGGAGACACTGGCCGCGGAGATCGCCGAATTCCCGCAACAATGTGTGCGGGCAGACCGCGATTCAGCCATCGCGCAGTGGGGGATGACCGAGGAAGCGGCGTTGGACAACGAATTTGGCAGCATCGAGCGGGTGGCGGCCGAAGCGCTGGAGGGGGCGGGCAGATTCGCCGCGGGTGCGGGTCGCCACGGCGCCGGGGTCTGACACGCGGGGTTCGGCGGTGCCGACACACTCGGACATAGGGGAGACCTGCGGGATACGGACGTACTGTGGACACCGTGAGTGCGCGGATTGTTCCGGTATCGGCCCTGGTGGTTGTCGCCGTGCTGTTGGCCGGATGCTCGCCCCGGTCCTCTTCCGGTGGTGACGACGACAGTGGCGGATCACCCGACGTGCAGGTGACCACGGTGCCCGAGGTGAACAACGGGCCCGGTAAGGGTTTCAAACTTGGCGACTGTGGCGGCATGACTGACGCAGAAGTCACTGCGGCGGTGGGTAATCCGGCACTCAAACGTGACGTGGACAGCCTTCTGGGCTGCCGGTGGTCCACTGGACCGGGAAGCACGGATACGTCCCTGTCGCTGTATTGGTACCGGGGTAGCTCGGCGCAGAAAGAGGCGTCGGTCGCGCGAAACCTCGGGCACACGGTGGAAACGGTGACCACCAAGTCCTATCCCGGTTACCGCGTGAGCAATGTCGGGCTGTGTGAGCTGTCCGCGGGATCGGGACCGGACTTCCTGCACTGGTCTCTGCAATCGGGGGCCGTCAAGAACGACCCGTGCAAGGCCGTCGAGACCCTGATGGACTCGCTCCTCGGCAAGGTAGGCAAGCAATGAAAAGGACTGTCGGCGCGCTTGCCGCTGCGGCGTTACTTCTCGCAGGACCGACCGGATGCGCGCGCACGGTTGACGGCGCCGCCGTCGCTCCGGGTGAGTCATTGAGCTCGAACGAGCGAGGCGAGAACGACAAGCTGGACCCGTACGGGTTCGCCAACGGCCAGTGTGGTCCGCTCGATGAGAAGACGATCGTCGAGACCGTCAAGGCCACCCAGATCTATCAGAATTTCTTTGGGGCACTGTGCTATTGGGTCGCCGCCGATGACGCGGGAAACCTGATCGACCTCTTGTACGCGTACTACGAGGGCGGTGACGTCGACCGTGATCGCACGTCTGCGGACGGGATGGGACAGAAGACCGCCGACATTACGATCAATGGCCGCAAGGGATTCACCAGCACCGGACCCGGTGGCTCGGGATGTGGGGTGACCGTTCCGGCGGGAACCGGTTCCTTGACCTGGTGGGTTCAGTATCGCAAGGGCGGTGACAGCTGCGCCGCGGCCCGTCAGCTGGTCGAACACATTGTGCAGACGGTCCTCTGAGCGGACTGTGGGGTTCGGCTAGGAAGCCTTCTCGATCGTGTTGTTGCTTCCGTAGTTGTTCACCTTGGGCTCGCCCGCCTTGTAAGTGAGCTTGTTGCCATAGCCGGTGACCGTCACCTCGGTCTTCAGCTCGTCGAAAGCAATGGTGTTCGAGAAGCCCGAGACGGTGACCTTGTCGCAAGCACCTGTGATGGTGAGTGTGTTGTTGGCGCCCGTGATGTTCAGGCGCTTGCCCTCCTGGCAGGCGGCGGTCGTGGTCTGGCCGAAGTACCCGATCACGGTCTCGTCCCCGATGTCCACCTTGGCGGAGGTCGGCGTGGAGGGGCTGGAGGACGCCGAGGTGGACGGGGGAGTCCAGGTGCCAGGTGTCGGGTTGCTCGAACCCGGTTTGATGGCGCCGCAGCCTGCAAGTCCGAGGGTGGCGACGGCGAGCGCGAGGACTGCCGCGGGGACGACACGGTGGCGGGACATGGCGTCGATTATCCCGAGATTTGGGTGACGGGAGGGGATCAGCCGGGAATGCGGTCGATGAAATTCATCATGCCCAGCTCGCGCCCACGATCGATGACCGCAGGCTCGCCGGTCTTGTAGAGCACCTTCTGGTTGAAGCCATACACGGTGATGTCGTTGACCACGTTGTCGGCGATGATCGTGTTGGACGATCCCTGCACCGAGATCGCATAGCAGCTGCCAAGAGCGGTGATGACGTTCTGCGATCCGTTCACAAAGACCGTGGCGTCGCTGCAATCGATGGTGGTGACGAGCCCGTACTGGGTGATGTGGGTGTCGCCGTTCTTGACCAGACGAATGTTGTCGGCGAGGCCCGAACGGCCCCCGGGTGAACTCGTCATTGCGACGATGCCGCCCGTCACCAGGACGCCGACCAGTATGCGTCGCCCAGCGGAAACTAGAACGTGTGTCATTTCAGCGTCCAGATCACATGATGAGAATAGGCCACGGCACGCCACGACAGGCTCGGTAGGCTGACAAACACAAAGGTGGCGGTGGGGGGAGATAGGGTCATACCAGGCCATCTGCCCAGGCGGCCGCACCAGAGAGCGCCAAACTAGAACGACTCACCCCCGAAGGCGGCCAGACGTGACGAGCGAGCCCGCAACCGCGCATCGCAGAAATCCTGCGCGGGCAACTCGGCTCAACCGCGACACCGTTGTCAACGCCGCGCTGTCCTTTCTCGACCGGGCCGGCTGGGACGCGCTGACCATCAACGCGTTGGCTGTCGAGCTGGGCACGAAGGGGCCATCGCTCTACAACCATGTGGACAGCCTCGATGATCTGCGCCACGAGGTACGCGATCGGGTACTGGTCGAGATTGTCGGCATGCTGCATACCGTGAGCGCGGGTCGTACCAGCGAGGACGCGATCCTGGCCATGGCGGGTGCATATCGCAGCTACGCGCACCACCATCCAGGCAGATACGCCGCCTTGACCCGGATGCCGTTCCTGGACGATGTGAACCGTCCGACGATCGACGCGCGTGAATTGGCCAAGCCTGCGACCGAGGCCATCGGCGTGTACGGGCTCGACGAGAACACGGCCTTTCATGCAGGTGTTGAGCTGTGGGCCGCGATGCATGGGTTCGTCATGCTGGAGATGACGGGCTTCATGGCGGGCATCGAGATGGATCCCGATATCGCGTTTACGGAGATGGTGCACCGCTTTGCGTCGGGTCTCGCCGAGCGGCGATGAGCGCTTGGCGCGAAGAGCGGAAGGCTCAGATGAGCGCTTGGCACGAAGAGCGGAAGGCTCAGATGAGCGCTTGGCGCGAAGAGCGGGCCGCTCAGTCAGGCAAGTTGCTCGATCCTGAGTGAGTCGGCGATGACCTGCGCTTTGTCGCTGGTAGGCGAGTTTGTCTCACTGTGATCAGCCCTGGTATGGTAGGGCGCTGTGCCTGGCCGATGGCCATCACTGGGTTACTTAGTGAGGGTCTGATAGGGCGCCAGGTCAATTCGCATGCCCAGAGGGTGAAGGAGTTTTTCTTCGCGGCCGCGGTGTGTGCGACACGCCCGGCCTCGGGATACCGATACGGGCAGAAACTGCAGGACAACAGGGCCTTTTGAGGGCTCGCGACGCTAGAGCCCCACACGGTAGTTAGAAGTAACTCGAAGGAAGAGAAAGCCGGTACATGCCAACCATCAACCAGCTGGTCCGCAAGGGTCGCCGCGACAAGGTCGCCAAGGTGAAGACTGCGGCCCTTAAGGGCAGCCCGCAGCGCCGTGGCGTCTGCACCCGCGTGTACACCACCACCCCGAAGAAGCCGAACTCGGCGCTGCGGAAGGTGGCTCGTGTGCGGCTGACCAGCGCGGTCGAGGTCACCGCCTACATCCCGGGTGAGGGTCACAACCTGCAGGAGCACTCGATGGTGCTGGTGCGTGGCGGTCGTGTGAAGGACCTCCCCGGTGTGCGCTACAAGATCATCCGCGGGTCCCTGGACACCCAGGGCGTCAAGAGTCGCAAGCAGGCCCGGAGCAAGTACGGCGCCAAGAAGGAGAAGAGCTAATGCCACGTAAGGGACCCGCGCCGGCGCGCCCCCTGGTCAACGACCCGGTTTACAGTTCGCAGCTGGTGACCCAGCTGGTCAACAAGGTGCTGCTCGATGGCAAGAAGTCCATCGCCGAGCGCATCGTGTACGGCGCACTGGAGCAGGCCCGCGACAAGACTGGCACCGATCCGGTTGTCACCCTGAAGCGCGCCATGGACAACGTCAAGCCTGCCCTTGAGGTGCGCAGCCGCCGTGTCGGTGGCGCCACCTACCAGGTGCCGGTCGAGGTCCGCCCCGATCGTTCCACCACCCTGGCCCTGCGCTGGTTGGTGAGCTTCTCGCGGGCGCGCCGCGAAAAGACCATGATTGAGCGTCTGGCGAACGAGATCTTGGATGCCAGCAATGGCCTGGGTGCCTCGGTGAAGCGTCGCGAGGATGTTCACAAGATGGCTGAGGCCAACCGGGCGTTCGCGCACTACCGCTGGTGATCTGACGGGCCTCATCTCACGGCGAGGCCCGCCCAGTTCGTCCATCCCCAATTCGAAGCGAAAGAGCGGAAACTTCTGTGGCACAGGAAGTGCTGACCGACCTGAACAAGGTTCGCAACTTCGGCATCATGGCCCACATCGATGCCGGCAAGACCACCACGACCGAGCGCATCCTCTTCTACACCGGTATCACGTACAAGATCGGTGAAGTCCACGACGGCGCAGCCACCATGGACTGGATGGAGCAGGAGCAGGAGCGCGGCATCACCATCACGTCCGCCGCGACGACCGCTTACTGGAAAGAAAACCAGCTCAACATCATCGACACCCCGGGACACGTCGACTTCACCGTCGAGGTGGAGCGCAACCTGCGTGTGCTCGACGGTGCGGTGGCCGTTTTTGATGGCAAAGAGGGCGTGGAGCCGCAGTCCGAGCAGGTGTGGCGTCAGGCCGACCGCTATGACGTGCCGCGCATCTGTTTCGTCAACAAGATGGACAAGCTGGGCGCCGACTTCTACTACACGGTGAAGACCATCGAGGATCGCCTCGGTGCGCGTGCGCTGCCCATTCAGCTGCCGATCGGTGCCGAGAACGACTTCGAGGGCATCATCGACCTGGTCGAGATGAACGCCAAGGTGTGGCGTGGCGAGACCAAGCTCGGCGAGCAGTACGAGGTTGTCGAGATTCCCGCCGAGCTGGCCGAGAAGGCCGCGGAGTACCGCGCGAAGCTCCTCGAAGCCGTCGCGGAAACCGATGAGACGCTGCTGGAGAAGTACTTTGGCGGCGAAGAGCTGACCATTGACGAGATCAAGGGTGCGATCCGCAAGCTGGTTATCAGTTCCGAGGCCTACCCGGTGCTGTGCGGTAGTGCGTTCAAGAACAAGGGCGTACAGCCCATGCTTGACGCCGTCATCGACTACCTGCCGTCGCCGCTGGATGTCGAGTCGGTCACCGGCCACGTGCCCGGCAAGGAAGACGAGCTGATTCAGCGCAGGCCGTCTACCGACGAGCCGTTCAGTGCGTTGGCATTCAAGGTCGCCACTCACCCGTTCTTCGGCAAGCTGATCTACATCCGCGTGTACTCGGGCAAGGTCGATTCCGGCACCCAGGTGGTCAACTCCACCAAGGGTAAGAAGGAGCGTCTGGGCAAGCTGTTCCAGATGCACTCCAACAAGGAGAACCCGGTCGAGTCCGCATCCGCCGGCCACATCTATGCCGCGATCGGTCTCAAGGACACCACCACCGGTGACACCCTGTGCGATCCGAGCAACCAGATCGTGCTGGAGTCCATGACCTTCCCGGATCCGGTGATCCAGGTGGCCATCGAGCCCAAGACCAAGAGCGACCAGGAAAAGCTGGGCACCGCGATCCAGAAGCTCGCCGAAGAAGACCCCACCTTCAAGGTCAAGCAGGACGACGAGACCGGCCAGACCATCATCGGTGGCATGGGCGAGCTGCACCTGGACATCCTGGTGGACCGCATGCGCCGCGAATTCAAGGTCGAGGCCAATGTCGGTAAGCCGCAGGTGGCCTACCGCGAGACCATCCGCCGCGCGGTGGAGAAGGTCGAGTTCACCCACAAGAAGCAGACGGGTGGGTCGGGCCAGTTCGCGAAGGTGATCATCTCCGTAGAACCGCTGGTGGATGCCGAGGACGGCGCCACCTACGAGTTCGCGAACAAGGTCACCGGTGGCCGCGTCCCACGCGAGTACATCCCGTCGGTGGATGCCGGCGCGCAGGACGCCATGCAGTACGGCATCCTGGCCGGCTATCCGCTGGTGAACGTCAAGGTCACGCTGCTCGACGGCGCGTACCACGATGTTGACTCGTCGGAAATGGCCTTCAAGATCGCGGGTTCCCAGGCATTCAAAAAGGCTGCCGGGCAAGCACAGCCGGTCATCCTGGAGCCCATCATGGCTGTCGAGGTCACCACACCCGAGGACTACATGGGTGATGTGATCGGCGACCTGAACTCCCGCCGTGGCCAGATCCAGGCTATGGAGGAGCGCAGCGGCGCTCGTGTCGTCAAGGCACAGGTTCCGCTGTCGGAGATGTTCGGCTACGTCGGCGACCTTCGGTCGAAGACCCAGGGCCGGGCTAACTACTCCATGGTGTTCGACTCGTACGCCGAAGTTCCGGCGAACGTGTCGAAGGAGATCATCGCGAAGGCGACTGGGGAGTAGCGAAAGCTCACAACCCATTCGGGCTTACGCGAGTGAGTCCGCTAGGCAAATGAAAACCCTTGCCTCTGAGAAAGTCTCAGAGACAACAGAAAGTCCAGGAGGACACAACAGTGGCGAAGGCGAAGTTCGAGCGGACGAAGCCGCACGTCAACATCGGGACCATCGGTCACGTTGACCACGGCAAGACCACTCTCACTGCGGCAATCACCAAGGTGCTGCACGACAAGTACCCCACTCTGAACGAGGCGTCAGCCTTCGACCAGATCGACAACGCTCCCGAAGAGAAGGCTCGTGGTATCACGATCAACATCTCTCACGTGGAGTACCAGACCGAGAAGCGTCACTACGCGCACGTCGACGCCCCCGGCCACGCCGACTACATCAAGAACATGATCACCGGTGCCGCCCAGATGGACGGCGCGATCCTGGTAGTCGCCGCGACCGACGGCCCGATGCCGCAGACGCGTGAGCACGTGCTGCTCGCCCGTCAGGTGGGTGTGCCCTACATCCTCGTCGCGCTGAACAAGTCCGACATGGTGGATGACGAGGAGCTCCTCGAGCTCGTCGAGCTGGAGGTCCGGGAGCTGCTGAGCAGCCAGGACTTCGACGGTGACAACGCTCCCGTGGTTCGCGTCTCCGCGCTGAAGGCGCTCGAGGGCGACGCCGAGTGGGCCAAGACCGTTGGCGATCTGATGGATGCTGTCGACGAGTCGATCCCGGACCCGGTTCGCGAGACCGACAAGCCGTTCCTGATGCCCGTTGAGGACGTGTTCACCATCACCGGTCGTGGCACCGTGGTGACCGGTCGCGTCGAGCGTGGCGTGATCAACGTGAACGAGGACGTCGAGATCGTCGGCATCAAGGACACCGTCACCAAGACCACGGTCACCGGTGTCGAGATGTTCCGCAAGCTGCTCGATCAGGGTCAGGCCGGCGACAACGTCGGTCTGCTGGTCCGTGGTGTGAAGCGTGAGGACGTCGAGCGTGGCCAGGTTGTGGTCAAGCCCGGCACCACCACCCCGCATACCGAGTTCGACGGCAGCGTCTACATCCTGTCCAAGGACGAAGGCGGCCGTCACACGCCGTTCTTCAACAACTACCGCCCGCAGTTCTACTTCCGTACCACGGACGTGACCGGCGTGGTGACACTGCCCGAGGGCACCGAGATGGTTATGCCCGGTGACAACACCGACATCTCCGTCAAGCTGATCCAGCCGGTGGCCATGGACGAGGGTCTGCGTTTCGCGATTCGTGAAGGTGGCCGTACCGTCGGCGCCGGTCGCGTGACCAAGATCCACAAGTGATCTAAGTACGCCAAGAAAACGGCGCTCACCCTTCGGGGTGGGCGCCGTTTTCGTTGTGGGCACTGTGGCGAGTGCCGACTTGCTGCGCCGTTTTCTCGTGTTTTCGCACGACAAGTCGACACTCGGCAGGATTGGTCAGCGGGCGAAGGCGTGCCCGGAGGTGTTGTTGTCGTGCATGGTGTATGTCGACGCCACCTTGGCGCGTTTCTCGATCAACTCGGACAAAAGATTGTTCACCGCACTGGGATTGGGGTTGAAGGCGTCCAGCCGGTGACGCACCAGCCCGATGCCGGGCAGCCGATCGAGAACCGCTGATGCGTTGGCATTGACCGTGGCCGCCCGGCTGAACAGCCAGCCCGAGAGGCGATGGTTGATGCCTTCGAAGGTTGTGCCCTGGAAGAATTCGTCCATCGCCGCGGGCCCCATCAGCATGGAGCCGGGTCCGGCGAGTACTTCGGCGAAGAGGCGCCGGGCGGGTCCGGTACGCGTGCCGGACATGCCCGTGGCCAGTGCTTCGATCAGCTCGACGCGCCAGCGTGAGGCATCTCCCGAACGGGCCAGCAGGTAGTCGAGATTGCGCATGGCGTCGATGCCTGTTCGCGGCAGCAGGTCCTCGGTGACGCCGAACATCAGCGCCCAGCGCAGCAAGTAGTGCCAGACATCGTCGATTTCCCTGAGCGTGCAAGATCTTCCGAGTCGATAGTCGACGAGGAGTGCCCCGAGCATGGCCTCGATGAACCCACACATGGATGCGTTGGAGATGGGAGCGCCGTACTGGGCGAAATTGTCTTCGCCCCAGGCACTCCGCAGACCCCGTCGGGCCAGTGAGTGCACCAATCGCACACGCATGGTGAGCTTGATCTGTTCGGAGCCGGGTACCAGACCGTCGCGGTCGAAGATCATGGAGAAGAACCGATTCGTCTCGGCCAGCCGTTGGGCGCTCTGATAGCGGAACCGGCCGGTGGCTCCGGTGGCCGCCGATACGTCCGAGTTCATGACGGTGTCGAACACCGCGAAGGTCGCCATGACCGCGGTGGTCGCGGTGGTCACCTGGCGCGCCCGCAGTCGACCGCGTTCCGCCTTAGCCGGATCCCACCACTGCGGTACGCAGTAGGCCTCGGCGAACAGAGCCCGCAGTGCCTCGGGAGGATTGTCGAGGCTGTCGATGCCGTGCTCGACGGCCTGTTCGAACAATGCCCGGGCCGGAGCGGACCCGAGCTCGTGAAACAGTTCCACCACGGCGTCCATCGGCTCGTCGCCCTGCCACATGTGATCGTCGAACAGGCGGGTCGCCGGTGTGGGGGTGACCTCGTCCTCGACATCGAACCAAGGGTCGAACAAATAGTGTCGGCAATGCCGCCAGATCCAGCCGAACTCGTTCTTGCCCTCGGGTATTGGACGTAGATCCATTCCCGGGCGGAAGTAGTAGTCGAGCGGGTGCGGACCGCCTGACGGCGGCTTGTCGACCACGGTGAGCTCGGGCATCCGGGCGCCTCCTGGGGTGTTGACGTCGACATCATTGACAACGTGCATTGTCAATATTAGGTCGCGCGGCGGAGGCTTACAAGTGCTGACATCGCGACCTAGCGGGCGAAGGCATGCCCGGAGGTGTTGGTGTCGTGCATCGTGTACGTGGAGCTGACCTTGTGGAGCTTCTCGAGAACATCGAAGACCGGGTTGATGAGAATGCTGGGGTTCGGTATCAGCCTTCCGTACGCAGTCCGGCGGACCCAGTCGATTCCTGGTAGCCGATCGCGGATGGCGGCGGCATGCCCACCGGCTGTCGCGATGGCTTTGACGATTGTGCCGGGAAGGCGATGAGGGATCTGTTCGTATCGCGTATCGCGCAAGAATTCGTCCATGGCTTGCGATCCCATGAGAACCGAGCCGGGACCGCCAATGACGGTCGAATACAACAGGTCTCCCATTTGGTTCTGGAATCCGCCGGTAGTGAGCGAGGACAGGACTTCCACGAGTTCCACTCGCCACTTCGATGCTTCGCCGGATCGCGCCAGCAGATAGTCGAGGTTGTGCATAGCCTCGATGCCCGACTTGGGGCATAACTCCTCTGTCACGCCGAAAAGCAATGCCCATCGTGACATGTAGTGCCACACATCATCGACCTCCTTGAGTGTGCACGGTCGGCCGAAGCGCTGGTCGAGTACCAGTCCACCCAATGCCCCCGCCTCGATGAATCCGCACATCGATGAGTTTGGAATCGGCGCACCGAATTTCGCATAGTTGTCTGGACCCCATGCGGCTCGAAGGCCCTTGCGGGCCAGCGAATGTACAAGCCGCACGCGTAGGGTCAGCTTCATCTGCGGTGAGCCGGGCCGCATTGCGTCGCGGTCGAATAGGGTGGCGAAGAACCTGCCGGTCTCGATCTGCCGTTGTGGCCCTTGGTCGCGGAACCTTCCGGTCGCGCCGGTCGAGGCCGAAACATCTGAATTCATCACGGTGTCGAAAACTCCGAATGTCGCCATGATGAGGAACGTGGGCACGGTGGTCCGATACAGCCGTTGTCGTCCCCGCTCCGCTTTGACCGGGTCCCACCATTCTGGAATCCGATACGCGTCTTCCAGGAGTGCGCGCAGCTCTTCCGGTGGGTCGTCCAGGGAATCGATGCCTTCGGTGATGGCCTGTTCGAACAACGGTCGGGCCTGTTGGGAGCCCATCCGGTCGAACATGGCCACCACGGCGTCCATCAGCTCGTCGCCCTGCCACATGTGGTCATCGAACAGGCGAGTCAGCGGTGTCGGGGTGACTTCGTCTTCGACGTCGAACCAGTTGTCGAACAATGTGTGTCGGCAGTGGCGCCAGATCCAGCCGAAATCGTTCTTGCTCTCGGGAATTGGGCGTAGGTCCATACCTGGCCGGCGGTAGTAGTCGTACGGGTGGGAATCGCGCGCTGACGAGCGATCCACGGCGGTGAGCTTGGGCATTACGAGTGCCTCCTGTCGGGCGATGCCGGCATCGTTGACAACATCTATTGCCAATATTAGGGCGTGGTCAGATCCCGCACAAGATGCCGGGCAGTTGGTGGATGATGAACGCCATGAACGTGGTGGCACGCTTTCTGAAAATCCTGGCCTTCTCGCTGCTCTGCGGGATCGTCGGGCCGATATTCATCGTGATGTATTACGTGATCGACGAACCCGCGACGAGTTGGATGTTGTACAGCGGTGTCGGAATCACCATCGGGATCGTGGTGTTGGCATTCGTGTTGACACTGATATTCACCAGGACCGACGAGACACGCAAGTTGTTGGAGGCCAACGGTATTCTCGCGCTTGCCGATGTGGTGGCGGCCAATGAGACCGGGATGCGGGTCAATGATCAGCCGGTGATCAAGCTGACGCTGCAGATACACGGAGACGGGATCAGTCCGTTCCGTGCCGAGACCAGAACGCGGGTGTCGGTGCTGCAGGTGCCGGCCCTCTCGCGTGGCAAGCTCGTCGTGCTCGTCGCGCCAGGCACCGAGCAGTTTCAGATCGACTGGCAGCGCAGTGCTTTGCTCAACGGTCAGGTGCCGGCCAAGTTCACCAGTTCGTCGCAAGGCCGCGAGTACGACCTCACCGGGCAGGCCGGCCCACTCTTCGAGATCATGAAGGTTCTCAAGGCCAATGGCGTAGGCACCGACGGTGTGGTGGACATCCGCTCGAATCCGGTTGTTCGCCAACAGATCGATGCGATCCTGCGAAAGACGGAAGGGGCCGAGCGCGCTCCCTCTGCCGACCCCACTCCCACGGGCTCGGTGGCCGACCGACTCGCCGAACTCGATCGGTTGAAGCTCGCGTCACTGGTATCCGAGGCGGAGTACAACACCAAACGTGCGGAGATCCTCGGCGACCTCTAGGCCCGCTTCTTTCCCGCTCGCTGAGCGGTCCTCAATCTGGAACACGTTCTAGAACGGCTGCTAGCCTGGTGTGGATTGCAAAGGAGCAGACATGGCGGATCAGCCGGCCCATCAGACCTTGTCCGGAAAAGTGGCCTTCGTAACCGGTGCGGCTCGCGGCCAGGGACGCCAGCATGCCGTGCGGCTGGCCCAGGCCGGCGCGGACATTGTCGCGATCGACGCCTGCGCCCCCGTGTCGGAGTACGCGGGGTATGACGCCGCCACCCCGGAAGACCTCAAGGAGACCGCTCGGCTGGTCGAGGCCGCCGGGCGCAAGATCATCGCCGAGCAGGCAGATGTCCGCAACGGTGCGGCGCTGCAGAGTGTGGTCGAGGAGGCTGTCGCCCAGTTCGGGCACATCGACATCCTGATCGCCAATGCCGGAGTGCTCAGCTGGGGCCGGTTGTGGGAGATGCCCGACCAGCAGTGGGAAGACATCATCGATACCAACCTCACCGGTACCTGGAAGACCGTGAAAGCCGTTGTCCCGACAATGATCGCGGCCGGTAACGGTGGTTCGATCGTGATCGTGAGCTCGGTGTCCGGGCTCAAGGGCACCCCGGGCAATGGCGCCTACGTTGCCTCGAAGTTCGGCCTGACCGGGCTCACCAAGTCGTTGACGATCGAACTCGCCGAATACGGGATCCGGGTCAACTCGATCCATCCGTATGGGGTGACCACGCCGATGATCACCGGTGACGCCATGATGAAGCTGCTGGCCGAGCACCCCAACTACCTGCCGAGCATTGCCCCAATGCCGTTGTCACCCACCAAGATGCTCGAGCCCGACGAAATCTCCGATGTGGTGCTCTGGCTGGCGGGCGATGCCTCCGGCACGCTGGCCGGCGCCCAGGTGCCGGTGGACAAGGGGCACCTGACGTATTAGCCCGGCATCACCACGACGGGTACCGGGCTGTGCCTGACGATCTTGGTGGCGCGCGAGCCGAGGAAGACGCGGGCGACGGTGCTGTGCGGTCGGCTGCCGAGAACCAGTAGCTCGCCGTCGAGCCATTCGGCGTTGTCCAATGCGTCATCCCAGCTGTCGCCGGTTACGACCTTGAGTTCCGCATCGGGCTCGAGGATCCCTTCATGGCGCAGCGCGGCCAGAGCGTCCTCGGACTGGGTGACCCAGCTGGCGAGCACGGCGTCCTCAGCCTCGGGGCCAACACCGGCGGTCAGCATCGTGCGTCCGCGCACCGCGAAGGTGACCACGCGCAATGGTGCGTGCAGGCGCTGGGTCAGTCGAACTGCTTGGTGCACAACGTCAACAGCATCCTCGGTGCCGGGGTACCCGCAGGTAACCCGGCTGACCGTGCCTGCCTTCGAGCCGCGGTAGCCGCGGGGACTGATGGCCAGCGGAACGGGGGAGGAGTGCAACAGCCGGTCACCGGTAGAGCCCAGCACCACCTGGCCGAGGCGTCCCTCCGAGGCAGAGCCAACGACGAGCACATCCGCGTCCGATGCCTCGACGGCTTCCAGCAGCCCGCCGGACACCGAGCGATGCGCCACGTTGTGGAACGTGACGTCGATTCCAGCGCTAATCTTTTCGAGATATGCGGCTGCTTCGGACTTCGAATCTTCGGATAGCTTCTGTGCCCACTGGGCGTACTCGGCGTCGATCTTGGCTTTCGACAGCGTGGTCCACGGCTTGGGCACCACCGTGGTGACAGTCAGCGAGGTTTCCAGGACGCGGGCAGATTCGACAGCCAGATGCAGGGCGCCCTTACCCCCCTTGCCGGAGAGATAGCCGACGACGACGGTCATACCGGTTCCTTCTCGGGCAATTCGGCTGGTTCGCTGGGTAAGTCGTTCAGCGCACTGTGGTGCCGGCCCCACACCAGGTAGAACGCCAGCACCACGACAACCCAGGATCCGAATGCGATCCAGGTGATCCAGGGCAGGCTGAACAGAATGTATCCGCAGGCGATGACGGACAGGACCGGTGTGACCGGGTAGCCGGGAACACGAAACGCGCGCGGCAGTTCGGGTTCCCGCACTCGCAGAATGATGACGCCGATCGAAACCACGATGAATGCCGTGAGCGTGCCGATCGACACCATATTCGCGAGGCTGTTCAGGGGGACGAAGGCGGCCATGAGACCCACGACGATTGCGACGATGATCGTGTTGTTCACCGGCGTGAGTGTGCGGGGGTTGACTTGTGCGAAGACCGAGGGCAGCAGGCCGTCGCGACCGATGGCGAACAGAATGCGTGTCTGACCGTACATCGACACCAGGGTGATCGAGAAGATCGAAATGACCGCGCCCAACGCGAGGAACGTACTGGCAGAGGTGCTTCCGGTGACCTTATCCAGAATCAGGGCCAGGCCCGCGGACTGTCCTTCGAACTCCCGCCACGGCTGCGCGCCCAATGCGGCAAGGGCGACCACGAGGTAGAAGACGGTGACAATCAGGAGCGCGGCGATGAGCGCGCGCGGCATGGTCCGCTGCGGGTCCTTCACTTCCTCGCCAGCGGTGGACACGGTGTCCAACCCGACATAGGTGAAGAAGATCGTCCCCGCGGCGGCGCCGATGCCGCTGACGCCGAACGGTGCGAAGTCGGAGAAGTTGCCCGCCTGAAACGCGGTGAACGCGATGATCGCGAACACCGTCAGCACGGCGAGTTTGAGCAGCACCATGACCGTGTTCACCAGTGCGGATTCACTTGTCCCGCGGATGAGAAGGATTGCGCACATGACGATAAGGACCACTGCGGGCAGGTTGAGCCAGGCATGCGGCATCCCCGGATCGGCGTTATCCCAGGGCGCGGCGCTGATCGCGTGCGGCAGATGCGTTCCGAAGACGTTGACCAAGAGCTTGTCGAGATACTGGCTCCAGCCCACCGCTACCGCGGCCGCTGACACGCCGTACTCAAGCAGCAGGCACGCGGCCACCACCATCGCCGCCAGCTCGCCCAAGGTGGTGTACGCGTAGGAGAACGAGGAGCCCGATACCGGTACCGCGGAGGCTAACTCGGCGTAACAGAGCGCGGCGAGTCCTGCGGCCAGACCCGCGACCAGGAACGAGACCATCACCGCGGGGCCCGCCTTGGGCACGGATTCGGCCAGGATGAAGAAGATGCCGGTGCCCACCGTGGCGCCGACGCCGATCATGGTCAGCTGGAACGTTCCCATCGACTGCCTCAGATGCCCGCCGGCGCCGTGCGCGGTGGGCGCCCCGGACGTGGGACGGCGGCGCAGCAGCTGCTGGGCAAGACTGGGTGACGAGGGTGCCATAGTGCCTCCTGATGACCGGGCGAAACCTATCGGCTCTTGGCCAGCGCATCAGCGAACTGGTCTATCGCCCAATCGATTTCGTCCTCGGTGATGACAAGGGGTGGTGCAAACCGGAGAGTCGCGCCATGCGTGTCCTTCACTAAGACGCCACACTCTGCCATGCGCAGACTGATTTGTCTTCCGGTTGCCACATTCGGATCGATGTCGACCCCGGCCCACAGCCCCAGCGAACGCACCTCGGTGACGCCATGGCCGATCAGGGCGTCGAGACGCCTGCGCAGGTGTCCGCCCAGAACGGCTGCCCGGCGCTGGAACTCACCGCGCTCCAGGATTGCCACGACGGTAGATCCGATGGCCGCGGCCAACGGATTGCCGCCGAAGGTGGAGCCGTGCTCGCCAGGATGCAGCACGCCGAGCACATCGGTATCGGCGACCACGGCAGAGACCGGAACCACGCCGCCGCCGAGTGCCTTGCCCAGTAGGTACACATCCGGGACCACGTTCCAGTGGTCGCAAGCAAACATCCGGCCGGTGCGCGCGAGCCCGGCCTGGATCTCGTCGGCGATGAACAGAACATTGTTCTCGGTGCACATTGCGCGGACCGCGGGCAGGTAGTCGTCGGGCGGGATGACGATGCCGGCCTCACCCTGAATGGGCTCGAGGAGGACGGCGACGGTGTTGTCGTCGATCGCCCGTGCCAGGGCCGCGATATCGCCGAACGGGACGACGCGGAACCCGGGAGTGAACGGGCCGAACCCGCCGCGCGCCGTCTCGTCGGAGGAGAAGCTCACGATGCTGATGGTTCGACCGTGGAAATTGTTGTGTGCCACCACGATATTGGCTTGTCCCGCGGGCACTCCCTTGACATCGGTTCCCCACTTGCGCGCGACCTTGATGCCACTCTCCACCGCCTCGGCCCCGGTGTTCATCGGCAGCACCATGCCCTTGCCGCAGAGGCGAGCGAGATCCCGGCAGAACCTGCCGAGACGATCGGAATGAAACGCCCGGCTCACCAGGGTCACCGTGTCGAGCTGTGCGTGTGCGGCCGCGAGGATCTCGGGGTTCCCGTGCCCGAAGTTCACCGCCGAGTAGGCGGCCAGACAATCCAGATATCGCCTGCCGTCCACATCCTCGATCCAGGCACCCTCGGCGCGGTGAGCGACGACCGGTAACGGCGCGTAGTTGTGCGCGCCGTACTGCTCGGCCAACTCGATGTATTCAGAACTCTTGTATGAATCGGGTGACATGCCGGGAGCCTGTTCGGTCAGTGCTTGACGCTCTTCGCCCACGTGGCTCATCGCAGTCACGAGTGCAGCTCCAGTGTGCAGCATTTCACCGATCCGCCACCCTTGAGTAGTTCAGAAAGGTCGATGCCGACCGGTTCGAACCCGGCGGCACGGAGCTGTTCGGCGAATCCGGTCGCCGCGGCGGGCACCATGACGTGGCGGCCGTCGGAGACCGCATTCATTCCGAGTACGCAGGCGTCGTCGGAGCTGGCGATGATCGCGTTGGGGTACATGAACCGCAGCCTGGCTTGCGAGGCCTCGCTGAATGCCTGCGGGTAGTACGCCACGGTCTGCGGATCCAGCACGGCCAGCGCCGTATCCAGATGATAGAAACGCGGATCGACGAGCTCCAGCGTGACGACGGGAATATCGAGCAACCGCGCCACCTCGACGTGCGACCTGACATCGGTGCGAAAACCAGTCCCCGCCAACATGATGTCCCCCGCCAGCAGAAAATCGCCCTGACCCTCGTTGGTGTAGCGCGAGTGCATGGGGCGCAGTCCGTGTGCACGCATCCATTCGGCATGTGCGGCCGATTCACCCGCGCGCTCGGCGTGTGTGAATCGTGCGACAACAGCCTTGCCCCGCAACACTATTCCGCCATTGGCCGCATAGACCATGTCTGGCAGGCCGGCCACCGGGGGTAGAATATCCACGGTGTGCCCGAGACGTTCGTAGGTGGCGCGCAACGCATCCCATTGCGCGACGGCGAGTTTCGGGTCGACAGGATTGGATACGTCCATCCAGGGATTGATCGCATACTCGACGGTGTAGTACGTAGGCGGCACCATCACGTAGTGACGCGTCGTCGGTGTTCTGTCTGGCTGCTGGATAGGGGAGCCGGCCGGGTGCCCACCCTCGTGTACAACGGTCATGTGGTGAGCGTATGGGAGGTGGTTTCTGCAATCAATCTCCATACGTTGTCTGGTCGAGTGCGATCCATTGCGTCTAGATGGCCAATTTGGCATTCTATTGCAGGGATGGATTGTATTGCCGGAGGAGGATCGTGAATGGCCGAGCTCGATGCCACCGATGAGCGGATTGTGACGCTGTTGATGCGTAATGCTCGAGCGACGTTCGCCGAGATCGGCGAGGAGGTGAACCTGTCGGCCCCCGCCGTCAAGCGTCGTGTCGATCGCCTGGTTGCGACGGGGGTGATCAAAGGCTTCACCACCGTGGTGGATCGCGCTGCCGTCGGATGGAACACCGAGGCTTACGTTCAGGTCTACTGCCAGGGCACCATCACCCCGGAAGCCCTGCGGCGGGCGTGGATCGACATTCCCGAAGTGGTGAGCGCCGCGACGGTGACCGGCACCTCCGACGCTATGTTGCGCGTGCTGGCCCGCGATATTCAGCACCTCGAGCGCGCGCTGGAACGCATCCGTGCCAGTGGGGACATCGACCGGACCGAGAGCATTGTGGTGCTTTCCAACCTGGTGGACCGAGCGCAGGTCCAGGGGTAGCAGGCAGGGGCGATAGGCCTGACATCGCGCATGTCCAGTCGTGTATGAAGTAGACCGTGAGTGATGCGACAGGGAGCGACGCGGAGCAGGGTGTACTGATCATCGGCGGCGGGCTGGGCGCGGTGCGAACCGCCGAGCAGTTGCGCCGTGCGGAGTTCGTCGGTCCGATCACCATTGTGAGCAGCGAGACCCATCTGCCCTACGATCGCCCGCCGCTGTCCAAGGACGTCCTGCGTGATGCGGAGAAGACCATCGACGCGGTTGTGCTCAAGCCGCGAGAGTTCTATGACGAGAAGCAGATTGAGCTGCGACTCGGCGCAAAGGTAGTGGCGTTGGACCCCGCCGCTCGCACGGTCGCCCTGGATGACGGAAGCACGGTGCGGTACGGGGAGGTCATCATCGCGACCGGCCTCGTTCCCCGGCGCATTTCCGCATTCCCCGACCTGGACGGCATCCACGTCCTGCGGACCGCCGACGATAGCTTCGCATTGCGGGGAGACGCCGCGAATGCGCGGCGCGCGGTGATTGTCGGAGCCGGATTCATCGGATGTGAGGTCGCATCCACCTTGCGGGCCAACGGGGTTGATGTGGTTCTTGTCGAACCGCAACCGGCCCCGCTGCTGGCCGCGATCGGTCAGCAGCTCGGTGAGCTGATCGCCCGGCTGCACCGCAACGAGGGTGTCGATGTTCGGGTGGGTGTCGGCGTGGACGCCGTGGAGGGCGAGGAGCGAGTCCGGTCCGTCACGTTGTCGGATGGCACGAGGCTGGACGCCGATCTCGTCGTGCTGGGGATCGGGAGCCGGCCCGCGACGGACTGGCTGGACGGATCCGGCGTCGAAGTGGACAACGGCGTGGTGTGCGATGCCGTCGGCCGCACCCGCACCCCGCATGTTTGGGCGCTGGGTGACGTCGCCGCATGGGCAGATGCCACCGGGCTTCCCAGCCGTGTGGAGCACTGGAGCAATGTCGCCGAGCAGGTTCGTGCGCTCGTACCGGCATTGCTTGGGCAAGAGCCTTCGGCTAACGCCGCTGCGGTGCCGTACTTTTGGAGTGATCAGTACGACGTGAAGATTCAGTCGCTCGGCCATTTGGGAGGCTCGGATACCGTGCATCTCATTTCCGACGACGGTCGCAAGTTCCTGGCCTACCTGGAGCGCGATGGTGTGTTGACCGGAGTCGTCGGCTGCGGGATGGCCGGCCCGGTGATGAAGATGCGGGCCAAGATCGCGGCGGGGACGCCTATCGCCGAGGTACTGGAGTAGCGAGATTTAGCCGAGGGCTCGCAGCCCTGCCTCGGCGGCGTCGAAGCCCTTGCCGAGCAGCGCGGTAAGCGCCGACGATTCGTCGGCGAGCCATTGTTCGTAGGCGGCGAGTGCCACGCCGAGCAGTGTCCAGCCAACAGTCTGCGGCAAGAGGGCAGTGGGATCGGCGCGGCTGCGTTTGGCCACGAACTGTGCGATGACATCACGCCAGCCGGTGTACATCAGCATCGAATATGCCTGTAGCGCCGGGACCTCGAGAATCAGTCTCATCCGCATACGGTGTCGCGGCGCTTCGTCGACCGGAAAGTCGTTGAATGTCAACAGCGCCTCGCGCAGCGCGGTGCTGGTGTCCACCGTGTCCGGAGTCTCATCCAGCAGCGCACGCATCACCTCTAAATGAGAATCGAAGTCGCCCCACACGATTGCGTTCTTTGAGCTGTAGTACCGAAACACCGTGCGCCGGGCGATGCCGGCCGCCGCGGCGATGTCGTCGACGCTGACGTCGTCGAAGCTGCGCTGCGTGAACAGCGCCATGGCAACCGCGGTGATCTCGTCCCGGGTTGTGGAAGGGCGCCGTCCTACCCGCGCTGGCTGCGCACTCATGCCGAGAACTCCGCCATTTCCTGACACCCTCTTCCCTTTCTGCACTCAATGCCATTATTATCGTGATCGTTGCCACAGTCCAGACTCACAAGGGAGTGAACAGATGGCCGAGCCCACCACTGTCGCCGGACAGACCACCGACACCGAGCTAGTACAGGAATCGCTGGTCGAAGAGGTGTCGATTGACGGGATGTGCGGCGTCTACTGAGACGCCCCGTCTCGATGAGCGCCATGATTGACGAGGCGCAGGCCGGTTTCGACTGGACCCGGCCCTGGCAGTTACACCCTCAGGTGTCGTTGCGCCCGGAGCCGTTCGGGGCGCTGCTTTACCACTTCGGCACCCGCAAGCTGTCCTTCCTGAAGAACCGCACCCTGCTGCAGATCGTGCAGTCCCTTACCGACCACAGCAGCGCCGAGAATGCTTGGCGGGCTGCTGGTGTCGAGGATGGTCAGGTTGCCGCATACCAGCGGGCCCTGGCGGTACTGGCGGATTCAAAGATGATCGTGACCCGAGAGGACGCCCGATGAGCGCTCCCGCAGTACCCCGCGTCAATGCCGGCGTTGCGGCTCCGAGCCTGAATGTCGCCGGCGTTGCGGCTCCGAGACTCGTGGATCAGTTCGAGCAGGGGCTGGACGCTCCCATCTGCCTCACCTGGGAACTGACCTACGCCTGCAATCTGTCCTGTGTGCATTGCCTCTCATCCTCGGGCAAGCGCGATCCTCGTGAGTTGTCCACAAGGCAGTGCAAGGACATCATTGACGAGCTCGAACGCATGCAGGTGTTTTACGTGAACATCGGCGGTGGCGAACCCACTGTGCGATCAGATTTTTGGGAGCTCGTTGATTACGCGACCGAGCATCACGTAGGAGTCAAGTTCTCCACCAACGGCGTGCGCATCACCGAGGAGGTGGCGGCGCGACTGGCCGCAAGCGACTACGTCGATGTACAGATCTCGCTGGATGGTGCGACCGCGGAGGTCAACGACGCGGTGCGCGGTGCGGGGTCGTTCGCGATGGCGGTGCGCGCGCTGGAGAATCTGGCCGCCGCCGGATTCAAGGACGCCAAGATCTCGGTGGTGGTCACGCGTCACAATGTGGACCAGCTCGACGAATTCGCGGACCTAGCCGCAAAGTACGGTGCCACACTGCGGATTACACGACTGCGTCCCTCCGGTCGTGGCGCCGATGTGTGGGACGAGCTCCACCCCACACCAGCGCAGCAGCGTCAGCTGTACGACTGGCTGGTACTCAATGGTGAGCGGGTACTCACCGGCGATTCCTTCTTCCACCTGTCGGCGTACGGCGACGGGTCCGGGGGTTTGCCCGGCCTCAATATGTGCGGCGCCGGACGGGTGGTGTGCCTGATCGATCCGGTGGGCGATGTCTATGCCTGCCCGTTTGCCATCCATGACCGATTCCGTGCCGGAAATGTCGTGTCCGACGGTGGATTTGACGCGGTGTGGAAGCACTCGCAGTTGTTCACCGAGTTACGTGAGCCGCAGTCCGCGGGCGCCTGCGGCAGTTGCGGGCATTACGACAGCTGCCGGGGCGGCTGCATGGCGGCCAAGTTCTTCACCGGGTTGCCCATGGATGGGCCCGACCCGGAATGCGTGCAGGGTTATGGCGAGGCGGCCTTGGCCGCCGATCGCGTCGTACCCAAACCCAGTGGGGACCATTCGCATTCGAAGGGCAAGCGTGGCCCGTCCGGGGGCCCTGTTGCCCTGACTCTGACGCGTCGGCCACCCTCGCGCGCCTGCGATGAGAACCCCATTTCCAACTTACGAGCAGGACGGTAGATGGCCCGCAACACATGGTTCGAGACGGTCGCGATTGCCCAGCAGCGGGCCAAGAAGCGACTGCCGAAGTCCGTCTACAGCTCGCTGATCTCGGCCAGTGAAAAGGGCCTGACCGTCAGTGACAACGTCGAGGCGTTCGGAGAGCTCGGATTCGAGCCCCATGTCGTTGGTATTCAGCCAGACCGTGAACTGTCGACAACCGTTCTGGGGCAAGAGATCTCCTTGCCGGTGATGATATCGCCGACCGGCGTTCAGGCCGTCGATCCGGACGGTGAGGTGGCGGTGGCCCGGGCCGCCGCTGCGCGTGGAACCGCCATGGGGTTGTCCTCTTTTGCGAGCAAGCCCATCGAGGATGTGGTGGCCGCGAATTCGAAGACGCATTTCCAGATCTATTGGCTGGGCGGGCGCGACGATGTGGCTCAGCGCATTCAGCGTGCGAAAGATGCTGGTGCAGTGGGTCTTATCGCCACGCTCGACTGGAGCTTCTCGCACGGGCGCGACTGGGGCAGCCCGTCCATACCCGAGAAGATGAACCTGCGCTCGATGATCCGGCTGGCGCCGGAAGTGGTGACCAAACCCGGCTGGCTGTGGTCGTTCGGGAAGAAGATGAACATTCCGGATCTGCGGGTGCCCAACCAGGCGGCCCGCGGCGAGGCCGGACCACCGTTCTTCGACGCCTACGGGCAGTGGATGGGAACTCCGGCGCCGACATGGGACGACGTGCAGTGGATGCGCGAGCAATGGGACGGACCATTCATGCTCAAGGGCGTCATGCGTATCGATGACGCCAAAAGGGCTGTGGATTGTGGAGTTTCGGCAATCTCGGTGTCGAACCACGGCGGTAACAATCTCGATGGAACCCCTGCCTCGATCCGTGCGTTGCCGGGCATCGCCGCGGCCGTCGGTGGTGATGTCGAGGTGCTGCTGGACGGCGGCATTCGGCGGGGCAGCGATGTCGTCAAGGCGTTGGCTCTCGGCGCGCGCGCGGTGATGATCGGCCGGGCGTATCTGTGGGGTCTGGCAGCCTCGGGTCAGGCCGGGGTCGAGAACGTCCTGGACATCATGCGTGGCGGCATCGACTCCGCGCTGATGGGGCTCGGTAAGAAGTCTGTGCACGAGCTATCCCCAGAAGATCTTCTCATCCCCGAGGGCTTTGCCCGGGGCCTCGGACGGCACTAGTTCAGCGCATCGCGAATTGAACATGGTGTCGGCAGAGTCGATGGGGCGGCAGGGACTGGCGTGACAATCGGTGCGAAATAGCGCCCAGCACCTAAGCCGACGGCCAGCAAGGATGTAAAGACCTCAATTGGGTGCGCCAACTTTGGATGCATTTGAAGTGAATTCGGCCTACCATCGGCGGGTGGCTGTTCCGACTGTCTTGAGCACCGCCATCTCTCCGGAGCTCGCAGACGAGGCCATCACGCTGTTCACTCCGCTCGGCTCAACCGAACAACACGGGCCGCACTTGCCGTTGGATACCGATACCCGGATTGCCGGTGCTGTGGCTACTGCTGTGGCCGAGGAACTCGCGTCCGATCCGGGCACCGGCCGGACGGCTCTCGCCCCCGCCATCGCGTACGGGTCCAGCGGGGAACACCAGTCCTTCGCTGGAACGATCTCGATCGGTACTGCGGCGCTGACCCAGGTCCTCGTGGAGTACGGCAGGTCGGCCACGCAGTGGTGCCGACGCATCGTCTTCGTGAACGGCCACGGCGGCAACATCGAGGCGACGGTGTCCGCGGTGCGGGTCCTGCGTTCGGAGGGCCGCGATATCGCGTGGTGGGCGTGCGCGGTGGAAGGCGGTGACGCTCACGCTGGACATGCGGAAACGTCTCTGCTGCTGCATATTTCACCGGACGTCGTGCGCCGCGAGGAAGTGCTCGCCGGAAACTCGGCACCGCTGCACGAGCTGATGGCGCCCATGCGTGCGGGCGGCGTCGCGGCGGTGAGCACGATCGGTGTGCTCGGAGATCCGACGACCGCCAGCAGCCAGGACGGCGCGCGGATGCTCTCGACAATGATCCGACGATGCGCCGACGCGGTGCGTCGCTGGTTACCTGATGCCGACGGGCGGCTGGTATGACGACGAGTGACGACGCGGTGCAGGGCGTGTCCGCGCCACACGGACGGCTACCCGATGGATTTGCGGTTCAGGTAGATCGACGGGTGCGCGTTCTCGACGAGGGTTCGGCGCTGCTGGGTGGGTCGCCGACTCGGCTCCTGCGATTGGCGCCTGCCGCGCGGACACTGCTTTCCGGCGGACGGCTTGAGGTACGTGATGCGACCAGCGCCCAGCTCGCCCGGACACTGCTGGATGCGACCGTCGCTCATCCGCGCCCCACGGGTGGGCCGGGCTATCGTGACGTGACTGTCGTTATTCCATGTCGTGACAATGGTTTTGGATTACGTCGACTGCTGCGTGCGCTGCGCGGAATGCGCGTGATCGTCATCGACGATGGTTCCACCATTCCGATCGTGGAGTGCGAACTGCAGGGCATGCACTGTGATGTGCGGGTGGTGCGGCACGCCGACAGTCAGGGGCCGGCGGCGGCCCGCAACACCGGACTGAAGCTGGCGACCACGGACTTCGTGGCGTTCCTCGATTCGGATGTGGTGCCCAGGCGCGGTTGGCTGGAGGGGCTGCTGGGGCACTTCAGCGATCCGGCAGTGGGTCTAGTCGCTCCACGAATTGTGGGATTAGTATTGAGCGACAACGCGATTGCTCGGTATGAGGCAGTGAGGTCCTCGTTGGATCTCGGCCTTCGGGAGGCGCCGGTCGTGCCGTACGGCCCCGTGTCTTACGTCCCCAGTGCGGCCATTGTGGTTCGGCGGGCCGCAATCGACCAGATCGGCGGGTTCGACGAGTCGCTGCAGTGCGGTGAGGATGTGGATCTGTGCTGGCGGCTCATCGAGGCAGGATCGCGACTTCGGTACGAGCCCGTGTCCCACGTGGCCCATGACCACAGGCTGACCCTTCGAGAATGGTTTGCGCGCAAGACATTCTATGGAAAGAGCGCGGCGCCGCTGTCGATACGTCATCCGGACAAGGTGGCGCCGATGGTCATCTCGCGGTGGACGCTACTGGTGTGGATTCTGGTAGCGGTGGGTTCGGGGATGGGCTATCTGGCGGCGGCAGGCATGGCGGCCCTCGCCGCGGGGCGCGTCGCGCGGACACTCCGGGGAGTCGATACCCCACCACGGGACGTCGTGCGGGTCGCAGCCCAAGGTGTGGGCGGTGCGGCGTTGCAGATCGCGTCCGCGCTGTGCCGGCATTACTGGCCGTTGGCCCTGGTGGCCGCCGCGCTATCGCGGCGTAGCCGCCAGGTGCTTCTAGTGGCCGCGATTGTCGATGGTGTGGTGGACTGGATGAAGCGCAACGACAATTCGGCCTCTCCCGATGATCGCATCGGTCTGCTCGAGTACGTACTGCTGAAGCGTCTCGACGACATCGCCTATGGGATTGGCCTGTGGTCCGGGATCGTGCGGGAACGCGATCTCGGTGCGCTCCGACCGGAACTACGGCCCTGAGCAGGCCGATCCACGCGGATGCGCTCATCGTTGGCGCGGGTAGCGCGGGATCGATTCTGGCAGGACGCCTTTCGGAAGATCCGTCGTTCCGGGTGGTGCTTGTCGAGGCGGGCCCGGCGTCCTCCGCGGACGAGGAAGGCGTGCGCGACGGGTACCGCTTACCGATAGGGCCGGACAGCCAGATAGCCACCTACTACTGGGCGACGCTGACGTCCACGGGTGACCAGGCTGAGTTGGTACGGGGATCGGTGGTGGGCGGCTCTGGCGCGATCAACGGCGGCTATTTCGTGCGTGGTCGGCCAGCGGATTTTGACGGATGGTCGGTGCCGGGATGGGCCTGGGCGGATGTTCGCGATCACTTCCGGGCAATGGAGACCGACCGCGACTTTCGTGACGATCCGCTACACGGTTCGTCAGGGCCCATACCAATCGGGCGAAAGCACGAACAGAGCAGCGCCGGAAGAGAATTGACAGAGCTCGCGGTCAAGGGCGGGTATCCGGTGGTGGCGGATCTGAATGGCAAGGTGGGCGTCGGGGTGGGACTGGTGCCGCTCAACATTGACAGCGGGATGCGGGTCGGACCCGCGCGCGCATACCTGGAGGGGGCGGGCTGGCGCCCTAACCTCGCGGTGTACTCCGGTACCCGCGTGCTGCGGGTGCTCTGCGGCGCCGGGCGTGCCACCGGGGTGCAGGTGGCGGTGGGGAATTCGGTACGGACACTGACCGCCGATCGAATCATTTTGAGCGCGGGGGCGATTGAGACCGCCAAGCTGTTGTTGCTGTCCGGGATCGGACCGGCGGATGACCTTCGCGCGGTGGGCGTCGAGCCCGTTGTCGATCTGCCCGGTGTCGGTACCCGGGTGATGGACCACGCGGAATGGGTGCTGGACACGGGCGACGAGGGGCAGCAGGGTTATCCCGTTCTGGACACCGTGTTGCACACCGATGGTCAAATGGGCGTCGAGATACGACCCTATACAACCGGATTCGCGGCCATGGCGGGAGTGACGGTGAGCGGTGTGGATGCCCGGCAGATCGGAGTCGCATTGATGACACCGAGGTGTCGCGGCCGGCTTGAACTGCGTTCGACCGATCCCGCGGCGCCGGTCTACATCGACTTGCGGTATGACAGCGAGACGTCAGACATGGATCGCTTGCGCGACGGAGTGCGGCTGGTGTCCGAGCTGTACGGAAGGCGGTTCGGTGGTCCGCGGTGGTCCACTTCGCAGCATCTGTGCGCGACCGCTCCGATGGGCAATGACGAGGACAAGCATGCAGTCGTCGACAAGTACTGTCGGGTCAGGGGAATCGATGGGCTGTTCGTCATCGACGGGTCGATCATGCCGACCATTCCGAGCCGAGGACCAGCGGCCACGATCGCGATGATCGGGCACCGCGCGGCCCAGTTTGTTGCGTGGTCGTAACAGGAGCGCGAATCTTGGCGTCTACCGCACGCGCGCACGCCATCGGTCGCACAATTGGACGATGTCAACTCCCGATGACGCCGTCAGTTCACGTGCGGAAGCGCCGCTTGATCATGCCGGCGTCCAATCACACCTCGAAGGTGCGGACTACCTCGCCCGGCGGCAGCTGAGATCGGGCACCGCGGGCTGGGTGCTGCTGGCGGGGCTCGGCGTGAGCTACGTGATTTCCGGAGACTACGCGGGCTGGAACACCGGCTTGAGCAAGGGCGGGTTCGGCGGGATGGCCATCGCGGCGGTCGTCATCGCCGCGATGTATCTGTCGATGGTGCTCAGCATGGCGGAGATGTCGTCGGCATTGCCCACCGCGGGCGGGGGGTACACCTTCGCCCGGCGCGCAATGGGCCCCTGGGGCGGATTCGCCACGGGGACAGCGATTCTCATTGAATACGCGATTGCGCCGGCCGCG
Organism: Mycobacterium sp. D16R12; assembly: GCF_002013465.1. Taxonomy (GTDB): domain Bacteria; phylum Actinomycetota; class Actinomycetes; order Mycobacteriales; family Mycobacteriaceae; genus Mycobacterium. Next base: position 158,607 of record NZ_MAFC01000008.1, on the reverse strand, counting down.
ATCGCCACCTTCATCGGAAGTTATGTCGAATCACTGCATCTGTTCGGGCTCAAGGACGGGTGGTGGATCTATCTGGCGGCGTATGCGATCTTCATCGGCATCCACCTCAGCGGTGCGGGTGAGGCGCTCAGGACGATGTTCATCATCACCGGGATCGCGCTCGTCGGCCTCATCACCTTCGCCGTGGGAGCGGTCGGCCGATTCGACGCAAAAAACCTCACCAACATTCCAGTCGATGAAACGGCAACGGGTGCATCGGCATTCCTGCCCTACGGATACCTGGGAATCTGGGCGGCAGTGCCGTTTGCGATCTGGTTGTTCCTGGCGATCGAGGGCGTGCCGCTGGCCGCCGAGGAAGCCCGAGATCCCGCCAAGAACATCCCGCGCGGGATTGTGATGGCGATGCTGGTGCTTGTCATCACCGGTACGGCCGTGCTGATCCTGGTGCCCGGCGCGGGCGGGGCCGAAGCGATGGGTCAGTCCGGGAATCCCTTGGTCGAGGCGCTCGGAACCACCACGGTGGCCAAGGCGGTCAATTACATCGGTCTGGCCGGACTCATCGCCAGCTTCTTCTCGATCGTCTATGCCTACAGTCGGCAGACCTTCGCATTGTCCCGGGCGGGCTACCTACCCACCGGATTGTCGGTCACCAACGGCCGTAAGGCACCCGTGCTGGCGCTGATCGTGCCGGGAATCATCGGATTCCTGTTGTCGCTCAGCGGTAAAGGCGCGATGTTGCTCAACATGGCGGTGTTCGGCGCGGCGCTGAGCTATGTGCTGATGATGGTGAGCCATATCGTGCTGCGCATTCGCGAGCCAGAAATGGAGCGGCCGTATCGCACCCCGGGTGGCATCGTCACCAGCGGATTCGCGCTCGTGATCGCGTGCGCTGCGGTGGTGGCGACATTCATCGTCGATACCACTGCGGCTTTTGCCACGTTTGGCGTATTCATCCTGTTTATGGCGTATTTTGGGTTGTATAGCCGTCACCGGTTGGTCGCGAACTCCCCGGACGAGGAGTTCGCGGCGCTTGCAGAGGCCGAGAACGAACTGAAATAGGCACATTATGAGTACCTTTCGCCACATTGCCGGGCCGGTCACGTACCAGTTCGGGTCGCTCGCCGAAGTTCTCGCGAAGGCCTCGCCGCCTCGATCCGGTGACGAGCTCGCGGGCTGTGCGGCGCAGTCGGACGCCGAGCGAGCCGCTGCGCGCTGGGTACTTGCCGAGGTACCGCTCGCGGACTTCCTGTCCGAGGAGATCGTCCCGTACGACACCGACGAGGTCACCCGGCTGATCATTGACAGCCACGACGCGGAGGCCTTCGCGGTGATCTCGCATCTGACCGTCGGCGACTTCCGTGACTGGCTGCTGGAGACCATCACCAAACCCCATGGGGCGCAGTCGCTCAAGGAGCTTTCGCCTGGGTTGACTCCGGAGATGGTGGCGGCCGTCAGCAAGCTGATGCGCAATCAGGACCTCATTGCCGTCGGTGCCGCGGTGCGCAACCACAGTGCATTTCGTACGACCATCGGATTGCCGGGCACGTTGGCGACCCGATTGCAGCCCAACCACCCCACCGACGACGCGCGTGGTATTGCCGCTGCCACCCTCGACGGTCTGCTGCTGGGTTGCGGCGACGCCGTCATCGGCATCAACCCGGCGACCGATTCTCCGCATGCCGCGGCCGACCTGCTGCGCCTCATCGACGACATCCGATTGAGATTCGATATCCCGACACAGTCGTGCGTGCTCGCGCACGTCACCACCACCATGGAGCTCATCGAGCGAAATCTACCGGTGGACTTGGTGTTCCAATCGATCGCCGGTACCGAAGGCGCTAACGAGAGCTTTGGGGTCAACCTGGCGCTGCTGCGTGAGGCGAATGAGGCCGGGCGTTCGTTGGCGCGGGGCACTGTGGGGAACAATGTCATGTACCTGGAGACGGGCCAGGGGTCAGCGCTTTCGGCCGGGGCGCATCTCGGGGTGGGCGGCGTTGCGGTAGACCAGCAGACGTTGGAGGCCCGGGCCTATGCGGTCGCGCGGGAGGTAGAACCACTCCTGGTCAATACCGTCGTGGGATTCATTGGGCCGGAATACCTTTACGACGGGAAGCAGATCATCAGGGCAGGCCTGGAAGATCACTTCTGCGGCAAGCTCCTGGGGCTCCCGATGGGGGTGGATGTCTGCTACACCAATCATGCCGAGGCCGATTCGGATGACATGGACGTGCTGCTCACCGTGCTGACGGCCGCGGGGGTCGCGTTTGTCATCGCGGTGCCCGGGGCCGATGACGTCATGCTCGGATACCAGAGCCTGTCCTTCCACGACGCGCTGTTCGCGCGCCGCACCTTCGGCTTGCGGCCGGCCCCGGAGTTCAACGAATGGCTCGAGCGCATGGGCATGCTGGAGCGCGATGGGGGGCTGCGTGAAATCGCGGTCAACGACTCGCCGTTGCGGGCGCTGTTATGAGTGACGTCGCGAACAACGGAGCGGCGCACGATATCTGGGCTGCGTTACGCCGATCCACACAGTCACGAATCGGGTTGGGGCGCAGTGGTGATGCGCTGCCCACCACTCGAGTGCTGGAGTTCGGGACCGCACATGCCGCCGCCCGGGACGCGGTGCATACGCCCCTGGACGCGCGTGCCCTGGCAGGCCGGATCGACGGGCTCGGACTGGGTACGCCACTACTGGTGACCAGCCGGGCGGGCAATCGATCCGAGTATCTGCGCCGCCCGGACCTGGGTCGGGCGCCCGCCGACGGCGCGCTGGATATGTTCGCGGATTCCGCCGCCGATATCGGCATTGTGCTGGCCGACGGTTTGTCGCCGCGAGCCCTCGATGACCATGGGGTACAGCTGTTGCAGGCGTTACACCAGCGCCTGCGCGGATATTCGATCGCACCACTCGTCATCGCGACACAGGCGCGGGTGGCCCTGGGTGATCACATTGGTGCCGCACTCGGCGTCGACACGGTTCTGGTGCTCATCGGGGAGCGCCCGGGCCTGTCGGTCGCGGATAGTGTCGGGATATACCTCACGCACAATCCCGTTGTCGGATGCAGTGATGCACAACGTAATTGCGTGTCCAACATTCATCCGCCCGAAGGGTTGGGCTACGACCAGGCGGCACAGGTCGTAGCCGCCCTGGTGGCGGGGGCGCGAGAGATCGGTCGATCCGGCGTCGATCTCAAGGACATGACGGGCGCGGGTAATCAGATCGAGGGGTCTGGGCCCGCGCTAGCCACGTAGCGGGATGGCCCTCCGGGGGGCCAACCGGGTGGTTGGTTACCATCGGCTAATGGCCCTCGACCCTCGCACGCCGGTCCTTGTCGGTACCGGACAGGTCAACCAGCGGACAGACGCTGATCGTCCGTTCTCCGAGATCCCCGAACCCATCGATCTCATGGAGCGAGCGGCCCGGCTGGCGGCCGAGGATGCTGGGGCGGCTGACCTGCTCACGGCCATCGATACGGTGTCGGTGGCGAACATCTTCTCGTGGAAGTATCGCGACCCCGGCGCGCTGCTCGGTGAACGACTGGGTTCGGCGCCCAAGCGCACGTTCTACACAGGGCCCAGCGGCAACTCGCCGCAGCTGTTGGTCAACCATGCGGCCGCGGACATTCTCGCCGGCGACGCCGAGGTGGTTCTCATCGGTGGGGCGGAGATGTGGCGCTCGCGCAACAAGATGATGGCCACCGGCGTGCAGCCCACGTGGACCACGCAAGACGAATCCATCGCCGAACCAACCATTCTCGGTGGGAGCATGGATCAGGTGGGCGGCGCCGAGACCACCATTGGGCTGATCTCTCCGGGCCATGTGTACCCGCTGTTCGAGCAGGCGATTCGGGTCGCCAACGGTGTGTCCGTCGCGGATCATCGGACCGCGATTTCGCAGTTGTGGCAGCGGTTCAACGCGGTGGCTGTGAACAACGTGCATGCCTGGTCCAACGATGCGTATGCCGCCGAGGAGATCGCCACACCCGGTCCCGATAATCGGTGGATCAGCTCGCCGTACACGAAGCTGATGAACTCCAACAACATGGTCGAACAGGGGGCAGTGCTGCTGCTCACCTCGGTGGAGACGGCCACTCGGCTCCGAATCCCGAAGGACCGCTGGATATTTCCGCTTGCCGGCAGCCAGGCCAACGACACCTTCGCGCTCAGCGAACGCAACGAGCTGCATCGGTCTCCGGCCATCCGTCTAGCGGGCAAGCGTGCGTTCGACATCGCCGGTCTGGGAACCGATGACGTGGACCTGATCGACATCTATTCGTGTTTCCCCTCGGCGGTGCAGGTCGCGGCCGCCGAGCTGGGACTGGCGCTCGATGACCCGGCGCGGCCGTTGACGGTCACCGGTGGACTCACGTTCGCGGGCGGTCCCTGGTGCAACTACGTCACCCACTCCATCGCCACGATGGCCGAGCGGCTACGTGAGCGGCCCGGCGCGAAGGGGCTGATCACAGCCAACGGCGGATACCTGACCAAGCATGCGTTCGGAATCTACGGAACCGAGCCGCCCACATCCGGGTTCAGCTACCAGGACGTGCAGTCCGACGTCGACCGGGAGCCCAGAACCGCGGCGGCCGATAGCTATTCGGGTACGGCAACCGTCGAGGCCTGGACCGTCAACTATGGGCGAGACGGATCGCCGTTCCAGACATTCGTGAGCGTCCGCACCCCGATCGGAGCACGCACGTTCGCCAAGATCGACGACCGCGATGCGGCGGCGCAGATCGTGGACACCGATATCGCCGGTGCGTCAGTCGAAGTCGCGGCGGACGGTTCCGCGCAGCTCAGCTGATCGTCGCCGTCATCGCAGGGAGTAGCGGATCGGCAGGTGTTTGATACCGCCGACGAATATGGTCGACGTCCGCTCGACACTCCCGTCGATCTCGATGGACTCCAGCCGGGGCAGGAGTGCCGAGAAGAAGCTGTTGACTTCCATCCTGGCCAGCGCCGCTCCCAGGCAGAAGTGCACACCGAACCCGAATGCCAAGTGTTTATTGGGGTCTCGTCCCACATCGAAGGTGAACGGATCCGCGAAGGTGTCTTCATCGCGATTACCCGACGGGTAGGACAGCAGCACCGATTCGCCTTCGGCGATGGATACCCCACGAATCTCGGTGTCGGCGGTCGCTGTTCGCATGAATTCCTTGACCGGTGTCACCCAACGGATCATCTCGTCGACCGCCAAGGGCATGAGCTCTGGGTTCTCGCGTAGTCGCGCGAGCTGGTCCGGGTGCTCCAGAAGTGCCTCCAGGCCACCGGCAATCGTGGCGCTGGTGGTGTCGTGTCCGGCGGTGGCGATGATTGTGTAGTAGGACGCGATGTCGACATCGGAGAGCGGCTCGCCGTCAACCTTGGCGTTCGCGATGGTCGATGCCAGGTCACCGGTTGGGTTTTCGCGTCGGGATGCGGTGAGCCCGCTGAAGTATCCGAAGAAGTCCAGCAGTGCCAGCAGCTGCTCCTCCGGAGTCGCACCGCGCTGGAATTCGGTGTCGTCGCCGCCGAACAGTTCCTGGGTGAGCTTGAGCATCCGGTCGAAATCCGATTCCGGAATGCCCAGCAGAGACATGATGACGTAGAGCGGAAAGTGCACGGCGACATCCTGGGCGAAGTCGCAGCGTCCGCCGGCCTCCATCAGCTTGTTCACATACCTGGCAGCCAGCTCGTCGGTGCGGATTTTCATGTCCCGCATGGCCTTTGGCCGGAACCAGTCGGCTCCGATGGCGCGCAGAACGCGGTGTTTGGGGTCGTCGATGTGAACGAGGGTTTTGAGCTCGATCCCCATGGCGGCCTGCTTGTCCAGCTCGGCCTCCTGCTCGAGGTTCATCAAGAGCGGACGCGGTTCGTTAATCCAGAGCGTGTTGTCGCGCTCAACGTCCATGATGTCGTCGTGCTTGGTGATCGCCCAGAACGGTCGATAGTTGTCGGTAACGACCTTCGCCACGGGTTGTTCGCGCCGCAGCAGGGTCATCGCATCGTGCAGACGGGACTCGTCTGCGTACGCGGTCGGATCGGCCAAGAGTCGGCCGGCGTCTTCGATTTCGGATAGTGCAGTGGCCATAGCCGGAGTGTGCGCGCGGCGCACCATAGATTTGGCCGTAACGGCTGAATGTGCCGACAGATGCAGGTTAGGCGGGGGTCACCCAGGTGGTGATCTCTGCCTTCACAACTTCCTTGCCGTCACGGTCGGTGATGCTGATCGGCACAACGACATCGGTGCCCTCGGTGATCGAGGCGAAGTCGAGGCCCTCCAGCTTGGCGATCGCGCGTAGCGACGTGGTGGCCTTGCCGAGGTACTGCACATTCATCGCCTTGGGGATCCAGCGATGCGAGGACGGGGTGGTGGCCTCCATCAGCATCCCCATCGCGACCTCGGCCAGGTTGCACGCGGCGATCGCGTGGAAGGTCTTGAGGTGGTTGTAGACGAAGTACCACTTGGGAGCGGTCACCTCGCAGTAGCCCGGTTCCATCCGGTGCACGTGCGGAACCACCGAGGCGAAGTAGGGGACGCGGGCCATCATGGCGGCGGAGAACAGGGCGGAGCCGCCGGGCTTGTTCTGCAGACGCTGCCAGGCCTTGTAGGTCGGGGATGTACTCACAGCACGTACCTTACTCGAAAGTAAGATGGCGTCTAACGCGCACGCCAACCTGTTCCTGGATCACGGCCAGAGCTGTGTGCGCTCCCAGCCGTCCCCAACTCGCTGATAGCTAAGACGCTGGTGTTTCCGGTCGGGGGAGCCCTGCCAGAACTCCACCTGCGTCGGCTGCACCGCGTACGACACCCACTCGACCGGAACCAATGTGGGGTCGTCCACCAGCTTCCGGTGCGCCTTCTCGATTTCGGCGTCGATTTCCGCGGCATCGGTCAGCGGCTGGCTCTGCCGCAGCGTCAGTGCCATCGCTCGGGATCCGATGGGCCTGCCCAGGAAGTCCGCCGCGCTCGCCCGCGCGCCGTCGTCGATGACCGGGCCTACCACCCGCACCTGCCGGACGACCGCTGGCCAGTGGAATGTCAGGGCGGCAGCGGGGTGAGCAGAGAGATCACGCCCCTTTTGACTCACCGAGCTCGCCGCGAAGTGCCAACCGTTCTCGTCGACGGCCTTCAAAATCAGCACTCGTGCGCGCGGTGCACCCTGGGCATCGACCGTCGAGATCGTCATGGCGTGCGGCTCCGGTACGCCGGCCCGCGTCGCCTGCTCGATCCATTCGACGAACATGGGGAGCGGTTCAGCCGGAGCGTTGGCGACGTCCAAGGGTGGCGCACAGCCGGACAGGACGGGCAGCGCCCGCAGAAATGAACGTCCGCCGTCGGCTTCCGACCAGTGCACGTCGCAACCTCCTCAGCGGATCTTGCACTAGCGTTCCAGACGTCTTCGGTTTTGCAGGTCAAGGGCTGCCAGTTGCCGCCGCCGGGTAGGTACAGCAGGGATTTGGCCGCAGCCGCGGGATAAGGCATACTGTTCGGGTTGCCGTGAACCGGTTGCGACGCTCTTTGTGGCGCGCGAACGGAGGCGGCGAACTACAGCGCCCTTACGGGCGCGTCGGCCCGGTCCAAGCGACGAGAATTTTCGACGCGGACGACTGTGCGCGAGGGCGACACGCCCGACCGCGGGGGTCGGTGAACTAAGACAGGTAAACAGCGGCGGTATCGGGTTGTGCGCTTCGGCGTGCTCCGGACCAGTGATAGTAGAGGTAGGAAGCGTGGCGGGACAGAAGATCCGCATCAGGCTCAAGGCCTACGACCATGAGGCCATTGATGCCTCTGCGCGCAAGATAGTTGAGACGGTGACCCGTACCGGCGCGAGTGTCGTTGGACCTGTGCCGCTGCCAACCGAGAAGAACGTGTATTGCGTTATTCGGTCGCCGCACAAGTACAAGGATTCGCGCGAGCATTTCGAGATGCGCACCCACAAGCGGCTCATCGACATCCTCGACCCGACGCCCAAGACGGTTGACGCGCTTATGCGCATCGACCTGCCGGCCAGCGTCGACGTGAACATCCAGTAGGAGAACCAGAAACCATGGCAAGAAAAGGAATTCTGGGCACCAAGCTGGGTATGACACAGGTGTTCGACGACAACAACCGGGTTGTCCCGGTGACCGTCGTCAAGGCCGGACCCAATGTGGTGACCCGCATCCGCACCCAAGAGCAGGACGGCTACAGCGCCATCCAGCTCGCGTTCGGTGAGATCAGCCCGCGCAAGGTGACCAAGCCGGTCACCGGACAGTTCAGTGCTGCGGGTATCAACCCCCGCCGCCACCTGGCCGAGCTGCGTCTGGAAGACGAGGCTGCTGCCGCCGAGTACGAGGTCGGCCAGGAGCTGACCGCGGAGATCTTCAGTGACGGCGCCTATGTCGACGTCACCGGAACCTCGAAGGGCAAGGGCTTCGCCGGAACCATGAAGCGTCACGGCTTCAGCGGTCAGGGCGCCAGCCACGGTGCGCAGGCCGTGCACCGTCGTCCCGGCTCGATCGGTGGCTGCGCCACCCCGGGCCGTGTCTTCAAGGGCACACGGATGTCCGGACGTATGGGTAGCGATCGCGTCACCACACAGAACCTGGTGGTGCACAAGGTTGATGCTGAGAACGGCGTACTGCTGATCAAGGGTGCCATCCCCGGACGTAAGGGTGGCCTGGTTGTGGTCCGCACCGCTGTCAAGCGAGGTGAGAAGTGAGCACTTTGAAGATTGACGTCAAGGCTCCGGGTGGCAAGACGGACGGCTCCATCGAGCTGCCGGCCGAATTGTTCGACGCCCCAGCCAATATCTCGTTGCTGCACCAGGTGGTGACCGCTCAGCTGGCGGCCGGCCGTCAGGGCACCCACTCCACCAAGACGCGTGGTCTGGTGTCCGGTGGTGGCAAGAAGCCGTACCGGCAGAAGGGAACCGGCCGTGCCCGTCAGGGTTCGACCCGCGCCCCGCAGTTCGCCGGTGGTGGCGTTGTCCACGGCCCGAAGCCGCGTGACTACAGCCAGCGGACGCCCAAGAAGATGATCGCCGCCGCCCTGCGCGGTGCACTGTCTGACCGGGCTCGCAACGGCCGGATCCACGCCATCACCGAACTGGTTGCCGGGCAGGAGCCCTCGACCAAGAGCGCCAAGGCGTTCCTGGCCGAGATCACCGACCGCAAGCAGGTGCTGGTGGTGCTGGGCCGCGACGATCTGGCTTCGGTCAAGAGCGTCCGGAACCTGCCGAACGTGCATGTGCTGGCCTACGACCAGCTCAACACCTATGACGTGCTGAAGGCCGATGACCTGGTGTTCAGTGTCGAGGCCCTCAACGGCTTCATCAACGCCAAGAAGAAAGAGGAGGTGTCGGCCTGATGGCAACTATCGCTGACCCCCGCGACATCATCCTGGCCCCGGTGATCTCGGAGAAGTCGTACTCGTTGATCGAAGACAACGTGTACACCTTCGTCGTCCACCCGGACTCGAACAAGACGCAGATCAAGATCGCCATCGAGCAGATCTTCAGCGTCAAGGTCACCTCGGTGAACACCGCCAACCGGCAGGGCAAGCGCAAGCGCACCCGTACCGGTTTCGGACAGCGCAAGAGCACCAAGCGCGCCATCGTCACCTTGGCACCGGGTAGCAAGCCGATCGACCTGTTTGGAGCCCCCGCGTAGTCGGGGAGTAGAGGACTAGAGAAGACATGGCTATTCGCAAGTACAAGCCGACGACTCCCGGTCGCCGCGGCTCGAGCGTCGCCGATTTCTCGGAGATCACTCGCTCGACTCCCGAGAAGTCGCTGGTTCGCCCGCTGCACGGCACTGGTGGTCGTAACGCCCACGGCCGCATCACCACTCGTCATAAGGGTGGTGGCCACAAGCGTGCCTACCGGTTGATCGATTTCCGTCGCCACGACAAGGACGGCGTCAACGCCAAGGTCGCGCACATCGAGTACGACCCCAACCGCACCGCGCGCATCGCGCTGCTGCACTTCCTGGACGGCGAGAAGCGTTACATCATCGCGCCGGTCGGGCTTTCGCAGGGTGATGTGGTGGAGTCGGGCGCCAACGCCGACATCAAGCCGGGCAACAACCTGCCGTTGCGCAACATCCCGACGGGTACCACCGTGCACGCCGTCGAGCTGCGTCCCGGTGGTGGAGCCAAGATGGCCCGCTCTGCCGGTGCCGGTATCCAGCTGCTGGGCAAGGAAGGCGCTTACGCCTCCCTGCGTATGCCCAGCGGTGAGATCCGCCGTGTCGACGTGCGCTGCCGCGCCACCGTCGGCGAGGTCGGCAACGCCGAGCAGGGCAACATCAACTGGGGTAAGGCCGGCCGTATGCGGTGGAAGGGCAAGCGCCCCACCGTCCGTGGTGTCGTGATGAACCCGGTCGACCACCCGCACGGTGGTGGTGAAGGTAAGACCTCCGGTGGTCGTCACCCGGTGAGCCCGTGGGGCAAGCCCGAAGGCCGCACCCGCAAGCCGAACAAGGCGAGCGACAAGCTCATCGTCCGTCGCCGGCGCACCGGCAAGAAGCGCTAGGAGTAAGCGATGCCACGCAGCCTTAAGAAGGGCCCGTTCATCGACGACCATCTGCTCAAGAAGGTCGACGTACAGAACGAGAAGAACACCAAGCAGGTCATCAAGACCTGGTCACGTCGGTCGACCATCATCCCCGACTTCATCGGCCACACCTTCGCGGTGCATGACGGGCGCAAGCACGTCCCCGTCTTCGTCACCGAAGCGATGGTCGGTCACAAGCTGGGCGAGTTCGCCCCGACGCGCACCTTCAAGGGTCACATCAAGGACGACCGAAAGAGCAAGCGGCGATGACCACTACTACCGAAACACCCGCCTACCCAACGGCCAAGGCTGTTGCCCGCTTCGTGCGGGTATCGCCGAGCAAGGCACGCCGGGTCATCGATCTGGTGCGCGGTAAGCCCGTGGCCGTCGCGATCGACATCCTGCGGTGGGCGCCGCAGGCGGCCAGCGAGCCGGTGGCCAAGGTCATCGCCAGTGCTGCCGCCAACGCGCAGAACAACGACGGCTTGGATCCCTCCACCCTGGTGGTGTCGGAGATCTTCGCCGACGAGGGCCCGACCGCCAAGCGCATCCGCCCCCGCGCGCAGGGTCGTGCGTTCCGGATCCGCAAGCGCACCAGCCACATCACCGTGGTGGTGGAGAGCCGTCCCAAGTCCGAGAAGGGCGGTAAGGCCGGAACTTCACAGGCCGCCGCTCGTGCCCGCCGGGCCGAGGGCTCGAAGGCTGCCGCCAACAAGACCACCGCTGAGGCGAAGGGAGGCTCGCGCTAGTGGGCCAGAAGATCAATCCGCACGGTTTCCGGCTCGGTATCACCACCGACTGGAAGTCCCGCTGGTACGCCGACAAGCAGTACGCGCACTATGTCAAGGAAGACGTGGCGATCCGTCGTCTGCTGGCCACTGGCCTGGAGCGTGCCGGTATCGCCAAGGTGGAGATCGAGCGCACCCGTGACCGGGTTCGCGTCGACATCCACACCGCGCGTCCCGGCATCGTCATCGGCCGTCGTGGCACCGAGGCCGACCGCATCCGCGCCGACCTGGAGAAGCTGACCAAGAAGCAGGTGCAGCTGAACATCCTCGAGGTGAAGAACCCCGAGGCCGAGGCGCAGCTGGTTGCCCAGGGTGTCGCCGAGCAGCTCTCGAATCGTGTGGCGTTCCGCCGCGCGATGCGTAAGGCCATCCAGTCGGCCATGCGTCAGCCGAACGTCAAGGGCATCCGGGTGCAGTGCTCGGGCCGCCTCGGCGGTGCTGAGATGAGCCGCTCGGAGTTCTACCGCGAGGGTCGGGTGCCGCTGCACACGCTGCGTGCCGACATCGACTACGGCCTGTACGAAGCCAAGACCACCTTCGGCCGTATCGGTGTGAAGGTCTGGATCTACAAGGGCGACATCGTCGGTGGCAAGCGCGAGCTCGCCGCTGCGGTGGCCGCGCCTGCCGGTGACCGTCCGCGCCGTGAGCGTCCGGCCGGTGCCCGTCCGCGTCGTAGCGGCGCTTCGGGTACCACCGCGACGAGCACCGAGGCCGGCCGTGCCGCCGCAGAGACCCCTGCCTCGGACGGCGCTAGCGCGCCGTCCGCAGAAACCACGGAGAGCTAAACATGCTGATTCCCCGTAAGGTCAAGCACCGCAAGCAGCATCACCCGAAGAAGAAGGGCACCGCCTCGGGCGGTACCACCGTTGCCTTCGGTGACTACGGCATTCAGGCGCTGGGCCATGCATACATCACGAACCGGCAGATCGAGTCCGCTCGTATCGCCATCAACCGGCACATCAAGCGTGGCGGCAAGGTCTGGATCAACATCTTCCCGGACCGCCCGCTGACCAAGAAGCCTGCCGAAACCCGCATGGGTTCCGGTAAGGGTTCGCCGGAGTGGTGGGTTGCGAACGTCAAGCCCGGTCGCGTGCTGTTCGAGTTGAGCTACCCGAACGAGGAGACCGCGCGCGAAGCGTTGACGCGCGCGATCCACAAGCTGCCGATCAAGGCGCGCATCATCACACGAGAGGAGCAGTTCTGATGGCAGTGGGAATTTCCGCTGGCGAACTGCGGGAAAGCACCGAAGACGAGCTGATCACCAAGCTGCGTGAGTCCAAGGAAGAGCTGTTCAATCTGCGCTTCCAGATGGCCACCGGTCAGCTCGCGAACAACCGTCGGCTGCGTGCGGTGCGCCAGGAGATCGCGCGCATCTACACGGTGATGCGTGAGCGCGAGCTCGGATTGGCCGCAGGACCCGATAGCGAGGACAGCAAGTGAGCGAGACCAAGAAGGCCGCCGGGCCTAAGCACACCCCGGCCACCGAGCAGCCGCGTGGGCGTCGTAAGACCGCCATCGGCTACGTCGTCTCGGACAAGATGCAGAAGACCATTGTGGTCGAGCTCGAGTCCCGTGCACGGCACGCCCTGTACGGCAAGATCATCCGCACCACGTCGAAGGTCAAGGCCCACGACGAGAACGGTGACGCCGGTGTCGGCGACCGCGTCTCGCTGATGGAGACTCGTCCGACGTCGGCCACCAAACGGTGGCGCCTGGTCGAGGTTCTCGAAAAGGCCAAGTAAGCAGATACGCATAAAGCGCGCCGTTCCCGAAAGGGGCGGCGCGCTTTTGCTTTGGGGGAGTGCGAGGCCCGTGCATCGCGCCGAGTGCATACCGCACACAGGTGAATCCGGCGATTTGCCTGTGTGCGGTATGCACTCGAAGAGCGTTTAGCGGCGCAGGAAGTCCACGACGGTCTGCTCGAAGGCCTGCTTGGCTTCGATCATCACCCAGTGACCGCTGTTGGGGAAGATGTGCAGTTCGGCGTTGGGGATGAGCCGCATCGGCACGATCGCCATATCCGGCGGGCTGACCCTGTCATCGCGGCCCCAGGTGAGCAGGGTCGGGCACTTGATCTTGTGCATCATCGCCCAGTACGGCGCAATATCGGCGTTCGCAAGGAACTGCTGTTGCATCGCAAAGGCTTTGGAGCCGTACATCAGCTGCGCGGTCTTATGCGCGTCCGGGTTGATCGCGGCTTCCCACCGCTCCTCGATCAGCTCGTCGGTGACGACGGCAGGATTCCACACCATCGAGTTGAGCCAGCGGACCAGCTTGTCGCGGTCGGGGTTATCGGTGAATTCCTGCAGCAGGCGCAGGCCCTCGCTGGGGCTCGGGCTGAAGATGTTCGGTCCGACACCACCGATGGTGACAAGTTTGGTGATGCGGTCGGGGTGCTTGATCGCCAGATTGATGCCGACGACCCCGCCCATCGAATTTCCGACGATGGCGGCGGACTCGATGCCGAGGCCGTCCATGAACCGGATCACCGAGGCGCCGGCCGTCAGGACGGGGTGTCCCTGCACGGCGTCGCTGACGCCGAATCCGGGGAACTCCAGGACGTAGGTGTGGAAGTACTTGGCGAAAACCTCGAGGTTTCCGCGGTAGTTGCGCCATCCCGTCACGCCGGGGCCGGAGCCGTGCAGCAAGATCAGCGGCTCGCCCTCGCCAGCCTCGTGATAGCGCAGCACGCCCTGATCGGTGGCCAGTTCTTTCTTGGTGCCCTCGTATGTCACGTCCACCACGTAAGAGTAGAACGTGTTTCAGTTTCGGGTGACAGCGGTGTCCGCTCAGCGGGTAAGACGCACGCGGCCTCGGGCACGCGTATTAGGGGCGAGTAAGGGCCCGGTAAGAGTCGTTTTCGGATGCTGCCAACCTCTGTCAATGTGCGGGCAGACCTGTCTACGCTGGACGAATGAACCGATACGTCAAGCGTGGATCGGTCGGGGTTTCGATTTTCGCGGTGTCCGCGGCGGCGGCCGCGGTGCTCGCCACACAGACGGAGGGATCTCCATCCGCCCGGGCGGCGGGTTGTCCAGACGTGGATGTGTCCTTCGCGCGCGGGACCAACGACTCACCGGGGCTCGGCGATGTCGGGAAGGCGGTCACCGACGAAATCGTCGATCGGCTCCCCGGCAAGAACGTCGAGATCTACGCGGTCAACTATCCGGCCAGTTTCGACTGGGTCCGTGCCGGCGACGGTGCCAATGACATGAGCTTCCACGTCCAAGAGGTGGCGCGGAACTGCCCGAAGACCCAGTTCGTGCTCGGGGGATTTTCCCAGGGTGCGGCGGTCGTGGATGTGCTGTTCGGCAAGAACGGGACGGGGCTTACCTTCAACAACCCGCTTCCGGCGGATCTTGAAAAGCGAGTCGCCGCAATCGTATTGATCGGGAATCCCAAGAACTGGCAGGTCGCGGGGATGAACCTGGACCTGGAAATCAGGGACGACCAGCGCAGCAAGCTCATCGACATCTGCAACCCCGGTGACGGGATATGCGATCCGGCCGGCGGCGGCCTGGGCCCGCACATGCAGTACAAATCGGACGGATCGGCCGATCGCGCCGCCGACTTCGTCGCCAACCGTCTGATTGCCGTCGCTGCCAGCAGTAGCGCGACAGCCACCTCCAGCGGCAGTTCCACGAGCGCTTCCGGCACCCCGGTCTCAACGTCCAAGAGCGCCCAGCCGTTGAGCGGAACGACGACACCGCCCACCACGGCACCGTCGCCCACCTCATCCGCAGCGCCACAACCCTCGTCGTCGTCCACACCAAAGCCCGCGGCGGCGACACCGACGCGAAAGGCGCCAGCCTGGATGATGCCGGCGACCGACGGTCCGGCACCGGACGCTCCCGCGGCAGTGGCATCGACCAGCAGCATCCCCGCGCCCGACCCGGGCCGGCACGGCCCACCGCCGGGTCCGGCATCCGGCGGTCAGTAAGCCTGCATGACCGTTTCGACTGCTGACACACCAACTCCTTCGGGCCGGGCCGACACTCGCCGCGCCATCTGGAACACCATCAGAGGGTCGTCCGGCAACCTCGTCGAGTGGTACGACGTCTACGTCTACACCGTCTTCGCGATGTACTTCGAGAAGCAATTCTTCGATGAAGCCGATCAGAACTCGACGGTCTACGTGTACGCGATCTTCGCGGTCACGTTCATCACCCGGCCAGTGGGATCGTGGTTCTTCGGCAGGTTCGCCGACCGGCATGGTCGCCGTGCCGCGCTGACCATCAGCGTCTCGTTGATGGCGGCATGCTCCATGGTCATCGCCCTGGTGCCGTCGCGCACCAGCATCGGAATGGCTGCGCCCCTCGTGCTGATCCTGTGCAGACTCGTCCAGGGTTTCGCGACCGGCGGTGAGTACGGCACCTCGGCCACCTACATGTCCGAGGCCGCCACCCGTGAGCGGCGCGGCTTCTTCTCGTCGTTCCAGTACGTGACGCTGGTCGGCGGCCATGTACTTGCCCAGTTCACGCTGTTGATCATTCTGACTGTCTTCGACAAGGAACAGGTTCACGAATTCGGTTGGCGCATAGCCTTTGCCGTCGGAGGCGTGGCCGCGATCGTCGTGTACTGGTTGCGGCGCACCATGGACGAATCGCTCAGCGACGAACAGCTGGCAGCCATTAAGGCCGGTGAGGACACCAGCTCCGGGTCGATGCGTGAGCTGCTCACTCGGTATTGGAGACCACTGGTGTTGTGCTTCCTCATCACGATGGGTGGCACGCTCGCGTTCTACACCTACAGCGTCAATGCACCGGCGATCGTCAAGGCCGCCTACAAAGACCAGGCCATGACCGCCACCTGGATCAACTTGGCGGGGCTCATCTTCCTGATGCTGCTGCAACCCATCGGCGGGATCATCAGCGACAAGGTGGGGCGCAGGCCGCTGCTGCTGTGGTTCGGCTTCGGGGGACTCGTCTACACGTATGTCCTCATCACGTATCTGCCCCAGACGCGGTCGCCGATCGCGTCATTTCTGTTGGTCGCCGGCGCGTACGTGATCTTGACCGGATACACCTCGATCAATGCGCTGGTTAAGTCCGAGCTGTTTCCGTCTCATGTGCGCGCACTCGGAGTAGGTGTGGGCTACGCGCTGGCGAACTCGGTGTTCGGCGGGACGGCGCCGCTGATCTACCAGACACTCAAAGAGCATGGGCAGGTGCCGCTGTTCATCGGGTACGTCACGGTCTGTATCGCGATTTCCCTGGTGGTCTACTTGTTCTTCCTCAAGAACAAGTCGGAGACCTATCTGGACCGCGAGCAGGGCTCGGCATTCAATCGATAGGACGGTGTTCGGCGAGGAGACCGCGCGAAGCGGCGCGGATTTGTATCCGACCTGCAGGTTCGCCTAGACTAGGGCGGTTGTCTTGTGGGTGCTTGGCGCCCGGGGGCAGGTAGGCATTCCCACCAGGTGAAAACCGGGGGTGACGCGTGCCCTGAAGACAACATGACCGCGTGTGTCGGGTCGGAATCCGCCACACATCCACTTCCAGGTCACGTAGGAGAGACCAGTGATTCAGCAGGAGTCACGGCTGAAGGTCGCCGACAACACCGGTGCCAAGGAGATCTTGTGCATCCGCGTGCTCGGTGGCTCGTCGCGACGCTACGCCGGGATCGGGGACATCATTGTGGCGACCGTTAAGGACGCCATCCCCGGAGGCACCGTCAAGCGTGGTGACGTCGTCAAGGCCGTCATAGTTCGTACCGTCAAAGAGCGTCGCCGCCCGGATGGCAGCTACATCAAGTTCGATGAGAACGCCGCCGTCATCATCAAGGCCGACAACGACCCGCGTGGTACCCGCATCTTCGGGCCCGTCGGTCGCGAGCTTCGCGAGAAGAAGTTCATGAAGATCGTTTCGCTCGCACCGGAGGTGCTGTAAATGAAGGTGCACAAGGGCGACACCGTTCTCGTCATCGCAGGCAAGGACAAGGGCGCCAAGGGCAAGGTCATCGCGGCCTTCCCGGAGCGCAACCGTGTCCTCGTCGAGGGCGTGAACCGTATCAAGAAGCACACCGCGCAGTCGGCCAATGAGCGTGGCGCGCAGTCCGGCGGGATCGTTACCCAGGAGGCCGCCATCCACGTGTCGAACGTGATGGTGATCGACTCCGACGGCACACCGACCCGTATCGGCTACCGCATCGACGAAGAGACCGGCAAGAAGGTCCGTATCTCCCGCCGCAACGGGAAGGACATCTGATGACCACCACCGAGAACGCTCAGCCCCGTCTGAAGACTCGCTACCGCGAAGAGATCAAGACCGCGCTGAACGAAGAGTTCAAGTACGCCAACGTGATGCAGATTCCAGGCGTCGTGAAGGTCATCGTCAACATGGGTGTGGGCGACGCCGCGCGTGACGCCAAGCTCATCAACGGTGCCGTCACCGACCTGGCCGCGATCACGGGCCAGAAGCCGGAGATCCGCAAGGCTCGCAAGTCCATCGCGCAGTTCAAGCTGCGTGAAGGCATGCCGATCGGTGCCCGCGTGACGCTGCGCGGAGACCGCATGTGGGAGTTCCTGGACCGCCTCGTGTCCATCGCACTGCCGCGTATCCGCGACTTCCGCGGCCTGTCGCCCAAGCAGTTCGACGGCAAGGGCAACTACACCTTCGGTCTCACCGAGCAGTCGATGTTCCACGAGATCGACGTGGACTCCATCGACCGCCCGCGGGGCATGGACATCACCGTCGTCACCTCGGCGACCAACGACGACGAGGGGCGGGCGCTGCTGCGGCAACTCGGCTTCCCCTTCAAAGAACTTGAGCAGGGAGCGAAGAAGTAGATGGCGAAGACTGCGCTGGTCAATAAGGCCAACAAGAAGCCGAAGTTCGCGGTGCGCGGGTACACCCGGTGCAACCGGTGTGGACGTCCACACGCCGTGTTCCGCAAGTTCGGCCTGTGCCGAATCTGCTTGCGGGAGATGGCACATGCCGGCGAGCTGCCCGGCATCCGCAAGAGCAGCTGGTAAACCTCTGCACAATAGGCCGGGACTTTCGAGTCCCGGCCTATTGGCGTCTCTCCGATGGCCGTGGAGCCCTGACAAGGCCCACGGCCATTACGCTTGCGGCCGTGCCAGTGAAGCGTGACATGACGCGGCGGTTGTTGGTTGTACTGGTTGCTCTCGTGTCCGCGGTGGCGTCGTGCAGCCCCACCACGGCTGCGGATCCGACGATCGTCAACACCCGTGCGGGCGCGGTGCGGGGGCACATCGACGACGAGGTGCGTGTCTTTACCGCCATTCCTTATGCGGCGCCGCCGCTCGGCCCGCGACGATTCACCGAGCCCGAGCCTGTCGCGCCGTGGTCGGATACCCGTGATGCGACGGGCCCCGGCGTCGAATGCCCGCAGCCAGGAGCCGAGAGCGATCTGCCCCAGAACGAGGACTGTCTGGTCCTCAACGTCACCATGCCGCGGCATACCCAGGGGAAAGTGCCGGTGCTGGTGTGGATTCACGGCGGCGCCTTCATCTCCGGCAATGGCGTCGGTTACAACGCGCGAAAGCTCGCTGCCCAGGGCGGAATCGCCGTCGTCACCATCAACTACCGATTGGGGACCCTGGGGTTCTTGGCCACACCGGGCTTGTCGGACGTGATCGGCAACTACGGGCTGCTGGATCAGGAGGCGGCGTTGCGATGGGTGCGCGACAACATCGCCGCGTTCGGTGGCGACCCCGGGCAGGTAACCATCGGAGGCCAGTCGGCCGGCGGCGTATCGGTGTGCGACCTGATGGTGGCGCCGAGCGCCTCAGGGCTGTTCCGGTCCGCCATCATGGAGAGCGCTCCGTGTCAGGCGCAGGCCCCTGTCTCCTCTGCCGTCCGCGATAGCGCGGCCTATGCGGCCGAGGTGGGTTGCCCGGCCGGCCCCGGCACCGCCGGCTGCTTGCGCGCATTGTCGGTCGATGCGCTGCGCGATTCACCGCAATTCACCGGCATAGGGCTGCCGGTGAGCCCGGTGACCGGTACGCCCGAGCTTCCGGCGCCGCCACTGGACGCTTTCACCAGCGGCTTGGCCTCACCGGTGCCTGTCCTCATCGGCAGCAATACCAACGAGGCCACGGTGTTTGAGGCCCAGCAGTACCAGCACAAGCCCGCGCCGAGCACCGCCGAGGAGTATCAGCGTGCGCTCGAAAGCAAGTACGCGGACCGGGCCACGGAACTCGGACGCAGATATCCCCTGTCCGCGTTCGGTGGAAATGTGCTCGCCGCGCTCGCGGCGATCGACACCGATAACAGCTACGCGTGCCCGACCCTCGGCCTGGCGGAGGCGTTGGTCAGGAAGACGCCGGTGTACGCCTACGAATTCGCAGATCCCGCCGCACCGGTAGATCAGCAGTATCGGGACGCGCCGTTGCCCTTGGGGGCGTCGCACGGTTCGGAATTGGGATATCTCTTCGACCTGTCCAGGTCGTTGAGCCAGGAATCCGCTGCGCTGTCCACGCGAATGATCCAGTACTGGACACAGTTCGTGAAGACCGGGAATCCGAACGGCGACGGCCAACCGGAATGGCCCAAATATCTACCCGGAGGAGCGTTCCTGCGCCTGGCGCCGCCGACGCCACAGCCGGCGGAAGGCTTCGCCAACACCCACCAGTGTGGTTACTGGCGGTAGCCGCCGCTCTGGGCAAATCTGGAAACGCTCGTCCTCTAGAATCATCCGGTGGTTGACCGCCGTCGCGATATTCAAGGGTTGCGGGCGGTAGCCGTTCTGCTGGTAGTCGCGTACCACAGCGGTCTGCCCGTCTCCGGCGGATTCATCGGTGTCGATGTCTTCTTCGTCATCTCCGGATTCGTGATCACGCGGCTGCTGCTGCGTGAGACCGCCCGGGCGGGCCGCATCGACGTGCGTCGCTTCTATGCGCGCCGGGTACGGCGTCTGCTGCCCGCGCTCGCCCTCCTGATTGTCGTGGTGCTCCCGGTGACCGCGGTCATCCAAAGCCCGCTGGGGTCAATGCAGGTCGCGGCGCGAACTGCTGCCGCGGCTGCACTGTTCGTCTCGAACGCGGTGCTTTTCCTGGAGCCCTCGGGTTACTTCGCCGCGCCGGCGGCGATGAATCCGTTCCTGCACACCTGGTCGCTGGCAGTCGAGGAGCAGTTCTATCTTATGTTCCCGGGCCTGATGGTGCTGGCCGCCTATGTGGCCACCCGGCGACGGGCCGGTCGGCTGGTCGTCACGTTCTGGCTGCTTCTGGTGCTGTCGGTCGCATCGCTGCTACTGGCGATCTACCTGACGACCACCGATGGTCTCCCGTTCCATGCGCACAATGCGGCCTTCTCGTTTTACAGCTCGCCCACGCGCGCATGGGAATTCGGTGTCGGTGCGCTGATCGCGCTGGGGGAGGGCCGGATACGCCGATGGAGCAGTAGGGCGGCGTTGCCGATCGCGATTCTGGGTGCGGCCGGTGTTGTCTGGGGCGCCCTCGCGATATCCGCCACAGACCCCTTTCCAGGAATCAATGCGCTGGTCCCGGTCCTGGGCTCGGGTCTACTGATCATCGCGGGGACCGTATCGGCGCAACAGCCCGTTGGTTGGGTGCTGTCGTCGGCACCGATGCAGTGGATCGGGGACCTGTCCTATAGCTGGTACCTGTGGCATTGGCCGCTCATCGTTTTCGCCAACAACCTGCTCGGCGCCGAGCATCGGTGGCTGCTGCCCTGCGTGGGCGTGCTCTCGTTGCTTCCGGCCTGGTTGTCGAAACGGTATGTCGAAGACCCCATCCGGACGGGGCGGAAGTTCGCCGATCTTCGAGCACCGCGGCTCGCGGCGGCGTCGGTCGGCTTGGCGGTCTTCGTTTCGGCCGTGACATTCGGTGCCGCGCAGATAGCCACACCGGCGATTCGCGACGCGCGGGCGCAGCGGGCGGCCCATCTGGATGTCGGCAGAGGGTGTGTCGGCAACATGCCGGATGACGAAAAGACGCGTCTGGACTGCCTGTGGCCCCAAGGTGGAGACGTCGATTCGCGGTCGGTCGTCCTCGTCGGCGATTCCAATGCCGGACAGTTCGCCGAGGCGCTCGTCCCGGCGGCGACGCAGCAAAACCGGACGATGCTTCTCGCGACAAACGCTGCCTGCCCTTTCGTCGAGCTCGTGCTCGATCCTTCGCCGCCCGGCTGCACCGACTTCGTGCAGCGTTGGACGAGCGCGCTGGCGGACGTCCGGCCGGGATTGGTGGTGATCGCCTCCGCATCAAGCGATTACTTCCTGGCCGATCAGCATGTCCGCTTCCGGCTCCCGCACGCGCAGGAATGGGTCGCCGACGATGCCGGTAAGGGCCTGTTGTGGCAGCAGGGGATGGCGGCGGTGCTACAGAAGCTGTCGGGGGCGCGCGTCCCGGTGGTCGTCGTGCATACCTTGCCGCATTTCGTGAACTGGGATCTGTACAAATGCCCGGGTTACGAGCTCTGGACATCGCCCTCCCATTGCGGGCGCACCGTCGCGTTGGCGGATGTTCAGCGGCAGCAGAACATCGCCATGGCGGCCGAGGAGCGTGCCGCCGGAGGACTCCCCGGGGTGTCCACCGTCGATCTGGGTCCAGCGATGTGTCCGGACGGCGTATGCCGCACCAATGTCGGTTCGCGATGGGTGGCGCGCGACGGTGGGCACATCACTGTGGGCGAAGCTCAACGGATGCAGCCGGAATTCACGCGCCTCATCGCTGAGCGCGCCCGTGCGTGAGCCGAGGATCATGGCACCGCGTGCGATTTCCGGGCATCACCTCGCCGACCCGCTTGATCCCGGGTCAGCAACCTTCTCGGCTGTGCCGGAGCATTGCCGTGGACCGAGGCCGGCGCCCGTATCAGTACCGGCTCATGTGATCGGACACTTTGCTGTCGATTCGAGACTGCGCCTATGTCGTGAGGTGGGGGACGTTCTAGGGTTGTGGCCTGGGCTGGAGTTCTCTGCGCTGTGTTGTGTATCTCGCAACGAACGGCTGAGTTAGCGACGGTGGTCCGACTGGTATACCTTTGTGATGCCGCATTGCTGCTAGTCCGGCGGTGGCTCGACAAGCTCGCTGATCTGGAGGGTTGGGCAGCGAGAGGGGTCGAAGAAATCATGTCTGAGCAAATATGACGAATGGACACACCGATGCAGGTCTCGCAGGGTCGACGAGAAATCACCAAGATGCGGTTGCGCACAACCGGCGTGGCAGCGCTCGCAGCGCTCGCCCTTGTGGCACTTCCCGGTGTGGCCAGTGCCGACCCCGAGGTATTGCAGTCCACTGATCAGCTCGGCCTGCGGTTCGAGAAGAGCAGCACACCTCAGCCGGAGGGGGCAACCACCACCATCACGGTGCGCACCGGCGACGGCAAGGTCGTGCAGACGATCTCCGAGCCCTTCAAGGGCTGGCTCAACGGCGCGGAGGTCGAGTTGCGCGACATCGACCAGGACGGGCGCGATGATCTGCTCGTTCAGGTTGACGCGCGCGTCAAGGACGGGAAATGGGCGATCTGGCACGCCTCGGGTAGCAACCCGAAGCTGTCCCGCGTCGGCGTCGTCGACGGACATCCGGAGCCTGCTGGACCCGGCCTGATCAAGACCGATACCGAGCAGGGCACGCTCTTCTACACCATCAAGGGCAACGCACTGGCCATCGCGCCTGCGCCTGCGGCGTAGCCCCGGGGTCTGATACCGCGTCGTTAGCCAAATGTGCTGTGGTGCACTCTATTAGGTATGCCTGAGGCTTTGCACCCCGTCTTTCAGCCGCGTTTCGAAACCGTTCTCGCACGGAACCCGGGAGAGTCGGAATTTCAGCAGGCTGTTTTCGAGGTGATGGCCAGTCTGACTCCTTTGGTGGGCAAGACGCCGAACTACGACCGCTGGTCGATTCTGGAACGGATCTGTGAACCCGAGCGGCAGATCATCTTTCGCGTCCCATGGATCAGGGACGATGGCGCTGTCGAGATCAACCGTGGCTACCGGGTGGAGTTCAACTCCGCGCTGGGCCCGTACAAGGGCGGCCTGCGCTTCCATCCGAGCGTGAACCTGTCGATCGTGAAATTCCTTGGCTTCGAGCAGATGTTCAAGAATGCGCTCACGGGGCTGCCCATCGGCGGCGGCAAGGGCGGATCCGATTTCGATCCCAAGGGTCGCTCGGACGCCGAAATCATGCGCTTCTGTCAGTCCTTCATGACCGAGCTCTACCGGCACATCGGCGAGTACACGGACGTGCCGGCCGGCGACATCGGCGTGGGCCAGCGTGAGATCGGTTACCTCTTCGGGCAGTACAAGCGCATCACCAATCGCTACGAATCCGGTGTGCTGACGGGTAAGGGGTTGCCCTGGGGCGGATCTCAGGTGCGCACCGAGGCCACCGGTTACGGTGTCGTGCTTTTCGCGCAGGAGATGCTCGCAACCCGTGCACAATCGCTGGCCGGTAAGACGGTGGTGGTGTCCGGCGCGGGGAACGTGGCGATCTACGCCGTGGAGAAGGCTCAGCAGCTCGGTGCGAAGGTCATCGCCTGCTCGGACAGCGACGGCTACATCGTCGATGAACGGGGCCTGAACCTCGAACTCCTCAAGGAGATCAAGGAGGTCCGGCGGGGCCGACTCTCGGAGTATGTCGAGGAGCACGGCGGGGGAGCGCGCCAGGTCACCGACGGCACCCTCTGGGAGGTGCCCTGTCAGGTCGCCTTGCCCTGCGCCACCCAGAACGAACTCGACGGCAAGGATGCCCGCAGGCTCATCGACAACGGTGTGCAGCTCGTCGCCGAGGGCGCCAACATGCCCTGCACTCCGGAGGCGGTGAAGAACCTCCAGGAGGCGGGCGTGCTGTACGCCCCCGGCAAGGCGTCGAACGCCGGTGGCGTGGCGACCAGCGCCCTCGAGATGCAGCAGAACGCCAGCCGCGACTCATGGTCGTTCGAGCAGACCGAAAGCCGCCTGCAATCGATCATGCGATCCATCCACACCACCTGCATCGAAACCGCGGATCACCATGGCGACCCGGGGAACTATGTGACGGGCGCCAACCTCGCCGGATATACGCGTGTCGCCGACGCGATGGTCGCCCTGGGCGTCATCTGAGGATCATGTTCGATCGTTCGGCTCCGGTCGTGTGCGTGCTGTGTTATCAGTGACATATGCGCAGGTACGGCGGGTTGGTGCTCGCGGTCGTCGCGGCGTTGTCCGGTGCCGGGGTGGCGCGCGCCGACCGGCCTGAGCCGGTGCCGCTGTACGGCACGTACGACACCTACCTGGATCATTCGCGGCAGACATTCGAGGGCAGGCCGGACGCCTCGGACCCGTCAACACAGGCAGCAAGCTTCACCACCACCTGCGGCGCACAGGGATGCCTGGCGCATTGGTTGCGACTCGCCGAGCTTGCCGACAACCCGCACGCACCCGCACTGTTCGACTACCGCTGGAATGGCGATCGGTGGGAATCGGCCGCGCAGTATCCGTTTCATTGCAGCGACGGCGGCGCCGTGATCGCGGCCAGAGCCGACGTCCTGGTGC
Source organism: Mycobacterium sp. D16R12 (assembly GCF_002013465.1). GTDB lineage: Bacteria > Actinomycetota > Actinomycetes > Mycobacteriales > Mycobacteriaceae > Mycobacterium. The sequence continues at coordinate 133,844 of NZ_MAFC01000008.1, read as the reverse complement.
CGAACGGCGACGGCAGCTTTTCGGGGGAGCGCACGTTCACAGTCGGCGCACCGGGATGTCCGGACGATGGACCGGGTACCTACTGGCTGCCGTTCACGCTGACGCCCACCGATTGACCCGGCGGCGGCACCGATTTGGTCCGTACGTCCAGGCCACCTACACTTGACCGGTTGCCTGGGCTGTGTTTCGCCCATGGCCGGTCGGCACGTGCTTTCGGGCTCTATGGATAGCACTACCGATGCACGACCCCTGACCGAACCCGGTCAGATACGGAAGATCACTTCGCAGTAGGCCCACCACGGGATGTACCAGGCCCTTTACGGGAACCGGTACGAGCGTGCTGCATGGGAACCGCGGCGAGAAAGGTTGATGGACTCTGTCATGACTATGACTGATCCGATCGCAGACTTTCTGACACGTCTGCGCAATGCCAACTCGGCATACCACGATGAGGTGACCCTGCCGCATTCGAAGATCAAGGCCAATATCGCCGAGATCCTCAAGCGCGAGGGCTACATCACCGATTACCGCACCGAGGACGCCCGCGTGGGCAAGAGCCTGGTTGTCTCGCTCAAATACGGCCCCAGCCGTGAGCGCAGCATCGCCGGCCTGCGACGCGTGTCGAAGCCCGGTCTGCGTGTGTACGCAAAATCCACCAATCTGCCCAAGGTTCTCGGTGGCCTCGGCGTGGCGATCATCTCCACGTCCACTGGCCTGCTCACCGACCGTCAGGCGTCCCGACAGGGCGTGGGCGGCGAAGTCCTCGCGTACGTCTGGTAGGGGAGGACAAAAAACATGTCGCGTATTGGAAAGCAGCCCGTACTGATTCCCGCCGGAGTGGACGTCAACATCGACGGCCAGAACGTTTCGGTCAAGGGTTCCAAGGGCACTCTCGAACTGACGGTGAGCGAGCCGATTTCGGTGTCGCGCAACGACGATGGCGCCATCGTGGTGGCCCGCCCCGATGACGAGCGGCGCAACCGCTCGCTCCACGGACTGTCTCGCACCCTGATCGCCAACCTGGTGACCGGTGTGACGCAGGGTTACACCACCAAGATGGAGATCTTCGGCGTGGGTTACCGCGTCGTCGCCAAGGGATCGAACCTGGAGTTTGCACTCGGTTACAGCCACCCCGTGCTGATCGAGGCGCCCGAGGGCATCACGTTCGCGGTCGAGACCCCCACCAAGTTCTCGGTCAGCGGAATCGACAAGCAGAAGGTTGGCCAGATCTCGGCCAACATCCGCCGCCTGCGTCGCCCCGACCCCTACAAGGGCAAGGGCATTCGCTACGAGGGTGAGCAGATCCGCCGCAAGGTCGGAAAGACAGGTAAGTGACCATGGCTCAAACGAAGACAGAAACGAAGCAGCACGAGCCCGTCGGCAAGAGTGTTTCGGAGGCACGTCGCACCTCGCGTCTGCGCCGCCACGCACGTCTGCGCAAGAAGGTGTCCGGTACGGACGCGCGGCCGCGCCTGGTCGTCAACCGTTCGGCCCGCCACATCCACGTGCAGCTGGTCAACGATCTCACCGGCACAACCCTGGCGGCGGCCTCGTCCATCGAGCCCGACGTGCAGGCCGTGGACGGCGACAAGAAGGCACGCAGTGCTCGGGTCGGTCAGCTGATCGCCGAGCGTGCGAAGGCTGCCGGCGTGGACACCGTGGTGTTCGACCGCGGTGGCTACACCTACGGTGGCCGGATTGCCGCACTTGCCGACGCCGCCCGCGAGAACGGGCTGGTGTTCTGATGTTCGTGACTTTCAACGGAAGGAATGCATGATGGCGCAGCGCAATTCGGGCGCTCCTGGCGCCGCAGGCGGTGCCAACGAGGGTCGCGACGGCGGACGTGGACGTCGTGACAACCGCGACGATCGTCGTGGTCCGCGTGACAACGCCGAGAAGAGCAACTACCTGGAGCGCGTTGTCACCATCAACCGCGTCTCCAAGGTCGTCAAGGGTGGTCGGCGGTTCAGCTTCACCGCGCTGGTGATCGTCGGCGACGGCAACGGCCTGGTGGGCGTTGGCTACGGCAAGGCCAAGGAAGTTCCGGCCGCCATCGCCAAGGGTGTGGACGAGGCTCGTAAGAACTTCTTCCGCGTTCCGCTCATCGGTGGCACCATCGTCCACCCGGTTCAGGGCGAGGATTCCGCCGGTGTCGTCATGCTGCGTCCGGCCTCGGCCGGTACCGGTGTGATCGCTGGTGGCGCTGCCCGCGCGGTGCTCGAATGCGCCGGTGTGCACGACATCCTGGCCAAGTCGCTCGGTAGCGACAACGCAATCAACGTGGTCCATGCAACCGTCGCGGCGCTCAAGCAGCTGCAGCGCCCCGAAGAGGTTGCGGCCCGCCGCGGTCTGCCCATCGAAGATGTGGCACCTGCCGGCATGCTCCGGGCCCGTGCAGAGTTCGCAGCTGCGGCAGCACAGGGAGGCAGCCATGGCTGATCTGTTGATCACCCAGGTGCGCAGCACCATCGGATCCCGGTGGAAGCAGCGCGAATCGTTGAAGACACTGGGCCTGCGCAAGATTCGCCAGACCGTTGTCCGTGAGGACAACGCGCAGACCCGCGGCCTGCTCCAGGTGGTTCGCCACCTGGTCACCGTCGAGGACGTGAAGTAATGACCATCAAATTGCATCATCTACGCCCGGCCCCGGGCTCCAAGACCGAGCGCACCCGCGTCGGTCGTGGTGAGGGCTCCAAGGGTAAGACCGCGGGTCGCGGTACCAAGGGCACCAAGGCACGCAAGAACGTGCCGGTGACCTTCGAGGGTGGGCAGATGCCCATCCACATGCGGCTCCCGAAGCTCAAGGGCTTCAAGAACCGCTTCCGCACCGAGTACCAGGTGGTGAACGTGGCCGACATCGAGCGGCTGTTCCCCGAGGGTGGCGACGTCACCATCGAGGCCCTGGTTGCCAAGGGTGCGGTGCGCAAGAACGAGCTGGTGAAGGTGCTCGGCAACGGCGACCTCAAGGTCAAGGTGTCGGTGACTGCCAACAAGTTCAGCGACGCGGCTCGCGAGAAGATCACCGCCGCAGGCGGATCGGTCAACGAGGCCTAGTTACGGCTTTCTGCAGAGGGCGTCCACCTTCGGGTGGGCGCCCTTTCTGTTTCGCCGAGCGTGCAGTCAGGGCGACAGTTCGGCCGATTTTCCGCCCGAGCTTCACACTCGGTGTCAGGTCAGTTGCGGGATAACCTCAGCGGCAAGGCACGATCGGCCGCTACGTCGTCGCCGACGGGATTGAGCAGGATCGTCTGTGCGGCCCGCATCGGCCACTTGACGCAGGCCGGCGGCGACCTCGTCGGGAGTGCCCCAGACCGGCACGGCGTCAATGCCCTTCATCTCGCCGTAGATCCGGCGCAGCCCCGCCTGCATGCGCGTGTGGGCTAGCGCTTCCGGTAGATATCGGCGACCCAGGCTTGCTTGCAGAATCGGTCCTGTGCGGACGGCGGGTCGACGCCCGCCTCCGTCAGGGCCTGGTTCGTCTTCTCGGCCTGCCCCGGGGGAACGTCGTCGTAATTGAAGGAACACAACGTGTTTCCGTTGGCGTACCAGGTGCGGGCGGGATCAGGGGGATCCGGCCAGTCCGCCGCCTGCACGAAGAGGGAGCCGAGTCCCACTACCTTGTCGTTGACGAACCGGTAGAGGGAAACCCTTCCCGATCCGGCGCCGGTACTGGCGTAGAACGCGGTGAAGTGCTCATCGGTAGTCCGGAAATCCGGATAACCGACTACCTGTCCCGCCGAAGAGAACTTCCCCGAGTCCTTGTTGACCCGCCACACATCCAGGACGTCGCCATCAGAGCCGACGGTGTCCACCACCACCAGCTCATCGCGGCCATCGCGATCCAAGTCGGCGAGAAGCGGCGGAGTTCGTTCCGGTTTGTTGACGGGAACGGTAAAGGTCTGCCGCTCAGTCCCGTTGGGCTCGTACACCTTGACGGTGACGGGGGGTGTGCCCAGCACCTCGAACGTCAGCTTCGCCGAATCCTTGGATCGCAGCACACAGTCCAGGGCCGGGTCTGGATCCGGTTCGATCGCTTGTGGCTTGATCGACGAGCACAGCGGCAGGGCGTCCAGGCGGCTGGACACCGAGGTCGTCGGGGTTCCGGCGCGATGAATGCCGCCGTGACTGCATGCCGCCAGAGTCATCCCCATGACGAAAAGTGCAGTGGCACGCCACTTTTTCATGCGCGCCTCACCGTGCGCCCTGCCGGTACAACGTGGGTACCCAGGGCTGCAGACAGAAATGCTCCTCGGCCGTCGCCGGGTCGACCCCCGCGGCACGCAACGCGTCCGTCCGCGCACCGAGTGCTCCCGGCGGGTCATCGGAGGTGTTCATCGCGCATTTGACGTTGGCGTTGAGGCGCCACTTCGGATCGATTGGCTTGTTGTCGACCCGCCTTTCGGTGTCCAGCAGTGCCAGCACCGCCAACTTGTTGTCGACGAATCGGAACAGTGCCGCCACGCCGGCGTCGGCGCCGTTGCGCGAGAAGATTCCGATGAATCGATCAGAGGTCATCCAGAATCTTGGGACCCCGAAGATTGTGCCGGTCATGTCGAATTGGTCGGAGTTCGGCCGCGAGCGCCACACGTCCATAAGGTCCCCGGCAGGGTCTCCGGTCGCCGTGACCACCAAGAGCTCTTCGCGCTTGTCCTGATCCAAATCCTGCAGGAACGGAAGGCGCTGCTGGAAGATCGGGTGAGGTACCCGAATGGACTGGGACTGTGTGCCATTGCCATTGAATACACGGATGGTCCCGGCGGGGGTACCCAGCACTTCGAAGATGACACCGCTGCCGTCCGAGGTACGGATCGTGCAGTCGAGCGCCGGATCCGCCTGCGGATTCCCGGGCTGGGTCGGGGCGGTGTCGCAGGGGGGAAGTGCGGCCAATCGCCCGGCGTTCTGGTCGGGAGGCGGCGGGGCGTGCTTGGCGTTGGCGATGGTGGTGGCCATCAGCTGGTCCAGCAGGCCGGCGTCTACCTGGTCGGTGCCCTCCACCTCGAACACGACCGAGCGCACTCTGGCGAGCAGAATGCGCTGTCCACGTACTCCCGACGGCTGCTTACTGGCCGATGCGTCATCCAGGTCGGTGCTCGCACTGGTGTACACGTAGGTCTGCACGCCGTCGACATTCGGACCGGGTGCGAAGGTGTCGGTGATGTGCCGGTCACGCACCTCCGGCTTGGCGAACGTCGGAAACGCCTTGTCGTACTGGCCGCATTTCTTGATCCAGGTGCTGGTCAACGCGAACACGTCGGCATTTTCGCGTTCACGATTCACCGTGACGATGATGTGGTTACCGTCCGGGTCGGCTTCGTGGAATGTCGAGGCCGCGTAGTACAGGTTCCAGTCCGAGCCGTCGGGTGTCCTCGAAAAAGACTTACCGAAGGGCGTGTACAGGCATTCGGGCGGACGAGTTTCACCGTCGGTCTGGCCGTGCACGCCCAGCCCGGAACCGTCGTCGGCGGCGATGTCGGGCGGACGGGTCGCTCCCTGCGCGGGGAAGTCGGCCTCTACCGGCAGCAGGCCGGCAAGCTCGGCGTTGTTCCGCCCACCCAGATCGGTGTGGTTGGGATGGAACTTGCCGCGGTATTCGGGAAACAAGCCGGGGTAACTGCGGGTGGGTGCTGCCGCTGTCGACGACGTCGAGGGTGACGGTGTGAGGTCGCGTGACCCGGACGTATCGATACACCCGGCTACCCCCGGTGCCACGGTCACCGCGAGCAGCGCAGCGATCCGGGCCAATCCCTTCTTGGCCGTCGTCTTCTGTACACGTGTCATCGTTGCCCCTCCGCCAGCGAATGGATTCGACCCTACGCGCCGAGTAGAACGGCAGCGCGGATTTGTACCGGGAGCATCGCCGCATTCGTCGGTACGCTCAAGGGATGTTCGCTTTCACCACGCCTACGGACGTCCACGATCTGCTGACCAAGGTCGACACCGCGCGTCACCGGGGTGTGCCGCGAGACAGCATCCTGGAGCTCGACCTGCTCGACGTCCCGCCGGAAACCGTCAGCTTCGACCCGCTGGGCCTCGTGTTCTCCGGGGCGAGCAGGCCGCTGTCACTGCGGCACACCATCGCAGCCATCCACCGGGCGATTGATGATCCCCGGGTGGCCGGTCTCATCGCCCGCGTGCAGATCCCGCCCGCCGCCGCCGGAGCTGTCCAAGAACTGCGGGCCGCCATCGAGGCGTTCAGCGCCGTCAAGCCGAGCGTGGCGTGGGCCGAGACCTATCCGGGCACCCTCTCCTACTACCTGGCATCGGCCTTCGGCGAGGTGTGGATGCAGCCCTCCGGCACGGTGGGGCTCATCGGATTCGCGGCCAACGGGACCTTCCTGCGCGGTGCTCTGGACAAGGCCGGGGTGGAGGCGCAGTTCCTCTCGCGCGGTCAATACAAGTCGGCGGCAAACCTTTTCACGGAGGACGGCTACACCGAGGCCCAGCGGGAAGCCGATGGACGACTGCTGGAGAGCCTGTCCGAACAGGTTCGCGACGGCGTCGCCGCATCGCGCAAGCTCGAACCGGCCGATGTGGACGCCCTGGCAGACCGGGCGCCACTGCGGCGCACCGACGCGGTGGCCGCCGGATTGGTGGATCGCATCGGATATCGCGACGAGGCGTATGCGCGCATCGCCGAGGTGACCGGCGTACCGGCGGATAAGGAACCCCCGCTGCTGTACCTGGCGCGCTACGCCCGCGCCACCCGGCCACAGGTGCCGAGCCTGCCCGCTCTGCCCGGTCGTCCGTCGCGGCGGACCATCGGCGTGGTCACCCTGGCCGGACCGATCGTGAGCGGACGCAGCGGGCCCCGTCTCTTCCCGCCGGGTCCGGCCAGCGGAGGTGACGTGATCGCCGAGGCGCTGCGCGATGCCGTCGCCGACGAGTCGGTGGCCGCCATCGTGTTGCGCGTGGACAGCCCCGGCGGCTCGGTCAATGGTTCGGAAACCATTTGGCGAGAAGTGATCCGGGCGCGTGAAGCAGGCAAGCCCGTGGTGGTGTCCATGGGTGCGGTCGCGGGATCGGGTGGCTACTACGTCGCCATGGGTGCGGACGCGATCTTCGCCAATCCGGGAACCATCACCGGGTCCATCGGAGTGATCACCGGAAAGTTCATCACCCGGGGACTCAAGGAGAAGCTCGGCGTCGCGTCGGCCACGCTGCGCACCAATGCAAACGCCGATGCGTGGTCGAGTAATGAGCCCTTCACCGACGAGCAGCGCGATCTCGTCGAGGCTGAGATCGACATGCATTACGACGATTTCGTGCAGCGGGTCGCCGACGGGCGAAACCTCACCGTCGATGCCGTGAAAGCGGTTGCGCAGGGCAGGATCTGGTCAGGCAGGGATGCGTTGGAGCACGGTCTCGTCGATGAGCTCGGCGGATTCCGTGACGCGGTGGCCAAGGCCAAGGAGCTTGCCGACATAGCTGCCGACGACGACGTTCGGATCGCGAGCTTCCCGAGCTCACCGCTCACCTCGATGCTCCGGCAGCGTGCGTCGTCGCAGCCCGCCGCCGCGGCGGTGACCGATGCGGTGCTGGGGCGGGTGGCGCAGCTGGCCCTGGAGACGGTGCAGCGCGCCCAGCGATCGATCGGCAGCGCACAGACCATGATGATGGGCGACTACCGCTTCTAGTCGCTCGGCACCAGCATGTTTCGCCGGGGCCGGGGCTGACACCGACTAACGTATCGGTTGCAGCTGCCGGCGGAAGGGCGTGGCGTGAACACCGAACTGACCGTATTTCAGAAACGTGTGCTCGCCGTTCTCACCGGTGTGGGCATTGCCGTCGGCATCTACTTTCTGCGCGGCTACTTCATCCTGATCGTCGTCGCGGCGGTGGCCGCGTATCTGTTCACACCGCTGTATCGGCGCCTGGGCCGGCGATTCGGATCGGGAGTGGCCGCCACGCTGACGCTGCTGTGCGCGCTGGGATCGGTGGTGGTTCCGGTCGGTGCGCTGGTTTACGTTGCGACGGTTCAGATCACCCGCATGGTCGACAGTGTCTCGAACTGGGTGGGGGACACCGATATGACCACGCTCGGGCAGAAGGCGTTCGCGGTGGTCAACGACGTCTTGGCCCGGATCCCCTTCGTGCACGTCCAGTTGACGCCGGACACCTTGCGGCAGTCGATCGCGTCGTTGGCGGAGAACGTTGGGCAAGGGCTGCTGCAGGTGCTGCAGAGCGCCGTCGGCAGCGTCGCCGCGGCGGTCGCGGCGTGCATCATCTTCCTGTACGTGTTTGTCTCGCTCCTGGTCAAACAGGACAAGGTGCTCACCCTGCTGCGACAGCTCAATCCGCTGGGGGAGGAGATCACCGATCTGTATCTCGACAAGATCGGTGCAATGGTGCGTGGAACGGTCAAGGGGCAGTTCGTGATTGCGATGGCGCAGGGTGTCGCGGGCGCCGCCTCGATCTACGTCGCCGGCTTCCAGCAGGGTTTCTTCTTCTTCGCGATAGTGCTGACCGCGTTGTCGATCATCCCCCTTGGGGGCGGCATCGTGACGATTCCGTTCGGCATCGGCATGATCCTCTTCGGCCATCCCGTCGGTGGACTGTTCGTCATCGCATGGCACCTCCTGGTGGTGTCCAACATCGACAACGTGCTGCGCCCCTTCCTCGTGCCACGCGGCGCACGCCTGGACCCCGCGTTGATGCTCCTGGCGGTCTTCTCGGGGATCGCGGCATTCGGATTCTGGGGAATCGTGCTGGGCCCGGTGTTGATGATCGTCATCGTGACCACGATCGACGTGTATCTCGCTGTCTATAAAGGGGTTCCGTTTGCGAACTCCGATACCGACGAGCCCGAGGTGCCGAGGCGGACCTGGTGGAAATGGGGACGTTCGCGCGTGGCGAGCTAGCCCAGCGTCGCGTCGACGTACACGATGTTGGGGAATATGGTGCGCAGCAACGGGTTCGGTGGCTCCAGATTGAGTCGCGCGTAGAGTGCGTCGTTTTCTTCGGTGACCACCGACCAGCCGTGTTCGGCCAGCCAGTCCGCGGCCATTTGGCGCTCTTCGGCGTAGACGAGCGACTCCAAGTCCAGATCCAGTGTGTCTCCGGCGAATTGACGGGTGAGTTCGCGCGCCTTGGAGAAGTCGGCGGTCTCCAGACCTGGGACCTGCTCACATACCAGGCGACTACCCGGCGCGCTGAGCTCGGTGACCGACGCGAACAACCGATCCTGAGCCTCCGGGGGCAGGTAGATCAGCAGTCCCTCGGCAGACCACACCGTCGGTTGTCCGGGGTCGAAACCGGCCGCTTTCAAGGCGGTTGGCCAGTCATCGCGCAAGTCGATCGCCACGGTCTGCCGGTTGGCGCTCGGCGAGGCCCCCAGCGCGGCCAGGGTGTCGGTCTTGAACGCGATCACGTCCGGCTGGTCGAGCTCGTACACGGTGGTGCCGGCCGGCCAATTCAGGCGATAGGCCCGGGTGTCGAGTCCGGACGCGAGGATGACGACCTGGCGTACTCCCGCAGCAGTGGCGGACTCGAAGGCGGTGTCGTAGTACCAGGTGCGGCTTGCCATCCCGTTGGCCATGCCGTCCGCGGTGATGCCCAGCTGCACCAGACCCGCCATCTGTTCGGGGTCGAAATCGCCGGAGGCCAGTTTGGTGAAGTACTCGATGCCGACCGCACGCACCAGCGGCTCCGCGTAGGGATCGTTGATCAAGGCATTGGGCACATGGCTGGCCAGCGCACGCTGGGCGGCCACCATCGTCGCCGTCGCTCCGACGCTTGAGGCCAAGTCCCAGCTGTCGTCATCGGTCCGCGTCATCGAGGCTCCTTGAGAGGTTGTCGGGGGTGCCTCGACCATAGTGCGCCGCTGTCTGCGATTGCGCACCCCCGGACCCGTGGCCTGCGCAAATTCAGTTGCGCGCGGCCCGGATCGAGGTGTTTAGATCCTGTCTCAACAAACAGGAAATGCCGATGAACGCTCGGTGACCGGCCCCGAATCACGGACGCGCGGTGGTAATTTCGGCCGGTGAAGGCTATGACGTGGATTGCTACCGTCGTTCTGTCCATCGCGGCCTGGAACGCGAGCGCTCCCGGCGCGCAGGCGGCACCCGGATGTCGCCAGCTGGATCCCGCGTTGCCCTGGTACGGCGATGTCAGGGAGCGACTGCAAGCCGCGATCGACGCCAACAGCACGTGCACCGGCACCTGGAAGCGCTCCACCAAGGCGGTGGCGCTCTTCGACTGGGACAACACAGAGGTCAAGAACGACATCTCTGATGCCACCCTGGCGTGGATGCTGCGGCACAACAAGATCCGCCAGCCCGGCGACTGGCACGCCACCAGCCGGCACATCACCGAGGTGGCGGCCACCGCGCTGCGTGAGGCGTGTGGCACCGCAACGCCCGCTGGGCAGCCGCTGGCCACCTCGACCAACGCAGCCTGCGCCGACGAGATCCTGGCGGTCCGTGAGGGCAAGACGCATGAAGAACAAGAAGCCTTCACCGGATACAACCAGCGCTGGAGCAATGGCGCCTACGTGTGGACGGTCGCATTGACCGCCGGGTACACCGCCGACGAGGTCGCACAATTCGCGCAGGCGGCCAAGCGCGAGAACCTGGACGCACCGATCGGCGCCACCCAGACGATCGGCACCACCACCGTGCCGGGGTATGTGCGGGTGTACCCGCAGATCAAGGACCTCATTGCCACCCTGCAGGCCCACGGTGTCAGCACCTGGGTGATCTCGGCGTCCTCGGAGGTGGTCGCCAAGGTGTGGTCGCCGGAAATCGGGATCCCGACAAACCAGGTGATCGGGGTGCGCAGCGTCTACGACGCCGACGGAAGGCAGACCCCGCACGTCAAGGGCTGCGGCGGACAACCCGACGGTGCCGACACCGTCATCACCTATGTCGACGGCAAACGCTGCTGGGCCAACCAGGTGGTCTTCGGCGTGCAGGGACCCGCCGCGTTCGAGCCCTACGACGTCAACAAACGGCAGATTCTCGCCGCCGGGGACTCGACCACCGACGTCACCTTTGTCGACGACGCCACCGCCGCGCACCTCGTCATCAATCGGAACAAGACCGAGCTCATGTGCCGGGCCTACGACAACGCCGACGGCAAATGGTTGATCAACCCGATGTTTATCGACCCATATCCGCAGCATCTGGACCCGTACCTGTGCGCAACCGATGGCCGGACCAACCCGGACGGCAGCGCAGGGCCGCTGCTGCGTTCCGATGACACCGTCGTCCCCGACCAGAAGGACACCGTCTTCTCCACCGGTACGTAGCGAACTGTTAGTCTCGTGTCCGGCCCAGGCGTGCCCTGACGGCCGCCGAAACGGTTACCCAACGCTGGGATCACCAGCTGATTCATCTAGCAGATCACATGGCGAGCTGCAGGATGCGCAGGAGGATGTGTGCTTTCCGCTTTTGTCTCTGCTCTCAGGACAGCTGACCTGAGGCGGAAGATCCTCTTCACGATCGGGATCGTGTTCATCTATCGGCTTGGTGCGACGCTGCCGTCTCCCGGGGTGAACTACGCCAACGTGAAGTACTGCGTTGAGCAGGTCAGCAGTGGAGATTCGGCGCAGCTCTACTCGCTGATCAACCTGTTCTCGGGTGGCGCGCTGCTGCAGCTGTCGGTTTTCGCGGTCGGCGTCATGCCGTACATCACCGCCAGCATCATCGTTCAGCTGCTCACCGTCGTCATTCCCCGGTTTGAGCAGCTGCGCAAGGAAGGCCAGTCGGGCCAGGCCAAGATGACGCAGTACACCCGCTACCTGTCGGTCGCGCTGGCACTGCTGCAGTCCACCTCGATCGTCGCGCTCGGTGCGAGCGGAAACCTGCTGCAGGGCTGTGACCGCAAGGACGAGATTGTCTCGGATCAGTCAATCTTCTCGTTGACCGTGATGGTTCTGGTCATGACCGCCGGATCCACCCTGGTGATGTGGCTCGGTGAGATGGTCACCGAACGCGGAGTCGGCAACGGCATGTCGCTGCTGATCTTCGCCGGCATCGCGGCCCGGATCCCCGCCGAGGGCAAGACCATCCTCGACAGCCGTGGCGGTGTCACTTTCGCGGCGGTATGTGTGGCGGCGCTTCTCATCGTGATCGGTGTCGTGTTCGTCGAACAGGGCCAGCGCCGCATCCCCGTCCAGTACGCCAAACGCATGGTGGGGCGGCGTATGTACGGCGGCACGTCTACGTACTTGCCCCTGAAGGTCAACCAGGCCGGTGTTATCCCGGTCATTTTCGCCTCCTCGCTGTTGTACATCCCCGGTCTCGTCACCCAGCTCGTGCGTAGTGGCGGGAAGGACAAGACCGGCTGGTGGGATCGATTCGTCAGCACCTACCTGACCGATCCCAGCAACTACTGGTACGTCGCGATCTACTTCACGCTCATTGTGTTCTTCACGTTCTTCTACGTGTCGATCACCTTCAACCCCGATGAGCGCGCCGACGAGATGAACAAGTTCGGTGGCTTCATCCCCGGTATCCGTCCCGGCCGTGCCACCGCCGATTACCTGCGGTACGTGCTCAACCGCATCACGTGGCCAGGATCGATCTACCTGGGTGTCATCGCGATCCTGCCGAACCTGTTCCTGCAGATCGGGAGCTCCGGCGGTACGCAGAACCTGCCATTCGGCGGAACTGCGGTGCTGATCATGATCGGCGTCGGCCTCGATACTGTGAAGCAGATCGAAAGCCAGTTGATGCAGCGTAACTACGAAGGGTTCCTCAAGTGAGAGTGGTGTTACTCGGCCCACCAGGGGCAGGCAAAGGTACGCAGGCGCAACTGATTTCGGAGAAGTTCGGCATTCCGCAGATCTCTACGGGCGACCTGTTCCGGTCGAACATCAGCGACGGCACCGAGCTGGGAATCCAGGCCAAGCAGTACCTGGACGCCGGCGATCTGGTGCCCAGCGAGGTCACCAACAAGATGGTCGAGGCGCGCCTCGACGAGGCGGACGCCGCGGACGGTTTCATTCTCGACGGATTCCCGCGCACCGTGGACCAGGCAGACGCGCTGGCCGCGATGGAAGAGGCTCGGGGAGTCAAGATCGACGCCGTGCTGGAGTTCCGGGTGCCGGTAGAAGAGCTGGTGCAGCGACTGCTGGGTCGTGGCCGCGCCGACGACACCGAGGACATCATTCGCAATCGGCTCAACGTGTACCGCGACGAGACCGCGCCGCTGCTGGAGTACTACCAGAGCGTGCTGCAGACCATCGATGCCGTCGGCACGGTGGACGAAGTGTTTGCGCGGACATCGCAGGCCCTGGGCCGGTAGTAGGCGAGGTAGCAGTGGGGCTGTTCGGCCGCAAGAAGACGGTGGAGCAGCGCACCACCGGAGAGCTCGATGCCATGGCTGCCGCGGGCTCCGTGGTGGGCGCCGCATTGGTCGCCGTGCGTGATGCCGCGAAGGCGGGTGTCTCGACGCTGGAATTGGATCAGGTCGCCGAGTCGGTGATCCGGGGTGCCGGCGCGGTGCCCTCGTTCCTGGGCTACCACGGTTTCCCGGGGTCCATCTGTTCCTCGGTCAATGATCAAGTGGTCCATGGAATACCTTCGGCCACAGCGATCTTGGCTGAGGGCGACCTGGTGTCCATCGACTGCGGCGCGATCCTGGACGGGTGGCACGGGGATTCCGCGTGGACCTTTGCGGTCGGGACAGTCATTCCCGTCGACGAGGCGCTGTCGGAAGCCACGCGGTTGTCGATGGAGGCCGGTATCGCGGCGATGATCCCGGGGAATCGCCTCACCGATGTGTCCCACGCGATCGAGCTGGGCACCCGGGCGGCGGAGAAGCAGTTCGACCGGACATTCGGAATCGTGGACGGCTATGGCGGCCACGGCATCGGCCGCTCGATGCACCTGGAACCATTCCTGCCCAACGAGGGCGCCCCCGGTAAGGGGCCGCTTCTCGGGGTGGGATCGGTGCTCGCCATCGAGCCGATGCTCACACTGGGCACTACGCAGACCCGGGTGCTGGCCGACGATTGGACTGTGGTGACAACCGACGGATCCCGGGCCGCGCATTGGGAGCACACGGTGGCCGTCACCGAGGACGGCCCCCGCATCCTGACACTGCGCCCGTAGGCGAAGCGCTTACTTGCCCTTGATGGATTGGGTGCGCTCGGTGGCGAAGACGGCCACGCAGGCGATTGCGTGATCACCCTGCGTCCAGGAACGTTTGGTGGGGTAGAGGTAGGTGATTTCGACCCCGTCATCTTCGAATGCGCTGGGAGAGTAGCTATCCAGCGCGGTGCTGCAGCCCTCATTGCCCTTCTCGTCCAGCTCGGACTGCGCGGGCACCGAGGATCCGTACAGCGGTAGCAGCGCGTAGACCTCTGCCTTGTGCGGCTGAGCGCACGGGATGGCCTTGGTGGTCGTGTAGTAGTCCTTGTCGCCGAGATCGGCGACACAGTCACCCACGCGCAACTTGGTGACGTCCATATCGCCGGACTGGGTGACATGGCCGGATTCGTCGCGTTTGGGTTGGTTGCTGACGCCCACCGCGATGACGACAATCGACGCGACGACCCACAGGGAGCCGAGCACGATGCCCGCGATGGCCATTCCGCGGCCGTTCTGACCGGTTCGTTTGATCTGGTTCAGGCCCAGGAAGCCGAAGATGATGCCCAGGATCCCGCCAAGGCAGGGGACGATGCCGAAGATCAGCGCCGTAATGGCGAATCCGTTGGTGCCCCGTGCGCTTTCGACCGGCGGATAGGAGCCCGCCGCGGGATAGCCGTATGGCGCGCCGGGGTACCCCGGAGGTGGTGGCGGGTATCCGGCCTGGGGATACGGGGGGTACGGCTCGGCACCTGCGGGCCCGGCCGGGGGAATGGGTGGATATCCGCCCGCCGGTGGCGGCCCGACCGGTGGGTAGCCGGGGCCCGCCGACGTCGGGTACGGCGGATACTCCGGCGACCCGGGATCCGAGGGCGGCGGCCCCGAAGGCGGTTGCGTCATGTACGGACTTTAGCAAACACGCGGTGGCGTGGATAGATTCGTCGATCAGCCGGAGAGGCCGTCCAGGAAGGCCTCAACATCGCTGGCGACCGGGAGTAGGCCCGAGTCCCTAGCATCGAGCAACGATGGTGCGGCACTGTCCTTTTCGGAAACAACCAGTGACAACTCAGTACCGTCGGGCCGACTGGTCGGCCATGCGATCCCGACGGTGGGATCCAGCGGGTTGACGCCGTGCTCGCGGCCCGGGGCGTATCCGGTGGAGCACAGGTAGACCACCGTCGAGTCGTCCTCGAGTGCCAGGAACCCGTGTCCGACCCCCTCCGGTACGTACACGGCGCGGCGGTCTTGGGGATCGAGAAGTACTGCGTCCCAGGCGCCGAACGTCGGTGACCCCACGCGGATGTCGACCACGACGTCATACACGGACCCCGTCAGGCAGGTGACGTACTTGGCTTGTCCGGGCGGCACGTCGGCGAAGTGTATTCCGCGCAGCGACCCGGCTGCCGATACCGAGCAATTGGCCTGTTGCAGGTCGAATGGGTGGCCAATGGCCTCGGCAAGTGCTGCGCCCTTGAACAATTCGAAGAACACGCCCCGGCTGTCGTGATGCTGCACCGGCGTGATCTCGAAGGCGCCGGGCACCGATAGTTCTCGGATCTTCATGTCACTGCCCCCTCGCGGCGTATTGCGATTCCACGGCATCCTTGATGGGGCGCCACCAATCCGCGTTATCCCGATACCAATCAATGGTGGCGCTCAGGCCGCCGGTGAAATCGCCATGCGTTGGCTTCCAACCCAATTCATCACGCAGCGGTGTCGGATCGATGGCGTAACGCAGGTCGTGGCCGGCGCGATCGGTGACGTGGTCGAAGTCGTCCGGCGACTTGCCCATGAGTTCGAGAATGGTACGCAGTACCGACAGGTTGTCTCGTTCTCCATCTGCGCCAATGAGATACGTACGTCCGATGGCGCCCGCCTCGATGATGCGCCATACCGCGCTGTTGTGGTCGTCGACGTGAATCCAGTCCCGGACATTGGCGCCCGCCCCGTAAAGGCGTGGTCGGCGATCCGTGAGGATGTTGGTGATCTGTCGCGGAATGAACTTCTCCACGTGCTGATACGGCCCGTAGTTGTTGGAGCAGTTGGAGATCGTGGCGCGGATGCCGAACGATCTCATCCAGGCACGTACCAGCAGATCCGCCGAGGCCTTGGTTGCCGAGTACGGGCTCGACGGGTTGTACGGGGTGGTCTCGGTGAACCGATTCGGGTCATCGAGTTCAAGGTCGCCGAACACCTCATCGGTGGAGATGTGGTGCAGCCGCACGTCATGGCGACGCACCGCTTCCAGCAGCGTGTAGGTGCCAATAATGTTGCTGCGCAAGAACGGTGACGGATCCGCCAGCGAGTTGTCGTTGTGCGTCTCCGCGGCGAAATGCACCACCACGTCATTGCCGGCGACCAGTCGATCCACCGTCTCGGCATCGCAGATATCGCCCTGCACCAGCTCGACCGACGTGGCGACCGGGGCCAACGATTCGCGGGTGCCGGCATAGGTCAGCGCGTCCAGCACCGTCACCGAGACCTCGGGGCGCTCCCGGACGGTCGCGTGCACGAAGTTGGCTCCGATGAAACCGGCACCGCCGGTCACCAAGATTCGCATGCACTCACCCTAGTAGGGGATTACCGAAGCGTGTCCGCCAACGAGGTCAACGTGTCGACCAAGCCCTTGTCGCCCAGGACTTGGATGAGCACCTGGTCGGCGCCGGCGTCAAGGTGCTCATGTAAACGTGCGGCGATTTCCCCGGCGGTTCCGTGCGCCACCACGGCGTCGATGAATGTGTCACTTCCCGGTGACGTGACGTCCTCGTCGCTGAAACCGATTCTCTTCCAGTTGTTTACGTAGTTGCTCAACTGGAGATAGAAGTCGACGGTGCGCCGGCCGATCGCACGTGCGCGCTCCGCGTCGGTGCTGAGCACCACCTTGTGCTCGGGAACGAGCAGGGCGTCCGGACCGATGATCGCTCGAGCCTCTCGGGTGTGCTCGGGTGTTGTCAGATAGGGGTGCGCGCCGGCGGTGCGAGCCGCGGACAGCTTCAGCACCTTGGGGCCCAGTGCGGCCAGCGCCCGGCGTTCCTTGGGTACGCCCGCGGCATCCAGCCCGTCCAAGTATTCGACAAGGGCGTCGTACGGCTTGCGGTATTCGGCAGATGCTTCGGGATGCCCGGCACCCACGCCGAGCAGGAACCGTCCGGGATAACTCGCCTCGATGCGATGGAACGCGGCAGCGATCTCGTCGACGGGGGAGGTCCAGATGTTCACGATGCCGCTCGCGACCGTGAGATTTTCGGTCGCCGCGAGCAGCGGCTCCACATACGCAAGATCTGAGGTGAACACGCCCCCGATCCACACCGAGCCGTAGCCGAGATCCTCGATAGCCTTGGCCTGCTCCGGTGTGACCGGACCACCGTTCCATATTCCGTACCGGTTGAGGTTCGATTCGCCCATGTCGCGTCCCAACTTCGCAGGAGGTGTCGCTATTCCTCCACCTATCCTTCCGGATGCGCTGCGGGCGCGGGGGCGGGGGACGCGGATTCCTTGACCTGCTGGGGGCGGTTCAGCAGCTCGGCTACGTCGATGCCTGAAACCTTGAGGCTCTCAATCACTTTCGCCACTGCCTGCGGGCTTACTCCTAAAAGGGTGCCCAACGCGTCCTGGGCATCGCCGGAGCCGCCGATGATGGACAGCCTTTCAATCTCGCCGATCGGTTTTGATGCGGCCTCGGTTGCCTGCACCACCGACGCCAGGATGTCCGGCAGGGTGAGCAGTCGGGCGGCCTCCGGCGTGTAGGCATTGAGTGCCGCGGCGACTTCCTTCTTACCGTCGGCCTCGGCCAGCAGCTTGGCTTTGATGCCGTCCGCCTCGGCGATCAGCTTGGCCTTGGTGCCGTCGGCGGCGGCCTGCTGCTCGATCCGGAAGGCGTCCGCAGCTGCCTTGCGGGCGTCGGCTTCCGCGGAACCCTTCTGCCGCTCGGCCTCGGCGTCGGCCTGCGCCTTCAGGATCGCGGCCTGCCGACTGCCCTCCGCGATCGCGATATCGGCCTGACGGCGTGCCTCCGCCGGGGCTATGACATCGGCCTGCAACGCGGCCTGGGCCTGCTCGGTACGACGTTGCTCCACCTCGGTGCGGGCCTGCATGCGCGCGGCCTCCGCCTGCTCGCGGGCGATACCCACGTCCTTTTCGGCCCGGGCCTGGGCCAATGGGCCCGCCTGATCTGCCTGAGCGTTCTCGGCTTCGGTCTGCGCGCGCAGCCGGGCCAGTTCCACGTCGCGCTTCTGGTTGGCGGAGGCGATCGCGGTATCGGCCTCGGCCTGCGCTATGGAGCCGGCCTGCCGGGCTTGCGCCGACTGAATCTGCGCGTCCCGCTCGGCCTGGGCCGTGCCGACAGTCGCATCGCGACGGACCTCGGCTATGCGACGCTGCCCCAGCGACTCCAGGTATCCGTTGCGGTCGGAGATGCCCGCGATCTTGAGGACATCGACCTCCATGCCGATGCGGGAGAGATCGCCGCCGGCTTCCTCGACGACGCTGCGTGCCAGGGAGTCACGGTTGGAGTTCAGGTCCTCGACGGTCATCGTGGCGGTGATACCGCGCAGGCTGCCGGCCAGGATTTCGTTGATCTGCCGCTGCAATTCACTGAGATCGGCGGTGAGGAAGCGCTGGACCGCGGTCTGCACTGCCTCGTCGTTCGAGCCGATGCGCACCAGCCCTACGGCCTCGACGTTGACCGGAACACCGTTGTTGGACAACGCATTCTGCAGATTGATGTTCACATTGAACGGTTCGAGCGACATGATGTCCACCCGCTCGATGCCGGGCATCTTGAAACGGGCGCCACCGCGCACCACCTTGGGCTGGCCGCGCCCCGTGAACACCGCGACCTCGTTCGGCGGCACCTTGATGTAGTTGCGTACGTAGACCAGCGGCAGCGCCACGAAGATCACCAGCGCCGCGATAGCGATGGTGACGATGATGAGAAGCAAACTCATGCGGGTTTCCTTAGTGGTGTGAACTATGTGGTGTGAAGTGGAGGGTTCATCGGAGGTTTGTCTCGGGAATGCTGACCACGTGCAGGTACTCGGAATCCACGTCGGCGATGTAGACGGCGGCGTCCTTGGCCAGCCCTTCGGGCTCATCGGTGGTCGCCCGCGAACGCACCCGGTTGCCGTCCGCGTCGATGAAGGAGATCTCGCCCCAGCCGCCGCCCGGGGGCACCTCCAGGGTCACCGTGCCGAGTCGGCCGACATAGGACGCGCGCCCCGAGTGTGAGTTCGCCTGCTGGCGTCGCAGATACGTCAGGAAAAGTTGCAGGATCGACACCAGCGCAACAGCGCACACCCCGGCGATGATTGCTGTCGGCAGCACTCCGATGTCCAGGGCCGAGCCGACGAATCCGCCGGCGCCTGCGCCCGTCAGGGCAGCAGAAACCGAGGTCAGGCTAAGAAATGGCATCCCGTCGCCGTGGCCGATATCGGTCAGCAGCAGTGCCGAGAGCACCGCTATCCCGCCGACGGCAAAGGCCGCCAGGTACCCGATCGTCAGACCGTCCACTCGACCCCCTCCCCGTTGCCGACGCCGATGTTCGCCACTACCGACATAGGTACCACGAATCGGACCTACTGGCTACGGTCTGCCGGGTTAAACAGGCGCCCGCTTGCCCGTGCGCGGTACCGTCATGACGTGCCTCACCTAGCGGCAGTGTCAGCGGACGCGCGTCGGGACATCACCGACGACGCCGTGGTGATCGTCGGCGGCGGTCCTGTCGGGTTGCTCGCTGCCACATTGTTGGCGCGCCAGGGAATTCACGTGGTTGTGCTGGAGGCCGCCGGTTCGAAAGAACGCCAGCGGCACCGGAACTGCGCCACATTCGTGGGGCACTCGACGCTACGGCGATATGACCGGGTAGCGCCCGAGCTGGGTGCGCGGCTGCGCGAATCGGCGCTCGCGGTCCATGGCGTGCAAACCTTCTACCAGGGCCGCCCGGTATTCGTCATGTCCTCGTATGCGCCGTCGCGAATTCCTGGTCCGTGGAACCCCGCGGCATGGGGAATGAGTTTGTCGCAGCGCACTATTGAGGACGAGACACTTGCCGAGGCGCTGAATCTGGGCGTGGAGTACCACTCCGGGATCGCCGTCACCGATATCAGCACCGACCACACCGGCGCCCGGCTCACCCTCGCCAGCGGTGATCGGCTGCGCGCGAGCTACGTCATCGCCGCCGACGGCTCCAAGTCGGCCATTCGCCAGGCGCTGGGCATCGGTATGTCAGATCGCCCGCCGTCGCCGCCTTCGGTGGTGATCGACGTCGAACCGCATCCGGACGGTGTCACGATGGATCTGCCCGTGCAGATCCAGTACCACTACCCCGATCTCGGCGGGCGCCACGCCATTCGCCTGCCGTACCCGGACGGTCTGCGTCTCGATATTCAGTTCCTGTCCGACGATGCGGCGACGCCGACGACCGACCAGGTGCGCTCCTGGGTGACGGCGCTCACCGGTGACACCTGGTACGCGGACCACATCAGGTCGGTCGAGGTGCATCAGACCGTTCAGGGAGTAGCTGCCAGCTATACCGACGTGAATCGCAGGGTGCTGCTCGCGGGTGAGGCTGCGCATCAGTTCGCGCCACTGGGCGGACGCAGCCTCAACTCGGGTGTCTCCGACGCGGTCGCGGCGGCGGAGGCCATTGCGGAGGCACTGGGTGAGTCCACCGATCTCGCCGCGGCCTGGTTGGCGATCAACCGCAGTGCTCGCGAGCGGCGCCGGTCGGGGGTGCGTAACCGGATGCTGTCCGTGCGGGCGCAGCGAGTCCTCGACGGTTCGGACGTATCGATGCGGGCCAGACGCACGATGGCCGCCAAATCCGCACCCCATATCTGGATCGCCGGTGCCTGGCTGACGGCGGGTCTGGTGCGACCCACGGCGATTCCGCATATCAGCAGGTCGGGAGTCACCTGGTCCTGAGGTGCGCGGGGGAGTGGCGGCCCCCTTCGCCAGTTTGGCTTGGGGGCGTTACGCGAGTATCCTTGACCAACGGTGCGGCTTACGTGCCGACTATGTGCGTGCCCAGTCCTGGATTTTCCTGTTACCGGCTCACGTTTCGAGGGTCGGTAAGGATTTGCCGTGTCATGCCGGCGATAGCCGGAGCAGGCAATAAGAATCGCGGAGGATATGGCTAAGAAAGACGGAGCCATCGAGGTCGAGGGTCGGGTGGTCGAACCCCTGCCCAATGCGATGTTTCGCATTGAGCTGGAGAACGGACACAAGGTGCTCGCCCACATCAGCGGCAAGATGCGGCAGCACTACATCCGCATCCTGCCCGAGGACAGAGTGGTGGTGGAGCTATCTCCCTACGACCTGTCCCGCGGTCGGATCGTCTACCGATACAAGTAACTACAACTGCGAGACAGGATCGAAGAACGTGAAGGTCAACCCGAGCGTCAAGCCGATCTGCGATAAGTGCCGCGTGATTCGCCGGCACGGGCGGGTCATGGTGATCTGCCAGGACCCCCGCCACAAGCAGCGGCAGGGCTAGGCGTAACAGCCAAGCCAGCAATAACTGAATGATGACTTCCCAGAACCACTGACCGGAATCGCTGGTCAGGCACCCCCGGAACGAAGGCCGGGGCCCCAACCTAGAGGGGACGGACTGGGAACAGACCTTCGTTGAATGAAAGAGGAACTGCCGCATGGCACGTCTTGTAGGCGTCGACCTACCGCGCGATAAGCGTATGGAAATCGCGCTCACCTATATCTATGGCATTGGCCGGACCCGCTCCAAGGAGATTCTGGCCGCCACGGGCATCAGCCCCGAGCAGCGCAGCAAGGACCTGACCGATGATCAGGTGACTCAGCTGCGTGAATACATCGAAGCCTCTCTCAAGGTGGAGGGTGACCTGCGCCGCGAGGTGCAGGCCGACATCCGCCGCAAGATTGAGATCGGCTGCTACCAGGGCCTGCGCCATCGTCGCGGCCTGCCGGTGCGCGGTCAGCGGACCAAGACCAATGCGCGTACCCGTAAGGGACCCAAGCGCACCATCGCCGGCAAGAAGAAGGCCAGGTAACCCGTAATGGCACCACCAAAGAAGGGCGCCGGTTCCGGCCCCAAGAAGGCGCAGAAGACCCGTCGCCGGGAAAAGAAGAACATCCCGCTCGGCGCCGCGCATATCAAGAGCACCTTCAACAACACCATCGTTTCGATCACCGACCCGCAGGGCAACGTGATCGCCTGGGCGTCCTCCGGTCACGTCGGCTTCAAGGGCTCGCGTAAGTCGACCCCGTTCGCCGCGCAGCTGGCTGCCGAGAACGCGGCTCGCAAGGCTCAGGAACACGGCGTCAAGAAGGTCGACGTGTTCGTCAAGGGTCCCGGCTCCGGCCGCGAGACCGCCATCCGTTCGCTGCAGGCCGCAGGCCTCGAAGTGGGCGCGATTTCCGATGTCACTCCACAGCCGCACAACGGTTGCCGTCCGCCCAAGCGGCGCCGGGTCTAAGGGAGGCTTGAACTAAATGGCTCGTTATACCGGACCCGTCACTCGCAAGTCCCGTCGTCTGGGCGTCGACCTTGTCGGTGGCTCCAGCGCGTACGAGAAGCGTCCTTACCCCCCCGGCCAGCATGGCCGCGCGCGGGTCAAGGAGAGCGAATACCGCACCCAGCTGCAGGAGAAGCAGAAGGCTCGCTTCACCTACGGCGTCATGGAGAAGCAGTTCCGCCGCTATTACGCCGAGGCCAACCGGCACTCGGGTAAGACCGGTGAGCAGCTGCTGCAGATCCTTGAAACCCGCCTCGACAACGTCGTGTACCGGGCCGGCCTGGCCCGTACCCGCCGGATGGCGCGCCAGCTGGTGTCGCACGGTCACTTCACGGTCAACAACGTGAAGGTCGATGTGCCCAGCTACCGGGTGTCGCAGTACGACATCATCGACGTCAAGGAGAAGTCACTGAACACCTTGCCGTTCGAGGTTGCACGCGAGACCGCAGGCGACCGGCCCATCCCGGGCTGGCTGCAGGTTGTCGGCGAGCGCCAGCGCATCCTCGTGCACCAGCTCCCCGAGCGTGCGCAGATCGATGTGCCGCTCACCGAGCAGCTGATCGTCGAGTTCTACTCGAAGTAATCGTCTGTAGCGATTCTGCTGCAGACCCACTTGACCGGCATCAAATAGCGGGTGCCGAGAAGGAGATAGAAAAGAATGCTGATTTCTCAGCGACCCACCCTGTCCGAGGAAACGCTGGCCGACAACCGGTCGCGCTTCGTCATCGAGCCCCTGGAGCCGGGATTCGGCTACACCCTGGGTAACTCGCTGCGGCGCACCCTGCTGTCGTCCATCCCGGGCGCGGCCGTCACCAGCATCCGGATCGACGGTGTGCTGCACGAGTTCACCACCGTTCCCGGGGTGAAGGAAGATGTCACCGACATCATCCTGAACCTCAAGAGCCTCGTGGTGTCCTCGGAAGAGGATGAGCCCGTCACCATGTACCTGCGCAAGCAGGGACCTGGCGCCGTCACCGCTGGTGACATCGTGCCGCCCGCCGGCGTGACCGTGCACAACCCCGATATGCATATCGCGACCCTGAACGACAAGGGCAAGCTGGAGATCGAACTCGTCGTCGAGCGCGGTCGCGGTTACGTCCCGGCCGTGCAGAACAAGGCCTCGGGTGCCGAGATCGGCCGTATCCCGGTCGATTCCATCTACTCGCCGGTGCTCAAGGTCACGTACAACGTCGACGCCACCCGCGTCGAGCAGCGCACGGACTTCGACAAGCTGGTGCTGGACGTGGAGACCAAGAACTCGATCACCCCGCGTGACGCGCTGGCCTCGGCCGGCAAGACGCTGGTTGAGCTGTTCGGACTGGCGCGCGAACTCAACGTCGAGGCCGAGGGCATCGAGATCGGGCCGTCGCCGGCCGAGGCAGACCACATCGCCTCGTTCGCGCTGCCCATCGAGGACCTGGACCTGACCGTCCGGTCGTACAACTGCCTCAAGCGTGAAGGTGTGCACACCGTCGGCGAGCTGGTTGCCCGCACCGAGTCGGATCTGCTGGACATCCGCAACTTCGGTCAGAAGTCCATCGACGAGGTGAAGATCAAGCTGCATCAGCTCGGCCTGTCGCTCAAGGACAGCCCGACCAGCTTCGATCCGTCCGAGGTCGCCGGATACGACGTTGCCACCGGCACGTGGTCGGACACCGGTTCGTACGACTTCGACGGCGACCAGGACTTCGCCGAAACCGAACAGCTCTAACTGGGCATATAACCCCGGGGCTTCGCCCGCCCGGATCCGTCCCGGCCCTACCTGATACGGGGGCCGGCCCCGAATAGGAGATAGTTGCAATGCCCAAGCCCACTAAGGGTCATCGGCTCGGTGGGTCGTCTTCGCACCAGAAGGCGCTCCTGGCCAACCTGGCCACCGCGTTGTTCGAACACGGCCGGATCAAGACCACCGAGACCAAGGCCCGCGTGCTGCGGCCCTACGCCGAGAAGCTGATCACCCACGCCAAGAAGGGTGACCTGCACAACCGGCGCGAGGTGCTCAAGAAGATCCGTGACAAGGACGTCGTGCACGCCCTTTTCGAGGAGATCGGTCCGTTCTACGCCGATCGCAACGGTGGCTACACCCGCATCATCAAGGTCGAGAACCGCAAGGGCGACAACGCGCCCATGGCGATCATCGAGCTGGTGAAGGAGAAGACGGTCACCTCCGAGGCCGACCGGGCTCGCCGGGTCGCGTCAACGAAGACCGAGGCTCCTGTCGAAGAGGCCAAGGTTGAAGAGGCCGTCGAGGTCGAGACCGACACCGCCGATGACGCGGCGGCCGAGGCTGAAGGTGCGGCGAACGCCGCAGCTGACACGGCCGAGGCTCCCGTTGCTGAGGACACAGACAAGAAGGAGTGACCTTTGGTCACCTCTGACAACCAGCCCGCTACCGGAGACGGTGGCGGGCTGGTTCGTTTGCGGCTCAATATCGCCTACGACGGAACCGATTTCGCGGGCTGGGCCACTCAAGTAAACCAGCGCACCGTCGCGGGGGTGCTGGGTGAGGCGTTCACGACCATCGTGGGCGAGCCGGTGTCGCTGTACGCCGCCGGACGCACGGATTCGGGTGTGCATGCGACAGGCCAGGTGGCGCATCTGGACATCCCACCCGGTCGGCTGCCGGAGATTCTCGGTAGATCTCGCTCCGCGGATGCGCCCGAATTCGGCAGGCTGATCCGGCGGCTGTCGCGTTTCCTGCCCAAAGATGTACGTGTGCTCGACATCTGCCGCGCCCCCGCGCACTTCGACGCGCGGTTCTCCGCCCTGCGACGGCACTACGAATACCGGATATCGACGGCACCGTTCGGGGTGCTGCCTCTCGCACGACATGAGGTCGTCGGCTGGCATCGTCCACTGGACATCGAAGCCATGGCAGAGGCGTCGCGCAAACTCTTGGGGCTCAACGATTTCGCCGCCTTCTGTCGGCATCGTGACGGTGCCACAACGATCCGTGAATTGCAGCGGTTCGACTGGACGGTCGACGGGCATCAACTGGCCGCGCACGTGAGTGCCGACGCGTTCTGCTGGTCGATGGTGCGTTCGCTGGTGGGTGCGGTGCTGGTCGTGGGGGAGGGTAGGCGGCCGGCGCAGTGGTGTGCCGAGTTACTGAAGAAGGAAAGGCGTTCAAGCGATTTCGCGGCCGCGCCGGCACGTGGACTGACGCTGGTCGGTGTCGACTATCCGCCCGACGACGAGATGGCGGCACGCGTGTTGATCACCCGCGACATTCGAGTTCGGCAGGACTGACTACTCGGCGGACTCGGCTTCGCCATGCCGGTTGAGTTTCGAGGCGACGAAGGCTGCGGCCTCAGCGGGTAGCCCGGTGCGTTCGTATGAGGTGTGGGCATCCCAGCTGTTGTTGGGCCCGGCCATACAGATCGGATCTCCTTGATTGCACAGATCGATTGCACGCGAGCCGAATACGCCGGCGATGCCGCTCAGCGGCCCACCGGTTCGGTGGGTGGCGTTGCCGAATGTCGCGATGGCGACGACGCGGTCACCCACGGGGGCGGGCAGGGGGCGGTTGAACCCGATGCCCACGTTCGGAACACCGATGATCGTGTCGATCACCTCGGCGCCCATCGAGTACCCGCCGATGACGAACTTGGTCCGCGGACAGCTCGCGGCCACCGATTGCAGGTGGTTACTGAGATCATTGGCGCCGCCGCCGGCCGAGAAGATGCCCGCGTCGTAGTTGACGGGGTAGACGTTCAGGCTGGCTCCGGTGGCCTGGATGCGTGGGGTCAGGGAGTCCACGAACTCTCCGCCGACCCGACCCAATCCGACGGGTTCCTTACGTCCCCGCGCAAACGAGACGTCGACATCCGAACACGGATCTGCCGATGCATGAGGTACCGCATAGATAAGCCCGACAACATTCACCGCTGACAGTGCGAACACCGTCAGGGCGACAAGATAACTCAGGACAACGCCGACCCTCGTGCCCCGCTGAGGAGCGGTCACACCACGATGCTACGGCTCGATGCCGCTGTGCGTTGCTCTTTCTTAGAGCTTGCCCGCCACGAAGGACGCGGCCTGGGCGGGCAGGTTGGTCTGCTCGTAGGTTTGATGTGCGGTCCAGGAACGCCCGCCACTATCGCAGACGGGGTCGCCGGGGTTGCACTGGTCGATCCATCGCCCGGCGAGGGGTCCGGTCATCGCGCCGCCGCGGCGGTCGATGTTCCCGAATGTCGCGACCCCTCTGATCCCCGGTGGTGGGCTGCCGGCGACATCATCGACGACGGTCGCTCCCATGGAGTAGCCGCCGATGACGAGTTTCGTGTTGGGGCAGGATGCCGCGATCTCGCTGAGGTGGCCGCGCAAGTCGTCGGCGCCTTCTCCGGTGGAGAGCAGACCGGCGCTGTAGTTCACGGCATAGACACTCAAGCTGCCGACCTTGTTCTGCAGGGCTCCGACGAAAGCGTCCCCCACACGGCCGAGGCCCGGCGGCTCATCGCGGCCGCGGGCGAATGAGACATCGACTGCGGAGCAAGGGTCGGCGGTCGCGGTGCCCTGGTTCGACACCGTCAGTACGCCGGTGAGCATGAAGAGGGCGGCGACCAGCAGGCCCCACCGCCGGACGTAGGAGATTGAGCTGTGCGTCGTCACAGGCGAATGCTACGGGTAAGTCAACCTACCTGTCATGTTGGTGCGGTATGGGCCGCATCACCTGGGCGGAAGCGACGCCAGGAACTCGACCATCGCGGCGTTGACCGCGTCCGGCCGCTCCATCTGCACGAAGTGCCCGGCCCCCTCGACGATCAGAACCGACGTCAGGCCGGGAACGAGATCGGCCATCGCGGTCATCGGGTCGCGACCCAGCATCTCCAGGACCGGGTCGGCCGATCCGGCGATGAATGCCACCGGCACGTTGACCGGCACATCGTGCAGGTGCTCGTTCTGGGCCCACACCAGATCCTCGGCCCGGTACCAGTTGAGGCCGCCGGTGAATCCCGTGCGCGCGAATTCGGCCGCGTAGTAGTCCAGATCTTGCTCGGACAGCCAATTCCACGGCAGGGGAGGAGGAGCCGGAAGTACGTCCAGGTAGCCATTGCGCTTGCCATCCACCCGCGCCGGGTGGTCCCAACAGTCCAGATAGCGGTTCGCGCCGCTCAGGGCGTGGAACAGTGTGGCCAGGAAAGCCTTTGGCTGCGTGTCCAGCTCGGACTCCGCCACGCCCGGCTCCTGGAAGTACTCCAGATGCGTGAAGTGCTGAGAGGCAAGGTAGTTGAAGCCAACGCTCGGCTTGACCGGGAGCCGTCGGGTACGCGGCACCGACAGCTGGATCAGTGCACGGACGCGATCCCCGGCCCAGGCGGGCATGTCCCACACCAGATGTGCCCCGAAATCGTGCCCGCAGAACACCGCATCCCGCAGATCGAGGGCGTCCAGCAGGCCCACGAGGTCGTCGACCGTGGTGCCGCGGTCATAGGCCGTAGGGTCCCGCGGCGCCGTTGTGCGTCCGTATCCGCGCATATCCGGTGCGATGGCCCGATATCCGGCCGCCGAGAGTGCGGCCAGTTGGTGGCGCCAGGTGTACCAGAGCCCGGGAAAGCCATGGCACAGAACAACCGCCGGGCCTTCGCCTTGCTCGGCGACATGCATGTCGATTCCATTGACATGCAGCTGACGGTGGGTGATCTGGGAAACAGTCACCCAGGCGACGTTAGTTGACCCGCGCGGCCGCGAAGTCCGCAGCCTGGTTGATCAGTGCGGCTGGGTACGAGGTGTGGGACTTCCAGGTGTCTTGGTTTCCGTCCATGCAGACCGGGTCGCCGTCGTTGCACAGATCCAGCACTCTGTCGCCGTACGCGCCCGCCAGATTCTGGATGGGGGCGAAGCGGTTGACGATGTTGCCGAATGTCACGATCGCGCGGATGTGGTCGCCGACCTCCGGTGGCACGGGGTTGTCGAAGGAGAAGAGGTTGCCGATCTGCACCGGTCCGGGCACACCGAGCGCGGTGTCGACCACGCCCGCACCCAGCGAGTAGCCGCCAACCACCAGCTTGGTGTCGGGGCAGTTGTTGGCCGTCTCCTGCAGATGCGCGCTCAGATCGTTGGCCCCACCGCCCACGTCGGTATTGGCGTCGTAGCGCACCGCATAGACATTGAGGTTCTTGACACGATTGCGCAGCGCGCTGACGAACGCCTCGCCGATGTTGCCCAGTCCGGGCGGCTGGCTGCGGCCGCGGGCGAACGACACCTCGACATTGGGACAAGCCGCCGAAGCGGTGGCGGGGAGAATGACCGCGAGGCCAGTGGTCAACATGATTGCCGCAACCGAAACGACCGCCGCGCGAGCGGCGGCGGTAAGCAACTTACTGGCTGGGCGTGGATTCGGCTGTAGCGTCACACACCGAGGTTACGGATAATTCGCTGTCACTG
Organism: Mycobacterium sp. D16R12; assembly: GCF_002013465.1. GTDB lineage: Bacteria > Actinomycetota > Actinomycetes > Mycobacteriales > Mycobacteriaceae > Mycobacterium. Next base: position 104,941 of record NZ_MAFC01000008.1, on the reverse strand, counting down.
CCATGTGATTTCAATCCTGCGGGTAAAGAAGCTGCGTGCCCGGCGGTGCTGGATTCGGGGTCTGCCTGGGTATCCGCACCCTGGTGTGCCAGGACCAGTCCCGCGAGAATGACCGCTGCTCCCGCATATTGGATGGGCGCGATGGTTTCCCCGAGGAGCACCCATCCGGCGATCACCGCGCACAGCACCTCGGTGAGCGCGATCAAGGACGCGTAGCTCGGCTTGAGTCGGGCAATGGCGGCGATACCGGTGAGATAGGCGATCGCGGTGGTGACCACCCCGAGGATGAGGATGGGCACGTAAACCGGCGCATGCCAGCCCGCGACCTGCACAGCCTGGGTGGAGAAGGTCATCGGCATGATGCCGGTCAGCCCGAAGCCGCCCACCGCGATGGTTCCCACGAGCAGCCCGCTGGTGGTCAGAGTGATGGGTTGCAGCCCTTGTGCCTTGCCGCCGGCGCGGTGTGACGAGATGAAGTAGTACGCGGCACAGACCGCTGCTCCCAGTCCCCAAAGCACCCCCACCGGCTCTACGCGGGATCCGCTGAAGATGTTGAGCACCAACAGCATTCCTACTAGCGCCAGCGCCGCCCCGGCGAGCACCCGGGCGTGTGGGCGTTGCCGTGTGGACAACCAGATCCAGGCGATCACCAGGATTGGGCTCAGGAACTCCAGGAGCATCGCCACACCGACCGACATGTGCCTGACCGCGCCGAAATAGCAGAATTGGGCGCCGGCGACAGGAATGATTCCGTAGAGCACAACGACATTGGCGTGGCGCCGAGCCTCGGAGAACCACCCGGGAGCCGCGATGCAGGCCGCCACGACCATGACCGCGGCACCGGTGGCCAAGCGTGCGGTGACGACGGCTGTCAGCGACCAGCCGGCCGCCATGAGCGACTTCGCGAAAGGGCCGGAAAAGCCGAAGGTGGCGGCCGAGGCCAGGGCGAGGACCACGCCGGCCCGGAAGTTGGCCTTGTCGTTCACCGCACCTCCCACGTGTCATGAGTAAAATCGAATACGGTCATGACGGTATAAGTGAAGGATGTCAGGTGTCAAATGCTTTTCACTCATGACACGGAGCAGGGACTGAAGTCGGCCGCCGAGCTGATCAACACCGCGCGCAACGACCGGGAGCTGCTTCCGGATCCGGGCGCACTGCCGCCGCTTCTCGATCGGTACGGCTGGACGGGCAGGCGTGACGGCGACGAGGCCGAACTGCGGGCCGTGAAGGCGCTACGGACTCGGTTGGGCGATATCTGGGGGCGTATCAACGACGAGGAGTACGTGGTCCGGCAGGTCAACGCATTGCTCGCCGACACTCACGCGTCGCCGTGGCTCACCCGGCATGTCGAGGAGCCCGATTGGCATCTGCATATGGCCGCCAGTGATGCGCCACTGGCGGACCGTCTCGGTGCCGAGACCGCCATGGTGTTCGCGGACCTGGTGCGCACCGGCGAGCAGCGGCGCCTGAAGACCTGCGCGGCCCCGGATTGCGACGCTGTCTTGGTTGACTTGTCACGCAACAGGTCCCGGATGTTCTGCGACACCGGCAACTGCGGCAACCGCCAGCATGTGGCCGCCTATCGAGGACGCATGCGCGACGAGCCCTAGTGGCGCGAAAGCTCTACTGCGCGAAGGCCTGTATCGGCCGGCCCAGGTAGGCGAGCTCATCGCTGACCGTCACGAGGCGGACCTGGATGGTTTCACTGCCGGCGGTCAGGAGAATGTGGTCGCCGTAGCCGTTGGGCTGGTCGATGATGACATCCGGCCGGGCCGGAAGCGCGTCGTACTCGCTGCTGATGATGTGCACGGCCGTGCAGTTGCTGGGCAACGCGGTCGGCTGCATGCCGTCCACCACGGCCAGCGTGCACCGGGGATCGATAAAGCCTGGGCCACTGGCGAATTGGATGCGATTGGCGTCGCCAATCGAGGTCACCATGACATCCCACATGTGAGGACGGTCGGTGTAGACGACCACGAGCGCGCCGATCGCCACCGATCTCAGCACCACCTGCTGGCATACATAGAGTTCGGCGCGCACCACCACGGTATGGACGCCCAGCCCGGAGAGTCGCGCCGCGATCGCGCGGCCCGACATATCCGATCCGATCAGCTGTCCGCAGCCCGATGTCGGCAGATGAATGCCGTCGAGCTCCTCGTTGCTCATCTCGATGCTGCGGGTCAGGTACTCCAACCCGATGGCGCCCACGGGAAGTCCGGCGAAGAACGCGTCGCGCTGGCTTCCGTTGAGCGAGGTCATTCCGGTGGAGTGGCGTACCGGGAGCTGTTCGTCGGTTGCCCACCGAACAAGTGCGCCAACCGATGTGCGGCCCTTCGCGGCAGGGCGCAGCCGAACGGTCACGGTGGTTTCCAGCGTGGGCCGGGCCCATAGTCCCGTCAGGGTCGCATCGGTGATGTACCACGGGTCAATTCCCATGGCGACGTTGTAGGAGTCGATCAGCATCAGCCCACTCCACTCCTCGTGCATGGGCGCGCCCGCGTACTGGCGAAGCATTTCGGCGCTGATCCGGTGAATCTGTCCGGCCTGCAGGATGGTGCTGGCGCAGTGGGCCGCCGCCAGTGCTCGCCGGACTCGTGCCGTGGCGATGACGGCGCATCTTTCGGCGCCGCGGCGGCCGCCTCCCCGGCGGAACACCGCATCGACGTTCACGCCGGGGTCGAACCTCAGCACCACCCAGACGGTACGGATGGCGACGGCAGGCAGCGGGCCGACCAGTCGGTCGTATCCACCGCGCAGGACCGTGCCTTGTGCGGTGCGCTGGCCGTTGCTGATGACATCGATGCTTTCGAGCTCAATATCGTTCTGATGCATGCACTCCCGCAGCACACGCAGCGGCACCAGAGAGTCGGTGGCGCAGTGATCCGGGGTGATGACCGAGGGGTGGCGCTGGGTTGCGCTGACTTCCAGCACCGTGATGAGTTTGCCGTTCTCCCATCGGGTTCCGGTCCAGCTGTCCTGGCTGCTGGGGGTGTCGGCAATGCTGCCCGAGCTTCGGTAGGTGCGGCCCGTCAGATACTTGAATCCGGTAACCGCCCAATGCCTGACGGTCTGACCGCCCCATCGGCCGAGGACCAGTGCCAACGACACGATCGCGATCAGGAGTGCGGCCCACCACGGCCAGCCGAACAGCAATGAGACCAGAACTGCGGCGAGGATCAGCAGCTGCGAGATCACCATGATCTGGATCGGCATCGTGGCCCGACGTACCTGTTCCGGAGCCGCCCCGCTCGAGGTCACCTTTCCCCCTTCTATCCCGCCGTTGTGCCGCGCCGACCCGACTGGGGCACCGCGGCTACCACCCGCAACCTATCGTGGTTGCCCAGTATTGCAATAGGCTGCATGGCCGTGTGGCCCCTACGTAGGATCTAACAAGATCTGGGGGCCGACCTGGTGGCATCACCGGGTCGTAGATCCGAGTTTCGCAGATTTCCTGGAGGGGGGACGATGGCGCGACAACCGACAACCCGGTTGCAGGTCAGCGGGTACCGGTTCCTCGTGCGGCGCATGGAGCACGCACTGGTTCGCCGTGACGTCCGCATGATCCACGACCCGATGCGGGCGCAGTCCAGCTCGCTCATGGTCGGGATTGTGCTGGCCACCGTGGTCGTTGCCGGCTGTGCGATCTTGGCTTTCTTTCGGCCCAACATGCCGCTGGGTGATCAGCCCATCGTGATGGCCAAGGACACCGGTGCCGTCTATGTCCGGATCCAGGACACACTTCATCCCGCACTCAATTTGGCGTCCGCGCGGCTGATCTCCGGAAACAACGAGAATCCCAAGCCGGTCAAGGACTCGGAGCTGGCCAAGGCACGCCGCGGTCCCTTGGTGGGGATTCCCGGTGCGCCGGCATCCATTCCGGCGCCGCTGACGGGCGACGACGCCATCTGGACGGTCTGCGATGTCGCGACGCCCCCACCGAGCTCCACTGTCACCTCCACGGTGATCGCGGGCAAGGTAACCCTGGAGAACGGCAATCAGGAAATGCCGAAGGACAGGTACGCCCTGGTGACCGTGAACAGCCAGATGTACCTGCTCTACGAGGGCAAGCGCGCGGCGGTCGACCTGACGAATCCCGCGGTGACCCGCGCGCTGCGTCTCGAAGGTGTGACGCCGCGGCCGATCTCGATGTCCGTACTCAACGCCATTCCCGAGGTACCGGCCATCGCTCCGCCGCCCATCCCGGATGCGGGAGGGCCGTCACCCATTACGACCGCGGGCGTTCGGGTGGGGTCTGTCATCAAGATGAGCCGGGCGGACTCCGCCGAGTACTACGTCGTGCTCTCCGGCGGAGTGCAACGCGTCAACGAGGTCACCGCGGATCTGATCAGATTCTCCGATTCCCAGGGTGCGCAGGACATCGTCGCTGTCGCTCCCGACGTTATTTCGGGGCACCCCAGCCTCAACCAGCTTGCGGTACAGACATTTCCGGACCGCGCGGGCAAGATTGTGGACGTCCCGGAGAAGTCGGTGCTGTGCAGCAGCTGGAAGCCCGGTCAGGAGAAGACGCAGGAGCACGCCACGACCAAGCTGTTGATGGGTAACTCGCTGCCGTTGAAGACCGACCAGGTACCGGTGGTGTTGGCACAGGCCGACAAGGAAGGCCCCAACGTCGACACGGCCTACATTCCGCCCGCGCGTAGCGCCTTCATCCGGTCTACCGGTCTGGGCGGGGATACCGGGCGTGCCGAGTCTCTCTACCTCATCCTCGATACCGGTGTGCGCTTCGGCATCGGGAACCTGGAGGCCGCGAAATCCCTGGGGCTCACGGTTGAACCCGTTCCCGCACCGTGGCCGGTCGTTGGACTGTTGCCCCCGGGACCCCGGCTGAGCAAGGAAGACGCACTCGTCGTGCACGACGGAATGCCGCCTGACAAGACAGGTTTGGCGATCAATCCGTCGACATCGAACACCCCGCCCGCGTAAACAGTGCGCTAGCGGCGTTACTCGGTGGAGTTGTCCCGGCCTTGCCGCAGTTTGCGAACTGGCGCCAGCATCGCCAGCGCCGCGGCGAGAAATGCCGCGCAGACGGCGATTCCGATCAGCGCGACGCGTCGCGGACGCGGGTCGGCAGGTGGCGGTGCGGGTGGCAGCTGCAGTTTCTTGGCCGCGTTGGCCCGGGCGAGATCACTGGTGGTGCCGAGGTCGTCGCTGACTGCGGCGAGTGCGTCCACCACGCCGTAGCCCAGATATGGGTCCCAGCCGCCCGGCGGGCGGTGCGCAGTGTTCTTGATGCGGTCCATCACCTCCCGCGCGCTCAGCTGGGGGAAACGTGAACGCACCAGCGCGACAACGCCGCTGACAACCGGCGCGGAGAAGCTGGTGCCCTGAATGGGTACCGGACCCTGCTCGCCCATGTAGGCGTTGGTCAGTGCGTCACGGTTGGGGTCCAGGGAGACGATGTCTTCGCCGGGAGCGGAGACATCGACCCAGGGGCCGCCGAGGCTGAACTTGGAGGGTTGCCCGTCCGGGCCGATGGAGCCCACCGTGAGGACGAGGTCGTTGTACCAAGCGGGACTTACCGTTTCCAGGACCGCATCCCAGTCCGGGGTATTGGGCCGAGCCGGGTCGGGGCGTGGGTTCTGGTTCTTGCACTGTCCGTCGCCGACATTTCCCGCGGCGACCACCACTACGACGTTCTTGACGTCCACGGCGTATTGCAGTGCGGCGCCCAGCGGTCGGTCGTCCAGGAATTGTTTGGCCGAGGCGCACGCCACCTCGGAAATGTTGATGACTGTCGCGCCGAGGTCCGCGGCGGTGCGCACCGCCATCGCCAGGGTGTCGACGTTTCCGACGCCGCTGATCTTGGAGGGATCATCCCTGTCGTTGCCGCCACCCTTGTTCTTCACCGCGAACTTCGCGCTGGATTGCCGGATGGTGATGAGGCTGACGTCGGGCGCGATGCCACTGAATGCGCTTGCCCCAGTGGGATCCGGTGCAGCCGCGATGATTCCGGCGACGATGGTGCCGTGCGCGTCACAGTCCTGAGTGCCGTTGCCGCCCTCGAAGACGTAGTCTCCGCCGGGGATGAGTGGTGGCAGCCGCGGACTGCGTGCCACGCCGGTGTCGATGACCGCGACCGTCTGGCCGGCACCACGCGATAACTGCCAGACCAACGGCAGATCCAGCCCGCGCTGCTGCGTGGGCACCTTGTTGAGGTCGCGCTTGGGGTCAATGCCGGGGAATCGGCACAGTTCCTTTTGCTCCGTGGGTTCGATGGGAGCGGGGGGACGCGGGCCGGGAAGCATGCTCGGGTCGACCGGAAGTGGTGCGAACGCGTGTGCCGTCGCGAGCATGTGCATCGAACCGGTCGCCAGCTGTGAGGACATCGCCAACATCGCAACGGCTGCAGCGGTGGCGACACGGCGGGCCACGCCGAGGTTCATGGCAGGTTCAATCCCCGCACGGCGCTGTACACGCCACATACCCACACGGCCACCGGAACGATCAGCGACAGCGCGATGTATTCGATGATCTCCACCGTGCGACGCGCGACAGGAGAGTACTTGCGCGCCGACACCAGGAAGCCCAGAGCGATCGCCGAACCGGCCGCGATCGCCATCAACGCGGTGGTGAACACGGCGGCTGTCGGGTACGCAATGGCGATGAACGCGAATCCCGCTACGGGAATGGCCAAGCCGCCGAGATTGATGGCCACCGTCTGCGCGAGGTCGGCATGTGAGCGCGCCCGCAGCATCATCGCCAGCGAGATCAATCCGGCAAGCACCACACCGCTGAATCTGTGTGCACCGGTGGGGTGATGGTCGCCCGCACCGGGGAAGGTCAGCGCCGCGAGCATGGCGCCCACCGCGGTGACGGCGGATGTTCCGCACACCAGCCCGGTCAGAACGGCGTGCGCGCGCAGCGCTTTCTCGCGAAGGTCGGGGAGCGGCGGCAGCGCCGTGGCGTCCTCGACGTCGTCACCCTCGGTATCCAGTCCGTCCAGACCCTCGATGGCTTCGATCGGGGCCGTCGAATGTTCGGGACGAGATGGTGCGCCCTGCGTGGGCACCGGGGGAAGGGGTAGTCGGGCGAGAGCCATTGCCACACGCGGCGAAAGCGCCACCGAGCAGATTCCGACCGCGCCGAGTACGGCCCCGAGGCTGTAGATCGGCGGGTCGAAAAGCACGTAACCCAGCGCTGCCGCGAACCCGAGCAATGATGCCGACGCGACCGCGACGAGTGACATCGTTCCGGTGCCGGTCGCGCGCATGGCGAGGATGGATATGACCATCGCCACCATGAGTGCCAGCATCGCGTGCGGGGCGCCGTACTTTCCCGGTACGAACAGCGCTCCCGCCACCGCGGAGAAGCCGACAGCGCAATGGCTCAGCATCACGGAGGCGAGCGAATCGTCGTAAACCCTGTTCGCGAACACCGCGGCGGTCATGGCCACCAATGCGATCGCTACGGCGATGATCGGAAGCAGCAGGCCGGGATTTGTCGCGCCGGCGCGCAACAGCGCAGTCGCGCCGACCAACGCGGCCAGTCCGCATGCAGAAGCGCCGAGTATCCGAGCGGCGGCCCGGCTCCAGGGATGCGCCGACACGGTCCGGAAAGTGGACACGGCGAGGAAGACGTCGTCGAACAGTGGGTCCGGCGCGGTGACATCGGAAGCGGTGAGGACGAGTTGATCGCCGTCGCGAACCTCCAACTCCCCAAGGGTGCTGGACATCTGTAGCGGTGGCTGACCAGGCCGGGACAAACGCCAATGCGTTTCCACGGCGTCCTCGGGGCTGGTCAGCTCCGGGACACCGACATGTTGGTTGATGATGTCGACGACCGAGCCGACCAAGAGGGCCAGCGGGACACTCGTCGGCAGTGCCAGGTCGACCTGAGTGCGGTCAGCCTGAATGGAAACGCGGCACAGTTCGAGAACCGCCGAACGTTGCTCGGCGCCCGACTGCGCATGTGTCATGCTGTGCCCCCTACCTGCCCCCACGGTCATTGATCTTTGCGCATGCACACTAGCCGAACGCGGCTGAGCGCCGCCAGCGGTTCGGTGCATCCGGGCGAACGCCAACCGCGCAACCAGCGGCTCCGGCGATCTTGTGAGCGAATTCGTTGCGGCACCGGATATAACGGCCCTATCCTGTAGCCCGCCGTGGGCTGGGCGGTAGCGTGGATGCGAAATAGCCACGAGATGTGGCGTGGGGGATACCGGAGGGCCAGGGTGAGCACGGGGTGAACACCACAATATTCATTCGTCGGCCTCGGCTTGCGGTGCCTCGGGTCCCCGGTGGCGAGGTCAATGTGCAGCCACCGCCGGAGATTCCACGGCCGGTGCCGTCGCCGATCATCGCCAAGATCATGCCGCTGGTCATGGTGGTGGCAATGGTCGGCATGATTGCCTTCTTCGTCACCTCGGGAAGCCTGGGTGGCGGCGCGGGCGGCGGGATGATGCGCAGCCCGATGTTCATGCTGTTCCCGATCATGATGATGGTCTCGATGGTCAGCATGGTCTCCAATAGCGGCGGCAAGGGAGCCAAGACCAGCGAAATCAACGAGGACCGCAAGGATTACCTGCGGTACCTGGAAGTGGTGCGCAAGAACGTCACCGATACCGGCGGCGCTCAGCGCAAGGCCTTGCTATGGAACAACCCGGACCCGTCCGCGCTGTGGACGCTCGCCGGCGGCCGCCGGATGTGGGAGCGGCGTCCCGGCGACAGTGACTATTGCCATGTGCGTGTCGGGGTAGGCGATCAGCGTCTGGCCGCGCAGCTGGTGGCGCCCGAGATCGGTCCGGTCGAAGAATTGGAGCCGGTGGCCTCCGTGGCACTGCGCCGGTTCGTGCGGACGCACTCGCTGGTGCCCGAGCTGCCGATCGCGTTGAACCTGAGAGGTTTTGCGGCCGTCACCATCGATGGCTCACCCGAGGTGGCACGAGGCATGTTGCGCGCCATGATTTGTCAGCTGGCGATGTTCCATGGGCCCGACCAATTCCTGGTCGCGGCAGTGGTCAACCGGCACGCGGCGCCGCACTGGGACTGGCTCAAATGGCTTCCGCATGCTCAGCATCCGACCGCGTTCGACGGTGTCGGTGCCAGCCGACTGGTCTACCACTCGCTGGGTGAGGTCGAGGAGTCGTTGGCATCGCTCATCACTGAGCGTGAAAGGTTCTCGCGCACCGCGCAGCCCTCGCCTGACCGGCCGCAGATCCTCATCATCGTGGACAGCGGCACGTTGATCGGTTCCGAACGCCTCATCATCGATCACGGCATCGATTCGGTGACTCTCGTCGAGATCGGCACCCGGGTGGACCCGCTCGCGGCCCGCCGCGGTATGCAATTGGAGCTGACCGAACGCGGCCTTGGGGCCAAGGGCAATGTGGGGTCTGAAGTCTTCGCCCACCCCGATCACCTCACCATCACCGAGGCGATGGCCTGCGCCCGCCGCATGGCGCCCTATCGGGTGCTCAGCGGAGGCAGTGACGAGGTCCAGATCCAAACCGAGGTCAGCACGCGCTGGTCCGACATCGTGGGAATCGGTGATCCCGGGCTGCTTAACCCGGAAGTGGTGTGGCGCAATCGAGTTGGTCGCGACCGGCTGCGTGTGCCCATCGGTATCGCCGTCGATGGCACTCCCATGGAACTGGATATCAAGGAAGCCGCCGAGAACGGTATGGGTCCGCACGGACTGTGCATCGGCGCTACCGGTTCGGGTAAATCGGAGTTCCTGCGCACATTGACGCTGGGCATGATCGCCACGCATTCGCCGGATGCCCTGAATCTTGTGCTCGTCGACTTCAAGGGTGGTGCGACGTTCCTGGGGCTGGACCGGGCGCAGCATGTCGCGGCGATCATCACCAACCTCGCCGAAGAGGCAAATCTGGTCTCCCGCATGAAGGACGCGCTGGCCGGTGAGATGAACCGGCGCCAGGAGCTGCTGCGCGCCGCGGGCAACTTCGCCAATGTCACCGAGTATGAGCGCGCCCGCTCCGCCGGTGCGTCTCTCGCCCCACTGCCGGCACTCTTCATCATCGTCGACGAGTTCTCCGAACTGTTGAGCCAGCATCCGGATTTCGCGGAGCTGTTCGTGGCCATCGGCCGCCTGGGCCGGTCACTGCACGTGCACCTGTTGCTCGCCTCGCAGCGCCTGGACGAGGGTCGACTACGCGGGCTGGAATCGCACCTGTCCTATCGGCTGTGTTTGAAGACGTTCTCGGCCAATGAGTCCCGCGCCGCGATTGGTGTTCCGGACGCCTACCACTTGCCCAACACCCCGGGTTCTTGCTACCTCAAGGATGACTCGGGGGAGCTGACACGGTTCCAGACCTCCTATGTGTCCGGTGCGTATGTGCCATACGGGCCGGCGCGGCGTGCCGTCTCCTCCGGGGGCACGGGGGCCGCGCCGCGGTTGTTCACCGCGGCACCGGTGGCGCTGCAAATGCGCCCCACGGAGATCGTGGAAGACGACACTCCCTCCGCGTCTGACGGGGCGATCGGACGTTCGGTCATCGATACGATCCTTGATCGCGTTGAGGGACATGGCAATCCGGCGCACGAGGTGTGGCTGCCGCCCTTGGATGATTCGCCGACTCTCGGAGATCTGATCCCCCGGCACGGTCGCGCCGGTTTCGACGCGGTGGGCAGTTTGACTATTCCGATCGGAATCGTGGACCGGCCCTACGAGCAACGGCGCGACCCGTACATCGTCGATCTGTCCGCCGCAGCGGGCAACGTCGCCATCGTCGGCGCACCCCAGTCCGGAAAGTCGATGGCGGTGCGCACCCTGGTGACGTCGCTTGCGGTGACGCACAGTCCCGCGCAGGTGCAGTTCTATTGCCTGGACTTCGGTGGTGGCACGCTCACCTCACTGGCGCAACTACCGCATGTCGGTTCGGTGGCCAGCCGACTGGAGTCAGATCTGATCCGGCGCACGTTCGCCGAGATGCTGACGATTGTCAGGTCGCGCGAGAATGCCTTCCGCGCCTACGGGATTGACTCAATGGCCGAGTATCGGCGGCGCAAGGGTGCCGGTGACCCCCAGCTCGCGAGCGATCCATTCGGCGACGTGTTCTTCATCATCGATGGCTGGTCCACGGTCCGTCAGGAGTTCGAGGCGTTGGAGCCGCAGGTCACCGCATTGGCGGCGCAGGGCCTCGGTTTCGGCGTGCACACAGTGGTCACGGCATCACGCTGGGCCGAGATCCGGCCGGCTCTGAAGGACCAGATCGGCACGCGCGTCGAGCTTCGTCTCGGTGATCCGCTGGATTCCGACTTCGACCGCAAGCTGGCACAGCTTGTTCCGGATGGTAGGCCAGGCCGGGGTATCACCCGCGACCGTAGGCACATGCTCATCGGATTGCCGCGCGTCGACAGCGTCTCGTCGAATCAGGATCTCGGTGAGGCGATCGGTGCGGCCGCCGCAAGCATGCGCCAGCGCAGCTCGGCGGAGGCTCCGCAGGTTCGCATGCTGCCGCACAAGATCGATTACGCCGCGCTGGTTCCGCAGGCGCCGCAGAACGATCTGCCAAACCTGCGCATCCTCGTCGGCATCAACGAGACCGAGTTGGCTCCGACGTTCCTGGAGTTCGGCGAGCAACCGCACATGATGATCTTCGGTGACAGCGAGTGCGGCAAGACCGGTCTGTTGCGCACCATCTGCCGCGAGATTGTTCGCACCACCACTCCGCAGCAGGCGCAGCTGTTCATCGTGGACTTTCGCCGCACCTTGCTCGGTGTCGTCGAGACGGAACACCTGGCCAAGTACGCGATGTCGAGCGCCACCTTGGTGGATGAGGTGCCGGGGTTGATCGAGCTCCTCAAATCGCGGATGCCGGGACCCGATGTCACGCAACAAGAGTTGCGTGACAGGTCCTGGTGGTCCGGCCCGGAGATCTACATTTTGGTCGACGACTACGACCTGGTGGCCCTGGCGAGTGGAAACCCACTGCTGCCGCTCGCGGAGTACCTGCCGCATTCGAAGGACATCGGGCTGCATGTCGTCATTGCGCGCCGCACCAGCGGTGCCTCGCGGGCCATGTTCGAGCCGATGATGGCGCGCATGAAGGACCTGTCCTGCATCGGTTTGCAGATGAGCGGAAACAAGGACGAGGGTGTCCTGATCGGCACGGTTCGACCCAGTGAGCAGCCGCCGGGTCGCGGCACCCTGGTCATGCGCTCGGGTGGCCAACAACTGATCCAGGTCGCCTGGAGCGATCCGCAGTGATTCCGGATCGCGACCCGCAGACAGGGACGCGGGTAGCGATCGAGGTGACCGAGACTGCCGTCCGGGCACGGACCGACGACGGCATCCGTGAGGCCGGGCGTTCCGATGTCCGGTCGGCGGTCGCCGCACTCGACGACGAGACGGCCCTGCTACCCGGGCGTGTGGTTCCGTCGCGCGCACTCTGGGGCGCCCTGTTCGAGTCGTTGCTCACCGATCAGAATGCGCCGGTACGCCTCGATTCCATGCTGCTGATCCATCCGACGACGTGGAGTTCCGGACGGCGCACGTTGTTGTCGAATGCCGCACGGATGATGGCGGCGACGCTGACCGTGCGCTCACGCGCTTTGGCGCTCGCCGAACGCGGCGTGCGCACCGATCTGTCGGGACGTTCGTTCGTGGTGGTCGAGGTGTCGCCGGGTGAGGTCGCCGTCACCGTGGTGGGGCATGGCTCCGCCGGTGAGCCGGCATCGACGGTTCGTCATCTCGAAGAGCGGTCCTGGGAGACCAAGACCGCAGCAGATGTTGCGCGCGCGGTGGCGCGTGCTGTGGAGGAGGTGGTCCGCAGCGAACGGGCCGGAGTCGCCGCGATCCTTGTCGACTCGGCCGACGGCGAGATGGGCGAGGCGATCGTCGTTGCGGTCGATCGGATCGGCCTGACTCCCGGGGTATCGCAGGTCGCCGAGGATGCGGTGTTCCGCGATGCCGGCCAGGCTCCCCGAGTCTCGGCGTTCATCGAGGGGCCCGCTGATGAGCCCGCCGTTGTCAGAAGGCCCGAATGGACACCCGCGTCATCCGCGAGATCGGTTCCGCGACTTCCGGCATGGTGGCCGGTCGCCGCGATCGGTCTGGCGGCCGCGATCGTCGTGACGGGTGTGGTGTTGACGGTGGCCTTCGGCCGGGAGCGGCAACCGCCACCGACGACTCCCGTGGTGGCGACATCACTACTGGTAGAGGGGCGGGTGCAGTTCATGGTGCCCGCCGAATGGGCGGTACGGCGTATCCCTGCGGGCGGCGCTGGTTCGGCGCGGGTGGAGGTGATCTCACCCGAGGATCCCGAGGCGATCGTGCATGTGACCCAGGTGCGGGTGAAGTCGACCGAGACCCTGGCAGCAACCGCCGAGACGCTTCGAGCTGCCATGGACAAGGAGTCGCCGGGGGTATTCACGCACTTCAAGGCCGACGATCTCAAGATGGAGCGGCCGGCGGTCACTTACACCGAGGTACGCGAGGGCCATGACGTCGCGTGGACCGTCCTTCTGGACGACGACCTGCGGATAGGCATTGGCTGTCAGTTCAAGAAGGATAACTATGCGGCTGTCCAGGGCGCCTGCGAACTGGCTATTCGCACGGCCAATGCAGTAAAATCAGGTAACTGACAAGATTGCTGAAAAAAACTTTGAAAAAGATGGAACCGATCTGACGATAGGGCCATCGTATGTAGTTGTAAGGACAAAACCGGCCAGAAACCGGAAGTCACACCCGTGACTGGCCGGGCCTGGGGACAAGGGAGGACATGAAGTGGCTGTTTTTCAGAATGACCTGGCGTTGCTCGATTCCACGGGCAAGAAGATCGACGGCAAGTACCAGGAATTCACTGCGATGCAGTCCCAGCTGCGGGATCGCGTAGCGGTGGGTACCAGCACTTGGCAGGGTCAGGCGCGGCATGCCTTTGATGAGGCGATGGCTCGTTTCGACCAGGAGATGGGCGACATCCAGAAGGTGCTCATGCAGATCCACGACACCATGGATTCGAACAAGCGTCGCATCCAGGAGATGGACGAGAGCCAGACCTTCTAGGCGTCTCGCAACAGTCATCAAAGACATCACATAGCAAAGGGGATTGACCATGCAGATTACTTACAACCACGGCGAAATCGACGCGCTGGTTGCCGATGTCAAGGGCATCATCAACAAGTTCCAGGCCGGTCTCGAGGAGCTGCAGCACGACATTCAGCCCCTCGTCCAGCAGGCCGAGGGCCAGGAAGCGACTGCGTACCAGGAGTACCAGAAGGCCTGGCACCAGTCCGCCGAGGACCTGAACCAGATCCTGACCCAGCTCAACTCGAAGGTTGACCAGGGTAACCAGGATGCGCAGCACACCGATCAGAGCGCTGCGGGCGCCTGGCACGGCTAAATCGCCGACGGTTTTTTTCTAGACCCTGTGGGGCCTTGGTGGAGGAGAGCCACCAAGGCCCCACAGTTTTTGTATGAGTGCTTGAAGGTTTGACGATAGGGCGGGCTCGACCGCGTTTTGACCTGCGGTGACGTGGCCCGGTAAGCTTCACCGCTGGCGTGCGGTATGTCATCGCACACGAGGCTCGGGTCACCACTGGTCGCCGAGATCAACCTCTACCGTTCGCCACGACCAGCGCTCCGAACGGCAGAAACCGTCCGGGGATCCACCCGAGTAGACAAGGAAAGACTGTGCCTACCTACACGCCGAAGGCGGGTGACATCACCACTAGCTGGTATGTCATCGATGCCACGGATGTAGTACTCGGCCGTCTTGCCGTTCAAGCAGCGACTCTGCTGCGCGGCAAGCACAAGCCGACCTACGCCCCCCATGCCGATGGTGGCGATTTCGTCGTCATCATCAATGCCGAGAAGATTGCCCTGAGCGGCAAGAAGCTCACCGATAAGTTCGCCTACCGTCACTCGGGTTACCCGGGTGGTCTGCGCAAGCGCAGCATGGGCGAGCAGCTGGCGAAGTTCCCCACCCGCACGGTGGAAAAGGCAATCATCGGCATGCTGCCCAAGAACAAGCTTGGTCGCCAGATCGAGCGCAAGCTCAAGGTGTACGCAGGCCCCGAGCACCCGCACGGCGCGCAGCAGCCGATCCCGTTCGAGATTAAGCAGGTGGCTCAGTGACCGATATCGCCGAAGAGCAGACCCCCGCAGAGGACGCTGCCAACGCCGAAACCGCAGTGGAAAGCGCTGAGCAGGCGGTCGTCGTCGAGGTCGTTGTTGAGGAAGCTGCCGACGAAGTCAAGGCCCCTCCCCGTGCGCCCGTCGTCATCGACAAGCCCATCCAGACCGTTGGTCGCCGTAAGGAGGCCGTCGTTCGCGTCCGCCTCGTTCCCGGCACCGGCAAGTTCCTCCTGGATGGCCGCTCCCTGGAGGAGTACTTCCCGAACAAGGTGCACCAGCAGCTCATCAAGGCGCCGCTGGTTTCCGTCAACCGCGTGGAGAGCGTGGACATCTTCGCGCACCTCACCGGTGGCGGCCCTTCGGGCCAGGCAGGCGCACTGCGTCTTGCCATCGCGCGTGCACTCATCATCGTGGAGCCCGAGGATCGTCCGGTGCTGAAGAAGGCCGGCTTCCTTACTCGTGACCCGCGTGCGATCGAGCGTAAGAAGTACGGTCTCAAGAAGGCCCGTAAGGCGCCTCAGTACTCGAAGCGCTGATCGATTCTGTTCGTCCGCGTATTGCGCCGGCACACAACCTGTGTGTCGGCGCAATCGCGTTATTGGGCCAGTTTGGTGTGCTGGTTATGGAAGGTTTAGTGCATGGGCTCTCTATTCGGCACTGACGGCGTCCGCGGTGTCGCGAATGCCGAGCTGACGGCCGAACTGGCAGTCGCCTTGGGATCGGCCGCGGCCCGGTCGTTGACGACGGGGCGTGCCACCGCGGTCGTGGGCCGCGATCCGCGCGCGAGCGGCGAGATGTTGGAGGCGGCGGTTGTCGCGGGTATCGCGGCAGAAGGTGTCGATGTGCTCCGGGTCGGTGTGCTCCCCACCCCGGCGGTCGCATATCTGACGGGCGCGTATGGCGCAGCCTTCGGCGTCATGATCTCGGCCTCGCATAACCCCATGCCCGACAACGGCATCAAGATCTTCGGCGCCGGCGGTCACAAGCTCGACGACTCCGCCGAGAACGCCATCGAGGCGCAGCTGGACACTCCTGCGGCACGTCCGACCGGAGCGGGAATCGGCCGCGTGCGCGATGCCGTGGACGCGCTCGATCGGTATTTGCATCATGTTGCCAACGCCGCGACCCGCCCGCTGAGCGGAGTCACCGTGGTGGTCGACTGCGCGCACGGAGCGGCCTCCGACGCGGCACCGCTGGCCTACCGGGCCGCAGGTGCTCACGTGATAGACATCAACGCCGACCCGGACGGGCTCAATATCAACGACGGTTGTGGGTCAACGCATCTCGGTCCGCTGCAGGCCGCAGTGAAGGCGCACAATGCCCACCTCGGGCTTGCGCATGACGGCGATGCCGACCGATGTCTCGCGGTGGATGCCGATGGAAACGTCATCGATGGTGACGCCATCATGGTGGTGCTCGCCGCGGCGATGGCGGAAGACGGTGAGCTCACCGATAACACGCTGGTCACCACGGTGATGAGCAATCAGGGGCTACATATCGCCATGCGCGCCGCGGGCATCGACGTCAAGGTGACCGCCGTCGGCGACCGCTACGTGCTCGAGGAGCTACGTGCGGGCCGATTCGCCCTGGGCGGTGAACAATCCGGTCATATCGTGCTGCCTTCCCTGGCCACCACCGGAGACGGCATAGTGACAGGCTTGCGGCTCATGTCCCGGATGGCGCAAACAAGTAAGTCTTTGGCAGCCCTCGCATCGGCGATGCGTAGCCTCCCTCAAACGCTCATCAACGTGCCGGTCTCGGACAAGCACACGGTGGCGCAGGCGCCCGAGGTGCTCGCCGCCGTTGCCGCGGTGGAGTCCGAACTCGCGGGTAATGGGCGAATCCTTTTGCGTCCCTCTGGAACCGAGCAGCTCGTCCGTGTCATGGTCGAGGCGGACGAGCAGTCGACCGCCCAACGTCTGGCGGAGCGGGTGGCTGACGTGGTCGGCGCGGTCTAAGCGCGCGTCAGGCTGCGTGTGTATAGGGCGGAGCCCGCGGCATCGCACAGGGTGACGGTCAGATCGCCGCTTCCGCCGTCGATGTCGATCTGTCCGAAGTGCTGATAACCGTCTAGCGGTGACTGCTGATCGGGCTGTGCCGCATGGACGAAATCGGCCCGCGGGCCAAAGGTTCCATCGAGCGGCTTCTCCTGACCGGCGCCGGCGTTGAGTGGGCCGGACACGAATTCCCAGAACGGGTCGAAGTCTGTGAAGGCGGCACGTGCGGGTGCGTATTCGTGCGCCGCGGTGTAGTGCACATCGGCCGTCAGCCATACCACGTTGCGAACCTGCCGCGCCTTGAGCTGCGAGAGAATATGCGCCAGTTCGGTTTCCCGTCCGAGCGGTGGGCCATTATCGCCATTGGCGACGGCCTCGAAGTTCGTCTTGCCGTCGGGTACCACCAGAGCGAGTGGCAGGTCGTTGGCGACGATCTTCCATACGGCCTTCGATGATGCCATGGCGTTGATCAGCCATTCGGTTTGGCGGGCGCCGAAGATGGCGCCGCGCTGCTGTCGGTTGGGGGAGTTGGGGTCCTTGTAGCTGCGCATGTCGAGTATGAATACGTCCAATAGTGGGCCGTATGAGACCCGTTGGTATACAAGGCCATCGACGGCCTCGCGGGGCTCGGTCGGTTGCCATTCGTGGAATGCCCGGTGTCCGTACTGCGCGAGTACGTCGACTCTCTTTTCGGTGTACTTGTCGTTGTCGAGAATCTCGCCGGGATACCAGTTGTTGATCACCTCGTGGTCATCCCACTGCACAAGTTGCGGCACGTGAGCGTTGAAGTACCGGTAGTTGGCATCGGTGAGGTTGTAGGCGTGTTGACCGCGATATTGTTCGAGAGTCTGCGCGACAGCGCTTTTCGCCTCCGATACCTGATTTCGCCAGACTCGTCCGTCGGGCAACGTCAGTGTCTCCGGAATCGGCACGTCGGCATACACCGTGTCCCCGCTGTGGATGAAGAACTGCGGATTTCGGTCTGCCATCGTGCGGAAGATTCTCATTCCGCCGACATCCGGATTGATGCCGAACCCCTGTCCGGCGACATCGCCTGACCAGATCAGCCGCACATTTCCTGCGGTCGTGGGTGCAGTCCGAAAGACACCGGTGACAGGCTCGCTCAGCGCTCCGTCTGAGTCGAGCGTTACCCGGTAGTGCACTTCGGTGTCGGCGGGCAGGCCGGTGAGGCGAAACCGGCCGGTCCCGTCCGATTCCGGCGTGAGGAACGGCCCGGTGAAACGTCTCGCATCCGAGAAGCTTTCGGTGGCAGCCGTTTCGACGATCATGTTGGCGGGGCGATCCGAGCGGGCCCAGATGACCGCGCCATCCGTGCGGGGGAATCCGCTTGCCACGCCGTGGGTGAGCCTGGGCCGCGCTGTCACCAACGCCGGCCCGCACGCGACTGCCGGAGCAACCGCGAGCCCCAGTAGGGCGGCCCGTAACACGGTGCGGCGCGGGATGGCTGTCATCCCACTACTTTCCGGGTGCCGCACGAACACCTGCCGAACGCTACGCGAACGGCGGGCGAATCAGAGCAGCTCGCGCAGTGCCTCGACATGCTTGATCCGGCCTGCCGAATCGGCGGCGAGCGGTGCGACATTGAGGGTCGTCACACCCGCCTCTTTGAAGGCCGCCACCCGTTCGGCCACAAAGCTCTTCGGTCCGATGAGGGAGACGTTTCTGACCAGCTCGTCGGGCACCGCATCGGTTGCCTCGGCCTTCTTGCCCGCCAGGTAGAGCTCCTGGATGCGGTCGGCTTCCTTGCCGAATCCGTAGGCGGTTGCGAGGTTGTGATAGAAGTTCTTGCCCTTGGCGCCCATACCGCCGATGTAGAGCGCGAGGCTCGGCTTGACGAACCCGTACAGCGCCTCGACGTCATCACCGATCGCAAGAGCCGGGCCGGCGTAGACCTCAAGGTCGCCGAGCGACGGATCGCGCTTGGCCTTGCCCTCGGCCAGGGAGGCGCCCCACACGTCATTGGCCTTCTCGGGAAAGAAGAAGATGGGCTGCCAGCCTTCGGCGATCTCCGCGGTCAGTGCCACGTTCTTGGGGCCAAGAGCGGCAATGAGCACCGGAATACGTTCACGCACAGGGTGATTGATCAGCTTCAGCGCCTTGCCCAGGCCGGTGCCCTGCTCGGGAGGCAGTGGCACGGTGAAGTACTTGCCCTCGAACTCCAGGCGTTCGCGGCGCCACACCTTGCGGCAGATCTCGACGGTCTCACGAGTGCGGCCCAAAGGAGCGTCGTACTTCACGCCGTGGAATCCCTCGATGACCTGAGGGCCCGAGGCGCCGATGCCCAGGACGAATCGTCCATTGGAGACGTAGTCCAGACCGGCCGCGGTCATGGCCAGCAGGGTGGGGGTGCGGGTGTAGAGCTGGAAGATGCCTGACGCTAGCTTTACGGTGGACGTCTTGGCGGCGAGATACCCGAGCTGGCTCGCGGCGTCGTACGAGTAAGCCTCGGCGACGAATGCGATATCCAGTCCGACTTTCTCCAGCTCAGCGAGCTCGTCGACGACTTCGGTGAATCCGCCGGCATAGCTCAGCGTGGTTCCAATGCGCATGCGGCGACCCTACCCGACCAAGCGGTTGAACGGGAAGATGCATGACCCGCAGATCGGTGAAAAAAGATGGAACCGGAATTGGTATGTACCCGTCGTAGTCAATATGGGAGAAACCTCGATCAATGTCGCTGGTGTCCGGGGGGTCGCTGGGGAGTTCGACAGCGTGGCCGATGAGCTGCACAAAGCAATTACGCAGCTGCGTGGTTTGTCCTTCGGCGGGGCTTCGGCCGGTCAGTGGCACACCGCCAAGGGCGATGACGTCAGGAACGGCCTGCGCGAGGTGGTAACTCATCTGGAGAACTGGCAGCGGACCAACACCGCGATCGCCGAGCAGCTCCGTGCGACCGCGCAGCGGTATGCCGATCGCGATGCCAAGAACAAGGCAAGGTTGGCCGCAGCCAATGGCCGGTAAGTACGACATCGAGTCGCTGCGCAGCGAGGGAATCCAGGCGATCGCGAACTCGCAGAACTACACGACGACCGCGATCCGCGGGAACGGCAAGTCTCCGGTCACGATTACCAACCCGGACCTCACCGCCAACGAGCGCCAGCTGTTCGATTGGTACGACATGGATGCCGGCATGGATCTGAACAAGCTCGGTGCGGATCTCGAGTTGTTCAAGAGCGCGGTAACCACCATGAAGGCCGCGGCCGAACGTCAGCACGGACAGCTACAGCAGCTCATGGGGATGTGGGAAGGCCAAGGTTCGGAGGCGGCCAACCAGTTCCTCAGGACGCACAATTCCACTGCCGATGCGGTGACCAAGGAGTTCGGGCAGGTATCCACTGGTCTGGACGGGTTGCGCGAAGCACTGTGGACCATCGTCGACCTGAAGAAGCAGGCATCGACCATGGTCGACGGGTTGGTGACCGATCGCGCGTCCTTCGACAGTGCAGTCGCAACCTACAAGACCGGCACCGGCGACAAGTCTGTGGCCGACGAGACCAACGCGACGAAGATCGGGCCGCATGTCCAGCAGAACATCGAGGGCAAATGGCTGCCCGCGATGAAGCTTGCCTGGGGCAAGGGTGGCGAGGCGTACGACACCTTGATCAACGCGCTGAAGCTGGAGCTGCCACCGGAGTTCAAGAACCCGCCCGGCCAGCTCGGGCCCGAGTACGACTCGGATACCGAGTCCCCGAAGAACCCTGCGGACAAGGGCAAAGACAAGGGCGGGGAGCAGCAGCCCGGCGCCAGCGGCGGTGGCCAGAGCAGTGGCGCCAGTGGATCTGCCAGTGGCGCCGCAGGCGGCGGCATGCAGGGCTCGGCCACCCCGGCATCGGCGATGGGTACCCAGGGCGGCCAGATGTCCGGCGGTGGGCAGCAGGGTGCCGGGCAGGGACAGGGACAGCAGGGCATGGACCCGAGCCAGATTGTCAGTGGCCTGACCGGCGCCATGACGGGTGCCCTGGGATCGATCGGCCAGGCGGCGAGCGGAATTGTCAGCGCGATCACCGAAGGCCTCTCCAACATCCCGTTCGACCAGATGGGGCAGGGCGGCGAGCACGGACTGGGCGACGAGAAGCCCGACGACAAGATCGAAGGCAAGGCCGACGAGGCTGCCGACAAGAAGGACCCGGACGCCAAGATGGCGGCAGCCAAGGACGCTGCGATCCAAGAGGCCCGTACCGATGCGGGGGCAACCTTCGCCACGGATGGCAAGCCGATCCAGGGCCCGGGTGTTCAGTTGGCCGGCGCCAGCGGACCGGAAGCCCCGCTGGCTCCTGCGGGCCAGACCACTCCCGGTGCCCCGATTGGTACGACGCCGCCGGGGGGTGCGGTTCCTCCGTCCACTGGTGGCCTCTCGGGAGCACAGCCCGCGGGCTCGACGCCGATGAGCCCACCGCCGGTCCATGCCCAGCAGCCGGCTCCGGCGCCGCAACAGTCCGAGCCTCAACCTGCTGCCGCGCAGCAGCCGTCACCCGTGCCATCGGTGGGGCCCACCAGCCCGCCGGCGCGGCCACAGGCCGCAGGGACCGATGCCGGGGAGACGCCGTGTGAGATCGCTGCCGACGAACTGCCCAAGGCCGGACGATGATCGATATCACCGACGCGCTCGCGGGAATCGTCTCGGATTTCGAGAGCACGCTCGACCAGCTGCGCGACGAGGCCGACGCGGCTCGTGACGAGATACTGCCCGGTGAACACGTGCCCGCGACATCCCTGAAATCCGCCGATGAATTTCGGATGCCCATGCAGACCCACGTGCACGAGTCAGATTTCGACGAGGACGATGTCTACCGCTGGCAGCGGTGGAGGCGCTGACTACCTCAGCAGCGATTGCACGCGATCGAGCTCGCTGATCTCCAGCGCGGCGACGTCGGGCAGGGAGGTATTCGGCAGCTCAGCCGTGGCATCCGCGAAGTCGCGGTAGCGCTTGTCGCCCGCAAGCTGGAACAGCAGATATCCGGTCAGCAGCGCACGAGTGTTGCGCTGCGTTGCCCGGTTCGATCCGCCGAGCCCGACGAACCTGCGCAGCCAGCTGTGTTCCGGTAGTCCGCTGGACTTCGCCTTGGCGACATTTCGCAGGTCGGCACCCGGCCATGCCCGGGAAAGAGCCAGGGCATTCGAGCGCAGCGATTGTGTGTCTTCGGTGCTCGTCACAACCAGTCCCGGGATGGTCAGCGCGGCCGCACTCTTCTCCACGGGCGGCTGGGTTGCGCTGGGAAACAGGGCGACGACGGCCCTAGCCCCGGATGGTGGTTTCTTTTTGTCCGCCGGCGCCGAAGACCGGGTCGCCGCGAAGACTGCCGCAGAGGCCCCCAGTCCGTGACCTGCGAGGGCGAGCTTGGTCGGATGCACGCTGATCTTGCCGTCGCCAAGCCGCACCCGGCTCACTATCTCGAGCGTTGTGGCCAAGTCGGCAGCCAGATTCAGGTGTGACGGGATCAACCCCTTCTCGGTATCGGGGGCGGCCGCGACGATTCCCCAGGACGCGAGGTGTTCCAGGGTCGCTCGATACTTGTCGGTACCGGTCAGCCAGTCGTGTCCAAACGCCACCGCAGGCAGATTGAAGCCGGAATCCGGTGTGTAGACGACGCCGGTTACCCCCGCGAAGGCCAGGTCGCCGCGCAGAACCTTGTGCGGACCACGGCGGGTCAGGGTTTTGAATAGCGTGCGGGTACTCGCCATGGCATGACCGTAGCGGATCGTTGCCGTTGCGGACTGCAGCGGGAACTGAACTACCCTGGTGGGCTATGTGCGGAATCGTCGGGTACGTCGGCCACCGGGACGCCCTTGGTGTCGTCCTCGAGGCGCTGCGGCGGCTCGAGTACCGGGGCTACGACTCCGCAGGATTTGCACTGGCCGACGGGAGCGGCGGTCTCCTGGTGCAGCGCAAGGCGGGCCGGCTGGCCAACCTGGAATCCGCGATCGCGGAATCCGGTGAATCCTTCGCCGCGACGACGGGGATGGGACACACCCGCTGGGCCACCCACGGTGCTCCCACCGATCGCAACGCTCACCCGCATCGGGATGCGAGCAGCAAGGTGGCGGTGGTCCACAACGGGATCATCGAGAACTTCCCGGCACTGCGCGCCGAGTTGGAGGCTGCCGGCGTCGAGTTCGCCAGTGACACCGACACCGAGGTCGCCGTGCATCTGGTGGCTCGCGAGTACGAATCCGGCGACGCCGCCGGCGACTTCGTGGCGTCGGTGCAGGCCGTCGTGCGACGGCTGGAGGGGCACTTCACCCTCGTCTTCTCCCACGGCGACGACCCGGGCACGATCGTGGCCGCACGCCGGTCCACCCCGCTGGTTGTCGGCATCGGTGACGGCGAGATGTTCCTCGGATCCGATGTGGCCGCGTTCATCGAATACACCCGGGAAGCCGTCGAACTGGGGCAGGACCAGGTTGTGGTCATCACCGCGGACGGTTACCGCATCACCGACTTCGCGGGTAACGACGACACCCACAACGCTCGGGTGTTCACGATCGATTGGGACCTGTCGGCCGCGGAAAAGGGCGGTTACGAATACTTCATGCTCAAGGAGATCGCCGAACAGCCGGCGGCGGTGTCCGACACCTTGTTGGGGCACTTCGACCTCGGTCGGATAGTGCTCGACGAGCAGCGGCTCTCCGATCAGGAACTGCGCGATATCGACAAGGTGTTCGTGGTGGCCTGCGGTACGGCATTCCACTCGGGCCTGCTGGCCAAGTACGCCATCGAGCATTGGACACGGCTGCCCGTGGAGATCGAGCTCGCGAGCGAATTCCGCTACCGCGACCCGGTTTTGGATCGCAGCACCCTGGTGGTTGCCATTTCGCAGTCGGGTGAGACCGCGGACACCTTGGAAGCGGTGCGACACGCCAAGGAGCAGAAGGCCAAGGTGCTGGCCGTCTGCAACACCAACGGTTCGCAGATTCCCCGCGAGTGCGATGCGGTGCTGTACACGCGGGCCGGTCCGGAGATCGGTGTCGCCGCGACAAAGACGTTCCTTGCCCAGGTAACCGCCAATTACCTTGTGGGCCTTGCCTTGGCGCAGGCTCGCGGGACCAAGTACCCGGACGAGGTGGCGCGTGAGTACCACGAGCTAGAGGCCATGCCGGAATTGATCCAGCGCGTGATCGATGCGATGGATCCGGTCGCCGAGCTTGCGCGCCAGTACGCGCAGTCCTCCAGCATCCTGTTCCTGGGGCGCCATGTCGGGTACCCGGTGGCACTCGAAGGTGCGCTCAAGCTCAAGGAGCTGGCGTACATGCATGCCGAGGGCTTCGCGGCCGGGGAGCTCAAGCATGGGCCGATCGCGCTGATCGAAGAGGGGCTGCCGGTCATCGTGGTGATGCCGTCGCCCAAGGGCATGGGCTTGTTGCATTCGAAGCTGCTCAGCAACATTCGTGAGATTCAGGCCCGCGGGGCACGGACGATCGTCATCGCCGAGGAGGGCGATGAGACGATTCGCCCCTACGCGGACCATCTCATCGAGATTCCGGCGGTGTCGACGTTGTACCAACCGCTGCTGTCCACGATTCCGATGCAGGTGTTCGCCGCGGCGGTTGCGCAGGCCCGTGGGTATGACGTGGATAAGCCGCGCAACCTGGCCAAGTCGGTCACCGTCGAATAGCGGCAGCCGTAGGCCGTCTGGATGAACTCCGTTGCGGTACCTGTGTCTCGCGTCGGAAAACATTGGGCCGCTGAGAAGGTGGGGCATTTCACCGCCTCCACTCCCATGTGGCGCGCCAACCTGGCATCGCTGATCACGCGGCGTAGCGTTTACACCCTGGATCTGCTTGGGGAGGCCGGTATGAGCGTGCAGCACAAGGTGATCGCCGGTGCGCTCAACGGAGAATTTCCGGCCCGGACTTCCGATGCCACCCACCAGTTCCTCGACGACATAGACGGGGGAGCGAGGGGAGCTCACAGTTCATGAGGCAGTACTACAGCGCCGAGCAGATTCGGGAGGCCGAGGCGCCGCTACTGGCGGTGCTGCCCGAGGGCGCCTTGATGCGGCGCGCGGCGTACGGATTGGCCACGGTCATCGCCGATGAGTTGTCGCGCCGGGCTGGAGTGGTAGCCGGGCGACGGGTGTGCGCGATCGTGGGTTCCGGCGATAATGGAGGAGACGCCTTGTGGGCGTTGACCTTCCTGCGGCGACGTGGCGTCGCAGCCAGTGCGGTGCTGCTGAATCCGGACCGTGTCCACCGTGCCGGTCTGGCGGCCTTCCGCAAGGCCGGCGGTCGGGTGGTGCCCGCGGTACCCAGCGAGACGGATCTGATTGTCGACGGTGTGGTGGGAATCTCGGGAACCGGTCCACTGCGGCCAGGAGCCGCCGAGATCGCCGAGCAGGCCGACGCCGAGGGCATCCCGGTGATCGCGGTGGACGTTCCCAGCGGCGTCGACGTACACACCGGGACGGTGGATGGCCCGGCCTTCCGGGCCGCGGTCACCGTGACGTTCGGTGGTTACAAACCCGTTCATGCCCTTGGCGATTGCGGCGACGTGAGATTGATCGACATCGGGCTTGATCTTCCCGCGACGACGATCCGGGAATTCGATGCCCACGACGTGGCCGTCGCGTGGCCCGTACCCGGACCGGCCGATGACAAGTACACGCAGGGTGTCACGGGGGTGCTGGCGGGATCGCACACCTATCCCGGGGCGGCCATCTTGTGCACGGGTGCTGCCGTCGCCGCGACGGCAGGGATGGTTCGTTATGCCGGATCTGCTGCCGCCGAGGTGGTTTCGCATTGGCCGGAGGTGATTGCCACCCAGACGGAAGAGGCCGCCGGCCGGGTACAAGCCTGGGTGATCGGTCCCGGATATGGCACCGGCGAGCGCCAGACGAGAACCTTGCGGCGGGTGCTGTCGGGCGGCCTGCCCGTACTCGTCGACGCCGACGCCCTGACGATCCTCGCCGAGCACCCCGAGCTGGCCGATCTGGTGGCATCGCGCGATGCGGCGACGATCCTGACCCCGCATGCCGGTGAGTACCGCAGGCTCGCAGGTGAGCTGCCCGGCCCCGACCGGATCCGCGCCGCGCGGTCGCTGGCGGTGCGGCTGGGCGCCACGGTGCTCCTCAAGGGGAACGTCACTGTCATCGCCGAGCCGGACGGGTCCGCATACGTGAATCGGTCGCACGGGTCGTGGGCCGCGACGGCGGGTTCGGGTGACGTGCTCTCGGGTGTGATCGGTGCCCTACTGGCCGCTGGAGTCCCGGCGGGCAAGGCCGCGGCGATGGGCGCCTATGTGCACGCTCGCGCGGCCGCCGCTGCCGCGGCGGATCCGGGTCCGGGCACGGCCCCTATCTCGGCTTCTCGTCTTCTTGGACATCTGCGGTGGGCAATCGCCGAAATAGGGTGAGAATCGGCTTATGTCGAATCCCCGCGATCAGTTCAGTCTCTCGGCCCACGCCGGCAAGATCAATGCCTCGTCTTTTAGTCCCGCCTACACCGGCAGGTTGTCGACGGCTCCCATTCCGGCGCTGCGCCTCCCCGACGAGCCGATGGATCCACAGGCCGCCTACCGGTTCATTCACGACGAGCTGATGCTCGATGGCAGTTCCCGGCTGAACCTGGCCACGTTCGTGACGACGTGGATGGATCCCGAGGCCGAGAAGCTGATGGCCGAGACATTCGACAAGAACATGATCGACAAGGACGAGTACCCGGCGACCGCCGCGATCGAGTCGCGATGTGTGGCCATGGTGGCCGACCTGTTTCACGCCGAGGACCTGTCGGCCGAGGATCCCTCGTCGGCGATCGGGGTATCGACGATCGGATCGAGTGAGGCGGTGATGCTCGCCGGGCTGGCGCTCAAGTGGCGCTGGCGCGCCAAGGTGGGCGGCGCCGACGGCAATGGCTGGAAGGGGCGCACGCCGAACCTGGTGATGGGTTCCAACGTGCAGGTGGTGTGGGAGAAGTTCTGCCGGTACTTCGACGTCGAGCCGCGGTACCTGCCGATGGCGACGGACCGGTATGTCATCACCCCCGAACAGGTGCTCGGTGCGGTGGACGACGACACCATCGGAGTGGTGGGCATCCTCGGCACCACCTTTACCGGTGAGCTGGAGCCGATCGCCGAGATCTGCGCGGCGCTGGACACATTGGCGGCCACACCAGGCAAGCCCGATGTGCCCGTGCACGTCGATGCCGCCAGCGGCGGTTTCGTGGTGCCTTTCCTGCACCCCGAAATGCACTGGGACTTCCGGTTGCCCCGGGTGGTGTCGATCAACGTCAGCGGACACAAGTACGGCCTGACCTATCCCGGAATCGGTTTCGTGGTGTGGCGCAGCAAGGAACACCTGCCTGAAGAACTGGTGTTCCGGGTCAACTACCTCGGCGGTGACATGCCGACGTTCACCCTGAACTTCTCGCGGCCGGGCAATCAGGTGGTGGGGCAGTACTACAACTTCCTGCGGCTGGGCCGAGCCGGATACGCACAGGTAATGCGCTGTTTGTCCGAGACCGCCCGCTGGTTCGGTGATGAGCTGCGCAAGAGCGAGCACTTCGAGGTGATCACCGATGGTTCGGCGATCCCGGTGGTGTCGTTCCGGCTGAAGGGCGAACGCCCGTACACCGAGTTCGATATCTCGCATTCGCTGCGGGCCTTCGGCTGGCAGGTACCGGCCTACACCATGCCCGACGACGTGACCGATATCGCGGTGCTGCGGGTGGTGGTGCGCGAGGGCTTCTCGGGTGATCTTGCCCGGGCGCTGCGCGATGACCTCGTCACCGTGCTGAAGGGGCTTGACGAGCTGAAACCGAACGGGCACTTCGACGCGGTGCAGCCGTTCGCTCATTAGTGAAGTGATGGGACAATACGGGCGGTGACGAAAATTCCGCAGCCGGCAGCCGGTCTCCCGCCGAACAGGGGGGAGACCACGGCTCAGGCTGTCATCGACCTCGGTGCCATCGCGCACAACGTTGGGTTGCTGCGTGAGTACGCCGGTCCGGCAAGGCTCATGGTGGTCGTCAAGGCCGATGGGTACGGGCACGGAGCCGTCCGGGTCGCACGCGCCGCGCTTGCCGCGGGAGCCGACGAGCTGGGTGTCGCCACCATCAGCGAGGCACTGCGCGTTCGCGCGGACGGCATCGACGCGCCGCTGCTCGCCTGGCTGCACGCGCCGGGCGCCGACTACGCCGCCGCGCTGACGGCTGATGTCGAGGTCGCGGTGTCCTCTCTCGAGCAGCTCGGTGAGCTGATCGAGGCGGCGCGAGCGACCGGGCGTCAGGCGATCACGACCGTCAAGGTGGACACCGGGCTCAATCGCAATGGGGTACCGGCCGAACACACCCGTGACCTCTTCGAGGCCGTGGCGAAGGCGCAGGCTGAACAGTCGATCCGGTTGCGCGGCATCATGTCTCATTTTGCGTATGCCGATCAACCCGGTAATCCCAGCATCGATATGCAGATCGGCCGGTTCAACGAGGCACTCGAATTGGTGCGTGGCCTGGGATTGCGCTACGAGCTGGCGCACCTGTCGAATTCGGCGGCCACGTTGACCCGCCCCGATGCCCGATATGACATGGTGCGCGCGGGTATCGCGCTGTACGGGATCAATCCGATGCCCGGAGCCGCGGAGTCGGCGACATCCGGCCGGGGCGATGAGTCCTTTGGTTTGATCCCGGCGATGTCCCTGACCTGTGCGGTGTCCTCGGTGAAGCCGGTGCGGGCCGGTGAGGGGGTGTCCTACGGGCACGTGTGGACCGCTCCGCATGACACCAACGCGGCGCTCGTCGGCATCGGTTACGCCGACGGTGTGATCCGCGGATTGGGCAACCGCTTCGAGGTGGCCATCGGTGGACGCCGCTACCCCAACATCGGACGCGTCTGCATGGACCAGTTCGTGGTCGATCTGGGGGACAACGAAGCCGGGGTGAAGTCGGGCGATGTCGTAACGCTTTTCGGGCCGGGGGCGGACGGAGAACCGACCGCGCAGGACTGGGCGGAGCTGCTCGACACCATCGCCTACGAAGTGGTCACCTGCCCACGGGGCAGGGTCGTGCGGACGTACCGGGATTCCAGGTCCGTTGAGCAGTAAGTCGAACGCCTGGCTGGCCGGCGTGGCAGGGCTTGGTGCCGTGGTCACGGTGGCCGGTGTCGGCACCGCGCGCTCGATCGGTCGACGCAGATTCGACGATCCCTACCGCGACGAGGACTTCGACCTGCTGGAGACCGATCGCGGCAGCATCGTGATGACCGATGACGGTGTACCGCTCGCGGTTCGAGAGGTGGGTCCGTCGAATGCGCCGCTGACAGTGGTGTTCGTTCACGGATTCTGTCTGCAGATGGCGTCCTTTCATTTCCAGCGCCGCGAGCTCGCCGGCCGCTGGGGCGACCAGGTCCGGATGGTCTTCTATGACCAACGCGGACATGGGCGCTCGGGTCTGCCCGCCCCCAAGTCATGCACCATCAGGCAGCTCGGCGACGACCTTGAATCGGTGTTGCGGGTGCTGGTGCCTCGAGGCAACGCGGTCCTGGTGGGACACTCGATGGGCGGCATGACCATCCTCGCTCACGCCGGTCGCCATCCCGAGCAGTATGGCCGCAGAATTGTCGGAGTCGGGTTGATCGCCAGTGCGGCCGAGGGTCTTTCGCACACGGCGATTGGTGAGGGGTTGCGCAATCCGGCGCTGCGCGTTCTGCGGGCGGCTGTGCATTACGCGCCGCGTCCAGCCCACCACGGCCGGGGTGCGGTGAAGTCGCTCGTGGGTCCGGTGCTACAGGCTGCCTCGTACGGGGGCCAGCGGGTGAGCCCTACGCTGGTGAGGTTCAGCGAGCGGATGATCCATCAGACACCGGTCACGACCATCGTGGATTTCCTGCGGGCACTGGAGGAGCACGATGAGATCGCGGCGCTACCGACCATCGCGCCGCTACCCAGCCTGGTGGTGTGCGGTGATACGGACATGTTGACCCCGCAGGTCCAATCGGAGTCCATGGCGGCGCAACTGGGGACAAGTGGTCTCAATGAGCTGATCCTGGTGCGCGAATCCGGACATCTGGTGCAGCTGGAGCATCCGGGAATCGTCAATGATGGCATCGATCGGCTGGTCAGACGTTCAACTCCAACGCTTTTCGCTGCCATCAAACAGCGCCTGCGTGATCGGACCGGGCTGTGATCTATGAGTCGGGAAGCGTCGCCTTGCCGACGCTGCAGGACACGCTGGATTTCGGAGCGCGGATCGGACGCGACCTCGCCGCGGGCGATGTCGTGGTTCTCGGCGGACCTCTCGGGGCCGGAAAGACGGCATTGACCAAGGGCATTGCGCAGGGCATGGACGTCGACGGCCCGGTGACCTCGCCGTCGTATGTGCTCGCACGGGTTCATGAGGCGCGCCGCCAGGGGGCTCCGGCGCTGGTGCACGTGGATGTCTACCGACTGCTGGAACATCAAAGTGCCGACCTGATCGGCGAACTCGACTCATTGGACCTCGATACCGATCTAGACGATTCGGTGGTCGTCGTCGAATGGGGGGAGGGGCTTGCCGAGCGGCTGTCGGAACACCACCTGGACATCCGGCTGGAACGGGCGGTCGACTCCGATGAGCGCACCGCAACCTGGCATTGGAGCCGTGAATCATGAGCGTGATACTCGCCGTGGACACGGCCACCCCTGCCATCACAGCGGGGCTTGTCAGGCGAGCGCCAGATGGATCGGCGCAGACCCTTTCTGAACGAATCACCATGGGTGCCAAGGGGCATGCCGAGGCCCTCACTCCTAACATCGGAGCGGCCTGCGCGGACGCCGGCGTACCGGTCGGCGAGCTCGATGCGATCGTGGTGGGTTGCGGCCCGGGTCCGTTCACGGGACTGCGCGTGGGCATGGCAACCGCATCGGCGATGGGCCTCGCGCTGGATATTCCGGTGTACCCGGTGTGCACGCTCGACGCCATCGGCTACGGCACCACCGGCAGCGTTCTCGTCGTCACCGACGCGCGCCGCCGTGAGGTGTACTGGGCCGGTTATCGGGACGGCACACGCATCAGCGGCCCGGCCGTCGACGCACCCGCGGACGTCTCGGTAGAGGGATTCACCCAGGTGGCCGGATCACCGGACCACACAGCGCTTTTCGACCTCCCGGCGCTCGACCGCCAGTACCCGTCACCGTCCCGGTTGGTGCAGGCGGTCGACTGGAGCCGGCCCCCGGGTGCCCTGACGCCGCTGTATCTGCGTCGCCCCGATGCCAAAGAACCGCGTCGATGACGGTCGTTCTCAAGCCGCTTCGGCGGCGCGATGCCGGTCGGTGCGCCGAACTCGAGGCGGTTCTGTTCGCCGGTGACGACCCGTGGCCGGAGTCGGCGTTCCGTACCGAGCTCGCGTCCACCCACGTCTACTACCTGGCGGCCAGGGACGGATACACGGTGGTGGGATACGGCGGCATCTCCCGATTGGGACATCACGAACCGGAGTACGAGATTCACACCATCGGCGTGGATCCCGCCTATCAGAAGCAGGGGATCGGACAGCGGCTGCTGGATGCGTTGCTCGCGCACGCCGACCGGGATCCGGGGCCGGTGTTCCTGGAGGTGCGCACCGACAACGAGGCGGCGATCGCGCTGTATCACGGCACCGGATTTGAGACCGTTGGCGTGCGCAAGCGGTACTACCCGGGCAGTGGGGCCGATGCCTTCACCATGAAACGCCCTGCGCACGGTGCGGTGAAATAGGCTGACGCTGCCATGACAGTCATCCTCGCCATTGAAAGCTCCTGCGATGAAACCGGAGTCGGTATCGCCGAGCTGACCCCGGACGGGTCGGTGGTGCTGTTGGCCGACGAGGTGGCCTCCAGCGTCGACGAGCACGCACGTTTCGGTGGGGTGGTGCCCGAGATCGCATCCCGCGCCCACCTGGAGGCCCTCGGTGTCACCGCCCGGCGTGCGCTGGATATCGCGGGGGTGCAGAAGCCTGACGTGATCGCCGCGACCATCGGGCCCGGATTGGCGGGGGCGCTGCTGGTCGGGGTCTCGGCGGCCAAGGGGCTGGCATTGGCCTGGGGGATCCCGTTTTACGGCGTCAACCATCTGGGTGGGCACATCGCCGCCGACGTCTACGAGAACGGGCCACTGCCCGAATGCGTGGCGCTGTTGGTCTCGGGCGGACACACCAGCCTGTTGCACGTGCGGTCGCTGGCCGAGCCCATCGAGGAGCTCGGTGCCACGGTCGACGATGCCGCCGGTGAGGCCTACGACAAGGTGGCCCGGCTGCTCGGTCTGGGGTATCCGGGCGGCAAGGCGCTTGACGAGCTTGCACGGCAAGGTGATTCGTCAGCGGTTCCGTTTCCTCGTGGGATGACGGGGCCGCGCGACGACAGGCATAACTTCAGCTTCTCGGGGCTCAAGACGGCCGTGGCGCGCTACGTCGAAAAACACCGTGAAGCACCCGATTTCTCCGCGGTGGATGTGGCCGCGGGATTCCAGGAGGCGGTGGCCGATGTGCTGACCATGAAGGCGGTGCGTGCGGCGACGGATCTGGGGGTTACGACGCTGCTGATCGCCGGTGGTGTGGCCGCCAACTCGCGGGTGCGTGAACTCGCAGAGCAGCGGTGCGCCGAGGCAGGACTGACGCTTCGCGTGCCGCCGTTGCGGTTGTGCACCGACAACGGCGCCATGATCGCCTCCTTCGCGGCGCACCTGGTGGCGGCGGGGGCGCAGCCGTCCTCGCTACAGGCCGCCACGGATCCGGGGTTGCCGGTCGTGAAGGGGCAGGTGTGGTGACGGGCGTGGCCGACCGGCTGGCCGTCACCGATCTGCTGTACCGGTATGCCGAGCTGATGGACGCAGGGGATTTCGACGGGGTCGGTGAGCTCCTTGGCCGCGGCTCCTTCGGCGGCGAACAGGGAGCGTCTCCGGCGCCTCCGCCATCACCAAGCTCTTCTTCACCACCACCCGCCGCTACCGCGAGACCGGCGGTACGCCGCGCACCAGGCATCTGGTGCTCAACCCGATCGTCGAGGTCCCCGGCGACGGCACGGCCTCGGCCCGGTCGACGTTCTGCGTGGTGCAGGCCACCGAGCAGCTGCCGCTGCAGCCGATCGTCGTGGGCCGATACCGGGACACATTCGCCCGGGACGAGCGGGGTTGGTACTTCAGCTCGCGCCGGGTGGATGTCGAGATGATCGGCGATGTGTCGGCCCATCTGCTCATGGATCCCGGGACCCTGAGCGGGTAACAAGAACCCAGCCTTGAGCGCTAGCACTCTCATGTATAGAGTGCTAGATGGCGATCGGTTGGACGTCGTGTCGGCTCCCGCGACGACGGCGCGACACTCATCCGGCCGCCGAAACATCTGTTGACAATCCAGGCTCATGGGCATCAGGCCCACCGAGCCACCCTGAGAGGGAAAGGGATCACTGTGGCCGTGAACATCAAGCCACTCGAGGACAAGATCCTCGTTCAGGCCAATGAGGCCGAGACCACGACTGCTTCTGGTCTGGTCATCCCGGACACCGCCAAGGAGAAGCCGCAAGAAGGCACCGTCGTCGCAGTTGGCCCCGGCCGCTGGGATGAGGATGGCGACAAGCGGATCCCCCTGGACGTGTCCGAAGGCGACGTCGTCATCTACAGCAAGTACGGCGGCACCGAGATCAAGTACAACGGCGAGGAGTACTTGATCCTGTCGGCTCGCGACGTGCTGGCTGTCGTTAGCAAGTAACACCGTGTGACCGCCCCGGAATCGGCCTGCATCGCAGACGATTTCCGGGGCGGCACGCGTTTTCACACATTCCTGTCCGGTACTGAATCAGCCGAATAGAGAGAACACATGAGCAAGCTGATCGAATTCAATGAGACCGCGCGCCGCGCCCTGGAAGCCGGGGTCAACAAGCTGGCCGACGCGGTCAAGGTCACGCTCGGTCCCCGTGGACGGCACGTGGTGCTGGCCAAGGCATTCGGCGGTCCTGTCGTGACCAACGACGGCGTCACCATCGCCCGCGACATCGACCTGGAGGACCCGTTCGAGAACCTGGGCGCCCAGCTGGTCAAGTCGGTGGCGACCAAGACCAATGACGTCGCCGGTGACGGCACGACCACCGCCACGGTGCTGGCCCAGGCGCTGGTCAAGGCCGGCCTGCGCAATGTGGCCGCCGGTGCCAACCCGATCGCACTCGGCGTCGGGATCGCCCGCGCCGCGGACGCGGTGTCCGAGCGTCTGCTGACGGTGGCCGCCCCGGTATCCGGCGAGCACGCCATCGCCCAGGTGGCCACGGTGTCCTCGCGTGACCCCGAGATCGGCGAGTTGGTTGGCCAGGCCATGACCAAGGTCGGCCGGGACGGCGTGGTCAGTGTCGAGGAATCGTCGACCATCAACACCGAGCTGGTCATCACCGATGGTGTGCAGTTCGACAAGGGCTACCTGTCGCAGTACTTCGTGACCGACTTCGACGAGCAGAAGGCGATCCTGGAAGACGCGCTGGTGCTGCTGCACCGCGACAAGATCAGCTCGCTGCCCGATCTGCTGCCGCTGCTGGAGCTGGTGGCCAAGGAGGGTAAGCCGCTGCTGATCGTGGCCGAGGACGTCGAGGGCGAGCCGCTGTCCACCCTGGTCGTCAACGCGATTCGCAAGACGCTCAAGGCCGTCGCGGTCAAGGCGCCGTTCTTCGGTGACCGCCGCAAGGCGTTCCTGGAGGACCTGGCGATCGTCACCAACGCCCAGGTGGTCAACCCCGATGTGGGTCTGTCGCTGCGCGAGGCGGGTATCGAGGTGCTCGGCACCGCCCGCCGCATCGTGGTGAGTAAGGACGAGACGGTCATCGTCGAAGGCGGCGGCACCGAGGACGCCATCAAGGCGCGCGTTGCCCAGCTGAAGGCGGAGATCGAAACCACCGACTCGGACTGGGATCGCGAGAAGCTGCAGGAGCGCCTCGCCAAGCTGGCCGGTGGCGTCGCGGTGATCAAGGTGGGCGCTGCCACCGACACCGCGCTCAAGGAGCGCAAGCACCGCGTGGAGGACGCCGTCTCGGCGGCCAAGGCGGCTGTGGAGGAGGGCATCGTCGCCGGTGGCGGTAGCGCCCTGGTGCAGGCTCGTTCGGCGCTGGACGGCTTGCGTGTCGAGCTCAAGGGTGATGAGGCCAAGGGCGTCGACGTGTTCGAGGCCGCGCTGTCCGCGCCCCTGTTCTGGATCGCCAGCAATGCGGGGCTGGACGGCGCCGTCGTGGTCAGCAAGGTGGCCGAGCTGGACGCCGGGCACGGCTTCAACGCCGCGACGCTGGAGTACGGCGATCTGATCGCCGACGGCGTCATCGATCCAGTGAAGGTGACCCGTTCAGCCGTCATCAACGCCGCATCGGCCGCGCGAATGATCCTGACCACGGAGACCACCATCGTGGAGAAGCCGGTGGACCATGTCGACCACGGCCACGGCCACCACGGTCACGCTCACTAGATAGCGCACTACGAAAATGCCCTAGGTCCACACAGACCTAGGGCATTTTCATTTCTGTCAACTCGCTGTGTGGGTAAGTTCTCGGGGTGCGTATCGCGTCGCTGGTCCTGAGCTGTGCCGTCCTCGCTAGTGGTGTAGCAGCGTGCTTTGTGCCGCCGATTGCTCGCGCTGACTGTCTGGACGGCGCAATCAGCCCTGGGCCGAGTGGGACGTATTCACTCTGTAGCGGCGGCCAATGGACGCATGTAGACCGGCAGCTGTGCGTTGATTACCCGGAGTCGGAGTACTGCGCGGTCGCGACTCCTGCGCCCACATCGTCTGCCCCTGCTCCTGTGGCGCCACCTGCTGTCTCGCCTCCGCCTGTCGGCATCGGCGTCGGTGTCGGTACCCCAAACGTCCCTAACGTTGGTACCCCAAACGTCCCCAACGCTGGTACGCCGAGTATCCCTAATCCTGGTTGCACCTGGGTCAATGCCTACACGAAGCGGAATGGCACCCACGTAAATGGTTATTGGCGATGCTGACGGCCCTCCTAGGCGACTGAAGTCTGAACTTAGAGTCTTGCGGTCTGGAGTCGGGCTTCATGGGCGTTGGGCCACCCGGGCGGTCGAGGTTTACTGGATAGATGGCCACTCATATGTCGCGACTGACGGCGCTTGTCCTGGCCGGGCTGCTGCTCTCGGGCTGCGAGGCGAACTTCAGCTTGGGGTCATCGTCCCCTGAGCTCGCCAAGGCGAAGCTGGAACAGGGGCTCAAGGACGGAATCAGGGACAAGGCCGGAGTCATGCTCACCAGCGCCAGGTGCGACGGGCCGTTGAAGGGGGAGAAGGGTGCCACGCAACGGTGCGAGGTCGTCGATGCCGGGGGGAAGACGATCGGTGTCACCGTGACGGCTACCGACGTACAGGGATCGCAGATCTCCTTCAACTGGAAGGTCGACGACCAGCCGGCGGGCGCCGCCACCTAGGGTCGGTCTCGGCAAACGTTGGGCCCCCGCAACGCGATGAATGGTTGCGGGGGCCCAACGCATGCTGCACGTGTTAGGCGCTGCGGCGTATCCCGCGGCGCAGAATCAGTTCGCGCTCGGACTCGGAGAGTCCGCCCCAGATTCCGTACGGTTCGGCGACGGCCAGCGCGTGTGCGCGGCACTGCACCAGCACCGGGCATGCCCGGCACATCTCCTTGGCCTTCATCTCGCGTTGTGCGCGGGCTCTGCCGCGTTCACCGTCGGGATGGAAGAACACGGATGAATCGACCCCTCGGCAAAGGCCTTTCATCTGCCAATCCCAAATATCTGCGTTGGGCCCAGGCAATTGCTGTGGCTGCGGCATGTGGTTAACCCTCTCGCTGCGCGCGCAGTCGACCTGCGCGTGAGTGAAGTGCACCAGACGTGTCGCCGATGACAAGCGGTGTACACAAAGTAGGTGCGCGGTCGAAATACAGTCAATAGGCGATGATCATGGCAACATCACGCTATTAGGTCCAGAATTAACATCACGTTCATCGTCTTTGCTCTTCGTTGGTACGTAACGCTCGCTCACCAGCGTGGTCAGCAGGTTTTGGCCGTGGGTTTTCCATTTCCTTAACGCTGCGTTGGGTAAGTGTTTACGGCGTCCGTTGACGTGGATTTAACGTCCGCTGCATCAACTGTTAACTCCATTTTCGAGGGAATTGGTACCGTGACCGCTCCCATGGTGACTTTTCGAACCTCCGCAGCGGCCGAGCTCACCGCTGCCGCCTTCGGGCCGCATCCAGCAATCTGGCCATTTCCGCCTGCCTCGGCTCCCGAGGATGCCTGGCTGCGCGCCGTGGCGTTGGGGGGCGCGGGACGCTATGCCGCCGCGCACGCCGACTTGAACGCCGTGGAGGTGCCGAGGGGCCGCGCGGATCGGCTTGCCTCGCTGGCGCTGAGCACACGCGCGTCGCTCCTGCGTCAGCTCGGGTGGCATGCGTTGGCCCGCGGGTTGGACGGCCGAGCGTTGGCGATGGCCCATGCGGACGCGGAGGCTCGGTCTGACGCGCTCGTCGGGCTGGCGGCGGATGCGCTGGGGCTGGGGCGGTTCCCGCTTGCTCACGCGTTACTGGAACAGGCGGAGCGGCTATCCGAGCACGGCGATGTTCGTTGGCCGTGGCGCCTGCCCTTGCGGCTGGCCTGGGTGCGTGCCGAGCTGGCCATGGTGTCCGGTGACGGCGTGCGATCGCTGCGGTATGCCCGCACCGCCGAACGGCTCGCGCTGGACGTGCCGTCGGTAAGGCACCAGGTCAAGACGGAGATGGTGCTCGCTGCGGCGCTCAGTAGCGCGGGCGATCTCGCGGAATCGGCGGTCGTTGCGGCACGCGGGCTGCAAGCCGCGACGGCCCATGGGCTGGTACCGCTGCGCTGGGCGCTGGCGGCGATGCTGGCGAGCTTGCCCGCCTCTGAGGAGGTGGGGCAAAGCCATGAAGACCTCGTTGCTATTCGCCGCGACTGTGCCGCATGGATAGCCCATTCGGGCGGTCGGTGGCGCCTGGAGGTGGTGGACTAAATGCGTTACCCCTCTGCGTCCAACGCTATTGTCCTAGGTGACAGCACCACCACGGTGCACCACACGTAACACTGGGGAATGCGCAGTCGATGACAAGTACGGAGAGCGGGCTCGACGATGTCGTTGCTGCTGCCGTCAAGGGCGATCGCGACGCGCTTTCCGAGGTACTTAGTGCCATCCGGCCCGTCGTGGTGCGATATTGCCGCGCGCGTGTCGGAACGGCGGAAAGAAGTGGTCTCTCCGCAGACGACGTAGCGCAGGAGGTGTGTCTCGCGGTGATCGCAGCGCTGCCTCGTTATCAGGATCAGGGACGCCCGTTCCTGGCGTTTGTGTACGGCATCGCCGCACACAAGGTGGCTGATGCGCATCGTGCGATGGCCCGGGACAAGTCCGATCCGGCCGAGACCCTTCCGGAGCAGTTCGACCGCCACGCGGGGCCCGAGCAGGAGGCGTTGAACTCCGAGTCGTCACGGCGGATGCAGGCCCTGTTGGAGGTGCTGCCCGAGAAGCAGCGCGAGATCCTGATCCTGCGGGTGGTCGTCGGCCTGTCGGCGGAGGAGACCGCCGACGCGGTGGGCAGCAGCGCGGGCGCGGTGCGTGTGGCGCAGCACCGGGCATTGCAGAGACTCAAGGCAGAAATGACCCGGGCGGGTGATCACCGTGGCTGATGGACGCGGATGGTTCCCCGGCGGGCCGGGCAGCCAGGGCGACGAGGGTCCCGAGGACCTGGCGGCACTGCGGCGCACCAACCGGATGATCGATGCCATCGCGGCGGATCTGCCGGTGGCCACCTCCGATTCCGACGAGTACGCCGTGGCGATGATGTTGGCGGCGTGGCGCGAGGATGTCGGGCGCGAGCCGATGCCGGCGAAACCGACACTCGGGCAGGCGCGTAACGCCTTGCGTGATCGTGGTGGCCGTTCACGGCTGCTGGCCACCACGGTGGGTTCGGCTGCCGCTGTGACGTTGCTGTTCGGCGGGTTCGGCGCGGCGGTGTACCAATCGCATCCCGGTGACGCGTTGTACGGGCTACGTACCTCGTTGTTCGGTACGGGCCCGACGGTGCGCACCGATCCTGTGGTGCTGTCGGCACAGACTGAGCTCGCTCAGGTGGAAAAGCTTATTTCCCAAGGTGATTGGGAGGGTGCGCAGCAGCAGCTCGGGGTGGCCGCAGCGCGCGTCAACGAGGTCGGCGATGCTCAGCAGAAGGCCGAACTGGCCAGCCGGGTGCAGCAGGCGGAGGTCAGAATCGACGCCAAGGACCCTGTGGCGACGGTGCCGCCGGAGATGGTGACCGCGACACCGCGAATCATGCTGTCGCCTCCGGTGCTTGCGACCACCACGAGCACGACGACCTCGGCGACGTCGACGTCGACGTCATCGGAATCCACGTCTACGACGACGACCGCGTCGACGACGCCCTCATCGCCGACAGAGACTTCGACTTCGACCACCGCCTCGTCGTCGACTGAGACGACCAGTTCGACGTCGACGAGTACCTCAAGCTCCGCATCGACGAGCTCGACATCGACTTCGACCGCCGTCTCGGCCACGTCGACGCCACCGAGCTCGACATCGACGGCCACCTCGACCGCGTCCAGTGCGCCGGTGACGACGACGGTGCCCACGCCGTCCACATCTGTGTCGGGGGTGACGACTTCGGTGCCAACTGTGACGGTCAGCACCGTGGTGCCTTCGACGGCGCCGATCGTGACCGTCCCCACCACTCCCGACGGGGTGACCATCGTCACCACTCAGCGCGGAGCGGTGGAGACCCCCGTCATCACCGCGCCGACGACGATCCAGGCTCCGTCCCCGATTACCCGCACCCCCGATAACCCGGTGCCGGTCTATCAGGCACCCGTCAACAGCCCGGGCTCCGGGAACATCCACGGTTTCCCTGGCAGTGGCGGGAGCTCGGGCTCCGACTCCGACGGTCCGTCACGGCATGCGCCGGTGATGACCTCGGTGCCGGTGGCTCCGGCCAACCCCGGGGGTGGATCGTCGAGCCACGGCAGCGGAGCGGGTTCGAGCTCGGGAGAATAAGCCGAGAGCGGCTAAATCAGCGGAAACCGTCGCGGTCCGTGGCTGCCTCGTTGAGTGAGGCGTCCGCGTATCCGCGGCAATAGTCCCAGGTCACGTAAGCTTCCGGCTCCGGATCGAAGGCGGGCTCGTGCGGTCGCACGGTTCCGTCGACCAGCAGCTGTAGCAGGTTCGCGCGGAGCATGTCCCAGTCGTGATAGTGGTCCTGCTGGCATTCGTCACAGCAAACGACCAACCCGCGAATTCCCTTATGGGCGAGCAAAGCCTCGTAGACCGCGAGGTCGGCGAGATCCTCCTCGACCGCGATCCGTTCCTGCGGATCGAGCGGCTGACCCGGCTCGATCGCGTCGAGTGCGGCCGACGGATCATGGGGATCGTCGGCGAACGGATCTGGTGGCAATCCCGGCGGAAAGTGGTCGCGCACACCCCTAGAGTACGCAGTTCGCGGGTTCGCGCGCCAGCTCACGTGGGGCATGTCCGAGCACACGTCCGGGAGATTGCAGCCGAGGCGAGCCGATAGGATGGATCTACTCCTTTCCATTCCACCCCTGGGATGTATACGACGGCTATCTGGCATGGAGGCTTGAATGACCATTGCGGCAGGGTCCGTCCACACCGGCGGCGACGATCCGCACAAGGTCGCCATGCTCGGGTTGACCTTTGATGATGTGCTGTTGCTGCCCGCCGCGTCGGATGTGCTGCCCAACGGCGCCGACACGTCCTCGCAGCTGACGAAGCGGATCAGACTGAACGTCCCGCTGGTGAGCTCGGCGATGGACACAGTGACCGAGGCGCGGATGGCCATTGCGATGGCCCGCGCCGGAGGCATGGGGGTGTTGCATCGCAACCTCTCACTGGAGGACCAGGCCGGCCAGGTCGAGACCGTCAAGCGGTCCGAGGCCGGGATGGTGACCAACCCGGTGACCTGCTCGCCCGACAACACCCTCGCCGAGGTCGACGCACTGTGTGCTCGATTCCGCATCTCGGGTCTGCCGGTCGTCGACAAGGCGGGTTCGCTCGTCGGCATCATCACCAACCGCGATATGCGGTTCGAGGCGGACCTGTCCAAATCGGTCGCCGAGGTGATGACCAAGCCGCCGCTGATCACCGCGCGTCAGGGCGTGACCGCTGACGCCGCGCTCGGTCTGCTGCGGCGCAACAAGATCGAGAAGCTGCCCATCGTCGACGGCGAGGGCCGCCTGACCGGCCTCATCACGGTGAAGGATTTCGCGAAGACCGAGCAGCACCCCAACGCCACCAAGGACAGCGACGGACGGCTTCTGGTCGGCGCGGCTGTCGGTGTGGGCGATGACGCGTGGACGCGGGCCATGGCGCTCGTGGACGCCGGTGTTGATGTACTGATCGTGGACACCGCGCACGCGCATAACCGCAAGGTGCTGGACATGGTCGGCAAGCTCAAGGCCGAGGTGGGCGAGCGCGTCGACGTGGTCGGCGGGAACGTCGCCACCCGGTCGGGCGCCGCGGCGCTCATCGAGGCGGGCGCCGACGCGGTGAAGGTGGGGGTGGGCCCCGGTTCCATCTGCACCACCCGCGTGGTGGCCGGTGTCGGTGCACCGCAGATCACCGCGATCCTCGAGGCGGCGTCGGTCTGCCATCCTGCGGGTGTTCCGGTGATTGCCGACGGCGGCATGCAGTACTCGGGCGATATCGCCAAAGCGCTTGCGGCGGGTGCATCCACCACCATGCTCGGGTCGCTGCTGGCCGGTACCGCGGAGTCGCCCGGTGAGCTGATCTTCGTCAACGGCAAGCAGTTCAAGAGCTACCGCGGTATGGGGTCCATGGGCGCCATGCAGGGCCGCGGTGCGGCCGGGAACACCGGGCGAAGCTACTCGAAGGACCGCTACTTCCAGGACGACGTGCTCTCGGAGGACAAGCTGGTGCCCGAGGGCATCGAGGGCCGGGTTCCGTTCCGTGGTCCTTTGTCGACGGTCATGCACCAACTGACGGGCGGCCTGCGCGCTGCCATGGGGTACACCGGGGCGTCGAGCATCGAAGATCTACAGCGCGCCCAGTTCGTACAGATCACCGCGGCGGGGCTCAAGGAGAGCCATCCGCACGACATCACCATGACGGCCGAAGCGCCGAACTACTACGTGCGTTAACAGTCGGCACCGCAAAGGAACTCAACATGCGTGACCTCGTCGAAATCGGCATGGGCAGAAGCGCCCGCCGTACCTATGAACTCGATGATGTGAACATCGTCCCGTCGCGTCGCACGCGTTCCTCACAGGACGTATCGACGGCCTGGCAGCTCGATGCCTACCGTTTCGAGATTCCGGTGGTGGCGCACCCGACCGATGCGCTGGTTTCTCCGCGCTTCGCCATCGAACTCGGCCGGGCCGGGGGGCTCGGCGTCATCAACGGTGAGGGACTGTGGGGTCGGCACGCCGACGTCGAGGCCCGCATCGCCGAGGTGGTCGAGGTTGCCCAAAAGGAGCCGGAGCCGTCCGCTGCGATTCGCTTGCTGCAGCAGTTGCATTCGGCACCAATCGATCCCGAGCTGCTGGCGGCGGCCATCGCCGAGGTGCGCGGGGCCGGGGTGACGACTGCGGTGCGGGTGAGCCCACAGAACGCACAGCTGCTCACCCCGCATTTGATCTCCGCCGGTATCGACCTGTTGGTCATCCACGGCACCATCGTTTCGGCCGAGCGGGTGGCCCGCGACGGTGAGCCGCTCAACCTGAAAACCTTTATCTCCGAGCTGGATATCCCC
The DNA here is from genome assembly GCF_002013465.1 of Mycobacterium sp. D16R12. Lineage (GTDB taxonomy): Bacteria > Actinomycetota > Actinomycetes > Mycobacteriales > Mycobacteriaceae > Mycobacterium. Next base: position 62,191 of record NZ_MAFC01000008.1, on the reverse strand, counting down.
GTCGTCGCCGGTGGTGTGATCGACCACCGTACGGCCCTGCACCTGATGCGGACCGGGGCGGCGGGTGTCATCGTCGGGTACGGGCAGACCGCCGGCGCGACGACCAGCGGTGAGGTGCTGGGCATCAGCGTCGCGATGGCCACCGCCATCGCCGATGCCGCCGCCGCCCGCCGTGAGTATCTCGACGAGACCGGCGGCCGGTATGTGCACGTGCTAGCCGACGGCGACATCCACACCTCGGGAGATCTCGCGAAGTCCATCGCCTGTGGTGCCGACGCCGTCGTATTGGGGACACCGCTGGCCGCCGCGCAGGAGTCCGCGGGTGACGGGTGGTTCTGGCCGAATGCCGCCGCACACCCGTCGCTGCCCCGTGGCGCACTGCTGCAGGTGGCGGTCGGTGAGCGGCCGCCGCTGAGCGAGGTGCTCACCGGGCCGTCCGACGACCCGTACGGCACGTTGAATCTCGTTGGTGGGCTCCGTCGTTCGATGGCGAAGTCCGGATACTGCGATCTCAAGGAATTTCAGAAGGTCGGCCTGACCGTCAACTCTTAGACATGTGTCTACTTAGGGTGACCTAATTTACATAACCCCCCTCGTTGTATTCCATACTGGTCGGTAACGTGACCACGCGGAGGTAGGCCAACGATGTCATCACCGGTAGCAGTCCCTGTAAAATCTGAAGCAGATACCGACTTCGACGTCCTCATCGTCGGATCCGGATTCGGCGGGAGCGTCACCGCCATGCGGTTGACCGAAAAGGGTTACCGCGTAGGGGTCCTGGAGGCAGGTCGCCGCTTCTCGGACGAGGAGTTCGCCGAGACATCGTGGGATCTGCGCAAGTTCCTGTGGGCGCCGATGTTCAAGTGCTTCGGGATTCAGCGGATCCATCTGCTGAGCAACTGCATGATCCTGGCGGGTGCCGGGGTGGGCGGTGGCTCGCTGAACTACGCCAACACCCTGTACGTACCGCCGGAACCGTTCTTCAGCGATCCGCAGTGGAAGGGCATCACCGACTGGCGTTCCGAGCTCTCCCCGCATTACGAGCAGGCGCAGCGGATGCTGGGCGTGGTGAAGAACCCCACCTTCACCGACGCGGATCGGCTCATCAAGGAGGTCGCCGACGACATGGGTGCCGGCGACACCTTCGTCGCCACACCGGTCGGTGTCTACTTCGGGCCGGAGGGCGCCAAGGCTCCCGGAGTCAAGGTGGCCGATCCCTACTTCGGTGGTGCCGGACCAGACCGGGTGGGCTGCACCGAGTGTGGTTCCTGCATGACGGGTTGCCGGGTCGGCGCCAAGAACACCCTCGTCAAAAACTATCTGGGGCTGGCTGAATCCTCTGGCGCCCAGGTTGTTCCGCTCACCACCGTCACCGCGGTCGAGCAGGGTGCTGACGGGATATGGCGGGTCTCCACCAAGGCCACGGGTCGCTGGGTGCGCAAGCAGCGCAAGACCTACACGGCCAAATACGTGGTTCTGGCCGCCGGGACCTGGGGCACGCAGAACCTGTTGTTCAAGATGAAGGACAACGGTCTGCTGCCCAAGCTGTCGCAGCGCCTGGGTGTGTTGACCCGTACCAATTCCGAATCCATCGTCGGTGCAGGCCGATTGGAGTACAAGGACGATTTGGACCTCACCCACGGTGTGGCCATCACGTCCTCGTTCCACCCGACCAGCGACACGCATATCGAGCCGGTGCGGTACGGCAAGGGCTCCAACGCGATGGGCCTGCTGCAGACCCTGATGACCGACGGCGATGGCGAGAAGTCGCGGTGGCGCCAGCTCATCGAGGCCGCCCGTGCCGATCCGAGGGGTACGTTGCGGATGCTCAACGTGACGCAATGGAGTGAGCGGACGGTCATTGCGCTGGTCATGCAGCACCTGGACAACTCGATCACCACGTTCACCAAGAAGACGCTGTTCTGGCGGCGCCTCGACAGCAAGCAGGGCCACGGCGAACCGAACCCCACCTGGATCCCCGCGGGCAACGAGGCCACGCGGAGACTCGCCGCCAAGATCGATGGCGTGGCGGGTGGAACCTGGGGTGAGCTGTTCAACATCCCGCTCACCGCGCACTTCCTGGGCGGGGCCGTGATCGGGACGAGCCCGGAGGACGGCGTCATCGATCCCTATCACCGGGTGTACGGCTACCCGACCATGTACGTCGTGGACGGTGCCGCGATCTCGGCGAACCTGGGTGTCAACCCGTCGCTGAGCATCACCGCGCAGGCCGAGCGGGCGGCGTCGTTGTGGCCCAACAAGGGCGAGATGGACCTGCGTCCGGAGCAGGGTCTGCCGTACCAGCGGATGGCGGCTGTGCCCCCGTCCCACCCGGTCGTCCCGGCAGGTGCTCCCGGCGCATTGCGGAGTCTGCCGATCGAGCCGGTGCGGTCGGTCAGTTAGTCCCCAGTCGCTACCCTCCTGCCCGCCGGGTCAGCTGGTCCCCCGCAAGCGGTAGGTGCCCCCAGCGCCACTAAGCTAAGCCGGTGGCGCAAACGGATCAGCATGGCGACCGACCGGTTCTGGTCATCGACTTCGGGGCACAGTACGCGCAGCTGATCGCGCGGCGTGTGCGTGAGGCGCGGGTGTTCTCCGAGGTGATCCCGCACTCGGCGAGCATCGACGAGATCAAGGACCGCAACCCCCGGGCGATCGTCTTGTCGGGCGGTCCGTCGAGTGTCTATGAAGAGGGTGCACCCCGGCTCGACCCCCGTGTATTCGATCTGGATGTTCCCGTCTTCGGTATCTGCTACGGCTTTCAGGCCATGGCGCAGGTGCTGGGCGGCACCGTGGAGCACACCGGCACCAGCGAGTACGGCCGTACCGAGCTGAACGTGGTGGGCGGAGACCTGCATGAAGGTCTGCCCGACGTCCAGCCCGTGTGGATGAGCCACGGAGATGCCGTAACCGAAGCACCCCAAGGCTTTACCGTGGTCGCCAGCAGTGAGGGTGCCCCTGTGGCGGCATTCGAGGACCGCTCTCGCCGCCTGGCCGGTGTGCAGTACCACCCCGAGGTGCTGCATTCGCCCCATGGGCAGCAGGTGCTGAGCCGGTTCCTGCATGAGTTCGCGGGCATCGAATCCGCGTGGACGGCAGCCAATATCGCCGAATCGCTGGTCGAGCAGGTGCGCGCGCAGATCGGCGACGGCCGCGCATTGTGCGGGCTCTCTGGTGGGGTGGATTCCGCGGTGGCGGCAGCCCTGGTGCAGCGCGCCATCGGCGACAGGCTGACCTGTGTGTTCGTCGACCACGGTCTGCTGCGCAGCGGAGAGCGCGCACAGGTGGAACACGACTTTGTGGCGGCCACCGGCGCCAAGCTGGTGACTGTCAATGTCGCGGAGAAGTTTCTCGGTGAGCTCGCCGGTGTCAGCGATCCGGAGACCAAACGCAAAATCATTGGCCGTGAATTCATCCGGGCGTTCGAGGGTGCCGTCTCCGATGCGATCGGCAACTCCGAGGACGGGATCGAGTTTTTGGTGCAGGGCACGCTGTACCCCGACGTCGTCGAGTCCGGGGGCGGCAGCGGCACCGCCAACATCAAGAGTCACCACAATGTGGGTGGGCTGCCCGAGGACCTGAGCTTCGCCCTGGTGGAGCCGCTGCGGCTGCTGTTCAAGGATGAAGTCCGTGCGGTCGGCCGTGAACTGGGGTTGCCCGAGGAAATCGTTGGCCGCCAACCCTTCCCGGGACCGGGTCTGGCCATCAGGATCGTCGGCGAGGTCACTGCCGACCGGCTGGATACCTTGCGCCGTGCTGATGCCATTGCGCGCGAGGAACTCACCGCCGCCGGCCAGGACCGCAACATCTGGCAGTGCCCGGTGGTGCTGTTGGCCGATGTGCGCTCGGTCGGGGTGCAGGGTGACGGTCGTACCTACGGGCATCCGATCGTGTTGCGGCCGGTGTCCAGTGAGGACGCGATGACCGCGGACTGGACGCGTCTGCCGTACGAGGTGCTGGAGCGCATCTCGACCCGAATCACCAACGAGGTTCCCGAGGTGAACCGGGTGGTGCTGGACATCACCAGCAAGCCGCCCGGCACCATCGAATGGGAGTGAGCTTCTTCTAGGTCCGGTTGCGGCGCGTCGGAACTGCCACCAGCGCAACGCCGATGGCGATTGCTATGGCAATCGCGACCCAGCCGAGCAGGTTGCTGTGCACCAGTGCTCCGAAGTCTTGGCCGGTGAGGGCCCAGCCCCCGACGACCAAGGCGACCAGCCCGGACAGTGCCAGCAGGATGGACGGCCTGCCCTTTTCATCGGCGGTGGCCTCCGGTGAGGATTCCGCTCGATTCTCGGCCGTGAGCTCATGGTCGGTGCCGGATACTGGCTCGTCGGTGTTCTCAGACACGTTGCACCTCAATGCTTCCTACATTTGCCGTTGCGTTGATCGTCAGGACCGGGCCGACGCCCTTGGGCGAGGGCAGACAATCGAAGCTGCCCATGCCCACCTCGCATGAGGTGCGCACATTCATCGAGGCTGGGACCATCACCTGGATATCGCCCATCCCGACGTCGAGGTAGACCGTCTTATCGTGGGTGAGCGTGACCTGGGTGAGGTCAAGGCCAATGGTGCCGATGCCGACCTCGTAATAGTCCTCGATATCCGAGGCATCGGTGACGTAGTAGGTCCGGTCGCCGATGTCGAGTGACCCCTCCAGCGGGCCGATGGAGGATGCCACGACGACGAATCCGGCCAGCGGTACCGCCAGGAAGAGCAGCGAGTAGCCACTGCGAAACCACGCCCCCACCAGCAGGCCCACCCCGAGGACGACCAATGCCGCTGCCGCGACCACAACGGGTGTCACCCAGTTGGCGCCCAGCAATCCGATGGCCACCAGCAGAGCGCTGACGATGAGTGCCGCGCCGATGGTTACCTTGGGTATGGGCGACTTGGGCTTGGCCGGAGGCGCCGGCAGGGGAGCCGGATCGGGTAGATCCCAGGCGAAAGGGGCCGCCCGCAGTGGATCCCAGTTGGGTGGGGGAGGCGGTAAGAAGGGGCTGGTGGCCGCGGTGTTGCTGTTTGTCTCGCCACCTTCGGTGGTGAGAGGCTCCCCGGCGCTGGACTGCGCCGTCGAACTCGCCGGAGGTGCCGGAGTTTCGGTCTGGCGTTGATAGAGCAGATACCAGCCCCCGAGCAGGACAACGGCACTGACTAATCCCCACGGGTCGCGATCGGGATCGATGAACGGCCCCCCGACGAGCAGTAAGACGATGATCCAGAAGACCATCTTCACCTTGGACTCGTGGTACGGAGTGGTGTAGCGAGCGGTGGGCATCAGCAACCAGCACGCCACGTACATGATGGCGCCCGCGCCGCCGAAAATTGTTGTGACCACGAAAATTACGCGTACCAACAGCGGATCTACGTTGTAGCGGTAGCCGATTCCCGCGGCAATGCCGGCGAGCTTGCCGTGTCCCGGCAGTCGCAACGGCCGCGTCCGCCACATGTCTCCGAGGGTGGAGGACGGCGTCCGTTTGGTGGTGGTATCCGTGTCCATGACAGCTATGTTGCCCAGCCGTGGGCATGTACGCCATCAGGATTCACCCTGATCTTTGCAAGGCGGGGTTCAGGGATAAGCCCGATGTCGTGGGGAGCTTTGCCATGGCAGTATCGCAGAGGTGAGTCCCACGTTCCGGAATGCGTTCGCCGGCGGGAATCGGCTGACTGCCGCCCCGCCGTTGCGTCGGCGTATTGGTGGACGGGTGGTCGCCGGCGTCGCCGGGGGGCTCGCCGACCATCTCGACGTTCCGGTGTTTCGGGTGCGGTTGGCCTTTGCGGTGCTCGGTGCGGCCAGCGGAATGGGCATCGCGGCCTACGGGCTGCTGTGGATGCTGATGCCGCCGGGCGACGACGTCGCGGCTGTCAGCGCGACGGACCGCCGGAGGGCGACGGGGCTCTTGCTGTTGAGTCTTGCCGCGCTGATCATCTTGATGTCGACAGTCAGTGGTTCGACGGCAGCATTGGTCTTCCCGATCGTGCTGGCGCTGGTCGGGCTTGCCGTGGTGTGGCGCGAATTCGATACGCAGGGACCAAGTTCGGCGATTCTGGGCGAGTCGGGCAAATCGTCGCTGTTGACCTTGGTCCGGGTGATCGCCGGTGCGGCACTGGTCTTCGGCGGTATCGCGGTGGTGGTCTTGCGCAATGTGGATTTGTCCTCGCTGCGTGACTCGCTGGTGGCTATCGCCGCCACCCTGGTGGGCGCGATGCTGCTGACAGTGCCGTTGTGGTTGCGGTTGTGGCGTGCTCTCGGTGCCGAGCGTGCCGCACGCATCCGTACCGAGGAGCGTGAAGAAATCGCCTCGCATCTGCATGATTCGGTGCTCCAGACGCTGGCACTGATCCAGAAGCGGACGGATAACCCCGGCGAGGTGCTGCGGCTGGCTCGCAGCCAGGAGCGGGAACTGCGCAGCTGGTTGTTCTCCGCGGGGGTTTCCTCGGACTCATCGCTGGCACAGGAGCTGCGCACCGTGGCCGGAGAGGTGGAGGATGCGCACACCGTGGTGGTCAGTTCGGTGATCGTCGGCGATGCCGATCTGTCTGCGGAATCCGAGACCAGACGCGCGCTGATCGGGGCCATCCGTGAGGCACTCGTCAACGCCGCCAAGCATTCCGGGCAATCCGATATCAACCTGTATGCCGAGGTGGAACCCGGGCAGATCAGCGTTTTCGTCAGAGACCGGGGCAAGGGGTTTGATCTCGAGGCGGTGCCGCAGGACCGGCAGGGCATCGTGCGCTCCATCAAGGTCAGGGTGATGCGCCGGGGTGGACAGGTACAGATCAAATCGGAGATCGGCAAGGGTACCGAGGTGCGAATTACCATGCCGTACAACGATGCCAATCATGACGACGCGCAGAAGGGTGCGTAATGCTGCGGGTGTTCCTGGTCGATGATCACGGGGTGTTCCGGTCCGGGGTGCGGGCTGAGCTGGCCGGCGAATCGGATATCGAGATCGTGGGCGAGGCGGGGTCGGTTGTCGAGGCGGTCACCGGAATACGGGTCAGCGCACCGGATGTGGTGCTGCTCGATGTGCACATGCCCTCCGGGGGTGGGGTCGCCGTCATCAATGGGGTCGGCGGTTCCGGGCCGGTGTTTCTGGCGCTCAGTGTGTCGGACGCGGCCGAGGACGTCATCGCGGTAATCCGCGCGGGAGCCAGGGGTTATGTCACCAAGACGATCTCGGGGAGTGAACTCGCCGATGCCGTACGCCGGGTGGCCGGCGGGGATGCGGTGTTCAGTCCGCGCCTTGCCGGATTCGTGCTCGATTCGTTCACCGGCCGGTCGAATACTCCGGAGCCGGCACTGGATCCGGAGCTGGACTCGTTGACTCCACGCGAGCTTGAGGTGCTGCGGCTCCTCGCCCGTGGATACACCTACCGGGAGATCGCCGAGGATCTGGTGATCTCGGTCAAGACGGTGGAGACGCATGCCTCCAATGTGCTGCGTAAGACCCAGCAGTCCAATCGCAACGCGTTGACTCGTTGGGCGCACACCCGCCAGCTCGACTGAGACCAGGTCCATCGACACTCCGCCTCATCGCGGACAGGGGCGACACGAATCCGCCGCAACACGGCGTGTCGGCAGATGGGGCCAGCATGGGGCCCAGCCCGTACCTCCCGTCTTGACGGTTGTCGGTGGCTGGGTGTTTACTCCAGACATCGAACATATGTTCTAGTCGAGTGTGTCTGGAGGTGCGGTTGTGACGGCAGTGGCGGCCGCCGATGAAATGCTGGTAAACCGTGCTGACCAGCTACAAAAGCTCCGGCAGCAGATGGCGTCGATATCGGGAAAGGTCGGTGGGGACAGGTCGTCGGCTGGCCGGTTTCAGGAGGCGCTGCCGGACGCTCAATCTTTGCTGCCGGGGTCCGATGCGCTGGCCAGATCGATAGGTCACGTGTTGCGGCGCGGCACGGTCGCGGTGGCCGGCGGAGCCCGGTCACTGCCCCTGGATGTGGTGGCTTCGGTGACCGCCGCGGGTGGATACGCCGCGATTGTGGGCATGCCGGAGGCGGGCGTGTTGGCGGCGGTGGAGCGGGGGGCGGACCTGAGCCGTCTGGCGCTGATTCCCCACCCGGGCCTGAGTGCGGTGGAGGTGGCCTCGGTGCTCATGGACGGGATGGATCTGGTGGTGCTGGGTCTGGGTGGCCGACGAGTGACCTCGACATCCGCCCGCGCGATAGTGGCCCGGGCGCACAGCAACGGATGCACGCTGCTTGCCGTCGATGGGGATTGGGAAGGCGCCGCGGTGCGGTTGCAGGCCCGGATAACGGGCTATGACGGGGTGTCTGCCTGTGGGCTGGGGCGGATTCGTGGGGTGCGGACAACGGTACGGGTGACGGGACGCAGGGTGCCCAGAGCTGCCGGGGAGGTGTGTGGCAGCCGTGGCTCGATCAGGTCCGCATAAACGGCAGCGTAAAGCTCCTCGGGTGCTGGCGATTTGGTGCCCGGACTGGCCGGCGGTGGCGGCCGCGGCGATGGCTGATCTTCCTGCCACCCGGCCCGTGGCGGTGACTCTGGCCAACAAGGTAACGGCATGCACTGCCGCCGCACGGGCACTGGGGGTGCGACGGGGTATGCGGCGGCGCGAGTCCCAAGCCCGTTGTCCGCAACTGCATATCGTGGCGGCCGATGTCGATCGCGATGCACGGTTCTTCGAGTCGATGATCGCCGCGGTGGATGATCTGGTGCCGGGGGCCGAGATCCTGCGCCCCGGGCTGATGGCGCTGCCGGTGACCGGTGCCGCCCGGTACTTCGGCAGCGAGCAGACTGCGGCGGAACGACTGGCCGATGCGGTCTCGGTGGCAGGGGCCGAATGTCAGGTGGGCATTGCCGATCAGATGTCCACGGCGGTGTACGCCGCGCGGCATGCGGCATTGGTACCACCCGGTGGGGATGCAGAGTTCCTGGCTCCACTGTCGATCAAGGAGATGGCCGCCGAACCCAGCCTGTGTCGCCCGCAGCGCGAAGACTTGGTGGATCTGTTGTGGCGTATGGGAATTCGTACCATAGGTGCTTTCGCGGAACTGGCGCGGTCGGATGTCGCCTCGCGGTTCGACGATGACGCGGTGCAGGCGCACCGCCATGCTCGTGCCGAACCGCAGCGCTCTCCCTCGGGCCATGCCATCCCGGCGGACCTGGGAGTCGAGCTGCCGTGCGATCCGCCGATCGAGCGGGTGGATGCGGCGGCTTTCGCGGGGCGAACGCTGGCGGTGAGCCTGCACGAAGCGCTGGCCTCGGCCGGAGTGGCCTGCTCCCGGTTGGCTATTCACGCGGTGACGGTGGACGGCCAGGAGTTGTCGCGGGTGTGGCGGTGTGCCGAACCGCTGACCGAGGAGACGACCGCCGACCGGGTGCGCTGGCAGCTTGACGGCTGGCTTGCCCGGCGCCGGTCTCTGGACGGACCGGTGGCGATGTTGCGGTTGGAGCCGGTCGAGGTGGTGGCTGCCGAGGCATTGCAGCTGACGTTGTGGGGAGCGGTGGGTGCCGAGGAACGCCAGCGGGCTCGCCGCGCATTGACACGAGTTCAGGATTTATTGGGAGAGGAGTCGGTGCAGGTGGGAGTGGTCAGCGGCGGGCGTGGCCCGGCCGAACGAATTACATTGGTGCCCTTAGGAGATGAGTTGAGACCACGAGCTGATCCCGATGCACCGTGGCCCGGGAGGCTGCCCGATCCGGCTCCGACGGTGCTGCTCGGTGAGGACGGCGAACCGGTGGAGCTGTTAGATATCGATGGAGCGCCGGTGACGGTGACCGGACGGGGAATGTTCTCCGGGGAACCGGCCAGGGTCCGGCGGGGTAATGGCCGCTGGGAGTTGAGTTGGTGGGCGGGTCCATGGCCGATCGATGAGCGATGGTGGGAGGAGCCGGAGCCGACTCCCGCCCCGGTATCCGTGGCCGCCAGGGCCCAAGTGCTGCTGGAAGACACGGGCGGTGGTCAGGCGCTGCTCCTGCATTTTCGCAGGCAGCGATGGTACGTGGAGGGCGTTTATGAATGACGGTCTCGCCGGAATCAGCGCGCGCCGTCAACCTTTCGCGCGAAGACGCTCACTCGCTCGATGAACCGCTCGAAGAATGCCTTGGGGTCGGTTTCCACCGCGATCTGCGCATTCGGCTTCTGGCCCCACTGGCCCTTCCAGTCCGCGATGGTCATCGCACGGGTCAGGTCGCCGGTCAGCTCGACATCCACGGTCGCGGAGCGAGTTTGGACCAACGATGGATCCAGCGCCACCGCAGCGGCGAACGGATCGTGCATATGCGCCAAGAAGCCCTCGTCCTGCTTCATGTGGAATTCGAAATAGAAACGCACCGCGTCTTCGATGAATCGCAGCAGCGAGTTGGTCGCCGCCGAACGGCTCGACGGAAGGTCGAGCACCGATAGCGGCGTGGTGGTGGCACCCGTGGCCTCGGCCAGTCTGACCAGATGCTCCGGTGTCATGGCGATCGTCTCGGTGAGATTCAGGCCGCACACGATCGGAAGTTCTTGTACGCCAGCGGCTCCCCAGGCGGCGTACACCTCTGCCGTCGCGCCCGGGTCCACCACGACATTCCATTCCGCCACCGGCGTGGTGTTGCCCGGGTAGTCGAAGGAGCCGCCCATGATGACGAGCCGTTTGAGGAGTTTGGGCAACTCGGGCTCGGTGCGCAGGGCCAACGCCAAATTGGTGAGCGGGCCGGTCGCCAGGCCCACCAACTCACCGGGGTGTGCGTGCGCGGCCCTCACCCAGGCCTCGGCCGCGTCGTAATCGGTGGGCGTGCGCGCGGTGTCCGGCAGCACGGCATACCCGAGCCCGGTGGGTCCGTGCGTGTCTTCCGCGGTGCGTAGCGCCGCGCTCAACGGCTCGGCGACACCCTTGGATACGGGGATCTGCGGGGCCTTGCACAGCTCCAGTAGACCCAGATTGTTCGTGCAGACATGATCCACCGAGACATTGCCCGCTGTCGAGGCGATACCGACGATCTCCACATCCTCGCTAGCGAGGAGAAGGATCAATCCCAGTGCGTCGTCGACTCCAGTATCGACGTCGGCAAAAACGGAAACCATGGACGTCAACTTACCGTCAGTTAGCTCGCCAATCCGGGCACCGGCGCGTTTTGCGGCCTGTTTCTAGCTCACCAGTGCACTCCGGGGATGAGGCGCACCACCTTCATCACCGGACCTGGAACACGTAGCTTCGGAACGGTCGCAACGCGCTTGGCCGCCTTGGGGCGACGTCGCGAGGTCGACAGGTCCTGGCGATCGTCGACGGGCTCCAAGCCCCGGGCGGCCCGGGAGTCTGGGTATGCCAGGTACATCTGGTGCATGATCCGCCGGGTCAGCTTCGGTGTCATGTACCGACCGATATCGGCATAGGTGCCCATCGGGTGGTCGATCCGGGTGGGCTTCTCGATCAGTCCGCGAACCACCATGGCGGCTGCATGTTCCGGTGTGAGCCCGCGTACCACGTTCAGCTTGTTGGAAGGCTGGATCATCGGTGTCTTCACCAGCGGCATATGGATGTTGGTGAAGGTGATGTGATCCGACACCGTCTCGGTCGCGACCACATCGGAGAAGGCATCCAGTGCTGCCTTGGTGGGGATGTACGACGCGTACTTGGGGTTGCGGGTCTGCACACCGGCCGTCGACACATTGACGACATGGCCGAATTTCCTTTCCCGCCAATGGGGCAGAAGTGCCAGCACCAGGCGCACGGCGCCAAAGTAGTTGATCGCCATGACCCGTTCGTAGTCATGGAACCGGTCGACGGTGTTCACCACCGAGCGGCGTATCGAGCGACCGGCATTGTTGACCAGATAGTCCACATGCCCGAACTGGCCGAGGATGCTCTTCACGGTGTCGTCAACGGCCGGGTAGTCGGTCAGATCGCAAGGGAACGCATGCGCCTTACCGCCGTCCTCGCGGATCTCCGCGACGAGGTTGTCGAGCGCCTCGGCGTCGCGCGCCACGGCGAAGACGGTGCCACCGCGCTGGGCGACCGCGATGGCTGCCGCACGTCCGATACCGCTGGATGCACCGGTGATGATGACGTGCCGGCCGACCAGTGGTCCGGCAGGGTCGTCACGGCGGTACCGCTGCGGGTCCAGGTTCTTGCGCCAGTACTGGTACAGCCTGCCCGCGTAGCTGCCGAACGGAGGAACGGTAATGCCACTGGGGCGCAAGGCTTTTTGTGTCTGCTCGGAGACGAAGGTGGGCATGATCTCGGTGATGTCGATGACCTCGGGCGGGATGCCGAGTTGGGTGACCACCATGTTGCGCCAGACCTTGAGCGTGCCCCGGGCGCGCAGGAAGGGGGTGGCCATGGTATGGGGAAGCGAGCCACGCACGGGTGGTAGACCGGCGGCGGGGGCAATGCCGGAGTAGATATCGCGCAGGTAGGTCACCTCGGGATTGGTCAGGTGGAAGGTCTGCCCATCACGGCCCTCCTGGTGCATCAGCTCGACGGTCGCGGCGACGACGTAGTCGACCGGAACGATGTTGGAGCGCCCTGCCTTTGGCAGCATCATCGGCGTGAACCGGGGCAAGCGCGCAAGCTTGGCGAACACCCCGAAGAAGTAGTACGGGCCGTCGATCTTGTCCATCTCGCCGGTCTTGGAATCGCCGACGACGACGGCAGGCCGGTAAATCCGGTAATGCAGGCCGGGTTCCGAGCGCACCAGCAACTCGGCCTCGAACTTGGTCTGGTGGTACGGCGTCGGCAGATCCTGGTTGACGTCGAAGTCTTCCTCGGTGAACTCGCCCTCGTAACTTCCCGCCACCGCGATGGAGGAGATGTGATGCAGGGTGGCGCCGGTGCGTTTGGCCAGCGCGATGACCGACCTCGTGCCTTCCACGTTCGCGGCGCGCTGTGCCTCGTCGTCCACGGTGATGTCGTAGATCGCAGCACAGTGCACGATGTGATCGGCGGTGACCGGATCCCCGTCGGCGGGCAGGCCGAGATCGGGCTGGGTGAGGTCACCCACCAGCGGGTGCGCGCGGTCGTCCCATTGTGCGGCGAGCTTTTCGAACCGCGATAGGGATTCACGCCGCACCAGTACGGCGACTTCGGCGCTGGGCTGGATCTCTAGAATTCGGGTCACGATCCGTCGTCCGATGAAGCCGGTGCCGCCGGTAACGATGTATTTCACGTGCTACCTCTGAGACTGTTAGGCCGCTTATCGGCCCGGTTGGAGTTATCGTTGCCGTTTTGGGGTGTTTCGTCAACGCTGTGTGACAAGTTCGTCATTGGGGAGTTAGCCATGGGGGATACTCCAGGAATGTCGCGCATCCAGGTGTTCAGTGCTGCGCGCACCGCAGGCAATGTTGCCTGGTGGACGTTCGTGGTAGCGGTGCTGGTGAACCGAGGGCTCAACCCTAAGGGCTGGGATATTGGTTGGACCGCGTACACCCCGCTCACCGATGGTGCGCCGCGCCGCTATGCGGATTACGTCCGGGCGTTCGACCCCACCGTGCAGTTGGTGGGTGTGGTGGTGTTCGCCGCGTTTTCGATCGTGGTGGTCTCGGCCGTCGTCGAGGTGGCGATCATCCGGCAGTGGCGGGCCGTGGGGACAGTTGTTATCCCATTCGTATCGCTGGGGATCATTGGTTATGCGTTCGGTGACATCGACCGTACGGTCATCTGGTCGCCAATTGTGGTCCTGGTGTTCGTCCTGACGGCCGTGGCGATACGGCAGGTGTGGATGCGTCGGTTCGCTCCGACGGTGGGGAATGAACGGTGATCGAAACTGCGTCTGTGACGCCCGTTATGCCGGTGGGAGTCGGTGCGAGCAGATCTGCCCCTGTGCTCTGGGCCATCCAATACGCAGTGGCCTGCATCCCGCTGGTTGTCGTGGTAGCGGCGGTCTGGGCAGTGACGGCGCCGCCCGCGCACGCGAGTACCCCGTTGCAGCATGCGGTGGGCGTGTTGGGGCTGCTGTCCATCTCCTGCGCGGTGGCGTGGGTGGTGCTTCGGCCACTGCAGCGCTACCGCGCATATCGGTGGGGAATCCTCGACGACAACCTGCTGTATATCGCATCGAAGACGTTGTGGCTCAGCTCCTTCTGGGTCATTCCGTTTGCCTTGGTGCGGACGGTGGAGCTGCGGCAAGATCCACTGTCGCGATCCTTGGGGTTGGCGATGGTGGTGGTGCGGGCTGATCAGGGGGAGCTGCGAATCGTGGGCCTGGATGTCGAGATCGCGCGTGAGGTCGTCGAGAAGCTGTTCGGGCTGGTGGATGAGGCTTCGGTATATCAATGAAGTGACGTTGTTCCCGGCCCACCGCGAGGTCGTGAGTGTTAACATCGCTGCGCTGTCGTGGACTAAATATGTTCTCCGACAATAATTCTGGTTGTTAACTGGGCTCTGAGATGAGGCGGGCTGATGGAGCGGAAACAGTGTTGGATCCGGGGCGCGATGGCCATCGCCTGTTCTGCGCTTCTTGTTGTCGCGGGCTGCGGCAAAGAGACTGCCCACGATTCGGGACCCAGCGCGGAACCCGGGGCCGCCAAGGTCGATGGTCCGGCGCGCAACCCGTACCTGTCCGCCGAGAAGTACGGCATCACGCATCTTGACTCCGCGCAGACCGATAGCTTCGCCGATCCCATCCCGCGCGGGACCTTCCATGTGGACCCGGCCGCGATGCCGCGTGTGCCCGGTGGCCCGGTCAACATCATCACGATGGCCTCCACGTCGCCGCAGTACATGTGGGTGAGCTCGTCATCGGGTGTCCGCTATGTGGATGTCTCCGATGGCGGGTTTCGTCAGGTAGCGGCACTGGATACCCCAGGGGTGCGGCCGATCTCGGTCCAGGATCTCGATCTCGTGCTGAACCAGAAGTTCGGCAGCATCGAGCAGATCGAGGCCGCGATCCGCGACCATTGGGGAGGGGCGACGTGGCAGCGGCTCATCAATGGTGTGTACGGCGCGGTCGACAAGGACAACGAGCTGTACTACGTGACGCAGAACGCCGAGATCCTCAAGTTCGGGCTGGAGAACAAAGACGATCCGGCCGCGGGTATCAAGGTTGAGAAGACCTATGACTTCAGGCCGTATCTGGGCAAGGGCATGACAACCCTCGGCGCTCCCGAGGGCATCGTCGGGGTGTCGATGACCTATGACGGGCATCTGCTGGTGCAGTCCAACCGGTCCTTGACGCTTCTTGATCGCGGCCTCGATGCCCCTCCGGTCCAGCAGATCCGGTTCGGAGATGACGAGACCGTGTCGAATTCGATTGCCGTGGATGACAAAAACGGCATCTATGTGGCCTCGGACAAGCTCATGCGCAAGGTCGTGTGGACGGGTGTAAAACTCTCGACCGACGAATCCGACGGCGCGTGGTCATCACCCTACGACTTCGGGCGCCAGCCCCCGGCGGTGAAATTCGGCATCGGCACGGGATCCACGCCAACCCTGATGGGGTTCGGCAAGGACTCCGACGAGCTGGTCGTCATCACCGACGGCAGCGACAGGATGAAACTGGTGGCCTTCTGGCGCAACAAGATTCCGGATGGCTTCCAGCAGAAGCCGGGCACCAAGTCCAACCGCATCGCCGACCAGATCCAGGTCACCGCTGGCCTGAAGGATCCGCTGCCGGAGTTCATCCAGAGCGAGCAGTCGGTGGTGGTGAACGGTTACGGAGCCTTCGTGGTGCAGAACATCGGCTCCGGGGGAGCCCCGGACCGGCTGGTCGACGTGCTCGCCAACGGCCCGGTGGCCCCGGCGCCGCAGGGTGTGGAGCGATTCGAATGGGACCCCACGGGGCATCGCTGGGCATCGGCGTGGGCCAGGGGAGATGTGGTGTCCACATCCATGGTGCCTGCGGTGTCCACCAGCTCGGGCATCGTCTTCCTCAACGGCTACACCAAGGCCGACGGCTGGGAAGTCACCGGCTTGGACTGGAAGACCGGAGAAACGGTGCACCGCACGATATTTGGTCAGTCAAACCTGGGTAACGGCGCCTATGCGATCATCGAGGGTATGCCGAATGGGGATCTGTTGTTCAACAGTGTGGGCGGCCCGCTCCGCGCGAAGATCTCGCGTTAACCCACACTTTCACCGAGAGAGCGGATCTTCTCGACGGCCCTGGTGAGTGCCTCCGGGTCGGGCGACAAGTCGGCGAGAATCGTGTGTACGGCCGAAAGTCCGGCGGCGTCGAGCAGGTGCTTTTCGTTGGTCACCCATGCGCCGCGCGCGGCCCGGGCCGCGTGGGCGTACTCCATCGCGGCGACGGCCAGTAGTCCGGCGCACTGAGTCACCCGGCCGTGCGGTGCGTGATTCTTCTCGGCGTAGCGCACATTCAGCGCGGCCCGCGCGGCCCACACTTCGGGTGCTGACTCACGAAGCGCCGCAGGGTAATCCGGGCACGGCAGAATGCCGTGCAGTACCTTGTTGAGGGCGAGCTCGCCCACCACCAGGTAGCTGGGGATTCCCGCGAGGTGGAACATCAGCGGCTCGATGTGGAACTCGCCTCGCTGCGCGCGCACCAGCTGTTTGTGGACATCTGCCAGATCCCGGTAGTGCACGTCGACATCTCGGCCATCGATGCGAAGCCATGCGCCGCCGTTGAACACCCCGCCGCCCCATGCGCCAATCTCGGAGACCTCTCCGTCCCAACCGATCTGACGCAGGTCGTCGGGGTCGAAGTGGCCGCGGTAGTAAATAGCCAGGTCCCAGTCGCTGTCCGGGCGGTGCGTGCCCTGTGCGCGGGAACCGCCGAGGGTAACCGCCTCGACAGCGGGAAGTGCCGCCAGGCTGTCGGCGACGGAGTTGAGGAACTCGGTGTCGGTCATCGTCCCGCAATGTCGATGAGGGCCTCGACGGTCGCGATGAGTACGGCCCGGTGGGCGGCCAGGCGCTTGGGTGAGAAGGGTTCGGTAGTTGCGAGACCGCGCAGGGCCGGCGATGCGCCGAACCAGGCAGTGGTCAGCCCGAGCGTGAGGGCCAGGATGTCTGCAGGTTCCACATGTCCTGAAGGAGGGTACGTTTCGGCGATCGCCTCGACTTTTGCTGCGTAGGCGGCGGTTTCGGCGGGACCGGCGATGGGGCGTTCCAGCTGTGCCCAGGTGGCAAGTCTCAGATGTTCGGGATGGTCGATCAGATGGTCGAACAGCGCGCCCGCATAGCCCGGCAGATCCCTGGGCGTGAAGGGGACGGCAAGGGACATCCGCTCAATGGAATGGGCGACCACGGTGTCGAACAGTGTTTCTTTGTTGGTGAAGTAGACGTAGAGCAGCCGTTTGTTGGCCTCTGCCGCGGCACCGATCCTGTCGACACGTGCACCAGCCAGCCCGTGCTCGGCGAACTCTGCGTAAGCGGCATCGAGCAGCCGCTTCTTGGTGGCAGAGGCGTCGGGCGGCATCCCATGAGCCTAGAGGCATGCCACCGCGCGATTTCGGCAGCGCACCGGCTGGGGCAGCGGTTATGCCGCCAACCCAGCCGGGGCGCCCCCCGTCAGGCCAGGTGGCTGTTGAACCAGTCGGCGATGTGACCGACGGTGCGGTCGACGACGTCGGGCTGGTCGTAGTACTGGAAGTGATTGGTGCCGTTCTCCCAGATGAGCTTCTTGTCGGCGGATGGAATCGACTCGAAATGCCGCCGCGCCGCCGCCGGATTCATGCAGGTGTCGGAGTGGATCACCAATGCGGGCTTTTCCAGCTTGGCGGCACCAGGCACGGTGGTGTAGTCGAAGTGGTCGAGGTCGCTCATGATGGCGTAGCGGTTCTCCCAGCCCTTGAGCGTCCACGATCCGTACCAGCTCCACACCAGCGGACCGGGCAGCCCGGCATCGGACCCGGCGACCGGGTCACCGAGGTCGGGGGAGACCAAAGGTGCGTAGAGGACTTCGCCGGTCTGCTCGTACCGGGCCTTGGCATCACGCGCCCGCTCGAGCCGGGCATCCAGGAGCGCTTCCAGCTGCTCGGTGGTGGGCGCGGTCGCCGGATCGAACGGGTTCTCGCTGACACCGGCGGCGATCATGAACAGATCGGTCTCGCGGTCGCGGTAGTAACCGGTCACCGCGGCAACGGCCTTGATCCGGTCGTCATATGAGGCGATATCGAGCATCTCGGGTCCGCCTTGACAGACGCCGGCTCCGAAGATGCGCGATGCGTCGACGTCCTCGCGGGTCAGCAGGTAGTCGATGGCCGCTACGGCGTCTTCGTTCTTCATCTTCGGGTTCTCGAGACGGCGCGGTGTGCCGCCGCTCTCGCCCACGGTGCGGGGATCGAACGCCAGCGCCAGGAAACCTTCGTCGGCGAGACGGGTGGCGTAGTGGATCGGTGCCTGTTCTTTCTCGAATGAATAGGGGCCCAGCAGGACCACTGCGGGGAAGGGGCCGTCACCGTGGGGCCGGTGTACGACACCGACGATGTCCTCGCCGTGCGAGGGGAAGGCGACCTTTTCGGGCGTGTAGTTGCCGTGGTGTGGCATTCGCTTCTCCAGATTCTCGTCTAGCTGCTTGCCGTCGCGTCGGATGCGGTCCGGTACCGCCAGCATACATGTATATATCTAGTTAGTTACTTTGCTCTGCGTGAACAATGGAAGCCGTCGCGTATAGAACATATGTTCGATACACTGATGGAATGGGCTGGTCGCAGGGTCCCCCGACTTGGGCGGAAATGGAGCGGGTGCTTGATGGGCGCCCCAACCGTCACGCGCCTCCGGGAGATGGCGGGGACAGTCCGGCGTGGAGTCGAAAGCGTCCGCCCTATGAGCCGCCCAGCCGTGAGCGCGGACGATCGGCGGTGCCCTACGCGGAGCTGCACGCGCATTCGGCGTTCAGCTTTCTCGACGGCGCCAGCCTGCCGGAGGAGATGGCGCAGGAGGCGTCGAGGCTTGGCCTGAAGGCGCTGGCCATCACCGACCACGATGGTTTCTACGGGGTTGTGCGTTTCGCAGAAGCCGCCAAGGAGCTCGGCCTGCCCACCGTATTCGGTGCGGAACTATCCCTCGGTGGGCACGGCAATACGGAGGACTCGGTACACCTGCTGGTGCTGGCTCGTGGCCAGGAGGGGTACCGGAGGTTGTCGCGGCAGATGGCCACCGCGCACTTGTCGGGAGGTACGCCCAAAGATCGAAAAGGTAAGCCGCGCTATGACCTTGATGTACTTACCGAGGCGGCGGAAGGGCACTGGCACATTCTGACCGGCTGTCGTAAGGGCCATGTGCGACGGGCGCTTGCCCGCGGCGGCCCCGGTGCAGCCGAGGCGGCGCTGGCCGATTTGGTCGACCGGTTCGGCGCCGGTCGTGTCAGCATCGAGCTCAGCAGGCATGGACATCCGGATGAGGATGACCGCAATGCGATGCTCGCCGCGCTTGGCCCAAGATTTGGTGTGGGCGTAATAGCTACCACAGCAGCACATTTCGCGAGGCCGGACAACGGGCGGCTGGCGATGGCGATGGCGGCGGTGCGGGCGCGTAAGAGTCTTGATGATGCGGCGGGATGGCTGGATCCGGTGGGCGGGGCACATTTGCGTTCCGGAGACGAGATGGCGCGGCTGTTTTCCCACTGTCCGGAGGTGGTGACGGCGGCCGCCGAACTGGGGGAGTCGTGCGCCTTCGATCTGCGACTCATTGCCCCACAGTTGCCACCGTTCGACGTCCCGTCCGGCCACACCGAGGACAGCTGGTTGCGGCACCTGGCTCTCGAGGGTGCCGCACGGCGATATGGTCCCAGGGTGGGCGCGGAGAAGGCCTATGCCCAAATCGAGCGTGAGCTGGATGTCATTGCCCAGCTGAACTTTCCGGGCTACTTCCTGGTGGTGCATGACATCACCCAGTTCTGCCGCCGCAGTGACATCCTGTGCCAGGGTCGTGGTTCCGCAGCCAACTCGGCGGTCTGCTACGCCCTCGGGGTCACCAATGTCGACCCGGTGGCCAATGGCCTGCTCTTCGAACGGTTTCTGTCACCGGCCCGCGATGGGCCGCCGGATATCGACGTCGATATCGAATCGGACGAACGGGAACAAGCCATCCAGTACGTCTACACCAAGTACGGCCGTGAGTACGCCGCTCAGGTAGCCAACGTCATCACCTATCGCGGTCGCATGGCGGTGCGGGATATGGCCAAAGCTCTCGGATTTGCGCAGGGGCAACAGGATGCGTGGAGTAAGCAGCTCGGGCACTGGGGCGGTTTGGCCGATGCGGCGGAAGTCGACGGCATCCCGGCGCAGGTGATCGACCTGGCGGGGCAGATCAGGAATTTTCCCCGGCATATGGGCATCCATTCGGGTGGCATGGTCATCTGTGATCGTCCGCTGGCGGATGTGGTGCCCGTGGAATGGGCGCGTATGGAGAACCGCAGCGTGCTGCAGTGGGACAAAGATGATTGCGCGGCAGTGGGTTTGGTCAAGTTCGACCTGCTGGGCCTGGGCATGCTCTCGGCGCTGCACTATTGCATCGATCTGGTGGCAGAACATAAGGGCATCACGGTTGACCTCGCTCATATAGACCTGAAAGAGCAGGCGGTCTACGAGATGTTGGCCCGGGCCGATTCGGTGGGGGTGTTTCAGGTGGAGTCGCGCGCGCAGATGGCCACGCTGCCCCGACTGAAACCCAAGTGTTTCTACGACTTGGTGGTCGAGGTGGCGCTGATCCGCCCTGGGCCCATCCAGGGCGGATCAGTGCACCCATACATTCGGCGGTACAACGGTATTGACAAAGACTGGAAGCATGACCATCCCTCTATGGCGGCCGCGTTGGACAAGACCCTTGGAGTGCCGCTGTTCCAGGAACAGCTGATGCAGCTGGCGGTCGACGTGGCGGGGTTCAGCCCCGCCGAATCCGATCAGCTGCGCCGGGCGATGGGATCCAAGCGCTCGCCCGAGCGGATGGAACGGCTGCGTGCCAGGTTCTACGAAGGCATGGCGCGCTTACATGGAATCACCGGAGAGCACGCCGACCGGATCTACGAAAAGCTTTATGCCTTTGCTAATTTCGGTTTCCCGGAAAGTCACGCACAGAGTTTCGCCTCGTTGGTGTTCTATTCGTCGTGGTTCAAGTTGCATCATCCGGCCGCGTTCTGTGCGGCGCTGCTGCGCGCGCAGCCCATGGGTTTCTACTCGCCGCAGTCCTTGGTGGCCGATGCCCGTCGCCACGGTGTCACCGTGCACGGCCCCGATGTCAACGCCAGCCTGTCGTATGCGACGTTGGAGAATGCGGGCCTGGAGGTCCGGATGGGCCTGGGCGCCGTGCGCCACATCGGAGAGGACCTGGCTCAGGCGATTGTGCGGGAGCGAAAAACGCACGGCCCGTTCGCCTCTCTGCTCGATCTGACCGGTCGCATCCAGCTGACCACGGCGCAGGTTGAGGCCCTGGCCACGGGGGGTGTGCTGAGCTGCTTCGGTATGTCCCGGCGCGAGGCGCTGTGGGTCGCGGGTGCGGCTGCCGCGCAGCGGCCCGACCGGTTGCCCGGAGTCGGGGTGTCTTCCCGGATTCCGGAGCTACCGCCGATGGGGGAGGTGACCCGCGCCGCCGCTGATGTGTGGGCCACCGGAGTCACCCCCGATGCGTATCCCACTCAGTTCCTGCGGGAACAGCTTGACCAGCTGGGTGTGGTTCCGGCCAAGGGGCTTTTCGATGTTCCGGACGGGGCGCGGGTGCTGGTGGCGGGAGCCGTCACACATCGTCAACGGCCGGCCACCGCGGCCGGGGTGACGTTCATCAATCTTGAGGACGAGACGGGCATGGTGAACGTGGTGTGCTCGGTGGGTCTGTGGGCGAGGTACCGCAAGCTGGCGGTGACCGCCCAGGCGTTGATCATTCGTGGCCAGGTGCAGAATGCCAGCGGAGCCATCACCGTGGTGGCCGATCAGCTGCGCCCACTGGACCTGCGTGTCAGGTCCACCTCGCGGGATTTTCGCTAGACGACGAAGAGCGTTAGACGCTGCCGTGAAAACCGTGTTGACGCCAGGCCTCGTATGCGGCGATGGCCGCGGCATTGGACAGGTTGAGCGATCTGCGGCCGGGCAGCAGCGGGATGCGTACTTTCTCGGTGATGTGCGGATCGGCCAGTACCTCGGGATCCAGTCCGGTGGGCTCGGGGCCGAACAGCAGCACATCGCCCGCCTGATAGGCGATATCGGTGTACGTGACGTTCGCACGAGCGGTGAAGGCGTACACCCGTTGCGGTTGCAGTGATTCCCAAGCAGCGGAAAGACTCTCGTGGACCGTCACCGACGCCATGTCGTGATAGTCCAGGCCGGCTCGCCGCACCTTCGCCTCCGACAGGTCGAACAGCGGCTGCACCAGATGTAGCTCGCACCCGGTGCCTGCCACCATCCGGATCGCATTGCCGGTATTCGGGGCTATCCGGGGTTCGTGGAAAAGGATGCGGAACACCCAACCATTATGGTTTAGAGGCGATGAAGTCTCATCGGCGGAAGTGATGGAGAGCAGGTTGTGGCGTTTCTAGTCACTGCGGCAGATTTTAAGAACGCCACGCTACTGGCGTTCTTGCAGGCTCACCTGGACGATATGGCGCTGACAGCGCCTCCGGAGAGCCGCCATGCCCTAGATGCCGCAGGTCTGCAGAAACCCGGAATCAGAATGTGGGTCGCTTCCGACGGACAAAATCTCGTCGGAACTGTTGCATTGGCGCAGATCTCGGCATGTCATGAAGAACTCAAGAGCATGCGCACTGATCCGCAGCACCGAGGTTTGGGTGTCGCCTCGATGCTCCTCGCACATGCTCTCGATGACGCGAAGCGTCGGGGCGTGTACAGGATTTCGTTGGAGACCGGGAGTATGAGCTTCTTCGCCCCCGCGCGGGAGTTCTACCGTAAACACGGGTTTGTTGCGTGTGGCCCCTTCGGTAACTATGTCGAAGACCCGCACAGCACCTTCATGACGCTGGCCATCCAATAGTCAGACTAGTTGTAGGGGCATGAGGTAACGATCTTCCCGTCCGCCAAGCCCTTGGTGTTCATCGTTTCGAGCATGCCGGATAGTGCCCCATCTCCCTTGCCGGAGAAGAGAGCCCATGTGTCGCCCTGCAGATGGTTTTGGCTCACTGCTGTACCAGCGTCACAGCTTGCTTTTCGCTTAGCTGTGGTATCGCCATTGACTACCTGAAACTGCCACGAATGTGCCCTTTCCTGGTAGGAGCACAACAGAAAATCGAGTGCAGGCACACAGCTGAATCCGTTTGATGCCAGCCATGTGCCGAGCTCGGTGTTGTTGGAGAACTTGATGGGATCGGCATAACTGACTGGGGCACAGCTTATTAACACGGCCAGCACAACCAAGATCGCCTTCATGGTTCCCTCCTCAAGTCCAACCCGATGAGCGCACTGTACGCCGAAGAGCCCTCGAGGTCCGGCGCTCTCACAGGTCGGCCAGACGGTGTGGAGGTTATTCGGACTTGTTGAACATGTATCGGGCGATCTTCCACGCACCCGCTTCTTTGTGGATGACAAACACCTCGCGATTGGCCTCGGCGCTTCGGGTGTCGTCGGCCAGTACAGTCTGAGTGCCTTTGCTACGAGTTAGGGCATACGCGATGTCGTCACTCGCTATGACGAGTTCATCGATGGTGAACGTCACGTTGAGGCGGATGGCACTGAAGATTTGTTCATATGCCTCACGCAATCCATCCCCCGTCGCGGTGGGCTGAGCAGTCGGCATGAAGACTCCGCCGGTGGTGTAGCAAGAGGCAGCCAAAGCTGCGTCGCTGTTGTTCAGCGCTTGCTCATACGTGGAGAGCAGCGTCTTGACGTCGTGTTCGTTGGTCATCTGGTTCCTATCGCGTTTCCGAGAATTTGCATTCCATGGAATACAGTACAGGAAGTGTCGATGGTATATTCCATGGAAGGTAAGGCGGGCGAGCTGGGCGGATGGGCGATGGCAGATCTAGAGCTGATGTTCGGCGAGCTGGTCCGATGGCAAATCCAGCTGTGGAACGCGGTGGATGCGCGGCTACGTACCGACTTTGATCTGCCGCTGAGTCGCTATGAGCCGATGCGGGTCATCGAGCAGCACGGCTTGTGTCGGGTAAACGACATCGCCGCCGACTTGCTCATCACGGTAGGCGGTACCAGCAAGCTCGTCGACCGCATCGAAGCCTCCGGGCATTGTCGGCGTCGGCCCAATCCCGAAGACGGGCGCTCCTCGGTCATCGAATTGACGCCGTCAGGCAAGCGTCTGCTTGCCCGTGCGAAATTGGCTCTGGAGGAAGAACTTTCCGCCCATTTGGGGAAAATGCTATCCGCTGGCGAACTACAGCAGTTCGCAACAATCTTGACCAAAGTCCGCGCAGCGGAACAAAACAGCAGTGCGAAGAATAAGGGAGCGTTGTGACCACGACCATGCGGGCTATCGTTCTGGACGCCCCTGGGCCTCCGGAAGCTCTGAAGATCCGGCAGTTGCCGGTCCCGGAACCGGCCGAGGGCTGGGTGCTTATTGCGGTGAAAGCGTTTGGCCTGAACAGATCTGAACTGCACACCCGCCTGGGCCTGGCGGAAGGAGTCACCTTTCCGCGGGTGCTCGGGATCGAAGCGACGGGTGTGGTGGCAGCGTGCCCTGGTGGTGAGTTCGCGGTGGGGCAGCAGGTGATGGCCATCATGGGTGGCATGGGCCGGGAGTTCGATGGCGGATACGCCGAATACACCTGTGTGCCTGTTACGCAAGTGACCGCATTTTCCAGCGACCTGGACTGGGCCACGATTGGCGCGGTACCGGAGATGCTGCAAACGTCATATGGATCCTTGACGGTAGGCCTGGATGCCGCGGACGGTCAGTCGCTCCTGATCCGTGGGGGCACATCCTCGATCGGCATGGCCACTGCAATCTTGGCCAAACAGCGCAATATGACCGTGTTTTCCACCACGCGGAACCCCGGAAAAGCCAGTGCACTAGCCAGGGTTGGCGTTGACCACGTCCTTGTCGACGACGGCCAGATAGCACGCCAAATACGTGATCTCCTCCCCGGCGGCGTCGATACCGCACTGGAACTTGTCGGTACCCCAACACTTCCCGACACCCTGCGTGCCACGCGCGTGCATGGGGTGGTGTGTTTCACCGGAATGTTGTCCAACCAGTGGACAGTGGATGAGTTCTACCCCATTGAGTACATCCCACGGGGCGTCCGCCTCACCTCGTACGGAGGAGGTGCCGCCGATCTACCCGCACATGTGCTGCAGGAGTATCTCGACGGTGTCGCCTCCGGCAACATTGCTGTTCCTATCGATCGTGTCTACGCCTTCGACGAGATAGTCGAGGCTCACACGGCAATGGAAGCGGGCCGTGCGAGTGGGAAACTCGTTGTGACAACCACGTGACTGTGTGATGCCGGCCCCGAAGACCAAGGCCGAGATCGCATGGTCACCCGTCGGACGCGCCCGGCATGATGTCAGTCATGGCCGAGCATTGGATTGACCGCGAGATCACCGCAGAGACCTTCTACGACGAAGACTTTCGTGAACTGCGCACCGAGCGTGTGGTCTTCACCGAGTGCGATTTCAGCGGAGCCAATCTCACCGAGTCACTGCATATCGGCTCGGCCTTCCGGAACTGCACCTTCCGCCGCACCTCCCTGTGGCATTCGGAGTTCCGCCAGTGCAGCCTGCTCGGCTCCACTCTTACCGAGTGCCGGGTGCGTCCGTCGAAGTTCACCGAGACCGACTTCACCCTGTCCTCGCTCGGCGGGCTCGATCTGCGCGAGATGGATCTGTCGGACTGCCGTTTCCGGGAGGCCAACCTGGTGGGCACCGATATGCGCAAGGCAAATGTGCACGGTGCCGACTTCACCGGCGCCCGCACGCAGAACCTCAAACTCGACGGCGCCGACCTGCGCGGTGCCCGCATCGACCCGACGCTGTGGACCACCGCAAGCCTGATCGCCGCGAAAGTTGATCTGCCACAGGCCGTCGCGTATGCCGCAGGGCATGGATTGGACGTGCACGGCGGCTAGCGCGACAGACGATCTACCCCTTGAGGCGGATGCGCCAGCGCACGAACCCCGCCATCACCAGTGCCAGCAGCGCCAGGATGCCCATGTCGAATAGCCATGTCCCGGCGTCGTGATTCCACAACTCGTCCTGCGGCCCCACCGGCACCAGCTTGCGCAGGTCGGTGGTCGAGGCGGTGGCCGCGAATCCCCAACGAGAGGGGAACAGGAACGAGAACTGTTCCAGCCCGGCACGTCCCGTCACCGGGATGAGGCCGCCGCTGAACACGATCTGCGTCATGGTGGCGATCACCAGCATTGGCATCACCTGTTCGGCGGAGGTGGCCAGCGAGGACAGCACCAGACCCAGCACGGTGGCCGCACAGGCCGTCGCGGCCACCGCAACCCACAGCTCGAAGCTCGCGTTCCCGAGCAGCACCGCACCCTGGGTGGGGCCACCGCGGACCAGCACGATGACGGCCGTCATCACCGCGGACTGCACGATGGCGGCACCGCAGTAGGTCATGATCTTGGCCAGCAGATACGCCGTGGCCGACAGGCCTACCGCCTGTTCACGCCGGAAGATCACTCGTTCGCCGATCAAGTCACGGATGGTCAGTGCCAGGCCCAGGAAGCTCGCACCGAGGTTGGTCAGTGCCAACAGCAGCCCGGGTTCGTTCGGGTTGTCGGGCAGGGCCACGTTGAAACCGGCACTGCCCGGTACCGACAGCACCAGCCCGGCAAGGACGAATGGCAGCAGTGCCAGGAAGATGAAGTAGCCGCGGTCGGCCAGGATCAGTCGTCCCTGACGGCGCGCCACCGTGGAGATCTGCCGCAGCAGACTGGTCTTGGGCGGCTTCCCGAGGTCGCCGGGTTTCACTGGGGCGGTGACGGGGTTGTTCGCGGCAGGGTGCCGTGTCAGATAGGCCTGGTGCACACCGTCCGGATCGGCCGCGGCATTGGCGAAGATATCGGCCCAGTCGGTGGTGCCCATCTCCTGATTGATGCCGCGCGGAGGTCCGCAGTAGGCGGTCTTGCCGCCGGGCGCCAGCAGCAGCACCTGGTCGCAGTAGCTCAGATAGGTCAGCGAGTGCGTGACGACCACAACCACGCGGCCGGCGTCGGCGAGCTGGCGCATCAGGCTCATCACCTGACGGTCCAGCGCCGGATCCAGACCGGAGGTGGGCTCGTCCAGGATCAGCAGCGACGGGCCGGTGAGCAGCTCCATGGCCACCGAGGCGCGCTTGCGCTGTCCACCGGAGAGCTTGTCGACGCGGGTCTCGGCGTGCTTGGTCATCTCGAGTTCCTCGAGAACCCGGGACACCACCTGCTCGCGGTCTTCCTTGCTGGTGTCCGGTGGCAGTCGCAGCTCGGCGGCATAGTGCAGCGCCTGGCTGACGGTCAGCTGCGGATGCACCACATCGTCCTGCGGCACCATGCCGATGCGGTTTCGCATCACGGCGTATTCGGCGTGCACCCCGTGGCCTTCGAAGGACACCTTGCCCGCCGACGGCTGGGTGTTGCCGACGATCAGCCGGGCCAGGGTGGACTTGCCGGCACCCGAAGGGCCGATGACCGCGGTGAGCGAGCCGGGCCCTGCCGAGAAGCTGATGTTGTCGAGCAGCTTCTTGCCGCCCTCGACGGTGAAGTCGATGCCCTGAACCTCAAGTCCGCCGACACGCGTGGCGATCGTGGGTTTGACGAGGGTGCCGTCTTGGACGACGAGGTCGACGTTACCGATGGTGACGGTGTCACCTTCGCGCACCGTTGCCTGCTCGACCTGGACACCGTTGACGAAGGTGCCGTTGATGGTGTGCAGGTCCTGGATTTCCAGGCCACCCGCGGTCGGAAGCAACAAGGCGTGGTGCCGTGAGGCCAGCACGTCGTTGACGACGATGGTGTTGTCGGGGGCACGGCCGACGGTGACGGCGCCGGGTGACGGTTTCGGCGCGCCGCCCCCGATGCCCAGCGCCCGCATCGCGCGGGTGCCGAACGGCTCCACCGGCTCCCCGGAGTGCGCGGCCGGTATCGGCGTGGGCGCCGACGGGTACTGCTGGCGCGGGCGGGTGGGCCCGGAGGTACTGGGCGTTCCGTAGGTTGGGGGCCCTGCGGGCGGTGCACCGTAGGGGTGCTGCTGGCTCGGCGGCTGCCCATAGGTCTGCGGACCGGACGGGTAGCCGCCGGTGGGGTAGTGCTGCTGGGTGCCTGTATAGGAGGCCGGCTGCAGGCCCGACGCAGGGCCGCGCATGGTGGGGGGAGCGATCCCCAGCTGTGTCTCGCTGCCGAGACCGCCGAGAGCGAAGGTCATCCGCGGTCCACCCGGGTCCCCCAGGTTGATCACGGTGTCATCGCGCACCTCGACCCAACCGACCTGACGACCGTTGACGAAGATGCCGTTGAGGCTGCGTTGGTCCTCGGCAATCCATTTGCCGTCGACAAACCTGATTATCAGGTGAATACGCGACACCAAGGGGTGCGTGATGCGTACATCGGCGTGGATATCGCGGCCGATATGAATGTCGTGCCCGGGTGCGAACTTTCGTTCGTCACCATCGAATACCACGGTGAGAGTGGGTGCTTCCCGACCAGTCATCGCCACCGACTGTATCGGGTCGCGCCGTGGGACCGTCCTTCCCGCGCCGGGTGGTTCACAGGCTATGCCAAGGAAACAGCGTCCGGATGAATGTCGCCAGCAACGCGCAACTGAGCGCATCGGCGGCGCTGGATCCGTGGAGGTGAGTGCAGCGGCAAACGTCAGGTAAGGACGCAGTGTGTTCTGCTGAAAATCGTGGCCATGCACTGATTGCAGTGCGTGCACCGCGAATGAGTGGCCCGGTCGGCCGCCACCCGATTCACCAGATCCGGATCGGCCAGCAGTGCGCGGCCCATGGCGACGAACTCAAAGCCCTCCGCCATCGCCAGGTCCATGGTGTCTCCGCCGGCGATACCGCCCAACAGGATCAGTGGCATGTCCAGCTCGGCGCGAAACCGGCGGGCATCGTCGAGCAAGAACGCATCGCGGTAGGGGTAGGACCGGAAGAACTTCTTTCCGGTGACGCGCACGCCCCACCCGAGGGGTTTGGGGAAGCCCTTGGCGAGTTCGCGGATCGGCACCTCGCCGCGGAACAGGTACATGGGGTTGACCAGGGAGCTGCCCGCGGTGAGTTCGAGGGCGTCGAGCCCACCGTCCTCCTGTAGCCACTGCGCGGTCTGCAGGGATTCCTCGATGGGGATGCCCCCGCGGATGCCGTCGGTCATGGTCAGTTTCGCGGTCACGGCCAGCCGGTTACCGGCCGCCTTGCGTACCGCGTGAACCACCGCGCGCGCCACCTTGGCGCGGTTGGCCAGCGATCCGCCGTACTCGTCCCCCCGCCGGTTGAACAGCGGGCTCAGGAAGGAACTCACGAAATATCCGTGGCCCAAATGGATTTCGACGGCGTCGAAACCGGCCTCGATGGCCAGGCGTGCCGCGTTCGCATGCGCGGCAATCACACCCTCGATGTCGGAGACGCTGGCCCGGCGGGCGAACTTCATTCCCAATGGGTTGAAGAACCGGATCGGGGAGAGGGCACGCGACCCGTTCGATCGTGCGTTGGCCACCGGGCCGGCATGGCCGATCTGCGCCGAGACGGCGGCACCGGTGTCGTGGATGGCGTCGGTGAGGCGCCGCAGCCCGGGCAGCGCCTCACCGCGCATCCAGACTTGGCCGTACTCGGTGCGGCCTTCGGGGGCGACAGCGCAGTACGCGACCGTGGTCATGCCGACACCGCCGAGTGCAGGCCTGCGGTGGTATTCGATGAGGTCGTCGGTCACGAAGGCATCCGGGGAGGCGGCCTCGAATGTCGCGGCCTTGATTGTCCGGTTGCGCAGCGTCAGGGGGCCAAGCCGCGCGGGTGCCAGCACGTCGGGGATATTGCGAACGTCGGTCGCCACATTCCGGAGATTACGCCGCGGAAAGTGCCGGCGAATTCTGGAGGCGTACTCCTACTTTTCGGCTCGGCCAGGCGTTGTACGTTCGTGTGATGACCTCCCTGAATCTGTCCGCCGATGAAGTTCTGACCACCACCCGTTCGGTGCGCAAGCGCCTCGATTTCGACAAGCCCGTCGAACGTTCGGTCATTGAGGAATGCCTGAACATCGCGACGCAGGCGCCGACCGGCTCCAACCATCAGGGCTGGCACTTTGTCATCGTCGAGGACGCCGACAAGAAGAAGGCCATCGCCGACATCTACCGCGCGGGCTGGAACAAGTACGCCACCGGTCAGGGCCCCGAGTACGCCGAGGGCGACACCCGGGGTGAGCGACGCGACAAGGTGGTGGACTCGGCCGGCTACCTCGCCGAGAACTTCGAGCGGTCACCGCTGTTCCTGATTCCCTGCATCGAGGGGCGCCTGGACAACCTGCCCGTGGTCGGGGCGGCGTCCACCTGGGGATCGCTGCTGCCCGCGGTGTGGAGCTTCATGCTCGCCGCGCGTAACCGCGGTTTGGGATCGGCCTGGACGACGTTGCACCTGATGGACGACGGTGAGAAGCGCACCGCCGACATCCTGGGTATCCCGTTCGACAAGGTCACCCAGGGCGGGCTGTTCCCGATCGCATACACCGTCGGTACCGACTTCCGGCCGGCCAAGCGCCAGCCGCTCTCGGACGTCCTGCACTGGGACACCTGGTGACAGCTGGAATACTGAGCGTGTGACGGCGACTCGACTTGACGGTAAGGCCACCCGCGACGAGATCTTTGTGGAGCTGGCCACGCGTGCCGCGGCGCTCACGGCGGCGGGCAAGAAACCGGGCTTGGGCACCATCCTCGTCGGGGATGACCCGGGCTCACAGGCCTATGTCCGCGGCAAGCACAACGACTGCGCCAAGGTGGGCATCAACTCGATCCGCCGCGACCTGCCGGCCGACATCGATCAGGCCACGCTGTGCGCGACCATCGACGAGCTGAACGCCAACCCGGACTGCACCGGATACATCGTGCAGTTGCCGCTGCCCAAGCACCTCGACGAGAACGAGGCGTTGGAGCGCATCGACCCCGACAAGGACGCCGATGGTCTGCACCCGACGAACCTGGGCCGGCTGGTGCTGGGCAAGGAAGCACCGCTGCCCTGCACCCCGCGCGGAATCGTGTATCTGCTGCGCCGCTACGACGTCAAGCTCGACGGTGCCCATGTTGTGGTGATCGGCCGTGGCGTCACGGTGGGTCGTCCGCTCGGACTGCTGCTTACTCGACGTTCGGAAAATGCGACGGTCACCCTGTGTCACACCGGAACTCGTGATCTGGCCGCGCTTACCCGGCAGGCTGACATCGTCATCGCCGCGGCGGGGGTACCGCACATGGTGACCGCCGACATGATCAAGCCGGGTGCCGCGGTGGTGGACGTGGGCGTGAGTCGCGTCGACGACAAGTTGACCGGTGACGTGGCGCCGGACGTCTGGGACATCGCCGGATACGTCTCGCCCAATCCCGGTGGTGTCGGCCCGCTGACCCGAGCCTTCTTGCTCACCAACGTGATCGAGCGGGCGGAACGTTCGTGACAGCCCTGCAACCCGAGTCACGGGGTCTTCTCCCGGCGGCACTTGATGCCATCCGCCGCTTCGCCCGTGCGCAGTGGCCGATCCTGGTGGTGTCTGCGGTGTTCCTGGTGGCGCTGGGGTTGGTGGTCGCCGACCGTTGGCGGCGCGGCGCGCTGGTCGTGGGAATCGCTGTGGGTGTGGCGGCCGCGCTGCGGCTGGTGCTTACCGACGAGACCGCGGGACTATTGGCGGTACGCGGCAAGACCTTTGATGTCGGTGCCCTTGGCGCCGTGGCGGCGGTGATGGTCTATCTGGCGTTGACGATCGACCCGCTGGGCACCGGATAGGCGCCTACTTCAGCAGCTGCACCGAGCGTGCGATGGCATCGGCCTGCTCGCCGAAGAACTGTTCGGACGGCTCTGCGCTGGGGCCGCCGGTATTGCTGGTGGCGACCTGCCAACGCTGATCGCCCTGCCCGACAAACGCCACGTAGATCTTCGGTGTAGCGGCGACCGGCGGCTTGCCCTCGGCGGCTGGGGGCTTCTCCAGTTCCAGGCTGGCCGAGGCTCCGGGCAGGTTGGGTCCGTCCCATGAATCTCGTTTATCCGCAGTGGCTTTTGACTTGCGGGTCTTGACGAAGGCGCTCACCGCGTCGGCGTTCGACGATGCCAACCAGTCCTTCACCTCGGGGGCGTCATCCGAAGGCGCCAACTTACGGATGCGCACGTACTGCGCGAACTCCGACGACTCCCACTTGGGCCGGACCTGGTAGGTCACCAGTCCCTTGTTGTCGTGCACCCCGTCGGAGAACGCCACCCAGTCGTGCGGGAGCGTGACGTAGATGCCCAGCTCGGGGATGAACTGCCGGGTGTGCCGTTCGGTCGGGGTGGTACTGGTGGCGGATGCGGACTCATTCTTGGTGTCCGAAGGCGACCCGTTGGATCCACACCCGGCGAGCGCCGGGGTTAGCAGTGTGGTGGTGACAAAGAGGGCTGCCAGCAGGCGGCGATCCGTACGCACGGGTACACCGTAGCGGCACCGGGCGTGTTCGTCTCTGTGAACTGGGGCACCCGGTCGGGGGTGCTCCTACTGGTTCAGGTTCGCGCGGATGCTCACGGTCACATAGGGCAGTGCCAAGCCCGTCGACTGTGCGAGCGCGGGGTGGGTGGCCAGTAGCTCCCGTACCTGTTGCAGCGTCTTCTTCCGGGCGGCCTCCGGGGCGGTAATGCAGTAGCTGCGCGAGGCCACCATATCCAGAAGTGCTTGCGGAGTAAGATAACTCGTCCACTCGACCTGGTGTCGCTCTT
This sequence comes from Mycobacterium sp. D16R12, assembly GCF_002013465.1. Taxonomy (GTDB): domain Bacteria; phylum Actinomycetota; class Actinomycetes; order Mycobacteriales; family Mycobacteriaceae; genus Mycobacterium. The sequence goes on along the minus strand of NZ_MAFC01000008.1, from coordinate 29,515 downwards.
GTCCGGTGAACGGCGCGGGCAGGCTGACGGCGTGGTTGAACGGGTCGTCCTCGCTGCCGATGATTTTGCCGAGATCGGCGACCCAGCCCAGCCGTTCATCGCGAGTGTTCCACACCAGCCCCAGCCGGCCACCGGGACGCAGCACGCGAGCGACTTCGGGAATGGCACGTTCGGGATCCACCCAGTGCCAGGCCTGCGCCACCAGCACCGCATCCACACTGTTGTCCGGCAGCGGAATCTCCTCGGCCGAACCCAGTAGAGCAGGGGTGTCGGGCAGCGAGTTGCTCAGTACCTCAAGCATTTCCGCAAGCGGATCCACCGCGACCACGTTGAGTCCGCGCTCCACCAGGCGGGTCGTCAGCTTCCCGGTGCCCGCGCCCAGATCCAGGACGTCGTGTGCTCCGGCCGGCAGCAGCCAGTCAATGGCTTCAGGTGGGTAGGAGGGGCGACCCCGCTCGTAGGCCGCGGCCTGAGAACCGAACGAAAGCGATGGCTCTGCTTGTGCGTCCGGCATTCGTGCTCCTCGGGTTCCGTTTACGAAGCCTGTGTTGACTTGGCCAGAGCGAGTGTTTCCCGCACCAGCTCGCTCACCGCGTCGAACTCGATGAGGAACGCGTCGTGGCCGTGCACCGATTCGACCACCCGCAAGCCGGTACAACCGGGCAGCAGGTCGGCTAATTCCTCCTGCAGCCGCAGCGGGTACAACCGGTCGGATGTGATGCCGCCGACGATGACGGGGACCGGGCAGCCGCGCAGCGCCTTCTCCACACCGCCGCGGCTCCGGCCGACGTCGTGCCGGTTGAGTGCCTCGGTCAGGATGACATAGCTGGCGGCGTCGAAGCGCCGAACGAACTTGTCGCCTTGATGTTCGAGGTAGCTCTGCACCGCGTATCGGCCACCGGCCCACGGATCCTCGGGCCCGCCCGGGCCGACCTGGGGATCGTTTCCGAACCGGGTGTCCAGCTCGACCTCGCCGCGGTAGGTCAGATGTGCGATGCGCCGGGCGAGGTTCAGCCCCTTCTCGGGGCCGCGACCGCTGCCGTAGTAGTCGCCACCCTGCCAGTCTGGATCGGCCCGGATGGCGGCGATCTGCGTGTTCTGGGTGCCGATCTGATCACCGGTGGCGCGTGCGCCGACTGCCAGCACCAGTGCCGCACGCACCGAATCCGGTTGCATGACAGCCCATTCCAATGCGCGTGCGCCACCCATCGAGCCGCCGACGACGGCGGCGACCTCGGTGATGCCGAATTGTGCGAGTGCGGCGATGTCGGCATTCACCTGATCGCGCACCGACACCTCGGGGAACCGTGAGCCCCACGGCTTTCCGTCCGCGTCAAGGGAAGTCGGGCCGGTTGTGCCCCGGCAACCGCCCAGCACATTGGTGGCGATCGCACACCATTGGTCGGTGTCGATCGCTGCGCCCGGGCCGATGATTCCTTCCCACCAGCCACCGGTGATGTGGTCGGGACCGGCGGCCCCGATCACGTGTGAGTCGGCGGTGAGCGCGTGGCAGACGAAGACGACGTTGTCGCGGCGCGGTGAGAGCTCTCCCCAGCTCTGTACCGCGACGGTCACATCGCCGATCACAGCGCCGCTCTCCAGCGTGATCGAACCTATTGGTACATAGGCGATCTCATCGCCCTGGGGGAGAGCGATGTGGGACGCGGGAAGCTGCTGGTCGGCGGATGAGCCGCTGGCGCGAAGATCGTCGGTCAAGGTCACGATGATGCCACCGCCGCGGGCTGTTTGAGTCGCCGCACCGCGGCGAATCCGGTGTCCAGATCGGCCAGGATGTCGTCGATGCCCTCGATGCCGACTGCCAATCGAACCAGTCCCGGCGTCACACCGGAGGCCACCTGTTCGGCGGGCGCGAGCTGTGCGTGTGTCGTCGTCGCGGGGTGGATCACGAGCGATCGCACGTCACCGATGTTGGCGACCTGGCTGTGCAAGGTCAGCGAATCGATGAAGGTGGTCGCCGCCTCGACTCCGCCATCCAGCTCGAAGGCGAGCACGGCGCCGGCACCCTTGGGGGCCAGCTCTTTCGCGCGTTCGTGCCAGGGCGAGGTGGGTAGCCCGGCGTAGTTGACGTAGGTGACCCCCGGCTGGGCGACGAGGTACTCGGCCACCCGCTGCGCATTTTCTACGTGGCGTTGCACGCGCAGGCTCAACGTCTCCAGTCCCTGCGCGATGAGGAACGCGTTGAACGGCGAGATGGCGGGGCCCAGATCGCGCAGCAGCTGCACGCGCGCCTTGAGTGCGTAAGCCGGTGCACCCAGGTCGGCGAACACCACGCCGTGGTAGCTCGGGTCGGGCGTGGTGAATCCGGGGTGGCGGCCCTGCGTCCAATCGAAGGTGCCACCGTCGATGATCACGCCGCCGATCGCATTGCCATGTCCACCAAGGTATTTGGTGGCCGAGTGCACCACGACGTCGGCGCCGTGTGCCAGCGGCTGAATCAAATAGGGAGTGGCGACGGTGTTGTCGACGATGAGGGGGATGCCTGCCGCGTGCGCAATCTCTGAAATGCCGGAGATATCGAGAATGTCGTTCTGCGGGTTGGAGATCGATTCGGCGAAGAGCGCCTTGGTCTGCGGGGTGATGGCGCGGCGCCAGGATTCGAGATCGTCGGGATCATCGACGAAGGTGGTCGATACGCCCAAGCGCGGCAACGTGTAGTGCAGCAGGTTGTAGGTGCCCCCATACAAACGGGGACTGGACACGATGTTGTCACCGGCCTGCGCGATGTTGAGGATGGCCAACGTCGCGGCCGCCTGTCCGGAGGCCAGCAGTAGCGCCGCCACACCGCCCTCGAGGGCGGCGATGCGTTGCTCCACGACATCCTGGGTCGGGTTGCCGATGCGCGTGTAGATGTTGCCCTCTTCGGACAGGCCGAACAGCGCCGCCGCGTGTGCGGTGTCGTTGAAGACGTAGGACGTGGTCTGGTAGATCGGCAGCGCGCGGGCGTTGGTTGCCGCATCGGGGGACTGGCCCGCGTGGATCTGCTTGGTCTCAAACGCCCACTGGGCGGTGGGATCGATATCGGTCATGGAAACCTCCTGGGTGGTCGGTGCGGGGCTGGCGGTTTAGGGCATGCGACAGCGGCAACAGCGACAACAGGAATGCGGGGATTCACCCCCGGGTGACAAATACTTCATCGGGCCAACCTGTCTTCTCGGGGCCCGCCATCGGACCCGCGCTTGCCGTGTGGCCGACTGTCCTTCTAGAACCCAGTCGGCTACTCAACCTGGTCATCACCCGGGGCACCCCACCGCGGTTGGAGGGTTGCCGACCAGCGAGCCGGGGCTTGACGCTGGTGCTCATGACCAGTGCGAAGCCTATCTCAATTCACCGAATGGTTGCCACCAGGTATGCAAGGCGCCACGCGAAGGTGTCCTGGGGGTCGCGATGGGAGCGTGATCACACGCCGTCCGCCCGCCTAGGCTCGAAGGCGACGTGATACTGAATAGGACGAGCCTGGCGACCCACCGGTCGCCAGATCTACCTCAGATTCTGACCGACCAACGACGCCGGGAGTGACCATGAGTGCGCAACAGCCGACCATCATCTACACGCTGACAGACGAGGCGCCGCTGCTTGCGACGTACTCCTTCTTACCGATCATCCGGGCCTTCGCCGGACCCGCCGGTATCGACGTCCAAACCAGCGATATCTCCGTTGCCGCGCGCATCCTCTCCGAGTTCGCCAACTACCTTCCTGAAGACCAGCAGGTTCCGGACAATCTGGCCGCGCTGGGCCGCCTGACGCAGCTGCCGGAGACGAACATCATCAAGCTGCCCAACATCAGCGCGTCGGTGCCGCAGCTCCTGGCCGCCATCAAGGAACTGCAGGGCAAGGGCTACAAGCTGCCCGACTACCCCGAAGACCCGAAGAACGACGAAGAGAAGGACATCTTGGCGCGGTACACCAAGTGTCTCGGCAGCGCCGTGAACCCCGTTCTGCGCGAAGGTAACTCGGACCGTCGTGCGCCGCGTGCGGTGAAGGAGTACGCGCGCAAGCACCCGCACAGCATGGGTAAGTGGTCGCAGGCGTCGCGCACCCACGTCGCAACCATGAAGGAAGGCGACTTCTACCACGGTGAGAAGTCGCTGACGCTGGATCGTGCCCGCAAGGTGAAGATGGTGCTGACGACCGCCAACGGCGAGGCCACCGTGCTCAAGTCCGAGGTGAAGCTGAGCGAGGGCGACATCATCGACAGCATGTTCATGAGCAAGAAGGCGCTCTGCGACTTCTACGAAGAGCAGATCGAGGATGCGTACAAAACCGGCGTGATGCTCTCTTTGCACGTCAAGGCCACCATGATGCGGGTCAGCCACCCCATCGTCTTCGGGCATGCGGTGAAGATCTTCTACAAAGAAGCCTTCGCCAAGCACCAGGAGCTGTTCGACGAGCTGGGCGTGAACGTCAACAACGGCATGTCCGACCTCTACAGCAAGATCGAGGCGCTGCCGGCATCGCAGCACGAGGAGATCATCCGCGACCTGCACGCCTGCCACGAGCACCGGCCCGAGCTGGCCATGGTGGATTCGGCCAAGGGCATCTCGAACTTCCACTCGCCCAGCGACGTGATCGTGGACGCCTCGATGCCGGCGATGATCCGGGCCGGCGGAAAGATGTACGGCGCGGACGGCAAGCTCAAGGACACCAAGGCCGTCAACCCCGAGTCGACCTTCTCACGGATCTACCAGGAGATGATCAACTTCGTAAAGACCCACGGCCAGTTCGACCCGACCACCATGGGCACCGTGCCCAACGTCGGTCTCATGGCGCAGAAGGCCGAGGAGTACGGCAGCCACGACAAGACGTTCGAGATCACCGAGGCCGGTGTTGCCGACATCGTCGACATCGACACCGGCGAGGTGCTGCTGAGCCAGAACGTGGAGGCCGGCGACATCTGGCGCATGCCTGTCGTCAGGGACGCCGCGATCAAGGACTGGGTCAAGCTGGCCGTTACCCGTGCGCGGGAATCCGGTATGACCGTGGTGTTCTGGCTCGACACCGAGCGCCCGCACGAGAACGAGTTGCGCAAGAAGGTCAAGACCTACCTCAAGGATTACGACACCGAGGGCCTCGAGATCCAGATCATGCCGCAGGTATGGGCGATTCGGTACACCATGGAGCGGGTGATCCGTGGGCTGGACACGATCTCGGCGACCGGCAACATCCTGCGCGATTACCTGACCGACCTGTTCCCGATTCTGGAGCTGGGCACCAGCGCCAAGATGCTCTCCATCGTGCCGTTGATGGCCGGTGGCGGGTTGTACGAGACCGGTGCCGGTGGCTCGGCGCCCAAGCACGTCAGCCAGCTGGTCGAAGAGAACCACCTGCGGTGGGATTCGCTCGGTGAGTTCCTGGCGCTGGCCGTGAGCCTGGAAGACCTCGGCATCAAGACCGGAAACCCGCGGGCCAAGATCCTGGCCACCACGTTGGATGCCGCGACCGGGAAACTGTTGGAGAACGACAAGAGCCCGTCGCGTAAGGCTGGCGAGCTCGACAACCGCGGCAGCCAGTTCTACCTGGCCCTGTACTGGGCATCCGAGCTCGCCGCGCAGACCGAAGATCCGGAGCTGGCCGAGCTGTTCGCGCCGCTGGCCAAGCAATTGATCGAGAACGAGGACGCGATCGTGGCCGAACTTGCCTCGGTGCAGGGCAGCCCCGCCGATATCGGTGGTTACTACCAGCCGGATTCCGAGAAGACCGCTGCGGTAATGCGTCCGAGCCAGACCTTCAACGCCGCCCTGGCATCCGTCGAGGTGTAGCTCTAGGCGCCGAGTGTGAAACCTGGGCGGTGAATCAGCCGAAACTCCGCCACAGGTTCACACTCGGCGACACGCCTAGCCGACGTCGGAGGCCGCGGCGCGCTTGGCGGCGACCAAAGGGTCGATCAGGTCGGTGATCACCTCGGTGACCTGGCCGGGTGCCTCGAGCATGGGCACGTGACCCATGCCTGCCAGGGTGATTCGCCGTGCATCGGCAGGCAGCCCCTGGCTGATGAGCTTCCCGAAACGACCCGGGGGCACGATCTCGTCCTTCTCACACAGCACCAGCTGTGCAGGCACCGAGATGGTGTTCAGGTTCTGCAGGCCCGGCGCCGGCAGAATCGACGACAGCGACGGCAAGTAGGCCGGGCAGTGCGTGATGTCCTCGAAAATGCTGTGGAAGTCCGGCAGGCTCAGCGCCTCTGTCTCGCCGCACAGGGCGCGGGCGGTGGCGAACTTGACGAACGGCAGGCCCGCCGCGCGGCGGCCCAACAGCCGGGAGAACGCCAGCCACGGGAGCACGGCCGCGAACTTCACCACGATCTCTGCCTTCAGCGGCGAGTACTTGGTCCAGCCGCCCGCAGGCGCGATGGCGGTGACACTGCGAGCCCGACCGCGTAGCGCAAGACCCAGCGCAATCCAGCCGCCCAGCGAGTTGCCCACCAGATGGGCGGTCTCCCAGCCCTTCTCGTCCATGATCTCTTCGACCTGGTCCAAGTAGGTATCGACCGAGCGCTGCGACAACGGAGGCAGCGAGGGCAACGGTCCGCCGCCGTTGTGTCCGGGGTAGGTGGGTGCGAACACTTCGTATCCGGCATCGGCGAGCTGCTCGGCCACGGTCTCCCACACCGACTGCGACAGCATGAACGGATGCAGCAGCAGGACCGGCTCGCCCTCACCCATCTCGATGGGCGCCCGCTTGCTCGACGACTTCGACAACATGGCTTCCAGCATGGGGTCCTCCTAGTGCGCCAACGTCTGCGTTGACATTACTGTCTGCTGCGTCAACTTACCGTGCCCCGTGGTGCCCATCACTGTCGGCTGTTCTTCGCCCCCGGCGGCTCATCGCTGTCACACCACTCGACTATCGTCGGCGACCGATGATCACCGTCACCACCATCAACGTCAACGGCATTCGTGCCGCAGTCAAGGAGCGGTCCGCCGAGAACCGGGGGCTGCTGCCCTGGTTGGAGCGCACGACCGCCGACATCGTGTGTCTGCAGGAGGTGCGTGCGGAGGATGAGCAACTCCACGAGGCGCTGGCCCCGGCGCTCGCCGCGGGGTGGCACGTGGTGAACGCCTCATCGAGCGTGAAGGGACGCAACGGTGTGGGCATCCTCAGCCGAGTCCCGGCCGCCTCCACCAAGGCGACACTGGATGCCGACGGCGGTGAGTTCGACGCGTCCGGCCGATACCTGGAGGCCCAGATCGGCGATCTGACGGTGGCAAGCATCTACCTGCCGACCGGAGAAGCGGGTACTGAGCGCCAGGAGGAGAAGGAACGCTTCATGGCGGCGGTGGGTACCCGGATGGCCAAACTGATCGCCGACGGGCGTGACACGGTGATCTGCGGTGATTGGAACATCGGGCACACCGAGCGAGACATCAAGGCGTGGAAGGCAAACCAGAAGAAGGCAGGCTTCCTGCCACAGGAGCGGGCCTGGGTTGCCGCGCTGCTGGAGGCCGGATGGGTCGACAGTTTCCGGTTGCTGCATCCCGATGTCGACGGCCCGTACAGCTGGTGGTCGTGGCGGGGCAAGGCCTTCGACAATGATGCGGGCTGGCGCATCGACTATCACCTCGCCACTGCCGATCTGGGCAGACGCGCGCACTCGGCACGGGTCGAGCGCGCGGACGCCTACGCGCTGCGCTGGTCCGACCACGCACCGGTGACGGTCGAGTACCGCTGAGCGTCTCGCACCACGAGCGGCTGCCAGAATCGCGTTGACCGGTCATGCCAGGATGGAGGCACTATGACTGCCGAAACCGCCATCCGGGGACGCCTGTTCTCCGGGATCCAACCCACCGCCGATTCCCTGCACCTCGGAAATGTGTTGGGCGCGGTGCAGCAGTGGGTGCGGTTGCAGCACGAGTACGAGGCACTCTTCTGCGTCGTGGACCTGCACGCCATCACGGTGGCGCAGGACCCCGAAGAACTGCGACGACGTACCCGCGGGGTGGTCGCCCAGTATGTCGCGCTCGGCGTCGACCCCGCGGAAAGTGCCATCTTCGTGCAGAGCCATGTCCCGGCGCACACCGAATTGGCTTGGGTGCTGGGATGTTTGACGGGTTACGGCGAGGCGTCGCGGATGACGCAGTTCAAGGACAAGTCTGCCAAGCAGGGCAATGACGCCACCACCGTCGGCCTGTTCACCTATCCGGTGTTGATGGCCGCCGACATCCTGCTGTACCAGACGAATGTGGTACCGGTGGGCGATGACCAGCGTCAGCACCTCGAGCTGACTCGTGATGTGGCGCAGCGATTCAACGGTCGCTACGGCGAGACGTTCGTGCTGCCGGAGACATTCGTGCCGAAGAACGCGGCGCGGATCTACGACCTGCAGGACCCGACGGTGAAGATGAGCAAGTCGGCCTCGACGCCCGCCGGGTTGATCAACCTGCTCGACGATCCGGCGGTCTCGGCCAAGAAGATCAAGTCGGCGCAGACCGACAGCGATCGGGAGATTCGTTTCGACAGGGAAGCCAAGCCGGGTGTCTCGAACCTGCTGAGCATCCAGTCGGCACTCACCGGTGCCGATATCGACACGCTCGTCGGCGGGTACGCCGGGCGCGGTTACGGCGATCTGAAAAAGGACACGGCCGAGGCGCTCGTCGAGTTCGTCACGCCGGTGCGCGACCGCACGAATGAGCTGCTCACCGATACCGCAGCGCTCGACGACATCCTGGCGGCCGGCGCGGCGCGCGCCCGGGAGCTGGCAGAGAAGACGCTCACCGAGGTCTACGACCGGATAGGGTTTGTCCGGCCCGCGAGGTAGCGAACAGCAGAGGCGGTGAATGGTGGCCGAAGACGATAAGCCCGGGATTCTCGACCGCTATCGTGCACGGTTTCCCTGGTTTGACCACATCATGCGCATGCAGGAGCGCTACCAGAAGGTAAACGGCAACTTCTACGCCGCGGGAATCACGTATTTCACGGTTTTTGCGATGTTCCCTCTCATGATGGTCGGGTTCGCGGTCATGGGCTTCGTGTTGTCCAGACGGCCGGATACGATTGCGGAGCTACGTGGCCGCATCAGCGGGGCGATCTCCGGCGAGGTGGGCAATCAGCTAATCAATCTGATGGATACGGCCATCGCCTCGCGTACCAGCCTGGGTATCGCCGGTCTTGCGACCGCGGCGTGGGCCGGGCTGGGGTGGATGGCCAATGTGCGCGCGGCGCTCAGCGCCATGTGGGAGCAGCCCAACGACTCCGACGGATTCGTGCGGGGCAAGCTGTCGGATCTGGTGGCATTGGGCTCGACGTTCGTGGCGTTGGCTCTCACCATCGCGGTCACCGTCATCGGTAACGAGAAAACCATCCTGCGAATACTCGGCTGGGTGGGACTGCATGACATCTCCATACCGGCGGTCCTGCTCAAAGTCGTGACGATCGCGATAGCGACCGTGCTGTCGTGGGCGTTGTTCACCTGGATGATCGCGAGACTGCCGAGGGAGCGGCTGCCGTTCTCGAGCGCGGCGCGGGCGGGGCTCGTCGCGGCAATCGGTTTCGAGCTGTTCAAACAGGTCGCTTCGATCTACCTCAGCGTGATCATGCATGGCCCGGCGGGCTCCACGTTTGGTCCGGTGCTCGGCATCATGGTGTTCGCCTACATCACCGCCCGCCTGCTCTTGTATGCCACCGCGTGGGCGGCCACGTCCGATGCGAACCAGTCATTTGTGTATGTGCCGCCGCCCGAGCCCGTGGTCATCACCACGCGGGTCGAGACCGTCGAGCGGCCCTCGAAGCTGGGGGTTCTCGCCGCCTTCGGAGCCGGAGCTGTTGGTGCGCTGGGTATTTCGTGGCTAGGCCGCGGCGGCGACTAAGGCCGTCAACCTAGGCCTGGCGACGGTTGAGTGATCTCGCCGCGAGGATGAGTCCGAAGACGATCATCGCGCCGATGATCGTCACGCCCACCCGGACGGGGACGCTGTTCACCGCGTCAGCGGTGAGCCCGGCCGCCTGGGGAGTGGCAGCGTTGTCGGCGTGCGGTTTGGTCAGCAGCGATGGGTCGGGGTCGACGAGCTTGCCGATCGAAGCGTCGCGTGGGGTCGAGAACCCGTAGTCGAGCAGATGGGCTGCCTGCTCCCAGGGCGCTATCGGAAGACGCGTACCGCGCAGCATGGTGACGACCAACCGGCGGCCGTCGCGTTCGGCGGCGCCGACGAAGGTCTGTTGCGCGTCGTCGGTGTATCCGGTCTTTCCGCCGAGCGCACCGGGGTAGTTGTAGAGCAGCTTGTTGTCGTTGGTCATCTCGTAGGGCGGATGGTCGTCGTGTTCACCGGGTTTGGCGGGGTGGCCCGGGAACGTCGCCTTCGGCGCCGACACCAGATCAGCGAAGGTGGGATCGGCGAACGCGTACTTGTAGAACAGCCCGAGATCGTAGGCCGAGGTGCTCATACCGGGACCGTCAAGACCTGAAGGGGTGGCTACCCGGGTATCTCGTGCGCCGAGTTTCTGCGCCATGTCGTTGAGCTTGGTGACGGTCTCGTTCATCCCGCCGAGCTGGACGGCCAGCGCATGTGCGGCGTCGTTGCCCGAGTTCATGAGCAGGCCGGTGAGCAGTTGCCGGACGGTGTAGGTGCCGCCGACGTCGACGCCCACCCTGGTGCCCTCGCTGTTCGCGTCGTCCTGGGTTCCCACGACCGCCTGATTGAGGTTCAGGTTATTGATGGAATCCATCGCGATCAGAACCTTGATGACACTGGCGGGTCGGTGCCGGGCGTGGGGGTCCTTGGCGGCCACCACATTTCCGGTGTTCAGGTCGGCGATAAGCCAGGATTCCGCAGAAACATCGTTGGGGACGGGGCCGGCTCCGTTGGGGGTGACCACATCGCAGCTCCCGAGCATCTCGCCGCCGATGGGCTTGGCGGGCACCGGGAGCGGTGCGGGCGGATCTCCACCGGCCTTGGGTACCTCGGAGGTGTCGACCGCCGGAGGCGTGACGATCTTGTAGGGGCACCCGCTGGTATCCGGCGGGGTGAATCCGGGTTCGGCGGCGGCAAGCGGCGTGCTCAGGGGGAAGGTGGCCACGATCAGCCCGGCGGCGGTGGCCGCGGCGAGGCGCGTCGCGGCGGTCCGCAGCGACGGGCGGCGATCGGGCGCAGGAATCCAGGTGGTCATCGCCTTGCCACAGTAAGTGAACGCCACGCTGAACTGGGGGATGTTACGCCTGTGTCGGATGTGACTTATCGGCTGACTACGTGGCCGGTGCGATATCGGCCAGTCTGAGGTGACCGACGGCAGACGATCCGATGCAGCCCAACCAGAGCCGGCCGCCTGATTCGACGACACCGGTGATGGTGCGCAGATCCCGTGACTTGCCGCTGATGTTGGCCACCACATCGCCCGTGTCCGGGTTCACCGCGATGACCCACGGATCGGTGTCCGTGCTCGGAAGCAGTGCGTCGGGCAGCTGCCACAGGACTCTCCGAATTGCGGGAGCGCGGGGGAGCAGCCATTCGGCCAGTGCGTTGCGCGGGCTGGCCAGGGTGACCCAGATGCGACCGTCCGCGCCGGTGCTGATGTTGTCGGGCATGCCCGGGATCTCTTCGAGGATGGGCGTCAGGGTGCCGGCGTCCGCACCAGTCAGTGAGTATCTGCTTACCCGGCGGCCGACGGTCTCGGCGACGATCAAGGCGGACTCGTCGGCGGTGAGCGTGACCCCATTGGTGAAGGCCAGCCCGGTGGCGATGGTCGTCACGGTGCCATCCGGATCGCGGCGGAATACCCGCCCGGTGGGGCGACCCTCCAGGATGGCCGCCATGAACTGCTCGAACGGGAAACGTGCCGTCGATTCGCTGAAATAGATTGTCCCATCGGATGCTTCGGTGACATTCGAGCAGAAGATCAGCGGCGGTCCATCGACCTTGGTGACCAGTGGCTCGATATCTCCGGAGGCCGGATCGAGCGCCAGCAGCTTGTCGCGGCTGCAGATCAACACACGTCCATCGCGTGCGACATGTAGGCCCAAGGGTGGGTGCTCGGTGGTGGCGATATGCGTGATCTCGGTACCGTCGGGCGAGATGCGAAGAATCTTTCCATCCACCACCCCCGCCCAGATGTTTCCCGCGGCGTCGGCCACGACATCCTCGGGACCGTGACCGGGGAGCGGTACCACCGTCAGCGAGGGCAGGGGCTGTGGATTCAGGGATAGCGCCCGCACTCCGGGCGGCTGCCAGCGGACGGGATCGATCGACGGCTTGGCCATGGGCTCACCCTATGGCAGGCCTAGGCTGAAGCGGTGGCAGTTCCGGTTCGTGATCGCACCGACGAATTCGAGGCGCTGCGCCCGCGACTGCAGGCGGTGGCTTATCGGCTCACCGGCAGTGTTGCCGACGCCGAGGACATCGTCCAGGATGCCTGGTTGCGCCTGCACTCCGCGACCGTCGAGATCGACGATTTACCGGCGTGGCTGACCACCGTGGTCTCCCGGCTGGGGTTGGACCGGTTGCGATCTGCCGTCTATCGCAGGGAAACCTATGTGGGGGAGTGGCTTCCGGAACCGGTGGTCACCGGCCTGGACGGCAATGACCCACTGGCCGTGCTGGTGGCCAGCGAGGACGCGCGCTTTGCGGCCATGGTGGTGTTGGACCGCCTGGCGCCCGATCAGCGCGTTGCGTTTGTCTTGCATGACGGATTCTCGGTGCCGTTCAAGCAGATTGCCGAGGTTCTCGGCATCAGCGACGCGGCCGCGCGTCAACTCGCCACGCGTGCGCGCCGGGCTGTGACGGCGGCCCCGGAACCGGTGTCCGATGCCGAGCACAACGAGGTGGTGGGCAGGCTGCTCGAGGCCCTGATGTCGGGCAGCGTGGAAGCCGTTGTCCGACTGCTGCATCCGGACGTGACGATGACGGGGGATTCCAACGGCAAGGCGCCGACCGCGGTCCGGGTCATCCATGGCCCCGACAAGGTGGCCCGTTTCCTGCTCGGGCTGCTGGACCGTTACGGCCCGCAGATGATCCAGGCCATCAATCCGGCGCTGGTGAATGGGCAGTTCGGCATGTATCTGACCGAGACTCCAGCAGACGAGGCCACCGACTCCGCCTACCGGCCGGTGCTGCCCCGTGTCAGTGGCTACACGGTGCGGGACGGCAAGGTGCTGGCTGTCTGGGATGTCAGCAATCCCGACAAGTTCACCGGCACGCCGCTGCGGACCGGCTAGGCGTCCAGGGAGTCTTCGGGAGTCGCCCACGGAACCCGGCAGGCATCACCGGAATTGAAGCCCTGCTCGGTGATTCCGAGCGCCGCGTAGGTGCGGGCGCGCATGTTCTCGACGCCGATCTGATAGGTCAGCTCGATCACTCCCGCGTCGCCGAACCGTCGTCGCAAGTCCTCGACCTGCTCGTCGGTGATGTCGTGCGGGTTGCCGGTCATCGCGTCGGCGTAGGCGATGGCGGCACGCTCGTCGTCGGTGAATAGAGGAGACGTCGCGTATCCCTCTATGGCCTTGAGGCGCTCGACATCCAAGCCGTCGAGCCGCTGCAGCATGGAACCGAAATCGACGCACCAGGAGCAGCCCACCGTACGGGCGGTCCAGAACACCGCGAGTTCACGAACGCTGATCGGCAACACGTGCGATGCGCTGCCCAGCATCTGCTCGTGCATCGCGGCCGCGACCATCAGCTTGCGGTGGTGGGCAAGGACGGTGAACGGCTCGGGCACTTGGCCGTATCGCCGCGCGGCAACCCGGTACATGATGCGGGTGAGCAGTGAGGCATACCGCGGGGCAACAGGCGCGATACGTGTTGTTGTGCGTGGTGTTTCAATCATACCCGTATGACGAGACAGCCCGCAGATGTGTGACAGGAGTCGTGCGGACAGATCGATCGGCTAGCGCGCGAACATCAGTGCGCGCTTGACCTCCTGGATCGCCTTGGTGACCTCGATGCCGCGCGGGCAGGCGTCCGTGCAGTTGAACGTGGTGCGGCAGCGCCACACTCCGTCGACGTCATTGAGGATGTCCAGACGTTCGGCGGCAGCCTCGTCGCGGCTGTCGAAGATGAACCGGTGCGCGTTGACGATCGCGGCGGGACCGAAGTAGCTTCCGTCGCTCCAGAACACCGGGCAGCTGGTGGTGCAGCAGGCGCACAGGATGCACTTGGTGGTGTCATCGAAGCGCGCGCGGTCGGTCTGGCTCTGGATGTACTCGCGTGTCGGCTGGTTGCCGCTGGTGATCATGTACGGCTTCACGGCGCGGAACGCATCGAAGAAGGGCTCCATGTTGACCACGAGGTCCTTCTCCACGGGAAGACCGCGGATCGGTTCGATGGTGATGGTGAGCATCTTCTTGGGCTTCTTGGGCAGCAGATCCCGCATCAGGACCTTGCAAGCCAGCCGGTTGACGCCGTTGATCCGCATGGCATCCGAGCCGCATACACCGTGCGCGCAGGAGCGGCGGAAGGTCAGCGTGCCGTCCAGGTAGCCCTTCACGTACAACAGCAGGTTCAGCAGCCGGTCTGTCGGTAGGCACGGCACGCGGAAGCTCTGCCACCCGGCGGCGTCCGGATCCTCGGGGTTGAAGCGCTGAATCTTGAGCTCCACCATGACCGCGCCCTCGGGCACCGGCGGCAGCGGCGGGTCGCCGGCTTCGGCTTTCTCGATAACCGCAGTCACTATGCGTTCTCCTCTTCGCGCAAGCGGCTCATCGTCAGTACTTCCGTTCCATCGGCTCGTACCGGGTCTGGACGACGGGCTTGTAGTCCAGCCGGATATCGGACAGCAGCTCGGCACCCTGCTTGTACGCCATGGTGTGTCGCATGTAGTTGGTGTCGTCGCGGTTCGGGTAGTCCTCGCGGGCGTGGCCGCCGCGGGATTCCTTGCGGTTGAGCGCGCCGACCACGGTCACCTCGGCGAGTTCGAGCAGGAAGCCCAGCTCGATGGCCTCGAGCAGATCGCTGTTGTAGCGCTTGCCCTTGTCGTGCACCGTGATTCGGCTGTACCGCTCCTTGAGGCGGTGGATGTCCTGCAACGCCTGCTTGAGCGTTTCCTCAGTGCGGAACACCGCGGCGTTGTTGTCCATCGACTGCTGCAGCTCGGTGCGGATATCGGCCACCCGCTCGTCGCCGTGCTCGGACAGGACGTCCGCCACCCACTCGGTGACCATCGTGGCCGGACTCTCCGGCAGTTCGACGAAGTCGTGGGCCTCGGCGTACTCGGCCGCGGCAATACCCGCCCGGCGACCGAACACGTTGATGTCCAACAGTGAGTTGGTGCCCAGCCGGTTGGCGCCGTGCACCGAGACGCAGGCGCACTCGCCGGCCGCGTACAGGCCGGGGACAACGTTGTCGTTGTCGCGCAACACCTGTCCCTTGATGTTGGTCGGGATGCCGCCCATCACGTAATGACAGGTGGGGTACACCGGAACCAGCTCGGTGACCGGGTCGACGCCCAGGTATGTACGGGCGAATTCGGTGATGTCCGGCAGTTTCGCTTCCAGCACGTCGGCACCGAGGTGGCGCACGTCGATGTAGACGTAGTCCTTGTTCGGTCCGGCGCCGCGGCCTTCGAGCACCTCGAGAACCATTGACCGCGCGACGATGTCGCGAGGTGCCAGGTCGACGATGGTGGGGGCGTAGCGCTCCATGAATCGTTCACCGTCGGCGTTGAGCAGACGACCGCCCTCGCCGCGCACGGCCTCGGAGATCAGAATGCCCAGACCGGCCAGGCCCGTCGGATGGAACTGATGGAACTCCATGTCCTCCAACGGAAGTCCCTTGCGGAACACGATGCCCAGGCCGTCGCCGGTCAGGGTGTGCGCGTTGGAGGTGGTCTTGTACATGCGGCCCGAACCACCGGTGGCGAAAACGATTGCCTTGGCGTGGAACACATGGATATCGCCGGTCGCGAGCTCGTAGGCGACGATGCCGGTGGCCACCGGGCCGTTGGGCGTCTCGGTGAGCACGACATCCAGTGCATAGAACTCGTTGAAGAACTCGACATCGTGTTTGACGCAGTTTTGGTACAGCGTCTGCAGGATCATGTGCCCGGTTCGGTCCGCGGCGTAGCAGGCCCGGCGCACTGGCGCCTTACCGTGGTCGCGAGTGTGACCACCGAAGCGGCGCTGGTCGATTCGACCCTGGGGTGTCCGGTTGAACGGCATACCCATCTTCTCGAGGTCGAGGACGGCGTCGATGGCCTCCTTGCACATGATCTCGACGGCGTCCTGGTCGGCGAGATAGTCGCCGCCCTTGACGGTGTCGAAGGTGTGCCACTCCCAGTTGTCTTCCTCGACATTGGCCAGCGCGGCGCACATACCGCCCTGGGCCGCGCCGGTGTGACTACGTGTCGGGTACAGCTTGGTCAACACCGCCGTACGAACGCGAGGCCCGGCCTCCACGGCGGCACGCATACCCGCACCGCCCGCGCCGACGATGACGACGTCGTACCGATGTTCCTGAATGATGGGGGAACCCATAGTGAAAAAGCCCCTAACCGATGTTCGGGTTGAAGGTCAGCAGGACGTACGTGCCGAGCACAACCGTGAAGATGATCGACAGCGCCAGCAGGCAATTGAGCCAGAACCGGGTCGAATCCTTGCGGGTGTAGTCGGCGATGATCGTGCGCATGCCATTGCCGCCGTGCAGCTGCGCGAGCCACAGCATGGTCAGGTCCCAGGTCTGCCAGAACGGGCTCGCCCAGCGCTGCGCCACAAAATTGAAGTCCAGGCGGTACACGCCGTTGTCCCACATCAGCATGATGAACAGGTGGCCGAGTGCCAGGAAGATCAGGACGACACCCGACAGACGCATGAAGATCCATGCGTACTTCTCGAAGTTGGGCATGCCCGACCCGCGCCGGGGCGCGCGTGGATTGTCCAGCGCGGCAGGGCGGTCGTAGTTGCGCTCCATCACGGGGGCGGGGCGACCGCTGGCCCGCGTGCTCGCATGGGAGCCGGTCTGAGGTGTCGTCACAGGAATCGCTCCGCCATGTGCATGAGAATCCGGGTTACCGCAGGAACCATCACCACAAACCAGGTGGCGCCGATGATCCACAGCATGAGCCGCTGATAACGCGGGCCCTTCGACCAGAAATCGACGAGGATGACTCGGACGCCATTGAGTGCGTGGTACAGAACCGCTGCTACCAGGCCGAGTTCCATCAGCCCGACGATCGGGGTTTTGTAGGTCTCGATCACCGAGTTGTACACCTCGGGGCTTACCCGTACGAGGGCAGTATCCAGGACGTGAACAAACAGGAAGAAGAAAATCGTGGCACCGGTAATGCGATGCAGGACCCAGGACCACATTCCTGGATCACCCCGGTATAGCGATCGCTTGAGGCGATTACCTTCGCGGCCAGATGTGGCCGTATCGGGCGTCGCAGTCGTCACGTGGGCCTCCAACACCAATGGTGGACTGGGGCCAAATGGCGCGGTCAATGGGGGCGTCCATGACGCGAAACCGATGGCCCAACGGTGGTCGGCGAACCGTCTCCCGAACTCTAAACCCATTCCGAGGTGGCGCCGAAATCGCATGCGCACAGAAAAGCGCCGAAATGCACCGTACTCCAAAGTAAGTTAGGTAAACCTTGCACGAGCAAATGATGAGCCAACGCGACTCTCATGGGGTCGACAGGGAGGTTTCCCGATCATGTTGATCGACTGGAAAGAATTGCGGGACAAGGCATATGCGGTGACCAGGCATTCATATGCGCCCTATTCGAAGTACCCGGTGGGCGCCGCCGCGCTCGTCGACGATGGCCGGGTGGTCGTCGGCTGCAATGTGGAGAATGTCTCATATGGCCTGGGTCTCTGCGCGGAGTGTTCTGTGGTCTGCGCCCTGTTCTCCACCGGAGGAGGCCGGCTACTGGCGCTGTCCTGTGTCGACTCGCGCGGTGAGCCGCTGATGCCCTGCGGCCGGTGCCGTCAGTTGCTTCTCGAACATGGCGGCCCCGACCTGTTGATCGACCACGCGGAGGCGCCGCGACGACTCACGGAGCTACTCCCGGAGGCCTTCGGCCCCGATGACCTGGATCGGGGCCGAATCTGATGAGTACGTCGGGACCGGGTGAATACGCGTTCGATATGCCGTCGATCATCGCGGCCAAGCGCGACGGCGGGGAACTGAGTTCGGGAGCCATCGACTGGCTGATCGGTGAGTACACCCGCGGTGGTATCGGCGAAGAGCAGGTCGCGGCCCTGCTCATGGCGATCTATCTGCGCGGCATGGACACCGCCGAGACGACGGCGTGGACCGCGGCGATATTGGCCTCCGGCGAGCGGCTGGATCTGTCGGACTTGTCGCGGCCGACCGTCGACAAGCACTCCACGGGAGGAGTGGGGGACAAGATCAGCCTGCCGCTGGTCGCGGTCGTGGCCGCCTGTGGGGCGGCCGTGCCCCAACTGTCCGGGCGCGGTCTCGGGCATACCGGCGGCACCCTGGACAAGCTTGAGTCCATCGCGGGCATCCGTGTCGACCTCACCAACGCGGAGATACGTCAGCAGCTTTCCGATGTCGGGGCGGTGATCTGCGCTGCCGGGGCATCATTGGCGCCCGCAGACCGAAAGCTGTACGCGCTGCGCGACATCACCGGCACCGTGGAATCGATACCGCTTATTGCCGGGTCGATCATGAGCAAGAAGCTGGCCGAGGGAACCGCGGCGCTGGTCTTGGATGTCAAGGTGGGCGCCGGTGCGTTCATGAAGTCCGAGCGACAGGCACGTGAATTGGCTTCGGCGATGGTTGATCTGGGCACCGCACACGGGGTCGCGACCAGCGCTCTGCTTACCGCGATGGATACACCGCTCGGGCTCACCGCGGGAAACGCCGTCGAGGTGCAGGAATCACTCGATGTGCTGGCTGGGGGAGGACCCGATGACGTGGTCGCACTCACCGTGGCTCTGGCCCGCGAGATGCTCGCCGCGGCCGGTATCGACGGCAAGGACCCGGCCGCGACGTTGATTGATGGCACCGCGATGGACGTGTTTCGGGCGATGATCCGGGCACAAGGCGGTGATCTCTCGGTGCCGCTGCGCCTCGGGCAGTGCCAGGAGACCGTGCTCGCTCCGTCCAGCGGGGTCATGCACCATATCGACGCGATGCCGGTCGGGCTTGCCGCATGGCGGCTCGGGGCCGGACGGAGCCGACCGGGGGAGACCGTCCAGTACGGCGCCGGGGTGCGTATTCACCGACGCCCGGGCGAGACGGTTGTCGCAGGCGAACCGCTGTTCACGCTGTACACCGACACCCCCGAACGCCTGCCGGCCGCACTCGACGCCCTGGACGGTGGATGGGGTATCGGAGCGGCGCCCGGCGCTATCCCACTCATCATCGATAGACTTTCAGTGTGACGGCCGAACTTGATTTGGTGTCAATCACCCAGGCTCCCAAGGCGCTTCTGCATGATCATCTGGACGGTGGGCTGCGGCCCGGCACCGTCCTCGATCTGGCCCGCGAATCCGGGTACGAGAACCTGCCTGCCGAGGACGAGACTGCCTTGGCCTCGTGGTTCCGCACCGCCGCCGACAGCGGCTCCCTGGAGCAGTACCTGGAGACCTTCGCGCACACCGTGGGGGTGATGCAGACGGCGGCGTCGCTGCACCGCGTCGCCGCCGAGTGCGTCGAGGATCTCGCGGCCGATGGCGTGGTGTACGCGGAGGTGCGTTTCGCACCGGAACTTCACATCGACGCGGGGCTGACTCTCGATGACGTGATGGACGCCGTGCTGGCCGGATTCGCCGACGGGGAGCGGCAGGCGAGCGCGGCCGGCAAGCGCATCAAGGTGCGCACGCTGGTCACCGCGATGCGGCATGCCGCTCGGTCTCGGGAAATCGCCGAGCTGGCGGTGACGTTCCGTGACCGGGGTGCCGTGGGTTTCGATATCGCCGGGGCCGAGGCCGGCTATCCGCCGAGTCGCCACCTGGACGCCTTCGAATACATGCGGAATGCCAACTCCCGATTCACCATCCATGCCGGTGAGGGATTCGGATTGCCCTCGATCCACGAGGCGATCGCCTTCTGCGGCGCCGATCGGCTGGGTCATGGGGTGCGCATCGTCGACGATATCGACATCGATCCCGACGGCACGGCCCACCTCGGCCGACTGTCCTCGCTGCTGCGCGACAAGCGAGTGCCCCTGGAGCTGTGCCCGAGCTCGAATGTGCAGACGGGAGCGGTCGACAGCATCGCCGACCACCCCTTCGATCTGCTGGCGCGGCTGCGATTCCGGGTGACCGTGAACACCGACAACCGGCTGATGAGCGATACCTCGATGAGCCGCGAGATGCTGCGACTTGTCGAGACGTTCGGATACGGCTGGAGTGATCTTCAGCGATTCACCATCAACGCGATGAAATCAGCCTTCATTCCGTTCGACGAACGGTTGGCGATCATCGATGACGTGATCAAACCCGGATACGCGGTCCTGATCGGTTAGTCGTCACGGTGGCCGGCCAGGCGTACGTCATTCGCGGCGCAGCCGCGCTTCCATCGCACGCTCCAGCGTCCGCCAGCTTTCGGCCGCGTCCGAGAATGCGCCCTTGGGCTCGTCGTGCTTATCCGGTTCGAGCAGATGCCCGACCAGCTTGCCCAGGGGGGTATCGCTGTCCAGCTCCGCGTCGACGCTGTCATCCTCGGAGTACTCGGCGACATCGGTCAGCAGCTCCACCGCCAGCTCGAGCTGATCCCGGTCCACCTCGTCGATGCCGTCTTCCAGGTCATCGGCGAGCCCGGTGAACACGTAGATGTTGTCGTCGGTGATCTCGATCCGCAGCGAGCCATCGGTGGCAGCGGTGCGAATGTCGTCGTAGGTGCTCAGGTCGGCCAGGTCGTGATCGTGCTCGTCGGCGAGGTACCGGGCCAATGCCCGCTCGGAACCGAACACGCTGATTCTTCCATTGCGTCCCAAGAAGATCGGTTCGTCGTTGAGGTAGCAGCGCAGCGTGTAGAACGTTCCCGAGTTGGTGATCATCTGGATCGGGTCGATGCCGACTGCCAGCCAGAAATCCTCGTCACCGCCGAGAACCGGTCCGTCGTCCGCGGCGTCCTCGTCTTCATCTTCATCTTCGTCGGCGGACTCGTCCTCAGCGTCGTCATCGGGGCTCTCGGTGTCCGAATCGGATTCCTCGTCGAGCAGATCCAGTTCGTCGTCATCCTCGAGGTCGTCCTCGTTGTCGACGGCATTCTCCGCGGCGGCCAGCAGCTCGGCATCCGCGGCTGCGGAGAGCTCCTCATCCACGTCCGGGGTCGCGGCGATCTCGTCGATGGCGTCGACCACCGAGTCCCAGGACTTACCGACAATGGCACCGATCTGGTTCCACCGCTTCAATCCATCCTTGCCCGTAAAGCTTTCGGCTCCACCCGACAGTGTGCTCAGTACCGGGTTGCCGTTGATGAGCTTGTTGATGGGTGCCAGCTCGCAGACCGCACCGATGGAGGCCACGATCGCCAGCGTGGCGCGCAGTGTGTCGACCGCATCCTCGCTCGGCTTGTCGGCGACCAACTCCGGTACGCCGATCAGGTCGAAGCGATTGTCGTCGTCGGGCTCGAGCTCGTCGGCGGACAGCGCACCCAGCGCCGGCCATGCCGGGTGATCGACTAGATCGTTGTCGTCGTCGGTCCGCACGAAGGCCACCAGATCGGCCACCGACTCGAACACGTACAGATCGTCGTCCTTGCCGAGAAACGCCTCCCACTCGTCCCCGGCGTCGCGCCACCGCGGGGCCCACAGGGTGACCACGTCACCTTCTGTGAGCCCGAGTTCGATGGGAACGATGTCAGCAGCCATGCGGCAAGCCTAGCCAGAAGGGCTGAGTTGAGCGAAAGACCCACCGCGAGAACCGGCGCACGCGCGGTGACGACGGCCGCCCGTGTGCCGGAGATCTACGATTCGGCATCTGCCGACGGCGCGGTCGTCAGGGTGACCAGGGCCGCAAACGCGTTGTCACGCAACGCGAACTTCGTGGCGGACGCATTCAGCCGCAGCCATCCGCCGGAGACGGCTCGCATTCGGAGTACCCCGGCCGTCGATCCCGCCCGAAGCTCCTCCCGCATGTTTCGCGCCACGGCGGTGTCCTCGGGATGGATGCTTTCGGGCCGATCGGGGTCGTAGCGCCATGCCAGGTCGGGGAATGGCTCGTCGATCCACTTGAGGACGGCGAAGGTGTCGATATTGATCAGCAGCCGATGCGCTCCGGGGGTTGCGACCGCATCCAGGATCTGCTGTGCCAGCCCCACTCGAGGTTCTGCGGGGCTGTTCTGGACCCGTGTGCAAACGATCCTGTTGATGCGCTCCACGGCGCCTGCCGCATTGATTTCCTTGGATGCCCGTCCGGCGTAGTGGACTTGGAGGACGTTTCCTTGGTAGTCCGCGGCCAGGCATGTTCCGCAGAAGGTCGCATCCAGTTCGGGGTTCACGGCATTCGCCATCAATTCGGCGTTGTGTGGACTCGGTAGTACAGGTGCAAGACCTTCGGCGATGGCCTGTTTCTCGGACCTGTCGCGCGGGTCGAAACCCATGACATCGAAATACTCCGCGGTGAGCGTGGTGACCGATGTGTCCAAATCGCCTAGGCAGGCCCCTGCCAGGGGCCGTCGCGGCGGCTCGACGTCTGCCGGCCCGAACCACACCTGGACGCCGTGGATACCTTCCTGCCCCATGGATATCGGATGCACGCGCACTACGCGGTCCCCTGCCGGAGTACCGACCACCGACGGTTCGCCCGTGCGCAGGCATTCGGTGATCGTCGCCTCGATCAAGGGGCGGTGCCGGTTGCGGCCCAGCACCGACTCGAGCGGCGTCATGTTTCGGGCCTGCAATCCGATGGCTATGACCGTGGGTTCCTCACTCAGGGTCTCTAGCAGCATCCAATCGCGCGACATGCCCGGATGTTAGCAATTTTGGGCGAACCGGCGGACGCCGGATCTGTCTGCAGATGGGGCGACTAGAGAGGCTTCGTCGGCCGTCGTCGGTGGGTGACGAGTGCGACGGTCGCGTCTTCGCTCAACTTGACCACATTGGTCGAGCAGTGCAGCGACTCCCAGCTGTCATCGTGGCAGCGGAACCGGATTACCGCCTCGGTTGCACCGAATACGGCATTGTCGATCATAAAGTTCAGATTCGCTTCGTCGTCCGGGTGAATCTTGGGGCGGCCCAGCGGATCGAACTCCCAATGCCATTCCGGGGCAGGCGGATCAATCCATTTGATCAGTTTTCGCGAAGCGATCATGACCAGCGCGCGATACGCGCCGGGTTCGGCGGTGGCCTCGAGGACCTGCTGTTCAAGCAGCGGAACCGGTGGCGCCGGCCGGCCGACTCGCAGGTTGATCGCACGCCCCAGACGCTCGGGGACACCCTCGTTGTTGGGTTCCACGACCAGTCGGCTCGCGAAGTGACACAGCGTGGGATTGCCGACACTGTCCACGCCGGGCCAGGTGGCGCTGTAGGTCATGCCTTCGGTCGCGGTGACGATGAGCCCCAGGACGTCCGTCTCACCAGGATTCGGCGCCAGGTAGCGGTAGAGCTCGGGCATGCTGATTTCGGCATGTGGCTCGGCGCTGGCCATTCCCATGGCCAGCGCCGCACCGTCGCTTATGTGTAGGGCGCCGGTGTCGGCATTGAGGACTACCGCTCCGCCTTCGGCAGGGGGAGGGGCTGAGGGGGGTGTCGATCCCGTCCACAGCCACACTCCGTGTACCCGACCGTCGGGCATGGCGATCGGTCGGATATCGATGACCGAATCCGAATCAGGTGGGCCGATGCTGGCGGCTCTATTTGCCTTTGTGGCGGCGGTGATGATGCGGCGAATCAGGCCAAGATTTCGATTACGTCGGAGAAATGCGCTGAGAGGAACCATGTTCCGCGGCTGATTGCCGGAGGCTATGACAGTTGGCTCGTCGCCGAGTGTTTCCAAGAGAAGCCACTCGCGCGCCACATCGGGATGTTATCAGCGGAGCACCCGTGACAATCGATCAGCGCCCGAGTGGAGCATTGCCGGCGAGAATTCCGAAAAGGTTGCGCGGGGCAGGTCAGACGCGATATTTTCTGCTGGCTCCCGCGATCGGCGGGCTAAGTACGGTCCCTGTTTCTTCGGGCCGTGCCCGCAGCGTGGATGCGCTATGTCTGGCGGCAGTTCAGCCGCAAACAAGCTCATCATCTTGGTCGCCGCGAGCACCTACCGGTGCAGATACGAGGGGTCGGTAGGTGTGACGGCGACCCTAGAGATCCGCGTGCCACGTCACGGCGCTAAGCCGGGCGCCTGGTCATCGATCAGGTTCCATCCGGTCGTTCGACTAGTCTGCCCACGTGGGCATGCCAGCGCTGAGATTGGCGCAAACCTATTTGCCGTTTCTCCGGCCACTCAAGTTCGGCGCCTACAACGTGGGCACTCGATTGTTTGGGTGGCGCATCGATCCCGAATTCCACCTACTGAGCCGACTGGGCCCCACATCGGAGGCAGTCGACATCGGAGGCAACTGGGGTCAGAGCATTTGTGCGCTGCAGCGTACGGCCTCGCCGGAAAGGATCGTGAGTTTCGAGCCCAACGCCGTTCTTGCTCAGCGGCTTGGACGCCGGTATGAAAGCACCACCGTGCGCATACACGCCTGCGGACTCTCCGACGCGGACGGCACCTTTGATCTGTTCGTTCCTCGATACCGCAACTTCGTCTACGACGGCCTGGCCTCTCTCGACGAGGGTGAGGCGCGCGGTTGGCTGAACCCCGACACCATGGCGGGGTTCGACGAATCAAAACTGACGATCGAACGCCATCCGGTGCAGGTTCGCCGACTGGATGATTTCGGCCTGCATCCTCAGGTGATAAAGATCGACGTGCAGGGGATGGAGGCCGCGGTGATTCGTGGCGGGCTCGCCACCATCACCGCTTCGCAGCCGGTGATGATCATCGAGACACCCTCCGACGAAGTGGTGTCCCTGCTGGAACCGGCAGGATTGAAACCGTACGCATATCGAGACGGCGAGCTCCATCAAGACTGGCGCGCCGCCAAGAACACGGTATTTCTCACCGATTCACATCGGGACCGAGCCGGGTTGTAAGCCCGAAATCGGTTACGGCTGAGGGTCCTTGAGTTCCACCATCAGCTGAGCGAATACCCGTTCACGGTGATCGAAGGCCTGGCCCGCCGCCGCGGCTGCGGTGGCCACCACGATCTGCCCGACGATGTTGGGAGACAGTTTGGTGACCGAGTCGTCGAGTCGGAGGTTGGTCAGCGCGCCGTTGCCGTTGGCTTCCGCCTCCACATGGCCCTGCGCCGAACGTGCCCAGCCGCGAAGGCCTTTCAGCTCCTCGACGGCGCTGTTCAAGAGATGACCGCCGGCACGGGCCTTCGTCATGGTCTCCTGATACTGCTGTTCGAGCGCCTTGAAGAAGTTGAGGTCTGGCTCCGTCATCAGGATCTCCGTTCCATCTGCTCTTCGGATTGGCGCAATTCCAGGTCGGCGACCTGGGCAGGTGTCGCGAGACCGAGTTTGTCCAGGATGTAATCCGGGATGCCGGTTTCGGAAAGCTCCTCGCGGCGGGCGGCCCCGCAGCGCGCGGCACCGAGTTCACACAGGTTCAAGATCTCCCGTGCCAGTGCCGACGCGCCGCGATTGAGTAGGTCGGGTTCGACCTGAACCTCGAGCGGCAAGCCGAATTCGGACACCTTGACCCGCAGCGTGCGAGCACGATTGGTCATATCGATGCTCGCACGCGGCTCGGGCCGCGGCACTCCTGAACTAGGAAGTGGGTCGGTAGAATCCATGGAATCCCTGCCCGGCGTTGGTGGTACGGATCGGGGAGATCTGTACCGGGTCACCGGCCTCGACCATCATGCCGTTTCCGATCACCATGGCGACGTGGCCGTCCCAGACCGCCAGATCGCCGGGCATGACCGATCCTTGGTCGATCCGGATACCAACACCCTGCTCCTGAGCGAGCCTGGGGATATCGACGCCGGACTGCCCATAGGCCCACTGCGTGAGGCCACTGCAGTCCAGACCGACGCCGGGCTTGGTGCCACCCCACTCGTAGGGCACACCCACCTGGCTGAGGGCCTTGCGCACGGCCTCTGCCGCGGAGGCGTTCGGAGCCTGGCTGGTGCTGCCGTCGGGAAGGAACAGCTGCGCACCCTTGCCCATGCTGCGCGGGTCGAGGAGCATCTTGGCCGCATTGGCGTTGGAGCTACCCAATCCACTGCTCGTGCCACCGGCGGTGGAGGAGGCGTGGCCACCACCTGCGCCGAAGGGATTGGCAAGAGCACCGGCAGCGATACCGCTCATGTTGGCGCCACCCAGCGCGCTACCGGCACCACTGGCGCCACCACCGCTGAGCATGCCGGAGAGGGCCTGCGGGATCTGGCCGAGGCCCTGACCCATCGAGCTCATGGTCTGCGTGACGCCGCTCGCGACGCCGGACATTGCCTGCGTCCCGGCCTGGATTCCACCCTGCATGGCCGACATGGCCGGCTGGACGCTCCCGGACGCGGGTGTCGAGGGGTTGCCCATGTCGGCGCCCGCCATCCCTGTCAGTTCACCGGCCTGTCCGGTCAGCTCGCCCTCGAGCGTCGCGGTGTATGCCGAGACCTTGGTGGCGCACTCGGATGCTGCCTGAGCGAGCTCAGCGGCTGCGGGAGGGAAAATGCCGATCAGCGGTGTCAGCGCCTCGGAGGTGTGCTGGAACTGTTGCAGGGCCTCCGTGATCAGAGCGCTGGCGCGGCCGGTGGACTCGGATGCCTGTCCGACATTGGCGCCCATGGCGCCGCTGCGGGTGGCCATGCTGCTCAACGCCTGACCGGCCATGCCGGCGAATTGCCCCAGGGCCTGAGCCGCTGCACCGGCGAAGGAGCCAATGAGCTGGCTTCCCGCCTGCATGCCCTGCTGCATGACCTGCTGCATGACCTGCATGCCGCCCTCCAGCATCTTGCTGGGGTCCTGGCCCTCCTTGAACTGGCCGTTACCGACAGTGCCTGCCATGTCCATGGCCGGCCCGATCAGCCCCGCGGAGAAGGGGTTGTTCTCGAAGCTCGGGTAGTTCGTGTTGGTCGCCGCGGCCAAATGGCTGGGCGAGATTGGGCTTGTCTCAACCATGGTTACGCCTCGATTCCCTCGACGGTGGCGCTGATGTTCTGGCCGACGTTGTCGTCATCGTCGTCGTAGCCCTTGCTCGCCAGATTGGTGCTGACACCGGACTCGGTGACGCCCATCGCGAGCTGACCGACGTCCAACCCTTGCTTGGCAGAGGTCGCGGCGAATGCGCCCAGGTACTGCGCGCCGATCGGACCGAAGATCGGCGCCAGCGCGGCGACCGGAAAAATGCTGACTGCGGTGCCCACCGCGGCGAGCGTTCCGCCCATCCCCAGCTGAGCTCCGCCAACGCCACGCAGAATGTCTGTGTCGGCTGCTAATCCGTCTGCCATGTCCCCTCCATCTCCTCGGTGGTTCGGCTACCGCCTATTTTCGGGCAGTTTTCGCCTTGTACTTGGATACGACGGGGGTAGTCGCGATTCGGTTCCATCTTTCTCAAAACTTTTGAAAGATTTTTTCGGCAACGTGTCCACCCCCTCGTATTACCTGTTCAGCATAGCTGGCCGGACTATGCCAGGAACGATATCGATGCGCTAGGCCGTGCTGCGTTGCCTGTGATGCCCATCACATTTCCGCGGTGTGCGGGATCGCCGGGATCGAAGCTTGCTGTCTTAGGGTCGGGGGCATGCATGTGCACGTAGTCGAGCACCCACTTGCCGCGGCCCGGCTGACCACCCTTCGCGATGTCGGCACCGATAACGCGGCTTTCCGTGCCGCGCTCCGGGATCTGACCCTGATGCTCGTCTATGAAGCGACGCGCACGGCACCGGTGGTATCCGCAGCCGTGCGTACACCGGTGGCCGTGACGACGGGTTTCCGTTTGGCCAATCCTCCGTTGCTGGTCCCTGTTTTGCGGGCGGGGCTGGGCATGGTGGACCAGGCACACGCCCTCATCCCCGAGGCGCGGGTCGGATTCGTCGGTATGGCGCGCGACGAGGAAACCCTGCAACCCACCCCGTACCTGGAATCTCTTCCGGCCGATTTGTCGACGCAGCCGGTGTTCGTCCTGGACCCGATGCTCGCGACCGGCGGGTCGATGGTCCATACGCTCGATCTGTTGCATTCCCGGGGTGCTACCGACGTGACGATGCTGTGCGTGGTCGCGGCGCCGCAGGGGATCGAGGCGGTTCAGCAGGGCGTTGCGCGCTACGGCACATCAGGGGGAATCGAGTCCGCCCGACTTTTCACGGCCACGATCGACGAGGGTCTCAACGAAGCCGCGTACATCGTTCCCGGTTTGGGTGATGCGGGCGATCGTCAGTTCGGTCCCAGATAATCGGGCCGAACTAGATGTTGCGGGCGTAGGCCTCCAGCTCGGAGACCACCACGCCTGCCCAGATCCGTGCGACGGTCGCATCCGTGATGACGGGCTCGCGGACCTCGATGTAGCACTTGACCTTTGGCTCGGTTCCCGAGGGGCGGATCACCAGCCGTATGGACGACCCCCCGATTTCGCCGGCGAGGATCACCGCGTCGGTGCGCTGTTGGCCTCGCCGTTCCAGTAGGTCCTCTGCGGTGATGGGAAACCCGGACAGCGCGGCGGGCAGGTTCGCTCGCAGGCGAGACATCATCGCGGTGATGTCATCGAGTGAGTCCATGCGCAGTGACACCTGCGAGGTCACGTGAATACCGTGCCTGATCGCCAGATTCTCTAGCTTCTCCTCCACACTCGTACCGAGCTCGCGCAGATGCGTCACCAGGTCACAGGCGAGCACCGCCGCGGAGATGCCGTCCTTGTCGCGCACCGCCGCCGGATCCACGCAATGCCCGATGGCTTCCTCGTACGCGTAGACAAGATCAAAATCTGCTGCCCGGACAAGCCATTTGAATCCGGTGAGGGTTTCCACATGCCGGGCGCCGAGCGATGCCGCGATGCGTGCGAGCATGCGAGAGGAGACCACCGTGCTGGCCACCACCGGTGGAGTGGATGAATGTGGCTGCGTGGAGAGTACGTAATCGCCGAGTAGCCAACCGGTTTCATCTCCGGACAGCATGCGCCAACCTGTCGTGGAGGGGATTCCGATGGCGCACCTGTCGGCGTCCGGATCCAGCGCGATGGCCAGATCCGCGTCAACCTCGGCTGCCCGGGTCAGCACCGCGTCAGCGGCCCCCGGCTCCTCGGGATTCGGAAACGCAACCGTGGGAAAGTCCGGATCCGGCTGGAACTGGTTGTCCACTACGTGGATGTCGGTGATACCCGCGGCGTTCAGCGTCGCCAGGGCGGTCGCCCCGCCGACTCCGTGCAGTGCGGTGAGTGCGACGCGGACACCGCCGGATCCTCGGCGCACGGTGGCGGCACGCTGGATGTAGGCATCCACCAAGGTGTTGTCGGTGGGCGTAACGGGGATGCGCGGAATCTGGTCGGCGAAAGGTGCTGCTGCTGTGGTCGATTCGATATCACGATCGGTGGGGGAGATGATCTGGGCTCCCCCCGACCAGAACACCTTGTAGCCGTTGTCGGCGGGAGGGTTGTGGGACGCGGTGATCTGTATGCCCGCTG
>NZ_MAFC01000007.1 GCF_002013465.1 Mycobacterium sp. D16R12 | reverse complement strand
AATAGCACGACCTTGAAACCCTCGGCGGCAAGAACTTCCGCCGCACCCTGCGCGAACTTCTCCGATCCGTGCCGCGCATCGCGACCCACCACCACGGTCGAGCCGCCGAGGCACCGATCCTTGAGGACCTTGGCGAGCGCGTAGGTGGTACGCAGCACCACCGCCAGGTTCATGCCATTGGGGCCGCCGCGGACGGTGCCGCGCAGGCCCGCCGTGCCGAACACCAGAGGGTCGGAGAATCGTTGCGCGAGCTCCTCTTCGGAGCAGGCTCGCAGCTCGGCGACGGTCACGGGGTCGGGGTCATGGTCGATCCACTCTTGGATCGTGTGCGCTGCCGGCGGGGACTCAGTCATAACCGACCAATCACCGAGCTGAGAAGTTGGCCCATGCGAGTGGCCGACGCGCGCCCGGCGGCCAGCACCTCCTCATGGTTGAGGGACTCTCCGGTCATTCCGGCCGCGAGGTTGGTCACCAGGGACACGCCCAATACCTCGGCCCCGGCCGCACGTGCCGCGATGGTCTCGTGCACGGTTGACATGCCCACCAGGTCCGCGCCCAACGTGCGCAGCATGCGGATCTCTGCGGGGGTCTCGTAGTGCGGGCCGGGTAGGCCCGCGTACACGCCCTCGACGAGGCTGTCGTCGATCTCCTGCGCCAGTGCCCGTAGTCGCGGCGCATAGGCATCGACAAGGTCGACGAACTGGGCACCCACCAACGGCGAGCGGGCCGTCAGGTTGAGATGGTCGCTGATCAGTACCGGCTGACCCACCGTGTACTCCTCGTGAAGTCCTCCGGCGGCGTTGGTGAGCACGATGGTCCGGGCGCCCGCGGCGCAGGCGGTACGCACGGGATGAACGACGTGACGCAGGTCGTGACCCTCGTAGGCGTGGATGCGGCCCAGCAACACCAGCATCCTGTCTGTGCGAGCTGTGCTGGTTCCGTGGCCGCCAATGGGTATCGACAGCACCGAACCGCCGTGTCCGGCCGCGCTCGGTGGGCTGAATCCGGGTAGGTCGGCCATCGGGATGCTTATGGCCGGGGCGCCCAGTTCCGCTGCCGCCGGAGCCCAGCCCGATCCGAGCACCACCGCGACACGGTGGGATGCGACGCCGGTGCGCGCCGCGATTTCCGCGGCTGCGAGAGATGCGTCTTTGTCCGGAGCCTCATCGGTCACAGCTACGGAGCCTAACCATGATGGGATACTGATCTAATGCCCTTGACCACCGGAGCGTCGTCCGCCGCGCATACCCAGACCGTCAGCACGGTCGTGGATGCCGCGGCGACGGATCTGGTGGCGCTATCGCACGACATTCACGCCGAACCCGAGCTGGCCTTTCACGAGGTTCGCAGCGCCCTGAAAACGCAGCGGCTGCTTGCCGAGCGCGGATTCGAAATCGTCACCGGTCAGGGCGGTATGGACACGGCGTTCCGCGCCACTTATGGGGATGGTCCGCTGGTCATCGGTGTTTGCGCCGAGTACGACGCGCTGCCCGGGATCGGCCACGCGTGCGGGCACAACATCATCGCTGCGTCCGCCGTCGGCACAGGCTTGGGGCTCGCCGAGGTTGCCGAGGCCCTCGGACTCACCGTGGTCGTTATCGGCACGCCGGCTGAGGAGTACGGGGGCGGTAAGGCACTTCTGCTCAAGGCGGGGGCCTTCGACGACATTGCGGCGGCGGTGATGCTGCACCCCGGGCCGATCGATATCGCGGGCGCGCGGTCGCTGGCGCTGACCGATGTGATGGTCACCTACCACGGCAAGGAATCGCATGCCGCGGTCGCGCCGCACCTCGGAATCAATGCCGCCGACGCGGTCACCGTCGCGCAGGTCTCGATCGGTCTGCTGCGTCAGCATCTCTCGCCAGGACAGCTGATCCACGGCATCGTCACCGAGGGTGGGGAGGCGGCCAACATCATCCCTGCCCGCGCCGCGATGCAGTACACGATGCGTGCCGTGGAATCAGCGTCTCTGCGTGAGCTGGAGGAGAAGGTTTACGCCTGCTTCGCCGCGGGCGCGATGGCGACGGGATGCAGCCACGAACTCGTCGAATCTTCGCCGCCATACCTGGAACTGACGCCGGATCCATGGCTGGTCGAGGTGTTTCGCGAGGAAATGGAGTCCCTCGGCCGCACACCGGTGCCCGCGGAGTTCGAGGCGAACGTCCCCTTGGGTAGCACCGATATGGGCAACGTGACGCAGGTGCTGCCCGGTATTCACCCGGTTGTCGGCATCGACTCGGGCGGAGCGGTCATCCATCAGCCCGATTTCGAGAAGGCCGCCAAGGAACCAGGTGCTGATCGGGCAGTGGTTGAAGGCGCGAAGATGTTGGCGCGCACCGTGGTACGACTGGCAGAGAACGAGACCGAGCGCTCCCGAGTGCTGGATCGACTGGCACGCAGGACGGTGACGGTGTGAGCGAACATGATGGTCTTCACGCAGGCGGCTCATCCCTGTCGGCCATAGCGGAGCATTGGCTCGCGGAGAACTCCGAGACGCTGATCGGGTGGCGCCGCCACATCCACGCGCATCCGGAGTTGGCGCGTCAGGAGCACGCCACCACCGAGTACGTGGCAGCACGGTTGGCCGAGGCCGGGCTCAATCCCAAGGTGCTGCCCGGAGGTACCGGAATCACCTGTGACTTCGGGCCCGAGGATGGTCCGCGGGTCGCGCTGCGCGCGGATATGGATGCGCTCCCGATGCAGGAACGCACCGGGGCGTCCTACTCCTCGACGGTGCCGAACGTCGCACACGCCTGCGGGCACGACGCACACACCGCGATTCTGCTGGGCGCGGCCATGGCCCTCAATTCGGCTCCCTCGCTGCCCTCGGGTGTGCGCCTCATCTTCCAGCCCGCCGAGGAGGTCATGCCGGGCGGCGCCATCGACGTGGTGGCCACCGGGGCAATGGCCGGCGTGACAAGAATCTTTGCGCTGCACTGTGATCCGCGTCTGGAGGTGGGTAAGGTGGCCATCCGTGCGGGGGCGATCACCTCGGCCGCGGACACCGTCGAAGTCACGTTGCACTCCCCGGGCGGGCATACCTCGCGGCCGCATCTGACGGCCGACCTGGTGTACGGGCTCGGTACCATCATCACCGGATTGCCGGGGATGCTGAGTCGTCGCATCGACCCGCGCGCCGGCACCGTCATGGTGTGGGGGGCCGTCAACGCGGGCCAGGCGGCCAACGCCATTCCCCAGATCGGCTCGTTGGCCGGCACGGTGCGCACCGGCAGCCGGGACGTGTGGATCACGCTGGAGAACACCGTCCGCGACGTCATCGAGGGGCTATTGGCTCCGCTGCGCATCGACTACACCCTCAACTACCGGCGCGGTGTCCCGCCCGTCATCAATGAGCCCGAGTCCACGCACATCTTCGTGCGGGCGATCGAGGACATCGGGTTGGACGCGCTCGCGGAGACCACGCAGTCCGGTGGCGGTGAGGACTTCTCCTGGTATTTGGAGGAGGTGCCCGGCGCCATGGCCCGGCTGGGCGTGTGGTCGGGATCCGGCCCGCAGCTCGATATCCATCAACCGAACTTCGATATCGATGAGCGGGCGCTTGGCGTCGGGGTGCGGACGCTGGTCCACCTCGTCGAGCAGAGCGCGGCGCAGGGCTCCGTCTAGCTCGTTCCCGGACCGATGTTGCGCGATGCCCGGGTGCGCAAGCCGTGTACGTATTCATCTGGGGCACCGGCGATTTCCGCGGCATCGGCCATTACGCCCAGGTACCGCGCAGACGGTAGTCCGCCCTCGTAGGCGTTGACGACGTAGAGCCAGGCCAGCACCGGGTCGATGGTTGTGTCGGAGGATTCCCGGTCGATCCGACAACGGATCTTGGTGTGGATCCCGAGCTCCGAACCTTCCCAGCGATCGAGGTTCGTCTCGTCGGCCCCGGTCATGTCGTAGAGCACGACGAAAACCCTCGAGTGGGGGTCCTGCACCACCGTGGCCAGTGCGCCCTCCCAGCCGATGTCCTCACCGCCGAAGGTCAGCCGCCACCCGTGTAGCCAGCCGGTGCCGGCCATGGGCGAGTGCGGCGCCCGCTGCAACATCTGTTCGGGATGCATGTTGGAGCCATAGGCGGCGTAGAGCGGCACGGGGGCAAGCCTAGTGGTCCCTGTGGTGGAGATGACGGCAAGGTTGCCCCACGATGGCAAGCCGGGTCGGGTCCGTACTTGTAGGTTTGATGCCGTGGCAACGCGCATCGTGATCATTGGCGGAGGACCAGCGGGATACGAGGCGGCGCTTGTAGCCGCGGCCCATGAGCGAAGCGCCACCGAGGTCACGGTGATCGACTCGGACGGCATCGGTGGCGCGTGCGTGCTCTTCGATTGCGTGCCATCCAAGACGTTCATCGCCTCCACCGGTGTGCGCACCGACCTGCGTCGCGCGCCCAACCTGGGCTTTGACATCGATGTGGAGCACGCCAAGATCTCGCTTCCGCAGATCCACAACCGCGTCAAGCGCCTTGCCTCCGAGCAATCGGCCGATATCGCCGAGCGGTTGCGCAGCGCCGGGGTGCGTCTGATCTCCGGACGTGCCGAGCTGGTCGATCACGTGGTCGGCATGGCATTTCACCGGGTCAAGGCCACGGCCGCGGACGGGACAAGCACCATCCTGGAAGCCGATGTGGTGCTCATCGCCACCGGCGCCAGCCCGCGCGTGCTGTCTCATGCCCGCCCCGACGGCGAGCGGATACTCACCTGGCGCCAGCTCTATGACCTCGAGGAGCTGCCCGAACACCTGATCGTGGTCGGATCGGGTGTCACGGGTGCCGAGTTCGTCCACGCGTACACGGAGCTGGGGGTTCAGGTAACCGTGGTCGCCAGCCGGGACCGCGTGCTGCCGCATGAGGACGAGGATGCGGCCCTGGTCCTGGAGGACACGCTGGCAGAACGCGGTGTGACGCTCGTCAAGAACGCCCGGGCCGATTCGGTGACAAGAACCGATACCGGCGTCCGTGTCGCGATGGCCGACGGCCGGGTGGTGGACGGCAGTCATGTGCTGATGACCGTGGGGTCGATTCCCAACACCGCGGGCCTGGGCCTGGAACGGGTGGGCATCACGCTCGGCTCCGGCGGTTACCTCACCGTCGACCGGGTGTCGCGCACCTCGGTGGCAGGCATTTACGCCGCCGGCGACTGCACGGGCCTGCTGCCGCTGGCCTCGGTGGCAGCCATGCAGGGTCGCATCGCCATGTATCACGCACTCGGTGACGCGGTGCATCCCATCAAGTTGAAAACTGTTGCCGCCGCGGTGTTCACTCGCCCGGAGATCGCCGCCGTGGGGGTGTCTCAGGCGGCCATCGACAACGGTGAGGTGCCGGCGCGGACGGTCACGCTGCCCCTGCATACGAACCCCCGCGCAAAGATGTCGGGACTCAAGCGCGGTTTCGTCAAGATCTTCTGCCGTCCGGCCACCGGTGTGGTGATCGGTGGCGTCGTGGTGGCCGCGAACGCCTCCGAGCTGATTTTGCCCATCGCTCTCGCGGTGCAGAACTTGCTCTCGGTGAACGATCTCGCGCAGACGCTGTCGGTGTATCCGTCTCTGTCCGGTTCGGTGACGGAGGCGGCACGCCAGCTGATTGCGCACGATGACCTGGACTGACCTCGGGCGACATGCGCTACAGCGGCGTGCATCACAGACGAGAGCGCTACCGGCCGGTAACGTGGCTTTCTGGAAGGACTCCGGGGCCCGTTAATGGGAGTGGAAGGGAGCAGTCGTGAGTGACGCAACCAGCCCATCGGTGTCGGGTGGACCGACCTATACGTTCCTCGGACCGCAGGCCCGTTCGCTGAACTGGGAGCGCCTGGGATCCGAGCAGTTCGATGTCATCGTGATCGGCGGTGGTGTCGTCGGTGCTGGATCAGCTCTCGACGCGGCCACGCGCGGGCTGAAGGTCGCGTTGGTCGAGGCGCGTGACTTCGCCGCTGGGACGTCGAGCCGTTCCTCGAAGATGTTCCACGGCGGGCTGCGCTACCTCGAGCAACTCGAATTCGGTTTGGTCCAAGAGGCATTGCGTGAACGTGAGCTGTCGCTTTCGACGCTGGCGCCACATCTGGTCAAGCCGCTGCCGTTCTTGTTCCCGCTGACTAATCGGTGGTGGGAGCGTCCCTACATTGCTGCCGGCATCTTTTTGTACGACCAGATGGGTGGCGCGAAATCTGTTCCCGCCCAAAAACATCTCACCCGTGCGGGTGCCTTGCGGCTGGCGCCTGGGCTGAAGCGAAACTCGCTCATCGGCGGTATCCGCTACTACGACACCGTGGTCGACGACGCTCGGCACACCATGAACGTGGCCCGCACGGCGGCGCATTACGGGGCCGTCGTCAGAACATCCACTCAGGTGGTCTCGCTGTTGCGTGAGGGTGATCGCGTCACCGGTGTGGTGGTGCGCGACACCGAGAACGGTGCCGAAACCGAGGTTCGCGGGCATGTCGTCGTCAATGCCACCGGGGTGTGGACCGACGAGATCCAGGCGCTCTCGCGTACCCGCGGCCGGTTCCGGGTGACCGCGTCCAAGGGTGTTCACATCGTGGTGCCACGAGACAGGGTCGTCAGCGAGGTGGCGATCATCCTGCGAACGGAAAAGTCGGTGCTGTTCGTCATCCCGTGGGGCAACCACTGGATCATCGGGACCACCGACACCGAATGGAATCTTGACCTGGCGCACCCTGCTGCCACCAAGGTGGATATCGACTACATCCTGAACAAGGTGAACACGGTGCTGGCAACGCCGTTGACGCACAACGACATCGATGGGGTGTATGCGGGATTGCGCCCTCTGCTGGCCGGTGAGGATGACGACACGTCCAAGCTTTCTCGCGAGCACGCCGTCGCGGTGGCGGCGCCGGGGCTGGTGGCCATCGCCGGTGGTAAGTACACGACGTACCGCGTCATGGCCGCCGATGCCATCGATATGGCAAGTGAATTCGTGCCGGCACGGGTGGCGCCCTCGATCACCGAGAAGGTGCCGCTGCTGGGGGCCGACGGATACTTCGCGCTGATCAATCAGACCGAGCATGTGGGGGAGACCTACGGGCTGCATCCGTACCGGGTGCGCCATCTGCTGGACCGGTACGGTTCGCTGATCGGCGAGGTGCTGGCCTGTGCGGGCTCGGATCACACCCTGCTGCAACCGATCGCCAAGGCGCCGATGTATTTGAAGGTGGAGGCGCTCTACGCGGTGGTGGCCGAAGGTGCCTTGCACCTCGAGGACATTCTCGCCCGGCGCATGCGTATTGCCATCGAATACCCGCATCGTGGCGTCGACTGCGCCCAGGAGGTCGCCGAGCTGGTGGCTCCGGTGCTCGGCTGGTCCACGGAAGACGTTGTGCGCGAGGTGGACACCTACCGTGCGCGGGTTGACGCCGAGGTGCGCTCGCAGCGGCAGCCCGACGACGCGTCGGCGGACGCGTTGCGTGTCGCCGCACCCGAGGCACGCTCGTTTATCGTCGAACCGGTGACCGAAACCGGCACCGTACTGTCCCCATCCAAGTAAGACCCGGCAACATGCCCGGCCGATGAGCCCTCGAAGAAGGGCTCCCGAGCCGCCGCTGCCAGTCCGGGACGGCTTGGGGCCGGTTCGAATTCGCCTGCGAGAAGACGGGCGGGTGGTTGATGAGCTGGTGTCCCGATTCGGTCCGGCCGCCGCCGAGAAGGTGAGTGGCGGTGAGGTTGTCGACGCCGCCGGAGTGCCCGTCACCGCTGAGACATGTCTGCGTGCGGGATCCTCGGTGTACACGTATCGCGAGGTGGCCGCAGAGATTCCCGTTCCCTTCGCCATCGACGTATTGCACTGGGACGATGACATTTTGGTGGTCGACAAGCCGCACTTCCTCTCCACGATGCCGCGCGGCCGCCATGTCACCGAGACGGCGCTGGTGCGGTTGCGTAAGACGCTGGAGCTGCCGGAACTGGCACCCGCGCATCGCCTCGATCGGCTCACCGCAGGCGTGCTGCTGTTCACGGTGCGTCGGGAAGCCCGCAGCGCGTATCAATCGCTGTTCGCGCAACGCCAGGTCGTCAAGATCTACGAGGCGCTGGCACCCGTTGACCCGGAAGTCGCCCTGCCGGTCACGCTGCGGAGCAGGATCATCAAGCGGCGCAGCATCCTTCAGGCGAGCGAGGAGCCGGGGCCGGTGAACGCCGAGACGCGTATCGAGCTGCTCGATCACGACGGCTCGACAGGCAGGTATCGCCTGACCCCGAGCACCGGGCAGACCCATCAGCTGCGGGTGCACATGAACAGCCTGGGAATCCCTATTGCCAACGACTCGCTGTATCCCGAGGTTGTGGAGGTGGCAGCGGATGACTTCACCCGCCCGCTGCAACTGGTGGCGCGCTCGCTGGCATTCCGGGACCCGTTCACCGGCAGGGAGGTCCGGTACGAATCGGCGAGGGCGCTACGGCAGTGACGCCCGGAGATGTTCGGCGTAGTCCCGCAGGTAGCGGCCTGGCAGATCCCTGGCCTTGTCGAGGTATTCGCGTAGCAGGGTCTCGTCGCCGACATATTCGCTGAGACATTGCAGACAGCCGATCTTGTGGTGCTCTTCGTCGATCGTGCGCCAGGACTTTTCGATCAGTGCCCGGATGTCCGGATATCCGCCCTGCGCCAGGGATATGAGCGCTAGGCGTTTGGTGTATTCATCGGTGCTGGCATAGAAGGCCAGCAGGAGCGATTCCGTTTCTGTGTTGAGTGCTCCCAGCTTTCGGATGGAGGCCGCGAATTGGTATCGGGCGTCGTCATATTCGGTGCCCTGGACGGTTGAGGCCAGCCGGGCGAGTATGAGGAAGTCTTCTTGTTCAAGTTCGCCGAGGTTGGACATGGTGGATGTGTTCGACAGCCACGCGATCATCCGGCTCATGTCCCAGCTCCGGGCGATGAGATAAAGCAGGGCGGTCTGCTCGTCCTGGTCGAGCCGACGGATGCCGCCGGTGACAAGCAGCTCCGAGAAGTGGTCTTCGATGTGCTTCCACTCCGGGTACCCGATTTCGTTGCCGGGATATTCCTGTAGCCAGTCCCTGAACCGAGCTGCGTGGGTGCGCAGCACCCGATGGGAGGCCAGGGGGTTCATCGTTCGGTGGCTTCGAGCTCGGCAATGCGGCCGCGAAGCGTATCGATTTCGGCCGTCAGCTCGGCCTCTCTGGCCTGCGCTTTTTCTTGATAGGCCTTGCCGAGATCGGAGAGGTACTGCTGGTCATAGCGGGGAATGATGCTGCGCGAGCAGTTCCAGTCGAATGCCTCTACCGCGATATCGATCTCGCGGCGTTCGCCGTCATGCACGGTGCCACGGCCGAACAGCTTGAGGCGCTGCTTGCGCGGATAGTCGACGAAGAACATCGCCAACCGATTATCGGCCGCGAGGTTTCCGAGCGTCACGAACTGATTGTTGCCTGGAAGGTCGATGAACCGCAGTGTGTTACCCCCGAGGTGACGGACGAATCCTGCGGGGCCGCTGCGATATTGCAGGTATGGCCATCCCGTCGGGGTGACGGTGCCCAGATAGAACTGAGTCGCCTCGGCGATCATCCGCAGCTCCCGAGACCCCAGGGCGTCGGGGCCGTCGTCGGGGCGTTCCAGGTGCGTGCCGTAGGCGACATAGCTGCCGTTGGCCCGCTGCCGCTCGATCGCGTCCGCGCCGAAGGCGAGGTGGTGGTAGTGGTTGTTGGTCACGGGTACACGGCGATCTCGATGAGGTTTCCGTCCGGGTCGCGGCAGTAGTGCGACGTCATCTCGCCCAGTGCCCCGACCTTGGTCACCGGGCCTTGTTCGACGTGCACACCGCATGCGCCGAGATGCTCGCGAACCTCGGCCGGCGAGGCATCGGTGATGAAACACAGGTCATCGGATCCGGCGGCCGCGGCCCGGCCGGTGAACCACTCCTCCTGGGTCGCCGTGACCGGCCGCAGGTTGATCTTCTGCGTGCCGAACGTCAGGGCCGTCCGGCGTGCCGGACCGAATGTTTCCCGGGTCATGCCGAGGACCCGCTCATACCAGGCCGCAGTCGTCTCCACGTCGGTGCAGTTGATCACGATGTGGTCGAACCGGGTCACCTTCACCTGCGTACCCTCAGTCCTTTCGGTGTCCGTGCAAAACCCGCCTCCAGTAAGGCTGCGATGACGGCCGACTCCCCGATGTCGAAGACCGATCTGCCATCGGCTCTTTCGATCACCAGGCCGTCGAGCCCACCGTCGCGGACCAATTCCATCGTGCCCAATGCCGCGGCATGCAGCATCGTGGGGTCGGTCACGAAGCTCAGCAGCGACTTGCCGCCCCTTTCGATGTAGAGAACCAGACGGCCGTCAACGAGCGCCACGAGTGCCCCGGCCTTGCGGCCGGGCCGATGACCGGAGTCGGATGCCGACCGCGGCCACACCAGCGCCGCGCCATACGGATTGGCCGGATCGGTCGCCGCCAGTACCGTGGCCCGGCACGGTGTGCGCTCGTCATCGACGGCGTCGAGATACTCGCGCAGCCTGTCCACGGTGGCGGGCGAGGCGAACTGCGCGCCCCCGAGCGATTCGACGAAATAGCCTCGGCGGCAGCGCCCGTTGTCTTCGAACGTCGACAGCACTTTGTATAGCCACGCGAATCCGCCCGCGACGCCCTCGGCGACGACGCTGCCCTTGGTCACCACGCCGTACCTTCCGAGCAGCAACTCGGCCTGCAGATGCGAGCGCTCGGTACCGTCGGTCAGCCTCTCCGGGAGTAGCGACCACCGGCCGGCAACCGCAGGATCGACCGGTGCCGCAGTGGGGATCGGCGTGTAGGCGCGCAGTCGAGGAGCTCGCCGGTTTCGGTGCGCGGTACGTGACGTGGTGCTGGTGCCCAGAAGGGCTCGGACGGGTGCGAAGGTGTCTCCCGTCACCTGCCCCGCCCACACCAGATCCCACAACGCCGCCCTGGTGGCACCCTCGCCGAATTGGCGGAAGAAGAATCCGCCGCCGGCGGCAAGGCCATCAAGGATCGCCCGGTGCGCCTCGTCGAGAACAACGGGACCGGTGGCGGCGAGGGTGGCAGGCGCGAGCCCGCTCGGGTGCAAGGCGATCCAGCCATCCTGTGCGGTGATCGAGCCGTGCCCGGACCACACCGCCTCCCCGGAGGCCAGTAGTTCGTCGAGCATCTGGGGGGAGTAGTCGCGAACTCGGCGCGCCAGAATCAGTGGCTCCCACGCGGATGCGGGTATCGGTACCCCGGCGAGTTGGTCGATGACGGTGGACACCCCGTCGACTCCGCGCAGGCTGGAATCGAGGTACTGCCAATCGGGCAGGAACCGTGCGAACGCCGACGTGCTGACGGGTTCCACCTGCGCGCGCAGTGCAGCGAGCGACCGTCGGCGCAGAATCCGAAGGACCTCCGCATCACACCACTGCTCAGAATCTGTGGCAGCAGAGGTGAATTCGCCGGGTACCAACTGGCCGCGGGCGGCCATCCCCGCCAGGGCGCCGGCCGCAACGCGGACTCCGATGCCGAAGCGTTCGGCGGCCTGCCCGGTGGTGAACGGGCCGTGTGTCCGGGCGTATCGGCTCAGCAGCTCTCCGAGCGGGTCTGCTGTCGCGTCCGTGAAGGCCGCGGGCACGCCCGGCGGTACTGGCACCCCGAGTGCGTCACGCAACCGGGCCACGTCTTCGACGGCTGCCCACCAGGCACACTGCCCGTAGTGGATCTCGACCACCCGGCGCGCCGCGACAAGCTCGCGCAGCCAGTCGGTCCCGGCACCGGTGCAGCGTGCGGTGACCTCATCGCTGGTGAGGGGGCCGAGAAGGCGGAACAGGTCGGCGAGGCCCTCGAGGTCGCGAGCCTTGCGCTCGTCGGCGAGATGCTGCAGTTGTCTTTCGGTCGCCTCGATGACGGTCGGGTCGAGGAGCTCTCGTAGCTCAACCCGGCCCATCAGTTCGGCGAGCAGGCCGGTGTCCAGGGAGAGCGCCGCGGCCCGTCGCTCGGCCAGTGGGCGATCCTCGTCGTACATGAATCCGCCGATATAGCTGAACAGTTGAGCGGCCGCGAAGGGGGAGGGTGTGTCGGTCTGCACCTCGACGATCCGGATCCGGCGCTGCTCGATACCGGACATCAACCGCACCAAGGTTCCGATGTCGTAGACGTCCTGCAGGCATTCGCGCAGCGCCTCGAGCACCATCGGGAAATCGGAATGCTTGCGTGCGACGTCCAACAGCTGCGCGGCGCGCTGGCGCTGCTGCCATAGCGGCGACCGGCGGCCAGGAGTTCGGCGGGGCAGCAGCAGGGCGCGCGCCGCGCACTCGCGGAACCGTGCCGCGAACAGTGCAGACCCGCCGACCTCCCGTGTCACGATGGCCTCGATTTCCGCGGCATCGAAGACGAAAAGACTTGCCCCGGGTGGGTTGTCGTCGGTGTCGGGGAGCCGCACCACGATGCCGTCGTCGGTGGCGGTGGGTGACTCGCTGACGCCGTAGCGCTGCTGGAGCCGATCGGCGACCGCGAGTGCCAGCGGGCCGTTGACCCGCAGTCCGTACGGTGAATGCAGCACGATGCGCCAGTCGCCGAGCTCGTCACGGAATCTCTCGACGATCAGCGTGGTGTCGGTGGGGACGGCGCCCGTCGACTGTAGCTGGTCGGTGAGGAGCGTACGCAGATTCCCCATCGCGAAGTCATCGAATCCCATAGCAGCGCAACGTGTTTCGAAGTCGACATCGCGTGCGGCGGCCAGCTCGCCGGTGAGGTGTCCCAGCGCCATGCCCAGCTCCGCGGGCCGGCCCACCGCGTCGCCGCGCCAGAACGGCAACCTGCCCGGTTGCCCGAACGCCGGGACCACCACGACCCGCTCATGGGTGATTTCGGTGATACGCCAGCTGGTGGCACCCAATGAGATCACGTCACCCGGCCGTGACTCGTACACCATTTCCTCATCGAGTTCGCCCACCCGTGAGGGCTTCTCGCCCTCGGCGCCGCCGTACATGTACACCGTGAACAGGCCGCGATCGGGAATGGCGCCACCGGACGTCACCGCCAGCCGCTGCGCTCCGGGCCGTCCGGTGAGCGTTCCTTCGTCTCTGTCGTAGACGACACGCGGACGCAGCTCGGCGAAGTCGGTGGATGGGTACTTGCCGCTGAGCAGGTCGAGCACCGCGTCAAACGCGCTGCGCGGCAACGAGCTGAAGGGGGCGCTACGCCTGACCACGTCGAACCAGGTCTCGACGTCCAGCGGATCCAAGGCGCACGCGGCCACCGTGTGTTGTGCCAGGATGTCCAGCGGATTGGCGGGTACGTGCAGGGTCTCGATATCGCCGTCGAGCATGCGCCGCACCGTGACCGCGCAGCCCAACAGATCGGTACGGTGCTTCGGGAAGAGGACGCCTCGGGAGACCTCGCCCACCTGGTGACCGGCCCTACCGATGCGTTGCAGCCCACTGGCCACCGACGGCGGT
This sequence comes from Mycobacterium sp. D16R12, assembly GCF_002013465.1. GTDB lineage: Bacteria > Actinomycetota > Actinomycetes > Mycobacteriales > Mycobacteriaceae > Mycobacterium. The sequence goes on along the minus strand of NZ_MAFC01000007.1, from coordinate 1,233 downwards.
GCCTCCACCTGAACCACCAGATCCACGGCGCCCATGTCGATTCCGAGCTCCAGGCTGCTGGTGGCCACCACGCATTTGAGCCGGCCGGTTTTGAGGTCGTCTTCGATGTTCGCGCGCTGTTCCTTGCTCACCGACCCGTGATGTGCGCGGGCCAGCAGCGGTGCGGCGCCAAAGGTCTGCCCGCTGCCCATGATGTGCGCCGGGGGTCCTCCCGGTACGCCCGGATTAGGAGCGGGGGTGAGGTCCACCCCGAGGCGTTCGGCATGAATCTCGTTGAACCTGGCGGTGAGCCGCTCGGCGAGACGGCGCGAATTGGCGAAGACGATGCTCGAGCGGTGCGCCTCGATGAGGTCGACGATGCGCTGCTCGACGTGCGGCCAGATCGTGTTGGTGCCTGCGTTAGAGGCCTCCGCGTCCGGGTAGGTGTCGGGGGCACTCATATCCGAAACCGGCACCACCACCGACAGGTCGAAGGTTTTGGGGCTGGCAGGTGCGACGACGGTAGCGGGAGCGCGGCCGGACAGAAACCGGGCGACCTCGGCGGCGGGTTTCACCGTTGCCGACAGGCCAATTCGCTGTGCCGGTGTGGAGAGCCTGCTGTCCAACCGTTCAAGGGAGAGCGCCAGATGTGCGCCGCGTTTGGTTCCCGCCACCGCGTGCACCTCGTCCACGATGACGGTGGTGACCGTTCTCAATGTCTCGCGTGCGGCCGAGGTCAGCATCAGGAACAGTGATTCGGGGGTGGTGATCAGGATGTCCGGGGGAGAGGAGATCAACGCGCGGCGGCGCTGCGCGGGGGTATCACCCGAGCGCACCCCGATGGTGATCGAGGGCTCGGGCAAGCCCATCCGCTGTGCGGTCCGGGCGATCCCGGCAAGAGGGGCACGTAGGTTTCGTTCGACATCGACGGCGAGTGCCTTGAGCGGCGAGATGTACAGCACCCGGGTTCCCGGAGCCGCGCTGCCGGCGACATCCTGCCCGCGCCGGTCCTGGTCGGCAGTGGCCAGGGTGTCGATGGCCCATAGAAACGCCGCGAGGGTCTTACCGGATCCGGTGGGGGCGACGACGAGGGTGTTGTCGCCGTTGGCGATGGACTGCCATGCGCCGGACTGGGCCTGCGTAGGAGCCGGAAATGATTCGGCGAACCATTCCCGAGTGGGTGCCGAGAACCGGGCCAGTGGGCCGGACTCGCTGCTCATCAGACCATCGTGCCAACAAGGGCTGACAATTCTT
>NZ_MAFC01000006.1 GCF_002013465.1 Mycobacterium sp. D16R12 | reverse complement strand
TAATCGGCGCCCATCAGATCGACGACAGCCTTCGGGATGTTCGGCACCCGCCGCACGGCGTCGATCATGGCGTGCGCAGAGGTATCGGCGAGCCAGTCGACATCGAGATCCGGGTTGATGGCTCGTTGGCGAGCCAGTTCCTGGTTGAACGTCAGCCACGCCCGGATGACCACCCGCAGGATGGTGACAAGAGCCGGCGTCAATTCGTCGCCGGCGACATGTTCGACGACAGCCATGATGCGGTCGGTCTGCTTGTCGTATTCCTGCTGTTCGATGGCGGCCACGGTGGGATCGGCCGAATCGATCATGCGGAAGACGGTCACCGGCGCGTAGGGATGTTCTTCCTGATAGTGCAGATACACCAGGAGGGTGCGCCGCAGGCGCTCGAAACCCGTGAGCGTTGGGTCCATGTCCAGGGAGATCGTGGCGTCGTACAGCCTGTCGTACTCGGCCTGCATCACCGCGGTGTAGAACGAGCGCTTATCGGGAAAGTAGCGGTACAGCAGCGCCCGCGAGACGCCCGCCTGCTCAGCTACCTCATCCATGCGGACGTCGTCATAGTGACGTTCGCCAAATAGTTGAGTTCCAAACTCAAGGAGCTCGGCGCGCCGATCTTCGGGGGTGAGCCGACGGCGAGGCGATGAGCCGCTCGGGCGAACTGCATCGGAGTCGTCGGTCATCCAGCAGATTTTACTAGGCGGTAGGTCTTCACTTGGCGCGATCGGTGGGTACCGGGCGACCTAACTACACTGCTTCGGTGGCTAAGCACATCGACCCCGAGGACATGGCCATCTTTGGGCGTGTCCTGGATCAGGCCGCCGAGCTTGCGCCCGATCATCCCGATTCGATTGCTGTGCAGCGCGGGGTCGCGAAACTCTTCAAGATTCTCAAGAGACAACGCCGTCGTCAGGCGCGCCAGGCGGAGCTGGATGCCGACCGCGCCGTAATCGGTGCGACCGCCACCGGATCGGCCGATCGGATCGATGACGAGACTGCCGGGCTGCCGCTGCGTGGTGGTGACGCCATGGGAACGCTGCGGCGCCCGCAGCATTGCTATATCTGCAAGGTCAGATACACCGAGATCGATGCGTTCCACCATCAACTGTGCCCGGATTGCGCGCCCGCCAACAGGTCCCGGCGCGATCAGCGTACCGACCTGACCGGGCGGCGGGCCGTGCTGACCGGTGGTCGCGCCAAGATCGGGATGTACATCGCCCTGATGTTGTTGCGTGACGGGGCTAGTCTCACCATTACCACCCGGTTCCCGCGGGATGCGGCTCGCAGATTCGCACAGCTGCCTGATGCGGCGGGCTGGCTCGACCGGCTGAGCATCGTGGGCATCGACCTGCGCGACCCCGCGCAGGTAGCGCGTTTCGCCGATGAAGTTGCCGCACAGGGTCCGTTGGACATCCTGATCAACAATGCCGCCCAGACGGTCCGTCGCAGCCCGGGCTCCTACACCTCCTTGGTTGACGCAGAACAGGCGCCGCTCAGCGGTGCCGCCGCGCGTGTGCCGATTACGGCGATGGGCGATTCCAGCGAGTTGCATCCGCACACCTTGGCGCTCGGAGAGGGATCCGAGGCCGCCGCGCACTCGCTGGTGTCGTTGGCCTTGACCGCTGGTTCGGCCACGCCGGACCGGATCGCCGACGGCACGGCTGTCGATGCCGGCGGGCTGCTACCCGATCTCGTCGATACCAACAGCTGGGTACAGACGGTCGATCAGATTGACCCGCTGGAACTGCTTGAGGTGCAACTGTGTAACAGCGTGGCGCCCTTCATTCTGTTGTCGCGGCTGCGTCCCGCGCTGCGGGCTTCCACCGCCAAGCGCAAGTATGTGGTGAACGTATCGGCAATGGAGGGCAATTTCTCGCGCGGATATAAGGGGCCGGGGCATCCGCACACGAACATGGCCAAGGCCGCGTTGAACATGTTGACAAGGACCAGCGCGGGTGAACTCTTTTCCGAGGGCATCCTGATGACCGCCGTCGATACCGGCTGGATCACTGATGAGCGTCCGCACAGCAGCAAGGTGCGTTTGGCACAGGAGGGATTCCGGGCGCCGCTGGATCTCGTGGACGGTGCCGCCCGGGTGTATGACCCCATTGTTCAGGGTGAGCGCGGTGTCGATCTGTACGGCTGCTTCCTGAAGGACTTTCAGCCTCACCCCTGGTAGCGCATCCGATTAGTCCGTCCGATTAACCGAAGTGGACGCCCTGGGCCAACGGTAGTTCCGTGGAGTAGTTGACGGTGTTGGTGGCGCGGCGCATGTACGCCTTCCACGAGTCGGACCCCGACTCGCGGCCGCCGCCCGTCTCCTTCTCTCCGCCGAACGCTCCGCCGATCTCGGCCCCTGACGTACCGATGTTGACGTTCGCGATTCCGCAGTCGGATCCGTCGGCGGCCATAAAGCGTTCCGCCTCACGCATGTCCAGGGTGAAGATGGCCGAGGAAAGGCCCTGCGGCACCGCGTTGTTCAGTGCGATCGCCTCGTCGAGGGTGTCGTAGCCCAGCACGTACAGAATCGGGGCGAAGGTCTCCCGGTGCACGACGTCGCCCTGTTCGGGCATCCGCACGACGGCGGGGGTGACGTAGTAGGCACCATCACCCAGCTCTCGATGTTCACCGCCGATGACGGTCCCGCCTTGCGCGCGAGCGGTTTCCAGGGCGTCCTGCATATCGCGGAACGATTTCTCGTTGATCAATGGGCCGATCAAGGTGCGCTCGTCGAATGGATCGCCCACTGGAAGCTGGCCATAAGCGCTGATGATGCGTTCCACCAGGGCATCGGCGACGGAGTGGTGAACGATCAATCGTCGCAAGGTGGTACAGCGCTGGCCGGCGGTACCTGCGGCAGAGAAGACGATGCCGCGCACCGCCAGATCCAGGTCTGCCGAGGGAGTCACGATCGCCGCGTTGTTGCCGCCCAACTCGAGCAGTGATCTACCGAAGCGCACAGCTACCCGCGGGCCGACCTGCTGGCCCATCCGCACCGATCCGGTGGCGCTCACCAACGCGATGCGTGGATCGTCGACGAGTTGTTCGCCGACCTCGCGGCCGCCCTGGATCAATCGGCTGACCTCCGGCGGTGCCCCCACGTCGGCGGCCGCTCGGTCTAGAAGTGCTTGGCAGGCAACACCAGTCAGTGGCGTCAGCTCGGAGGGCTTCCACACCACGGTGTCACCGCAGACCAGAGCGATCGCGGTGTTCCACGACCACACGGCGACGGGAAAGTTGAAGGCCGAGATGACCCCGACCACGCCGAGCGGATGCCAGGATTCCATCAGGCGATGCCCCGCACGCTCGGATGCCATCGTCTTGCCGTACAGCTGCCGGGACAGCCCGACCGCGAATTGGCAGATGTCGATCATCTCCTGCACCTCGCCGAGGGCCTCGGAGACAATCTTTCCGGCCTCGATAGTCACCAACTCGGCCAGGTCTTTTTTGTGCTCCGTCAGCAGCTCGCCGAGGCGGGCCACCAGCGCACCGCGGACGGGTGCGGGGGTGGTGCGCCATTGTGAAAATGCCTGGGCGGCTTCGGTGATGGCGTTGTCGACGTCCTCGGCGGAGCTCGCCGCCAGCGTGAACAGCGTGTCACCGGTAATGGGAGTACGGACCGCAACGCCGCCGTGCTCGCCCGGCTCGGTGCTCAGCTCTACATCAGCGCCGATCCAGCGCAGTGCGTTCTGGGCCCGTGCGCGCAACTCCTCGGCGGACGGCAGCACCTCGGGGGATGAGGTCGGCAGGGTGGTGGTCATCGGTGGGCTCCTATCGTGAGGTCAGATTGTGCGGCGATGGCGGCGTAGAGCGCATACGGATCGTGAATGTCCCGGCCGATGGCGCCGGACATCCAATCCTTCGAATAGTCGGCGGTGTGACGATCGGCGCCGTCCCCGTAGGAACCGTCGTCATCAAGATTGGAGCGGAAGATCCCGGCGGCCGAGCGCGGCAGGAAGTCCTCGTAGACGATGGGGCTGCGTGAGATTTCCCCTCCGGGGCCGGTATCCGTACGGAAGTACGCGAGTTCCTGCTCGGCCAAACCGGCTTCGGTATCGGGAAAGTGATCGGCCCATAGGGACGCGGCCCGTTCGGGATCTGCTTGCGCGGCATCGATGGCGGCCATGGCGTTGTCGTAGCGGATGCGGCCGGCGGGTGTCAGGGCGATGCCTCTGGCCTCGACTTCCCCGAACCGGACCCGCAGCGTGTCGCTGGACACGGAACCGTCACTCATGCGGAAACGACGCGGCTCGGCCAGCGCGCGGAACGAGGTCTGCCGCAGGAGAACATCGGGCCCAGGCCACCGGGGCGGGCCCTGAATCGCGTCGATCATGGTGATGCCGCGTGCCGTCATCCGCCGGTACAGGTCGTCGATATCGAGCACGCGTGGCGTCAGATGGTTGATATGTGTACCGCCCACCCCAGCGATATCGGCGGCGACGGGCGAGACCGCGGAAAGTTCGTCGTACCAAGCACGGTCGATGGGGGCGCTGGACAGCGCGAAGGAGGTGACAGCCTCACGAATGAAATCCGCGGCCTGTGCCGGGGTGGCTCCGCCGGCAGCGCTGATCATTCGCGCATGTGCCAGCAGCGCGGGATCGAACAACTCTCGCTGCTTGACGAAGTTCTCGACGCGGGTGCGCAGTCCCGCGTCGAAGAATCGACTGTCGGCTGTTGCCAGCATTGAGGTGAATACACGGAAGGGGTTGAGCGCCAACTCTTTCTCGTCGATCGGGCGGAATGCCGTGGAGACTACGGGCACCGGGGACGCGGCGTCACGCAGGTCGTAGAAGTCGACGGGATACATCCCGAACGCTTCGAACAGGTCGGCAACGGCGGCGAGTTCCTGCGGGCTGCCCACGCGGATCGCACCATGGCGTTCGGCGGTCACCCGTTCGACCGATCCGAGCCGTTCGGCATCCGGATGTGTTGTGGCGTAAGTCTGGTTCACCTCGGTGCTGACATCGACCAACGTGTTGTATGCGGGAACCTCAGTCCCATACATCCGCGAGAGTGTCGCCGCGAAACCTGCCCGGAGTTCCCAACAGGGGATGAGCGCCGTCATCGTATTCGTCTCCGAGTTGAGGTAATTGGCGTTGAGGTAATTGGCCTACGCAAGTCCGTTCCTTGTTGTCCCTGGTCGCGGTACTCTGCCCCCGTGACTGCGGATTCCGAGAGAGCACCAGAGCGTCCGCTCGACGACGTCGATCGAATTCTGGTGCGCGAGTTGGCGCGCGATGGCCGGGCGACCCTCGCGCATTTGGCCGCCAAGGCCGGGCTGTCGATCTCGGCGGTGCAGACTCGCGTGCGACGGCTGGAGTCTCGCGGTGTTCTCACCGGATACGCGGCCCGGGTCAATCCGGAGTCGGTGGGGCAAATGCTGTCGGCGTTCGTGGCAATCACCCCTCTCGATCCTTCGCAACCCGATGATGCTCCGGCACGGCTTGAGCGCATCGACGCCATCGAGTCGTGCCACTCGGTGGCGGGCGAGGAAAGTTACGTCCTCCTGGTGCGGGTGCCCTCGCCACGTGCGCTCGAGGAACTGCTGCAGCTGATCCGCACCACAGCCAACGTTCGCACGCGAAGCACCATCATCTTACAAACTTTTTACGATGGTCGCCAGCTTGTGCCGTAAATATTCTTGTCTTGATGTAGAGAAGTCGTAAATACTGCGTTATTGTGGGCCTATGACCGCACTAATGTTTCCGGGGGCCCACGCTGGTTCCACGACCGATGACGAGGTAACGCGTCCGGACTCGGTGACACCGGACCGGGTGCATGAGGTGTTGCGGCGCAGCATTCTGGCCGACGGAATGGACCTCGTACTGGATCTGGAACGTTCGCGTGGGGCGCACCTGGTGGATGCGCGCGACGGGACCACCTATCTCGACATGTTCACGTTCTTCGCCTCATCGGCGCTGGGTATGAATCACCCGATGCTTGCCGAGGACGCCGAGTTCCGTGCCGAACTGACCCGGGCCGCCATCAACAAGCCGAGCAACTCGGATATTTACACCGTCGAGATGGCCCGGTTTGTAGACACATTCGCGCGCGTGCTCGGTGATCCGGCGCTTCCGCACCTGTTCTTCGTCGACGGTGGCGCGCTGGCCGTCGAGAACGCGCTGAAGGTCGCCTTCGACTGGAAGAGCCGCTGGAACGAGGCACACGGAATCGATCCGGCCTTGGGCACCAAGGTATTACACTTGCGAGAGGCCTTCCACGGTCGCAGCGGATACACCATGTCGCTGACGAACACCGATCCCAACAAGGTTGCGCGTTTCCCCAAGTTCGACTGGCCGCGCATCGACGCACCGTACCTGCGTCCCGACTGCGATATCGATGAGCTGGAGGCTGCGGCACTGGAGCAGGCGCGTCGTGCGTTCGCCGAAAATCCGCACGACATCGCATGTTTCATCGCCGAGCCGATCCAGGGAGAAGGCGGAGATCACCATTTCCGTCCGGAGTTCTTCCACGCCATGCGTGCGCTGTGTCACGAGAATGACGCTCTTTTCGTCTTCGACGAGGTGCAAACCGGGTGTGGACTTACCGGAACGGCCTGGGCCTTCCAGCAGCTGGGCGTGACTCCCGACATCATCGCCTTTGGGAAGAAGACACAGGTGTGCGGGGTCATGGCGGGTGGTCGTGTTGACGAGGTCGCCGACAATGTCTTCGCCGTCAGCTCGCGTATCAACTCCACCTGGGGTGGAAATCTGGTGGACATGGTGCGCTCCCGCCGCATCCTGGAAGTGATTGAGTCGCAGCGGCTTTTCGGTAACGCGGCGCGGATGGGCGAGTATCTTCTCGACCGCCTGCAGACCCTCGCGCTGCGGCACGGTGAGGTCAGCGATGTGCGGGGCCGTGGGTTGATGTGTGCGTTCAGTCTGCCGAGCGCCGAGGAGCGCGATCGTCTGGTGCAGCGCCTATGGTCGCAGGAGCGCGTGATCCTGCTGCCCAGTGGCAAGAACAGCGTCCGGTTCCGGCCACCGCTGATTGTCAGCGCCGAGGAGATCGACGCTGCGGTGGCCGCAGTATCGAGGGCGCTGTCTTACCAGGCGTAGGGAGAGTGCTCGCGCGCCGTCCGTAGCGCGGAGCCCCACCACGCCAGCTCGTCGAGCATCGTCTTGGCGGCTGTCTCGGCGTCGCGGCTATCGACGAGCCGGCCGGCGTCGTCGAATTGGCTCCACACGCCGTGGAAACTCACCACATCCCGGGTGGTCACGGCGTGCAGCTCGGCGAATACCAGCCGCAGCTGCTCGATGGCGCGCAATCCGCCCGACATGCCGCCGTATGAGGTGAATCCGATCGGCTTGGCCTGCCATTCGCTGTGATGCCAATCGATCAGGTTCTTCAGCGGGGCGGGAAAGCTGTGGTTGTACTCCGGAGTGACCACGAGGAAGGCGTCGGCGATACGCAACCGTGCCGTCACCTTGGCCAGCTGGGCGGCGCCTTCAGCCCCCTCTCTCCGGGAAAGGTGAAGGGGCAGTGGGTATTCCGCGAGGTCGATGTAGCCGGCCTGGAACGACGGATGATGCCGGGCCTTTTCTGCGATCCAATTGGCCACGGTGGGACCGAACCGACCGTCACGCGTACTGGCGCAGATCACGGCGAGGCGCAGCGGAGCGGTTGACGTGTTCACGCGCCTATCGTCGTACCTAAAGTGCACTCGAGGTCAAGTGGATTCTTTCCGTCACGCGAGCATCGCGTCGGCGAAGCGCCGTACCGCCGCGACTGCTTCCTGCTCAGCGCCCGGTGAGCCGGGGTAGTCGGTGCGCGCCCGCGACTCGATGGTTCCGGTGGTGGGGTCGAGCAGTACCTCGGCGACCATCTCGGCGGTGGTGGGTTCGCAGACTGCCCAGCTGTAGAGGCGATCGGAGTCCCAGTCGGCGGTGCGAGCGGTCACGTATTCGGAGTCGTCGACACCGAGGGATGACAGTGCCGGACGGTCGTCCATGCGTTCGTCGGCACGCAGGGCGCGTAAGTACCAGGCGCCCGCGTTGATCTCGATGGGTTCCATGAGTCTAGAAATGCGTCGAGCGTGAAGCTGTGGCGGCAATTCGGTGAGAATCCCGCCATAGCTTCACGCTCGGCGACAAAGTCCTACTTGATCTCTGCGATGACCGTGCCCTGAGTGATGGCGGCTCCGGCCTCGACGCTCAGCCCGGTGATGGTGCCGGCCTTGTGCGCGGTGACGGGGTTTTCCATCTTCATGGCCTCCAGCACCACGATCAGCTCGCCGGCCTCGACCTCCTGGCCTTCTTCGACGGCGACCTTCACGACGGTGCCCTGCATCGGAGCCGTCACCGAGTCGCCGGTGGCGGCGCCGCCGCCGTGACCACCACGCTTACGGGCCTTGGGCTTCTTGCGGACGACACCGTTCGCGGCGCCACCGCCTCCACCACCGAGCGAGATGTCACCGGGCAGCGATACCTCGAGACGACGGCCGCCAACCTCCACGATCAGCTTCTGGCGGGGCAGAGCCTCGTCCGCTTCGCCCTCGGCGGCGTCGGCCGTGAACGGCTCGACGGTGTTGTCCCACTCGGTCTCGATCCAGCGGGTGTGCACGGTGAAGCCGTCCTCGTCGCCGATGAAGGCGGGATCGGAGACCACTGCGCGGTGGAACGGGATGACTGTGGCCAGGCCCTCGACGTTGAACTCGGCCAGGGCACGACGTGAGCGTGCCAGCGCCTCATTGCGGTCGCGACCGGTGACGATCAGCTTGGCCAGCATCGAGTCGAACTGTCCGCCGATCACCGAACCGGCCTGCACGCCCGAGTCCAGGCGCACGCCGGGGCCGGTGGGGGTGTCGTAGACCTTGACAGGGCCGGGAGCCGGCAGGAAGTTGCGGCCGGCGTCCTCGCCGTTGATGCGGAACTCGATCGAGTGGCCGCGCGGCGTGGGGTCCTCGGTGAACTCAAGGGCCTCGCCGTTGGCGATCTTGAACTGCTCGAGTACCAGGTCGATACCGGCGGTCTCCTCGGTGACCGGGTGTTCCACCTGAAGGCGGGTGTTGACCTCGAGGAATGAGATCAGGCCGTCCTGGCCCACCAGGTATTCGACGGTGCCGGCACCGTAGTAACCGGCCTCCTTGCAGATCCGCTTGGCGGACTCGTGGATCTCCTTGCGCTGCGCGTCGGTAAGAAAAGGCGCTGGCGCTTCTTCCACGAGCTTCTGGAAGCGGCGCTGTAGCGAGCAGTCGCGGGTACCAGCGACGATGACGTTGCCGTGCTGGTCGGCGATGACCTGGGCCTCGACGTGGCGCGGCTTGTCCAGGTAGCGCTCCACGAAGCACTCACCACGGCCGAAGGCGGCGACGGCCTCACGGGTGGCGGACTCGAACAGCTCAGGAACCTCTTCAAGGGTGCGGGCCACCTTCATGCCGCGGCCACCACCACCGAATGCCGCCTTGATGGCGATCGGCAGACCGTGCTCCTTGGCGAAGGCGACGACCTCGTCGGCGTTCTTGACCGGGTCGGGGGTGCCGGGGACCAGTGGGGCCTGGGCCTTGGCGGCGATGTGGCGGGCGGTCACCTTGTCGCCGAGGTCGCGGATGGACTGCGGGCTGGGCCCGATCCAGATCAACCCGGCGTCGATGACGGCCTGGGCGAAGTCGGCATTCTCGGAGAGGAAGCCGTATCCGGGGTGGATGGCGTTGGCGCCGGACTTCTCGGCGGCTTCCAGGATCTTGCCGAAGTCCAGGTAGGACTCGGCCGCGGTGTTACCGCCGATACCGAAGGCCTCGTCGGCCAGGTGAACGTGGGGTGCGTCGGCGTCGGGCTCGGCGTAGATCGCGACGCTGCCCAGTCCAGCATCCTTCGCAGCGCGGATAACCCGGACCGCAATCTCACCGCGGTTGGCGACGAGTACCTTGCTGATCTTCGAGCTGGCGTGATTGGGCACCTGGCCTCCTGGTTTTAGTGCTTTCTTAGAGTCTCGGCAGTGAGTTTATGCATCCGTGGCATCAAACACACATCCGGGATGGGGTGTGCCGCCCCAAGTTTTTACCTACTGATGAGTAGGTTCAGGACAGTCGTCGTTTGATGCGCGCCAGCATCGCCGACATTCCGCGCAGTCGCAGGGGGCTGATCAGCGCCGCCAATCCGAGATCCGCATAGAAGTCGTCGGGGACCGCCAGGATCGCGTCTGCGGACTGACCGTCCAGACCCTGATGCAGGATCGAGGCGAACCCGCGCGTCGTCGGAGCCTCGGCGGGCGCGCTGAAGTAGAGCCGGACGCCGCCGCGGTCACTGGCGTCGACGTCCAGGAACAGCGGCGACTGGCATTCCGGCACCGGCTCCATGGCCGCCTGCTCCAAATGCGATGGCAACTCAGGTAATTCGGTTGAGAACTCCAGTAACAACCGCAGTTTGTCCTGTCCGTCGACGGCCTTGAAATCGGCGACGATCTCGGCGAGTTCGGCGGGGAGGCTCATGCTGCAGGGGGCGCGCCTGGTTTGTCGCCCTTGACGATCGGAGTGCGGACCCGGTTGCCCCACTCGGTCCAGGAGCCGTCGTAGTTGCGCACACCCTCGACGCCCAGCAAGTAGGTGAGGACGAACCACGTGTGGCTGGAGCGCTCGCCGATGCGGCAGTAGGCGACGATGTCACCGTCAGCGGCGATGACATCGCCGTAGATGCCGTCGAGCTCGGCGCGGCGCCGGAACCTGCTGTCGTCGGCAGCGGCCTTGGCCCAGGGGATCGAGACCGCAGTGGGTATGTGCCCGCCGCGCAGCGCACCCTCTTCCGGGTAATCGGGCATGTGAGTGCGTTCGCCGGTGTATTCGGCCGGGGAACGGACATCGACCAGCGGTCCATGTCCGAGGTGGGCCAGCACCTCGTCGGCGTACGCGCGAATGGGGGCGTCGTCGCGGTCCACGACGGGGTAGCCCTCGGTGTGCTTGGCCGGAACATCGAGCGTGGTGTCGCGTCCCTCGGAGATCCACAGATCCCGCCCGCCGTCGAGGAGCCGGACGTCGGGGTGACCGAACAGTGTGAACACCCAGAGTGCGTAGGCGGCCCACCAGTTGGACTTGTCGCCGTAGATGACAACCGTGTCCTCGCGGCGAATCCCCTTGCGGTTCATGAGTTCTGCGAACTGTGCGCCGTCGATGTAGTCGCGGACCGTGCCGTCGTTCAGGTCGACGTGCCAGTCGATCTTCACCGCGCCGGGGACGTGCCCAATGTCGTAGAGCAGAACGTCCTCGTCGGACTCCACGATGGACAGTCCAGGAGTGCCGAGGTGCCCGGAAAGCCAGTCGGCGGAGACGAGGCGTTCGGGGTGGGCGTAGGCGGCGAATTCAGGTGCGGGGTCGGCCGAGAGGGTCACGCTGTGAGCCTAGTCGCGTTCGAGGGTGCTCGGCTCATCGAGTTGGATACCGAGTTCAGATCCGCGGTGCGTTGCTGGTCGCGGTGCGAGAATTCGCCAATGCCGGACTGGACATACCACCCGCTGAGCCCGATCGCGTCGTCCATTCTCGGTGAACGCAGGACACGGGCCTGGGCGATGAAGGCCCTGGCGGCGGTGGTGACGCATGCCGGAGGGCGGCGCTGGATTCCCTGGGTGTTCGACCATCCGCCCGTTCCGCCGCAGTGGCAGGGCCGGTTCGGGGCGACGGTTCCGCCCTCGATCGCGCGCGAGGCCGTCGCGGTGCTGCCGGTGCAGGGAGCCGGTGTCGTTGAGATCGGACCGGTGGGCGCCGCCGATGTGGACACCGTGCGGCGAGCGGCCGCCGATCGCAGGTGCCGGGTCATCGCGCTCGCCGCTACCGCCGAGGTGGCCGATGCGGTAGCGCCCTTCGTTGACGAGGTGTCGTTGCCCGGGGATGCCGGGACGGTGCGACTGACCGAACCTTCGATTGATGCCGCGGTGCGCGTACTGGCGGACCCGTCGACAACAGTGCTGGCCACGCCTGCGGTCTTGATCGCCGCCGGGCCGGGCTGGTTCAGCCGGGTGATTGAGGCTGCCACGCCGACTTCGCCACCAAAGGCATTGCGCGATATCGGGTTCGATCCGCGCGCATGGCCCGCGTGGATATGGGGTGCATTGGTAGGGCTCGGTCTGATTGTCGCGGGTATCGGGGCGGCCGCCATCTCTTTGGGGCCCGTGCTGCTGTGGTACGACCGCGACTATCTCGGACTTTCGGTCGACGGCCTGCACGGCGTGAACCATCATCTGGTCGGGTTTCTGCAGCATGACCGGCTCACCATGGCGGGCAACATGATTGGTATCGGCGTGCTGTACCTGGGGTTGGCCTGGGGTGGGATCAGGGAGGGGCACCGCTGGGCCCGTAACGCGCTGTTGATTTCCGGGCTGGTCGCATTCCTGACGTACTTCTACTTCCTGCTGACGGGGTTTCTCGAGCCACTGCACACACTGGTCGTTGTGGGGTTGTTCCCCCTGCTACTGCTGGCCGTGTGGTGTGCGCCCGCAGCCCCGCATTGGCCGCCCGTCATCGAGGGGCCCGAATCGGAGCGTCGGCGCGCACTGTGGGGGCAGCTGCTCATGATCGGTGTTGGCGGTGGGTTGTTCGTTGCCGGAGCGGTGATTTCGACGGTGGGGCTGACATCGGTCTTCGTCCCCACCGATCTCGTTTTCCTTGGTACCAGCTCTGAGGCGCTGCGTGCGGCCAACCGGCACTTGCCATCCTTCATCGCGCACGACCGTGCAGGTTTCGGTGGCGCGTTGATGGGTGCCGGGCTGGCGGTGCTCCTGATCAGCCTGTGGGGCTGGCGCCGCGGCGAGCGCTGGGTCTGGTGGTCATTGCTGATCGGATGCGCGTTCGGCACCGTGCCGGTCCTGGCCATTCACTTCGCCATCGGGTACACGCATTTCGAGCATCTGCTGCCGGTGTACGTGTTGGTTGTCGCGGTGGTGCTCGCCCTCGCGTTGTCGAGGGCATACCTCACCGAGCGGCCCGATCAGTCGCCGCGTATCAGCCGGTAACTGGTGACGGTCTCGCCGCGTTCGTCGCTGGCATCGATGATGTGCTGGGCTCCTGCGTCCATCATCTTGAGCATCGCGACATCTAGCACCCCGCCGATCTTGGCCGCCTCGGCGAACTGCACCAGGAATTCTTTCAGGGAGTCCATGAATTTCACCACGTAGTCCAGGGGAGCGGCATTACACCGTGAGCTCTATCCGGAGATTCCACCGCGCGTGGAGTACTCACTGACGGCGCTCGGCAAGGATCTGAGCGCAGCCCTGGAGCCGCTAGAGAAGTGGGGCGACAGGAACCGGGCGGAGCTGGTCGGCCGCAACTGTTAAC